>DHPI01000006.1:0-5991 GCA_002407865.1 Spirochaetia bacterium UBA5368
TGCGCCTACAACGCTGCTCGCGATGGTCGATTCGAGTATCGGCGGTAAGGTGGCGGTCAATATCGGGAGGGGAAAAAACATCGTCGGCGCCTTTCATCAGCCGGCGCTTGTGGTTTCGGATGTGCGCTTTCTGGCCACGCTGCCCGAGCGCGAACAGAAGAACGGGCTTACCGAGGTGTTAAAACATGGATTTATCGGCGACGCTGACATCCTGAAAATCTTTCAGGCGCATGATCTTCACGGCCTGTGTGATGCGGACGTTTTGAAGGAGATCGTGTACCGTTCTGCGCTGTTTAAATCGTCGATTGTCGCCCGGGACGAGCGGGAGGGCGGCCTCCGCAGCATATTGAATTTCGGCCATACCGTGGGGCACGCTATCGAATCGTTCTACGAATACAGCGGCATATCTCACGGGGAAGCGGTCGCCGTAGGGTTGAAGGCGGAGATCGAGATTTCCAGGCGGATGGGAATGCTTTCCGACGATGAATCGGACATGGCGATTGCGTTGATCGAGCGCTACGGCCTTGCGAAAAGCGGCATGCGGCTCGACGCCGATGGTATTCTACAGCACATGATGTTCGATAAGAAGAACAGGGGAGGCCGTATTCTGTGCGTGCTGCTTGACGGCGTTGGCCGGCCCGTGTATGATAGGACTGTCGACGACGATCTTATTATTGATGTGGTGTCGAAACTTTAACGGGGATGCACGCGGTATGTGGCGTGCCCTGAATGCGGGACAATGGATCTGAATTATACGCTTGAAGATCGCGAAAATATAAGGATCGTCCATATTTCCGGGACGGTTTCCAGCCTCAATTCGAGGGAACTGGGGCTTCTCGTGGACGATATTGCGCAGAAAAGCAATATTATCATCGACATGGCAAAGGCGGGCGTTGTTACCTCGTCGGGTATCAATGCGCTCATGGAAGTGTCGGTGAGCGCGAAAAACAGGGGCAAAAGGGTGCTGCTGTTGAATATGCGTCCCGAACTCGTCAAGACGATTGAACAGCTCGATCTCTATGAATATTTTATATTCATTCAGAGCTTCGAGGAAGGAAAGATGAAGCTTCGCTTTTATACGTAATGTCGTTCGCCCCGCTCCGATTTATGTCGCCGGGAAGAGGTGGAACTCCGGCTTGCCGTTGTAAATATTCCTTGAAACCAGCACGTCGGCATTGAAATATTTTTTGATGATCGCGGCGTCGAGCGCTTCGGGCGTTGCGTCGAGTGCAACCGCGCCGCGCGAAAGCAGTATTGCGCGGTCGGCGGTCTGCGCGATAAAATTCAAATCGTTCGACGCGGCCACGGCGATCCTTTTGCCGCGCATCGTGAAACGGGAGAGCGCACGCTGCATCTGCGCAATTGAGGACATGTCGAGGCCCGAGGTGGGGTCGTCGAGGAGCAGAACATCCGGCTCCCCGATAAACGCGTGTGCCAGTCCCGCTTTGCGCAGCGTGCAGCCGGAAAGTCCGCCGAGCGTTTCATTCGCGAAATCGCGCAGCCCGAACGCATCGAGATAATCATCGACAACCTGGTAATCGTAGTCTGAAAAGGGCGACAGAAACTTCTTGTGGGGCATTCGCGCCAGGAGGAGGAATTCGCGCACCGTATCGTGCGGATTGCCGGGACGCGCGCCGTTACATGCCGCAATGGCGCGGGCCCGTGCGCGGGTCGCGTGCGCCGGGAGGGGAAGCCCGCCGAGCAGCACTTGCCCCGATTGCGGATGCACACTGCCGGTTATGATGTTCAGCAGCATAGACTTCCCGGCCCCCGAGGGGCCGATGATCCCGCAGATCGAGCCGGCGTCGAACGAAAGCGAGAGGGAGGCAAAAACGGGAACATCCCGAAATGTCAGCGATATGTCTCGCAGCTCAATCATATACCGGTGCCCCGTGATATGCCTGACGGCGCATCCCACGCGCCGAGGAGACTATGATCGCGATACTGACAACAATGGTATCGGGGACAACGGCGCCTGCCAGCAGCAATACTTGCGTATACGCGATGGTAGAGCCGATGTCAATGACAACGCGGGAGCGATACGGCGCGCGCCTGTCGTAGAGCAGGCCGACGCCGCCGCCCAGCCACCCGATGAGAAAGACCGCGCATGATGACGCGGCGCCTTTCGCGCAAAGATACAGGAGGCGGGTTCTGGCATGCATGAAGCCGCCGCCCTCGCAGTAAAACCGCCCATGCGTCGCCAGCCGTATTTCGTGGCGCGCAAAAATCGCGAACGCGAGCATGCCGCACGAAATTGCGGAAAAGACGGCGGCTGGCCATGCGCGCACAAAGGGCCGCGCCTTAATTCCCGCGAAGAGCGATACGGCGCCTTCATGGTTGAACGAACTGTCATAAAACGCGATAAAAAAAAGAAACACGGCAAGGATTGATCCGGCGGCAAGACCCGCGTGCGCCTGCTGGCGGACGGCAAGGTTGAGATAATATCCGGTATACAGAAGGTAGAGCATAAGGAACGCCGCGCCCGTGATAAATATCGCCGCCGGCGCCGTTGCGAACAGCATGACCGTCATGAGCGCTCCGGCGGTCCATGCGGCGGCTTCTCCCGTGATAATGTACGAGCCGCCGGACTGCGCCCCGACCGATGGCGCACCGTACGCGACGCAGTAGAAAACCGAGCCTGCGATACAGGCGATCACGGTTGCGGCGTCATGGTGCGCGAAAAAAATATTTGTCGCTATGAGCGCCGCGGATACGGCCATTGCGGCCGCGCACGCCGCTGTCGGGCTTACTTTGCGATCAATTTTTGGTGTCAACCCCGCTCTTCTCGCTCTCGATTTCATTGAGGATGTTTTTTAGATCAGGATCGTTTTTTGCCTTTTTTGCGCAGGTTTCGTTGTTTATGAGGGAAGCGAGAATGGCTTTCGCCTTTTCCCGCATCCCGTTTCGCGCGTACAGCTGGCAGAGGATATAGCGGTCATCGTCCGACGATAACGAAATTTTTTCGAAGGTCTCGATCGATTTATTGTCGTTGCCAAGGCGATAGTATGTTTTCGCGAGAAGCAGCGTCGTTTCGTATGTGGAGGATGACCCCTCGAAGGCGGTCAGTATTTTTTCTGTTCTTTGATACTGCCCTTTTTCATAATGGTATTTCGCGAGAAGCGAAAACGCTTTGAGGTATTTCGGCGGCGCCTCGCGCGTTTCGGACGATACCGTTGTGTCAAAGAGATTGTCGAAGTATTCGGCGTAGCGGGGATTGTTCATTCTGTAGTGTATGCTGCCGATCTGAAAGAGTATCTCGGGATTGTCGGGCTCGATCTTTCTGGCGGATTCGAGGGACTTCAGCGCGTCATCGTATTTTTCCTGTTTGATCGAAATCGCGGAGAGCAGCAGCAGCGTTTCCAGCGATTTTTTGTTGATTGCAAGCGCCTCGTTCAGGTTCTCCTTCGCCTGCGCATAATCGCCGGTGTTGTAGTACGACGTTGCGCTTTTCATAAAGGTGAGATACCGCGTGCCGCTGTCGAGAAATCCAAGCTCGCGGGATTTCTGGAAATGGAATATGGCGTCAAGGTAGTACCCTTTCTGGAAGTAGATATCGCCCAGCAGCAGGTGTACCTCTCCGTAATACGGGATTTTTTCCGCAACCTCGCCGAGGTACCGCGTCGCGCTGCCGGTATTGCCGTTTTTGAGTTCGATGATGCCGATCTCGAATTTCGGGGCGAGAAACGACGAATCGGTTTGCAGGGCGCTTCTGAACGCCGTCATCGCGTCGTCGTAGGCCTCTTTTTTCTTGTACTCTATCCCCTTCTGGTATTCGTCTTTCGCCTGCTGGTTTTCCGTCCACAGCATTTTGTTAATGAGCGACTCCACCTTCGTTTTCGCGCCCGAATCGCCCAGCCTGTCATAGAGCTCCCTGCATGTCTGCACCATGCCGTCGTAATCGCCCTTCTGCTCGAGCAGAATGATGATGTTCCAGTATGCGAGATTCAGGTATTTTCGAGTGATTTTTTTCGTAATGGCGATGCGGTAATAGTCGAGCGCGCCATTGTAATTGGCCGCGTTTTTTTCTATCTCGCCGAGAAAATAGTAGGCGTTGCCGTCGTTGTTAAGCTCGCCGGCCTTTAAAAACAGTTCGCGCGCCTTATCGTAGTTCTTGTAGATATAATACCGGCTGCCGTCTTCGAAATATCCGGCGGTGGCTGTCTGCTGCGCCAGTGCGAATGTCAGACACAGCGCCGAAGCGAATATGACTGACTTTGCGCTGTATTGCGGGCCTCCGGTTCGGCGTACGCGTGACGATTGCGCATCGACCGGATTGTTCATGATTGCATTATCCTCCCTTCGGTGTTTCATGCGTCTATGACGTATCGATACATTTCCTTTTCCGGCCATGATTTCATCCGGATCGTCGGCTTTTGTCAAGATAATAACCTTCGATACGGGGGCGCTTGCCGGCAGCCGCGTGACCGCGTTCATGTGAAAACGAATAAAATCATGCATGTGATTCATTAAGTATTTGACGTAACGGAAATTCCTCATTACTCAGGCGCAATTATGGCAAAGTCATCATTAATCCGCTCAACCGGGATTGTCGCGCTTTCCACGCTTATCAGCAGGATAATGGGCTTTGTCCGCGATATGATTGTCGCCGGCTATTTCGGCGCGTCGGCGTCGCTCGACGGATTTTTTGTCGCGTTTCGAATCCCGAACCTGCTGCGGCGGCTCGTGGCGGAGGGCGCGCTCACAATATCGTTCATTCCGGTGTATACCGAATATCTGGTCATCAAGGGCGAAAAAGACGCCCTCGAGCTGGCGCAGAAGACGCTCTCGATCCTCGTGGTGATACTTTTTTCGCTTGTCACGCTCGGCATCGTTTTTTCTCCGGAAATTGTGCGCATGTTCGCGTACGGCTTTACCGACGAGGCGACGCTGCGGCTGACAATTGGCCTCAACCGCGTAATGTTTCCCTATCTCTTTTTTGTGGGCGTCGTGGCGTTCGCCATGGGGGTGCTGAATTCGCACAATTATTTTTTTGCGCCGTCGTTTTCACCGGTGCTGCTCAACGTCGGGTTTATTACCGGGGCCGTGCTGTTTGGAAAATTTTTCAGCGAGCCGCTGTACGGCCTCGCGTGGGGCGTCATTCTCGGCGGGGTGCTGCAAACGGCGCTCCAGATTCCCTACCTGATCAAGTCCGGGTTCCGAATGAAAATCTCCGTCGATTTTACGCATCCCGGAATACGGAAGATATTTAAAATGATAGGCCCCGCCGTGTTCGGTATCGCGATATACCAGATCAATATTTTCATGAGCACCGTGCTTGCGTCGATGCTGCCGTCGGGGAGCATTTCGTATCTCTATTACTGCGACAGGCTGACCGAAATTGTGCTTGGGGTATTCATCGTTTCCATCGGTAACGTAATACTGCCCGAGATGTCGCGCGTCACGGCGTTGGACGATACCGCCGCGCTGAAAAGAATCTATCTGGGATCGGTCAACGCCTCGCTTTTCATGGCAATCCCGGCGGCGGTCGCGCTGATGGCGGCGGGCGTTCCCGTGGTGTCGGTGCTCTTTATGCGCGGCGCGTTTACCGACTACCACGTGCAGATGACGGCGAAGGCCTTGCTGTACGCCAGCATCGGCATAGGCCCGGTCGCGATACTGAGGATTACCACGCCGACGTTTTACTCGCTCAAGGATACGAGGATTCCCGTGATCACCTCCGCGATCTCGTTTGTGCTGAACATCACCGCCGGGTGCATCCTTATGCAGACGCCGCTGAAACACGCGGGGCTGTCGCTCGCGAATTCGATTTCGGCTGCCGTACAGATGCTGATTCTGGTGGTCTGGCTTCAGAAAAAAATCGGCAGGCTATCGGCGCGCGAACTGGCAGTCCCGATATGCAAATACTGCGCCGCGAGCCTCGTAATGGCGCTTGTCATTATCGCCATTGCCTCGGGCGGGGACTGGCTACACGGCCCGTTTCGCGGAAGACTGCTTCGGCTGTGCGCCATTGTGCTTGCCGGCGGAGGCGCG
>DHPI01000006.1:6075-17291 GCA_002407865.1 Spirochaetia bacterium UBA5368
TTGTGCTTGCCGGCGGAGGCGCATACTTCGCCGTGTGCTATGCGCTTCGCGTGAAAGAGATAACATTTGTGTTCAACAGGCTTGCGGCGAAAACGGGATGGAAGCGGTGATACGGGCGCGCGGCATCACCGCGCCGTTTCGTTGTACGCGACCGTAAGGTTTTTTATGGAAGCCACCGTCCTGAGGTACGAAAGGGGCATTCCGGTCTGGAGATGATGGCGCGCGAAGGCGATGTACCTGTTCGGGTGAACGCCGCCCGGCCTGGTGGAATCGACCATCACCCACGCGCCGTTACGATACGCCTCCACCCACATGTGAAACACGAACACGTTGCGCAGGCCGCCGAATTCCTCCGTGAATATCATGCCGACCACCGCGCGCGCCGGGATGCCGAGCGACCGCAGAAGCGCCACGGTGAGCACCGAATGCTCGGTGCAATCGCCCGCCCGTTCCTGTGCGATTTTCTCGGCAGGCAGTATTGGGATGCCAAGAGTTTTGTCGTGTATGTAGCGGTATACAAAGCGTTCGACCGCCGCGATTTTGTCGCTTTCTCCGGAAAAATTTTCAGAAAGTTTTTGGATAATACCGCTGTCGAGATTCAGAAACGCCGTATCGTCGAGGTCGCCGCGCGACGGCGCATCCTGCACGCCGCGAGCGGGCCCCGTAACAAGGCAAATATAGCGCCTGCCGCCGCGCGCATACGAGGCGCTGACGCGCTGAAACGGCGTGTTCGGCAGGGTGAAGGCGTCTTCAGATGATGAAATTACAAACGTGGATGCCGCGTTTTTTAAAATCAGCCCGCTCCCCGGGCCGCTGAGCTTCACGGAAAAAAGCGACGCATCGAACGTGTCGGCGGCGTGTATGGGGGCGGTCGGCGCCAGGCACGCGCACACGGTGAAGGCGCTCAGGAATACCGCGGCGCTTTTTCGCATATCATCCCCGGCCTATTCCCTGACGAGCTCGATGGTGATGTTCATCATCTGAATTACGGCGCGCACCAGCACGCCTTTCTCGTCGAGATACGAATCGGCGCTTTTCACGTTGTCGATCGATTGGGTGATGTGCATAAGGCGGACGGTCTTTCCGCCAAGGACGACATCCTCCATCCCGATTACCCTGGTGGTTACGGGAATAAGCGTTTCGAGCTCGATCGTAGGATCGTAGATGAGCGCCTTCGTTTCAAATCCCCTGCGAAAACCCGCGCCGATCATCGAGGCGATAAAATAATTTCCATCCAATACGAAATTTCCCCTGAGGGTGAGGGCGCTTGTTTTGTCTCCCGCGCGCACGGTGACGGTCTGCCCGTTGAATTCCGCGACAGTATCGATTGTCTGCTTTTTGCCGTTGTTGAGCAGCGTGGTGTACGACTCGAGCTTTACCGGCCTGAAATCAGTTGTTTCCGTGACGATCTGGCGCGAGATATTGCCGATGCGTCCCATGTCCATGCGCAGTTCGGAGGTGATTACGTAATTGCCGTTGGACGCGCGGTTCGAGAGGATTGCCCGGCCCACCTGCACGCCGTTGGCCAGGAGCCTGTATTCCCACTGGCCGGATGGGATGGCGCCCGGCGCCGCGCCGCAGAGCACGAGCAGCGGGAGAATGAAAAGCGGCGCATATCGCGTGATGAATTTCATAGGGTCATTGCTCCTTGAAGTGGTCGAATCCGCTGATGGGCGCTTCCGCCTCCCTGCTGTTGCGCACGGTGACAAAGCCTTTTTCAGTTATAGAGCCGATGACGGTGACGGGTATTTTATTTATATTCACGCTCATTGTTCTGGTAATGTCTTTTGGCGATGTAAACAGCAACTCGTACTCCTCGCCGCTGTGTAACGCATAGTCGAGCGGGCCGCGGTTTTTCTCCGCCGCGTAGCGTCTGAGATCCGCGGAGAGGGGGATTTTATCCTCGATGAGTCTAAAGCCGCATTTGCTTTCCTCGCAGATGTGCCACAGTTCGGAGAGTACGCCGTCGGACACGTCGATCATCGATGTGGGATTGAACATCTGTATAATTTCAGTTACGATGCCGAAACGCGCGACGGGCCTGTTGTGTTTTTCCATCAATGCGGGATAGCGGTCCGCAGCCGATGTTTCGCCCGAGAGCAGAATTTCGAGGCCCGCGCGCGAATCGCCAAGGGCGCCCGTGAGGTATATAATGTCGCCCGGCTTCGCGCCGGAGCGTGTCGTGAGATGCCGTTTCCGCGCTTCGCCGTACAGCGCGATGTTAAGCACCAGGTGCGCCGATTTCGATATGTCGCCGCCGGCCAGGGCCACGCCGGCCATGTTTGCCGCGTCTATCATTCCGTCGTAGAGCGCCAGCACGTATTCTTCGGCGCACGATTGCGGTATCCCGATGGAGATGAAGGCGTACTGTGCGGCCCCGCCCATCGACGCGATATCCGAGATGTTGCTCATCATCGCCTTGAATCCGATATCCTGCGGCGACGAGAGGGCGCGGCGGAAGTGCCTGTCTTCAATGCTGATGTCCGTGGTAATGAGGCCGTACCTGTCGCCGTTCACCTCGAACACGGCGCAGTCGTCGCCGATGCCCATAATAAGACGGGGCGGTTTGCGAACGCCCCTCGTGTCAATGGCCGATTTTATTTTTGCGAGAATATCCCACTCGCTCTTTATTTCCATCGCTTTTACCGGCTCTTCTCGTAGATATATTCAATTCTCTTTTTACAGCGCTCGAAACCGATGAGCGGAATTGCCTGGTCGAGCTCCGGGCCGTGCTGCGATCCGGTCAGGATAGCGCGTACCGGCATGAAAAGTTTTTTCCCCTTGAGTGATGTGGATGCCTTTATTTTGCCGACCAGCTCGGAGGCGAAGTTGTCGGCGGTAAGCTCGGAGCGGATGAGACGGTACGCCTCGTCGATGATTTTTTTCGAGTCGTCGTCGCGAAGCATCGCCACGGCGTCGGCGTCCGGCTCGACGATATCGTTCATGAACATGGCGGCGTGCCCGGCGATATCGGAAAGCACCTCGCAGTTGCCGCGCACCAGGTCGATGACGCGCTCGAGCCATCCCCGGTCCATGCTGTCGACGGGGTATCCCGCGTCGCGGAGGTAGGGAATAAAAAGATCGGTAATTGCCGAGAGGGGGTAGCTGCGGATATACATGCCGTTCATCCATTTGAGCTTCTGGAAATCGAAGATTGCCGCGCTCTTCGCGAGGTTGCCGATCTGGATCTCTCGTGCAATCCGGTCCGGCGAAAGAATCTCCTCCCCCGATTCGGCGGCCCAGCCGAGCATCGCGAGATAATTAAACAGCGCGTCGGGCAGGTAGCCCTCCCTGCGGTACATTTCCACGGAGGTGATGCCGTGGCGCTTCGAGAGCTTCGAGCGGTCGGGGCCAAGCACCAGCGCGAGATGCGCGTACTCGGGCTCCGGAAGGCCAAGCGCCCTGGATATGAGCACCTGCTTGGGCGTGTTCGGGAGATGGTCTTCGCCGCGGATCACATGGGTGATCTTCATGAGGGCGTCGTCGATGATGACAATGTAGTTGTAGATGGGCGTGCCGTCGGAGCGCACGATGATAAAATCGCCGCCGATGTTTTCGCTGCCGAAAACCACCCGCCCCTTGATGAGGTCGTTTACCACGATGGTTTCGCCGTCGGGCACCCTGAACCGCACAGTGGGCGTGCGGCCCTCGGCTTCGAAGCGCTTTTTATCGGCGTCGGACAAATTGCGGCATTTGCCGGGATATGCGAAGGGACGGTTTTGCTCCGCCGCATCGGCGCGCATTGCGTCGAGATCTTCGGGCGAACAATAGCAGTGGTATGCGTTGCCGCTGCGCAAAAGCCTGTCGGTATACTCCCTGTAAATATCGAAACGGTCGGACTGGCGATAGGGACCGTAGTCGCCGCCGATGTCGGGGCCCTCGTTCCACTCGATGCCCAGCCACTTAAGATCGTTAAGTATGGAAATTTCGGACTCCCTGGTGCTGCGCTCCATGTCGGTGTCCTCGACGCGGAGCACCAGTGTAGCGTCGAATTTTTTCGCGATCACAAAATTGCATATCGCGGTGCGCGCGTTGCCTATATGCAGAAACCCGGTGGGACTCGGGGCGAATCTAACTCTCATTGTTTTCTCCTGTTGACGGCGCGGGAAGCTCAACGGCGCTCAATAATCGTATGAGTGGATTGAACTTCGTCCGGTGATAATTTCTTCGGTTTCTCTGTCAATTCTGTGCGTGAGCTTTTTTATTCTGTCAACAATTTCATCCTTGAAAAGCACCTTGCCGCAGCGCGTACATTGAAACGCCGGGATGTTTTCGATGACGATGAAGAAATTGTCATTGCTCATGGTATAGCAGCTTTTCCCCTCGATGAGGATGCCGCCGCAATCGCATTCCATTCCGTTACTCTCTGTTACTCCGGTATATAGGCCTCTTCCCTGAAGACGGGCAAAAAGCGCAATGCCTCTGTGGATACAATAGCACGCCACCGCCGATGCGCGAAAAAACATCCGTAGCGCGATGCCTTCCATATAGCAATGACGCGACGGATGTCAAGGTTTTTTGCACTGAGCCCGCATTCGGCTTTTTGCCAGCGGCAGGGGGTGCGGCCGGCATATGTGCAAAATTGATATGCAGTTTCTCAACAATAACGTATATGAAATATTGCATAGGCACACGCCGCTGTATCAAAAATTTATTTACTCTTTATATGATTTAAACATTGACATGATTTATTCGCATCGATATTGTTTGGCTGCATCTCAATAGGGTACGCAGTACAAACGTACTATTATAACAAAAATCTGTGAGGAGGATTTATAACATGAAGTCTAAAAAGTTTATCGCGCTTCTCGTAATGGGCATCTTCATGGCGGCCGGCGCCGCGTTTGCGCAGGAAGCCCCCAAGGCCGAAGAAGTGAAGCCCGCGATGGATCTTTCGGGCGTGGCGTACATCTGGTGGCAGAAGGACATGGATAATGAGAATGCAGCATCAAAAAATACAAACCATTTTGCAATTAACCGGGTGTACCTCACGTGGGCCAAGCAGTTCAACGACGTGTGGAGCGTTAAGCTGACCACAGACGTTAATGGCGGCACGAATCAGGTGTTTTTTAAGAACGCTTACTTGCAGATGAAGAAGAGCTTCGATCCGGTGACTGTTACCGTGCAGTACGGCCTGGTTGGCACGCCGATAGCGGGGCTTATCGACAGCAAGAGCGACTATCGCTGGATTCACAACAACTACTTTGACAACTCGAAGGCGTTAATAGGAATAACACTTGATCCTACCGCCGACATGGGCCTTCTTGCCAGCGTTGAAGTGATGAAGATGGTAACGCTTACCGGATTGTATGCGAACGGCGAAGGCTACTCAAACGGCTTTAATGAGGCAGAGGGTGACAACAGCAAGGCGTATCACGGAATGCTTACGGTAACGCCGTTCCAGGGCCTCTTCCTGTCGGGATTTTACAAGAAACTCGACAAAGCGAATGCTCCTGGCACTAATGTTGTTGGCGACAGCCTCTCAATGTATGGCGGCATCGTAGGCTGGAGCGACAAGACGTTCAAGGTCGGCGCAAGCTACACGATGGTAGAACAGGAAGCAGGGGTTGCCGATAACGAAGCGACCCTCCTCGACATCTGGGCGCACATCAACCTGAATCAGTTTGTCGGCGCGCCGGTGCTTGTTGTTGGCCGTTATGCGCAGGGTACGTCTTCGCCTGATGGCGGCTCAGATGTTGATACCACGGCATGGGAAGCCGGTCTCGGTTATGCATTTAACAAAAATGTTCGCGTGCTTGCCCTGTACGAAGTAATAGATACCGATGGTGTTAATGGCAAGAACGAAACTGTATGGATCAAGACTGAGGCGAAGTTCTAAGCTTTTTTATTTACAGCAAATGCGAAAAAAAGCCGCGCAACTTGCGCGGCTTTTTTTGTAAAGGGGTCAGAGCCTCGATGTTTTGTGACGCACTGGGGAGATAGGGGTCAGAGCATAGCTGAGCATGGTTGAATTTCAGAGAGATTTAGGGTCAGAGCCTTCGAAATCGAAATGAAGAAGCGAAGTCTTTAAAGAACTTTATGCTGCATCAGTTCTTGGGGTCAGAGCATATCAAAAGCTGGAAGACAGGATAACGGCTGATGATTGGTTTCGGCGTGGGGGCAGGTGAAAAATAGTAATAGTGAAGGGTCAGAGCATGGTTTCGGGATTCGGGGTCAGAGCCATAGGGCAAATTTGTTTAATAAATCTGATTCCTCAATCGTATCTCCTTATGAAGTTAAACTAAAAAATGGATATAAGGAGTTTGCCATGCCCCGAGAGTTGAGAAAATGCCTGTCCGATGTGACGTATCATTGTTATTCCCGCTGCATTGAGCTTCGCGATTTATTATCCGCCAATTATGTCAAGGATATGGCGGTTGAGGCCATCAACCAGGCGCTTGAGAAATATGATTTTCAGCTAATCCAGATTGAATTTGTCGAAAACCATTTTCATTTTGTTATTAAAACAGTTGATGGTGGAGAGACAATTTCCAGAATTATGCAGTATATCAAAGCCAGAATTGCCGAGAAATACAATCGAACGACTGGAAGAACAGGCCCTTTCTGGAATGAACGATTTAAATGCACAATTATTGAGGAGTCCAGCGATCCGGAAAATTATTTTTTCTGGTTAATGTGGTATATAGCGTATAATCCTGTTCGAAAACGTGCAATTCGTGATCCACGTGAATCGGCATATGGAACATTGAGGGTTTACCTTGAAGAAAATTTTGTCCCGAAGGTAAAAATTACAATTCATAATTACTTTGAAAATCTGGGGCAGAGCTTTGATGAAAGGGTGAAAAGATTTTTAGCATATGAGGAATTATACAGGGAGCGTCTTGCAGTTGTGGGGGTCAGAGCCACATAGCACGTAAAAATATGTATTGAAAAATACAGGCATACCGATAGCCTTTGCAGGTGTTGAAAAAATCCATGATGAAGCTGAAAGACGAGTATGCCATATAAAAATTTGAGTGAATTCATAAATGTGCTTGAGGCGGCTGGCGAACTGAAGCGAATTGCCGCCGAGGTCGATCCGAAACTCGAAATTACCGAAATAGCCGACCGTATAAGCAAGACAGGCGGCCCGGCGCTCCTTTTCGAGAATGTCAGGGGTGCGCAGTTCCCGCTGCTTATCAACGCCTACGGAAGCTATCGGCGCATGCAGATGGCCCTTCACTGCGCAAGCTTTGACGATATCGCCGGAAGGCTCGAATCGCTTCTGAAAACGCAGCCGCCAAAGGGGATTCTCGATAAGATTAAGATGCTGCTGACGCTGAAGGATATCGCCGCGCTTATGCCTAAAAATGTATCGTCGGCGCCGTGTCAGGAAAAGGTGTATACTGGCGGGCCGTTGCTGGACATGCTTCCAATACTCACCTGCTGGCCGGGCGACGGGGGGCCGTTCATCACACTGCCTGTCGTTATCACGAAGGATCCGGAAACCGGCGTGCAAAACGCCGGCATGTACCGCATGCAAAAATTCGACGGCCGTTCGACCGGCATGCACTGGCAATACAATAAGGACGGCGCGCGCCACTACCACAAATACAAGAAGCTTGGACGCCGGATGGATGTTGCGGTCGCGCTGGGGGGCATACCGTCGGTAACCTATGCGGCGACCGCGCCGCTCCCGCCCGATGTGGATGAGATGATGTTCGCGGGCTGGCTTGAGTCGCGGGCCATCGATATCGTCAAAGGAAAAACTGTCGATCTATATGTTCCCGCCGAATCGGATTTCGTGCTTGAAGGCTATGTACAGCCGGGTGATGAAACGACGGAGGGCCCGTTCGGCGATCACACAGGATTTTACTCGCCGGCGGACACGTATCCTGTATTTCAAATAACGTGTATTACCTGCCGCGGCGGTGCCGTGTATCCTGCAACGATTGTCGGCAAACCCCCCATGGAGGATTGCTACATGGCGAAGGTCACCGAGCGGCTGTTTCTGCCGTTTTTAAAAATGCTGCTGCCTGAAATCAGCGATATGGAACTCCCGCTGGAGGGCGTGTTCCATAACTGTGCGTTGATATCCATCGACAAAAAATATGCGGGCCAGGCGAAAAAGGTAATAAGCGCGCTGTGGGGTCTCGGACAGATGGCGCCGACGAAATTCATCGCGGTTTTCGACAATGACATCGACCTGCGCGATTATAGCACTGTTGCATGGAAGCTTCTCAATAACGTGGATCCGCGCCGCGATATCATCCTCTCCGAAGGGCCGCTCGACGCGCTCGATCATTCCGCGCCGTATCCGAATTTCGGCGGAAAGATGGGCATTGACGCTACTCGAAAGACGCGGGAAGAGGGCATGGGACGGCCATGGCCCGACGAAATCAAAATGTCCGATGACATGAAAAATTATGTAACGAAGAGATGGAATGAATATGGATTTTAAGAAATTTTCCGAACTCATAATGATCGAGCAGACGCTCTTCGCCCTGCCGTTTGCGTATCTGGGTGTGCTCTTTGCCGGGGGTGGCGATATTCTTACGTGGGTATGGGTAACCATCGCGCTCATCGCGGCGAGGGTGGCGGGCATGTCGTTCAACCGTGTTATCGACGCGGATATCGACGCGAAGAACCCGCGCACGAAAGACCGGCTTTTGCCCCGCGGCGAAGCGACACGGGGAGAGGTGCTGATGCTTGGCGCCGGCGCGTCGCTGGTGCTGATTTTCGTGTCGTATATGCTCAATTCGCTCTGCTATTACCTGTCGTTCGTTGCGGTTATACTCCTTTTCACGTATTCCTATTTCAAGCGCTTCAGCGCCGGATCGCACCTGTATCTCGGATTTGTCGAGGCGGCGGCCCCGATCGGCGGGTATCTTGCCGTCAGCGGGTCGTTCGAACTGACGCCGTTCGTGCTCGGTGTCGCCATCATGGCATGGATCGCCGGCCTCGACGTGGTGTATGCCATTCAGGACATGGAATTCGACAGGCGCGAAAATCTGCACTCGATACCGGTGAAATACGGCCGCGAAAAGGCGCTGAAAATATCGCTGGCGCTTTATGTTGTTTCACTTGCGGCGCTGATTGGCGGCGGTATACTGACTGTGCGGGGCACGGCCTACTGGGTGACGGTGCTGTGCGTCGTGCTGATATTCTACAGGCAGCAGACGCTTGCGCGGCGTCAGGATATCGAGACGGCGATACTTGAGTTCTTTGAGATTAACCGCTATGTCTCGCCGATTCTTTTCGTCGGCACATTTATTGATGTGTTTCAGAAATGGTGGTAGAGTAGTGTCCATGTATATCGTCGGCATCACCGGGGCGAGCGGCTCCATCATCGGCATCCGCCTCATCGAGGAGCTTTTAAAAAGCGGGAAAAGCGTATCGTCGATCGTATCGGCCTCGGCGTGGGATGTTATCCGTCATGAGGTTGCGGGGGCTGCCGATGTGCGGTCGATGGCGGGACTGCTTGATTCCCGCGGATGTTCGTATCCCGCGCAATCGCTCCATGAATATCGCAACGACGATATGTTCGCGCCGCCAGCCAGCGGCAGCTACCGATGCGATGCGGTGATTGTAGCCCCCTGCTCGATGAAGAGCCTTGCGGGCATCGCCTCGGGATACGCGGAAACGCTTATCCTGCGCGCCGCCGACGTGGCCCTCAAGGAGGGGCGCCGGTGCATACTGGTGCCGCGCGAGACGCCGCTGAGCCTGGTTCACATTGAGAACATGCTCCGTGTGAAGCGCGCCGGCGCGGACATCGTGCCGCCGGTTCCCGGATTTTATACGCAGCCGCGTACAATCGATGATATCATAAATTTTATTACAGGAAAAATACTGAACCTCCTCGGCATAGAACATTCGCTTTTCGGCGGATGGGGAGACGAACTGTGAATTCCATGGATTTAAACACGTATAAGAATCCCGCACTGCGCGCCATAGCCGCAAAGGTGCTTGAAGGCGAGCCCGTGTCAACGGACGACGCGATGGCGATGCTGACGACGGCGGATATTCTGGAGCTTGGAACAATCGCCGATTATGTGCGCACGAGAATCAACGGCCCCCGCGCCTATTACGGCGTCAACATGAATCTCAACTATACCAACGTCTGCGAGCTGCGCTGCCCGCTCTGCGCCTATTCGCGCGACGCGGGCGATTCAGACGCGTACACCCTCACACTTGACCAGATAGAAGAGAAGGTCCGCCGCGCCGTGTCGTTCGGCATCGACGAGGTGCATATCGTCGGCGGGCTCAATCCCGATCTTACGCTCGACTATTTTCTCGAGATGCTGCGGCGCATCAAGCGAATCAGCGGAGACCTTTTTGTCGTCGCGTTTACCGCGACGGAGTACGATTATTTTGCGAGGAGAAGCAACATCACCCTTGACGAGCTTTTCCGCATGATGATCGACGCGGGGCTCGGTGCGCTGCCGGGCGGCGGCGCGGAGATATTCTCGCCCGACGTTCGCGGCGTCATAGCCCCCAAAAAAATTTCCGGGGCGCGCTGGCTCGAGGTGATGCAGGCGGCGCACCGGGCGGGACTGAAGACGAACGCGACCATGCTCTTTAACCATATCGAGAGCGCCGGTCACATCGTCGACCACCTCGCGAGGCTGCGCGACGCGCAAAGCCAGACGGGCGGCTTCAAGGCCTTTGTGCCGCTCCCGTTCCACAGGGAAAACACGGCGATCGCCGAGCAGAGGGCCGGCACAGGATTTGACGATATACGCATCTACGCGACGGCGCGCGTTTTTCTGCACAATATCCCGCACATCAAGGGACTGTGGATGTATCTCGGCGAAAAGATGGCGCAGGTGCTGTTGAAATTCGGCGTCGACGATATCGGCGCGACGTATCACTACGAAAAGGTTGTGCATGCGGCCGGGGCGCAAACGCCGGATTTCGGTTCGGAGACGCACCTTCGCCGCCTGATTGAAAATGCGGGCCTTATGCCCGTGCGCACCAACGCATCCTACGGCATGGCGTAAGGGGTGGACATATGAGGATCGGCTACATCAATTACATGAACTGCTTTCCATTTTATTATCATATGATGGAGAAAAAGCCGCTGCCCGGCATCGAGGTCGTTCCCGGCCATCCCAGCGATCTCAACAGGATGATGGGAACGGGCGAACTCTGTATGAGTCCCGTGTCGGCGGCGGCATACGCCGATTTGCAGGATGACGTTGTTATCCTCCCCGATTTCTGCCTCAGCTCCATCGGATATGTGCGCTCGGTTATTCTTATAAGCCGCATGCCGATAG
>DHPI01000006.1:17464-21927 GCA_002407865.1 Spirochaetia bacterium UBA5368
CTTTCGTCCGCGTCGCAGACCTCGGTTGCGTTGCTGAAAATTCTGCTGGAACGCCATTACGGCATTCGTCCGGTATACCTGCCGACAAGCCCGCGGCCGTCGCTCGAGGATATCGACGCGGCGCTGGTAATTGGTAACGAGGCCATGCGCGAACGATCCGACGCCGAGCCGGTGCCGTATACCTACGATCCTGGCGATCTCTGGCTGCGCAAAACCGGCCATCCCGTGGTGTTCGCGATTTTCACCGTGCGGAAGGACATTGTATCGTCGCACAGGGAGGATATCGCACGGGTGACAGATTCGTATAAAAAATCGCTGTTATGCCTGCACACGGAGCGCCAGGCGCTGCTGCAAAAAGCCGTGCAGAAGTATCCCGAGGTGGCCTACGATGCCGACACGTACTATACGCTGCTGAAGTTCGAGTTTACCCATGAGCTGAAGAAGGCGCTTGAATTTTACTTTTCAGAAGGCGCCGCGCTCGGCCTGATGCGGCCGGTGAGCGCGCTTTCGTTTTTCGCATAACGTCCATCGCGCGCCGCCGGCGAACGGGGCGGCTGCAGCCGGAATGAGAATCGCATATGAAAAATGATGATACCAATCTGAAGCAAAAAATACTCGCGGGCGAGCGCGTCGCCAGGGATGAGGCTGTGCGCCTTTTCTCGTGGGACCTGCTTGAGCTCGGCATGTGCGCCGACGCCCGGCGCGGCATGATATGGCCGCACGACACGGTCGGCTTTATCGTCGACCGTATTATCAATTTCACAAACGTGTGCGAGGCCGCGTGCGCGTTCTGCGCATACCACGCCCGCGCCGGGTTCATTGAAAAATACGATATGTCCGTTGACGAGATTCTCGCAAAGACGGCAACGCTGGTGGAGGCGGGCGGGACGCAGGCTATGCTGCAGGGCGGGCTGCATCCTGATTACACCCTCCAGCGCTATTGCGGCATGCTGCGCGCGGTTCGCGGCGCGTTTCCCGATATCTACATCCATTCGTTTTCGCCGGCGGAAACGGTGTATCTCGCGAAAAAAGAGGGCCTGACGGTGCGGCAGGTGATCGCCGCATTGAAAGACGCCGGGCTCGATTCCATGCCGGGCGCTTCGGACATCCTTGTGGACAGGATACGGCGTACTGTAAGCCCGCGCAAGCTGACAAAAGACGAGTGGTGCGCCGTAATTCGCGAGCTGGCGCATTTCGGCATGAAATCGTCGGCGACGATGACCTATGGCCTCGGTGAAACCCTTGAAGAACGTATAGAACACCTCGATGTCATCCGCGGCGTGCAGGATGAAACCGGCGTTATCCGCGCTTTCATCCCGTGGTCGTTTTCCCCGCGCAATACGCGCATGGATGACGCGCTTCCCGCGACGGGTATGGATTTTCTCAGGATGGTCGCGGTTGCGCGGATTTATCTCGATAACGTGGTCTTTCTACAATCTGGCTGGCTTACCGAGGGTCTCAAGCTTGCGCAGATTGCGCTCTCGATGGGGGCGAACGACATGGGCGGCGTTCTTACGGAGGAGGTGGTGGTCAAGGCAACCGGCATTGCCACAAAAACCAATCGCGATGAGCTTGTCGCCATCATTAAGGACGCCGGGAAGGTTCCAGTGCAGCGTGATTCGGACTATGCGGTAATCAGGAGCTTCGAGTGATGGTAAGCCTTCGGTATGAAATAAACAATACAGACCCACGTGAGAAAAAGCGGTTTATCCGCGCAATGTTCACGTCGATTGTGCCGTCGTACGACAGGCTGAACAGGATACTCTCGTTCGGCATCGACAGGCTGTGGCGGCGTTCCGCGATGCGGTTGTTGGGGGATATGAAAGGAAAGCGCGCGCTCGACCTGTGTTGCGGGACCGGCGATCTTTCGCGGATTTTGCACCGTCAAGGGGTCAGAGCCGTCTCGCTCGATTTCTGCGGGGAGATGGTGCGTCGCGGTATTGACGCGGGCAACATCCGGGGGGCGGCCGTCATTGCCGACGCGAGCGTGCTTCCGTTCGCCGATGTGTCGTTCGATATCCTTACGATCGCCTTTGGCATCCGCAATATCCCCGATATCGATAACTTCATCGACGAAGCGCGCCGTGTGCTCGAATCCGGCGGTGTGCTTATGATCCTCGAGCTTACGAGGCCGAAAAATCCGGTAATCGGGTTTCTGTATTCTTTGTACCTGGAAAAAATCCTCCCCCTCGTGGGATGGCTGGTGTCGGGGGAGCGCACCGCGTACCGCTACCTCTCGCGCACTATCGCGACGTTCATCGACCCGCGCGAACTTGCCGAGAGGTTTGCGAAGAAGGGATTTACATGCAGAAAGTTCAGTAAGACGTTCGGGATAGCCACCATCCTCATCTGTGAAAAAAAGATTTAATTGTAAAACGTGTGTTGTATCCCCTTTGGCGAATACGGTAAAGTACGCGTGATGGCCGGTGCGATGCATGGGTGTCATTGCGCAAAGGGGCTTCTGCTCCCGTACGCGCGTGACTATCTTCCGAGAACCGACTCGAGAATCATCGCGTAATGCATGCCGGCGCCGACAAGGATAAAGACATGGAATATTTCGTGAAAGCCGAATTTTCCGGGCAGGGGATTCGGCTTTTTCAGCGCATAGATTATCGCGCCGATTGTGTACGCGGCCCCGCCGCCGAAAAGCAGAAAAAGCGTATGGGACGTCATGGCGCCCCAGAGCTGTCGCAGGGGCAGCAGCGCGAGCCATCCCATAACGAGGTAGATCGCCGTTGTAAGCGCGCGCGGCGCGTTGATATAAAAAAACGTGATGAACATGCCGGCAAAAACGAGCGACCATTGCGCCAGGATGATGCCCATGCGCCATCCGCCGTTCAGGTAGAAGACGCACATCGGTGTGTAGGTCCCCGCGATCAGTATGAATATCGCGAAATGGTCAAGCTTTCGGTAGACCGACGTGCCGTTCTCTTCGGTCTTTCGGGCGTGATAAACGCTGCTTGCTGAAAAAAGAAAAACGAGCGATAGCCCGTAAATCAACACGGTTGTGGGGGACATGCCGCGTGTTGCGGCGCATGCACACAAAAAAATAGTACCGGCAACCGATATTAGCGCCCCGAGTAAATGTGAATACGACGAAAAGCGTTCCTGAGTGTTTGCGATGGTCATTGATATCCTCGATGATGGAGTCGTGCCGCGCGGGAAAAATCCGGCGTGTAGTTATGTACACGGACACACGACAGGCGTTGCGGTTGCAAAAAAAGGGTGTGATATCGCATGAATGCTTCAATAAATAAAATCTTGCATTTTAGCTATTGAAGTGTTGTAGTTATACCATTTATTGTCTAATGTCATTTTTTAAATGAGGAACGTACAGGAGGCGTAATGGCACAACGAATTGTTGCATCGTTTCTTCGGCGTTATACGGGCGTGTCGTTCGAGATACGCCAAAAGGCGAGGCTTCTGTTTTATTTCAACGCCGTAACCATTCTTCTTTTTACCGTCATTCTATTCATAATAAATTCGTTCAATATTTTCACACTGGCGTTGGGAATCAATTATATTATGGGGCTGTTTATCTGTGTGGCGCTGGGTAGCCTCCTGCTGCTGAAAAGCGGGAGATACAATGCGGCAGCCATACTCTTCGTGACATTTCTTTCTCTCGGTATCGTGGCAATTCTGTATAACGGATTCTTTACAAAGGGGAACCTGGATTTCATTTCTAACTTCAATTATATGCCGGCGGCAATCATTTTTGCGGCGTTGTTCTGCGGTATGGGGTATACCCTCGGGTTGAGCGTGTTTTTCGTGCTGGCTGGCGCAGTCATGTTGCAGCTTGTGGCGAATTCTACCATGGAGCCATTCGTAAAAAAGTTTGCGCAGAAGGCGTATTTCGACTGTGTATTCGCGGTGCTGTTTTCCCTGCTGCTCTGCTACCTTACAGTGCGCGCCTCGCGACGAAGCAACCGCGTGGCCCACGAGGAATCCAGAAAAAATAGGGAGCAGTACGATCTGCTTGAAAATATTATGCATTCGATCAGGGACGTGTCGAAGCGGCTTGCCGACTCAACGGAAAAAATGTTCGCATCCGCATCGACGTTTTCCGGCAATACGCAGTCACAGGCCGCGACCGTGGAGGAAGTGTCGGCATCGCTGGAGGAAATTACGTCGGGGATCGAAAGTGTGGCGCAAAGTTCGGTCGACCAGAACTCGGGCATATCGGGGCTGATCGACATGCAGCAACATCTTACGGAGGGCATTGACGACATTGGTGAGCGCATCCAGAAATCATTCGAGCAATCAGGCGCGATTACGGCAAAGGTGCGGGCGGGTGAGGAGTTTATCTCCGAGGTGAATGCCAGCATGTCAGAAATCATCACCAGCTCGAAGGATATGAACAGCATTGTAAACATAATACGCGGTATTTTCGATGAAATAAATCTGCTGTCGCTGAATGCGGCTATCGAGGCGGCGCGCGCCGGCGACGCGGGCAGGGGGTTTGC
>DHPI01000006.1:22041-23030 GCA_002407865.1 Spirochaetia bacterium UBA5368
CGGCGACGCGGGCAGGGGGTTTGCGGTTGTCGCCGACGAGATCGCGAAGCTTGCCGATCAGACAGGCGCCAGTCTTAAGGATATTGGAAACCTCATAAAAGCAAACGAGGCGAGGATACACGACGGCTTGGGGCGCATAGAAAGGATAAATGCTGTTATCGATGAAATCTCATCCAGCACGACCGCGATTAATGGACTTATCGGAGAGATTCACGCTTTTATGGGGGGACAGAAAGAGGCGAGCAGGATGGTCGATGAAGAGGCGCGACGTGTGAAGCTGATATCTAACGAGATTGCCCGTACGATGGCCGAGCAAAGGCTTGCGACGAACGACATCGTGCAGTCGATTGGCATTATCAACGAGCATGCACAGTCGAATGCTGCGGCCGCCGAAGAGATGGCGCGCGCGACGGAGGAGGTCGTAGGGATGGCTGACTTTTTAAAAAATAAAATCCATATGTAAGCGATAGTGCGGCCTTTCATGATGCGTTATTTTTTCGGGGGCATATTGAAAATGTTGACAGAATGGGGAGGTTGTTGTTTACTTCTATCAAAATAGAGAATAATCCACTCATCAGGGGGAATCGAGAATGAAGAAACACCGTATCGCTGCCGTCGCGCTGCTTGTGTGTGCTGTTGTGCTGCAACCGTTTCAAAACTCGTTTGCGCAGAAGATCAGTGCAGCGCAGGCTGACATGATAGTGAAGGCGATGATGAGCGACGAGCAGATGACGGCCCTTCAGGCCATCGGCCAGATACGCTCGGGAGATTTGCAGGACCATAAAGACAAATTCGAAGCGGCAAAAAATAATCTTGTCGCGTTGATTAAGAACATGCGCAAGGATTACGTGATCCGCATGACGGCAGCCGATACCGCCGCCTATTTTGAGTTGAAGCAGGCAATCCCTGTGCTGAAAAACTCGATTAAGACAGAGAATAATTTTGCCATTAAAATGTCGTTTCAGAACGCGCTTGACCGTCTCGAACCT
>DHPI01000006.1:23233-23664 GCA_002407865.1 Spirochaetia bacterium UBA5368
TAGCGGCGAAAAATATGAGGAAGTTCCAGCCTATACTGCGACGCCCTCGTACATGGGTACGCCCGGCTATACGGCGACACCGCGATAATTACGAACCCGCTGTCCTCCATGGATGCTGTTTCTGTAAGCGCGCAGGGGACGGCGCCATGATGCATGAAATAAAAAAGGGCCATGTTCAGTGACCCTTTTTTTGTGGAAGCTGATTTGCACATGCGCCTCCGGCACCAACATCGGGTTCCCCGGGAAGCCTCGGAGTGCGTGGTGCGGACAGGGGTGCGTAAACTTTTACTGCTCGTCCGCGAGTATGGGAAATGTGGCGCCGCCCTCGGGAAATACAGCCACAACCGCGTCTTTCCCGATTTTACGGGCCGCTATGTCTATAATCTCCTGCGGATCGCGTGAATGGACAAAGAAGCCCATACGCCGCACTT
>DHPI01000006.1:23852-25434 GCA_002407865.1 Spirochaetia bacterium UBA5368
GTGCGCAGAAATACAGATTGTACTGGCGCATAAGCTGCATGGAATAATACAGCAGAAATTTTTCTTCGACGTTTACGCCCTTGCGCACCCGTTCGAGAAATCCCATTACCCGCGACGGGCCGAGCGCCCTGAGTATCGTTTTCACAAGCCAGAGAGGTTTTGAATCCGCGGGAAGCGTGATGTCGTCAACGCCGCGCTCGGCGCGCATAAGCGCTATGACGGCGCCGCCCGGTTTCACCGCGGGGAGGGTGTTTCCGACACACTTCATGCTCTGCTTGAAATTAATATTCATCGGATGCGAGTTTGTGATGACCGCGTCGACCTGCCGGTCGAGAATCCTGCCGGCAGCTGCGATATTGAACGCGACAGCATCGCGGTGAATGGCGACCGGATCGCCCGCGAACGCCGTGGTGATCGTATTCTCGTGATCGATTATGACATTGATGCAGAATATCGGCGCGGAAATCATGGTGTGTATTTCCTCGAGGTCGGTGCGGAACATGTTTTTTTCGGGCGTCATGCCGACGCGGTTGAAGAGATACGGCGGCTCGGCGATGATCGAATGATGGGCCGATATGGTTTCCGCATGAGCCAGTCCCGGTAAAATATTTTTCAATCCGCCGCCGAATCCCGCCCACAGATGCGGCTCGACCATGCCGATGAGCACGATCAGCCCGGCATCTGCCAGGTGAGAATTGAGATAGACGGGGGTGCCATGGCGAGTCGTCCCGAAATAATGGTTTTTGTCTCCATTGAAGGCGTCATGGTTTTCCCACGTTATTCTCTTCAGATTGTGTGCGCCAACCTTTTCGGCCATCTCCGCTTCCGTCATCGGCGTATGGATGCCGAGGCTGGGGATCAGCACCACGTTTTTCATTGATGCGCCCGCCTTCTCGAGATCGTCGAGTATGAGATTGAAAAATTTATACGCAGGCGTGGGGCGCGTGTTATCGTCGACGACAAGCACCACTTTCTTGCCCCGCAACTTGAGTTTCTCCAGCGGCGGGTAACCGACGGCTTTTTTCAGCGCCGTGCGTACGCGGCCGATTTCCGTACCGGTTTCTTTTTTTACAGCGCCTGCCGGCTTCGGATACTGAATGGTCCAGGTTTTGGGTACGTTGAGTACGAGCGTTTCATTTCCCCAGGGCAGTTCAATTTTCATAATCCCTCACAGAGATTTGTTATTTATAGCATCACAACAGTATTATATAAATAATTGAATGTCAACACATTCAACGCTAGGTCTTTTAAGAATAGGCCTATTGAAAAAGTCGCGCACTCGATACTGACCACGCGTGATTGAAACAGTGTTTCGGCGGGACGAAGTGATGTGAAAAATGTATGGACATGCGAGAGGGTGTGTTTTATGAAAATAATGTGGCGAGTGTCCGCACCAGAAAGTTCCGCCCGAAAAAGCTACTCTATATGCATGCAGGAGGGGATATGAAAAAGAATATTATGATCGCGATACTTTCGGGGCTGATACTGTATGCTCCCGCCCAGTCGGCTACGTACAACCAGCAGTTGAAACAGAACAGGGAAATGGTGAAGAGCCAGTACTCTTCGGACATCGAGAAGAAAC
>DHPI01000006.1:25553-25896 GCA_002407865.1 Spirochaetia bacterium UBA5368
CACAGGCAATTCTGAAAAAGATGCGCGTGTTTATGAATGAAATAAACGGCAGGCTCGCAAAAGACAGCACTGTCAGGGTTGATCCCCCGATCGACATCGCCACGGTTACCGATATTCAGAAGATAGACCATTTTCATTCTCCTCAGAAGGCGCAGGAACGGGTGTTTGCCTATATTATTGATGATGTGCACTCGCGCTCTGATGCCGGTAGTTCGGCCAAACCCATCGGCAGCATCAAGTACGGCGAAAGGGTCGAGGTGCTTGTACAATCGGCGGATATGGAAACAATACAGGGAAAAACGCGGCCATGGTTCATGGTGCGGCGTGACAACGGCGACGAGGG
>DHPI01000006.1:25977-28927 GCA_002407865.1 Spirochaetia bacterium UBA5368
GGCGTGACAACGGCGACGAGGGCTGGGTGTTCGGCGGCTATCTGCAGAAAAAGCAGCCTGCCGTCAGGGAAGGCGCATCCGCGAAAAAGGCGGATAAAGAAGCTGAAGTCTCCATTCCTGAAGTAAAACCATTATCGAAGGAAACGCCCAAAAGCGTGAGTGCGGAAAAATTCTACGCATACATATCCTCCGACGATGTGCGGTATCGTTCGGAGGGAACTACGGCCGCGCCGGTGCTTGGCAAATTGAGTTTCGGCGAAAAAGTTGAGGTGCTTGAGCAGTCTCGGTTGAAAGACACGATACAGGGCAAAACGCGCCCGTGGTTTCTCGTGCGGCGCGACAGCGGCGATGAGGGGTGGGTGTTTGGCGGATATCTCCAGAAGAAAAAGCCGGAGCGTGCGGACGAGTCTGTGACTGCCGAGTCGACAGCGCCCCCTTCCGGCAGCGCCTCGGAGTTTATGGTGCCGACGGCGGGGAAACGAAGCAGCGCGTTCGGGTACAGGGTGCATCCTGTCACGAAAAAGAGCTCGAGCTTTCACAGCGGTATCGACATACAGGCGCCGAAGGGGACGAACGTCAACGCGACGGCCGATGGTGTCGTGAAGACCGCGTCGTTCAACAAAAACGGCTATGGCAACCTCATTATCCTGGAACACGAAAAGGAACTCGCGTCGTATTACGGCCATCTTGAAAAAATACTTGTACGCGAGGGACAGCGCGTAAAAAAGGGCGAGCTTCTCGGAACAGTCGATTCTACGGGAATGTCGACCGGCAATCACCTGCATTTTGAAATCCGCAGGGGCGGCTCGGCGCTCGATCCCGACGGTTTTCTACGGTAAAACGCGCCGGGACCGGTACTGGCGATGTACTGTCGTTGAGAATGCTGTGTCAGTTCAATGTATCGCTGATGCAATTGTAGAGGGCGCGGTTTAGGTCCTCAACTGATGCGTAATCCTTCGGATCGAACGCGGCGCCGATTTTCAGAGCGCCGCGGTGCCCGGAGAAGAATTTCGGCATGAACTTTCCTGTCGGCAGTATGTCGAACGAACCGGTAAGGCGCACCGGAATTATTTTGCAGCCAAGCTGTGTCGCCAGGTAGGCGGCGCCTGTCTTGAAATCGCCGAGAGCCCCGTTACGCGTGCGCGTGCCTTCGGGAAAAATGATAAGGGATTTTCCCTGACGCAGAATGTCGGCGCCCGCCTTGAGCGCCGGAATTACGTTCCCGCCGCGATTCACAAAGATGATCGGCGCGCCCAGAAAAATGTATTTGAGAAACCACAATTCCTTTTTGCCGATGAGGTAAATATTCTTGCGGTATCTGCGCGGCATCTCGCTCAGAATCCACAGCACGTCGAGGTTCGACTGGTGGTTGGCGGCGACGATGGCGTTCTCGGGCGCCAGAAGCTCGCGGTTCGTTGTCGTAAGCTTCCAGCACAGCTTCGAGATTGTTTTCACGAACAGCAAAAAAAGCTCGTTGAAGGGATTGAAAAACGATGAGGCGCGGGTCGTGATGTCGCCCCTGAGTATCATATCGTCGAGGCCTGCGCCCTTCCGCGGTTCGCAGGATGCGAGGAAGAGTACCAGTTCCTCAAGCGTTTGCAGCATCCTGAACCTGTCCGTATCGATGGAGATGTTCAGCTCGTCTTCAAGAAACACGATCAGATCGATCAGGCCGAGCGAGTCTATATTGAAATCCGAAAGCGTCTGGCTGGCGTACAGCGTGCCGCTTTTCAGTTTTTGCTTCAGGGCGGCGACGGACTGTTCCTCTTTCAGCGTTGTTCCTGTGAGCATGTTTTGCAGTACGGGAGAGCCGCCCTCATCCGTCTGATACAGCCCCGCTTCGAGCATTTGCCGCACCTTGTCAACGAGTATTTTCCTTGTGGAGTTTTTAGGGAGCGGGTCGAACGATACGGCGATGCGGTGTACGGCCTTGTAACCGGGCAGGCCTTTGTTGAGCCGCTCGATTTCGCTTCTGATTTCCGCAAAGCTTTCAGGTGACTTTTTCACGGGTACGACGGCGGCATACAGGATTTCCCTGCCGTCGATCTTGCGCGAAAACACGCTGATTTCGGATATATGCGTGGATTGCTTGTAAAACGATTCGAGCTCCTCGGGATACACGTTTTTGCCCGAATCGAGCACGATCGTATTTTTCGCGCGTCCGGTGAGGAATATCCTGTTCTTCGCATCGATGCGCCCGATATCGCCTGAGTTAAAAAATCCTTCATCGTCGAACACGGTACTGTTGGCCTTTTTGTCGCGATAATAACCGAGCATCACAGAATTGCCGCGCAGCCATATCTCGCCGAGGCCGTCTTTGTTGACGTTTTTTACCTTCACTTCGTTGCCGATCATTGGAGGCCCCACGGTGCCGGGGACGTTGTCGTCGTAATGGGCGATGGAGATGGGACCGGTCGTTTCAGTGAGTCCATAGCCCTCGATGATCGTAAGCCCCATACGGTTATAATAATGAAAATATTTTCGCTTGAGCGGCGCGCCGCCCGATATAAAAAAACGCATTGAATCGCCGAAAATATCGCGCACGGGCTTGAACACCTTCCGCAGCAGCGGCGACAGCCCGATCATTTTCAGCACCGGCGCGTAGTTCAGCAGAAACATGAACAGGCGGTATTTTGCCATGGACTGCGATTTTATTTTGTTGATGATGCCGTCGAAAAAAAGCTCCCACATCAGCGGCGCCGCCGGGAAAATGGTTATTTTATTTTCAGCAAGGCTTTTCATTATGTCCGGGCCCTTCAGCGACGGCTGAAATATCAATGAGCTTCCCGCGGCGAACGGCCCTATGAAGTTGGCGTCGAATGCGTAGGCGTGGAAGAGCGGGAGGATGCACAGCAAACTGTCGCGGCCGTCGAGCTTCAAATACTGTGACGTGCTTATACCTGTTGAAAACATGTTCAAGTGGCTGAGCGCAACTATTTTTGGATTCCCT
>DHPI01000006.1:29024-31984 GCA_002407865.1 Spirochaetia bacterium UBA5368
GTTGTTCCCGAAGTAAACAGAAGAGATGCGATATCCGTTTCGCGGGCTTTTGGCGCTTTAAATTTGGCCGCATCGTGCATCGCTTTTTTCAGTGCGACCTGATATGTGGGTAGTCCCTTTATATAGCCCTTAAATGACGGGGAGATGAAAGCAGCCTTTGCTTTTGCGGTATCGAGCATGTAGCGGTAGCTATCCTTGTTAAGATTGGTATCGAGCGGAAGCGCAATTGCTCCCATGGCGGTTATCGCCATGTAGGTGATGCACCACTCCGCCGAATTTGCGGCAAGGATGGCGATGATGTCGCCCTTTTTGAATCCCTCCTTCTGGAGAAACGCGGCGCGGGCGAGGGCGTAGTCGAACGCTTTGCCGTAGGTAATGGAATTGTCAAACAAAATGTTGTCGCTGTAACGCGTACAGCAGTCGCGATAAAACTCGTACAGATTATTCATGATGGAAGCAGCCTTTTTTAGTTCGGTTTATTTTTCCCTCGATGGGTAACACTATGCATATAGAGCAGACAAAAATGAGTGGCTAATTTTTAGTATAAAAAAAGTCAAGAAAGTTAAAAAAAGTCAAGAAAAATGTTAAAATTAAATTTATTCACAATAGCGTATTAATTGCATAAATATACTTGTTTTGTGCGGAACAGTGACCCTGAAGTATAAGTGTAGCATGTGAAGATAAACATTCAAATTTATGCGTAGAGAGGCAGCGACTGTGAATGCGCAATTGAAGAACAAATGTGTGTTGTTTTTCGGCATAAATTCCAGCATTGTCGCCATGGTCGTCATGGTAATCTTTCTTGGGCTCGGAGAGAAGATGGCCGAGCGGTTTCTTCCTCTGTACATTCTCGCACTTGGCGGCTCCACGTTTGTCGTGGGTTTCCTCAATGCGATGGACAACCTTCTGAGCGCGCTGTATTCGTTTCCTGGCGGCTTTATCAGCGACAGGTTCGGCTACAAGAAGGCGTTGATGATTTTTACAGTCATCGCTATGGCCGGATACGGTATCGTGATTCTGATACCGTCGTGGCAGGCGGTGCTTGTCGGCGCATTATTTTTTATCGCGTGGACGGCCATTTCCCTTCCGGCAGTGATGAGCATGGTCTCGAAGGTAATGCCCTCCGAGAAGCGGACGATGGGCGTCACAATACATTCCTTCGTGCGGCGTATCCCCATGGCGCTCGGGCCGGTGCTCGGCGGCGTGCTTATAGGCATATACGGGCGGGTGGATGGCGTGCGCGTCGCGTTTTCCGTCGCGCTTATACTCGGCGCGGTCTCCATTTTCTTCGTGCACTATTACATGGAGGATGACAACTCGCGCATATCCGAGCCGCTGCACATAAATAAGGCGATAAAAAACATCAACGCGCCGCTGCGTAATCTCCTCGTGTCGGATATCCTCATCCGCTTTGCCGAGCAGATACCGTATGCCTTTGTGGTCGTCTGGGTCGTGGAAAATCAGGGGCTCTCCGAGCTGCAGTTCGGCATTCTTACCACCGTGGAGATGGCGACGGCGATGCTTGTGTACGTGCCGGTGGCCTATCTTGCCGACAAATACACGAAAAAGCCGTTTGTCGCGATGACCTTCGTGTTTTTTACTGTTTTTCCGCTGGTTCTGTATTTTTCGAAAAGCTTTACCATGCTCGTCATTGCGTTTATCATACGCGGCTTGAAAGAGTTCGGCGAACCGACACGCAAAGCGCTCATAATGGATCTCGCGCCGGAAAATGCAAAGGCAAGCACCTTCGGCACGTATTATCTCATCCGAGATGTAATCGTTTCCGCGGCGGCGCTGTCGAGCGCGTATCTCTGGAACATATCGCCGAAGGCCAATTTTATGACCGCATTCGCCTGCGGGATTGCGGGTACGTTGCTCTTCATAATGTTCGGCAAGGACCTGAAAAGTGGAAAATCAGCTGCGTAAAAAACAATATATTGCCAAGGAGGGGTCAGAGCCCTCTAAAAAATTTGTTTTTTCCCGCGAAAAAGTGTATTCCTCATGTATATTCACGCATTTTTCAAGGAAAAGCATGTATGCAGCATGGGAAAATATCCTGCCCTTGGGGCGTTTCTATGTGCTCTCGTGTGCGGCGTCATCCTGATACAATGCTCGGATGAAAACAGCACCAGGGACGAACCGCTGTACAGGGATTTTTACGTTCTGGACGCGACGAAACAGTATACCGATCCAGACGCATGGTATACTGTGCATACGAAAAAGCTGGCGTCAACCAACTCCGCGATAGTGTATGTCGATGAGGCGGAAGCCGATGTTTCTGTGAATGACGCACAGCAGCTTGCCAGCGAATTCGATGCCGTAATATCTCCAAAAGTCACACAATATTTTGCCAGACCGCTTGATGTCGATCGCAACGGCAAAATAGTGCTCGTTGTATTTGATATCAAAGACAATTATGCATTTACGGGCGCGTATATGGGCGGCTATTTTTATCCATACGATTTATTCAAAAGGGATACCGACAATCCCCATTCCAATGAAGGGGATATTCTGTACATCGACTGCAATCCCCAGGCTGTACCTGCCGATGCAAAGAAGACGCTGGCCCACGAGTTTCAGCACCTGGTAAATTTTTCGAACGCGGTGCGAAAATATAATGCGACAGGCGCACAGGCTGTGTGCGATACATGGATCGACGAGGGGCTTGCCGAAGCCGCCGGCCACCTCTGTTTCGGTGCGTTGACGGATAGAATTTCATATTACAATGCTGCCTCTGGCATCGATCAGCATCCCCTGTTTTACTGGGACGCTGCAGGTGACGTCTTGAACAATTACGCGAAGTCATATTTGTTCTTTCAGTATATGCGCGCCCAGTCGACGGCCGACGTGAGTGCCGATGCAGGATGGGATATCTACAAAAATATTCTCGCAAGCGATTACGGCGACTGGCGGGCCGTGGCGGCCGCCATGCAGATGGATGATATGCTTTCGAATTCAGC
>DHPI01000006.1:32152-32333 GCA_002407865.1 Spirochaetia bacterium UBA5368
AAATGGGGAAGTACGGATGGCGAGCGGTTCAACCGGCTGGTGCTCCGATGGTATGCCGCCAGCAACATAGAGACGGCAGGGATTGATGCGAAGTACAGCTATAAGGGCGTACTCGGGAGCAATCCTCTGGTAGGTCACCTGTATACATTTACCACCGTGAATCTGAAAAGCGGCGGGGGCG
>DHPI01000051.1:0-206 GCA_002407865.1 Spirochaetia bacterium UBA5368
AGAATCACCGCGCCCTCCGACTGTTCAATCTCCTCGATAACCGCCTTGAGCCGCTCCTCGAATTCACCGCGATATTTTGCGCCGGCGATAAGCGCCCCCATGTCGAGCGCCACGAGTTGCTTGTTCTTCAAGTTTTCCGGCACATCGCCGCCGACAATCCGCAGCGCAAGCCCCTCCACGATGGCCGTCTTGCCGACACCCGGCTC
>DHPI01000051.1:425-7025 GCA_002407865.1 Spirochaetia bacterium UBA5368
CTCCTCGTCGCGGCCGATCACCGGATCGAGCTTGTTCATCCGCGCAAGCCTGGTGAGATCGCGGCTGAAGCGCTCGAGGGCGTTGTATTTTCCCTCGGCGTTTTCGTCGGTCACCCGCTTGTTGCCGCGGATATCCATCAGCACCTTGAGTATATTCTCGCGCGTAAAACCGTTCGAGTTAAGTATCATTCTGGCGCGCGTATCGCCATCGGTCGACAGCGCCAGAATCATGTGCTCCGTGCTCATGTACTGGTCGTTGAGCTTTACCGCCTCGTTCCACGCCTCGTTCAGCACATTGCGCAGCGACGCCGACATTACGCCTCCGCCGGGCCCGCCGCCTATCTGCTTCGGCAGCGACTTTATCGCCTGCTCCGTCTCGCCCGCGATATCGTAGGGCGATACGCCGATCTTCTGCGCCATCGTCTGAAAGATGCCGTCATCCTGCTGGCACAACGCCTTCAGCAGGTGTTCCGGCTGGATTTCATAGTGGTTGTTCGCCGTCGCCTCATTCTGCGCCGACGAAAGCGCGTCTTGTGCCTTCAACGTAAGTCTGTCCATTCGCATATTCAGTCCTCCACATACATAGAAAAACATCAGGGCGGGATGCCATGCACACGCATGGTGTGCCGGATAATGTCACATATGCAATAAAAAGGGAAGTGTTTACTATATTTTTACTTTAAACAATCATATACAATATACACCGGGAACTTCAGTTCGTCAATATCCCGCGGCGAATACACATCCGTCGGCGGCGTCATCTGCCGCGGATATCCTCCCCCTCGTCGGCGCCTTCGACACGCTCGACCCGCACGTCAACAAACCACACCGGCGGCCTGAAGAGCCCTGTATCGGTATACCGCGCGGGAGCGTCGATGATATTTTTCAACGGCGCGCGGCTCAGATCGGGGATATAGTCATTTGAAAGACCGGTCACGTACCTGCCGCTGAAGGTGAAGCCGTAAGGCTCGTCCGGGGCGTTTCTCACGGAAACGCCCAGCGGGAAATACATGCCCGACCGCTGCCGCGCGCGGAAGAATTCGAGGTCGCGCTTCGTCATCACGCGGGCCCACACGGAAAGCCTCTGGTCCGACAGCAGCACGCGGGCAATTGAACGGGTCGCGGGTTTTCCGCCCCTCGATTTTTCGAAACGGCCGCCCATAATCTCAAGGACGGTATCCGCGTTGTTTTCAAGCGGCTCCCTGTTCACGACAATCGCGCCCGATATGTCGGGGTACAGTGTATCGAGCGAATAGGGCGTCACGCTGTATTTATTTTCATCGAACATGATTTCAGAAAGCCATGGCTTCGGCTGCGCGCCCGACGCGGCGCGGCGCTCGGTGAGGCCCTCCTTCCATTGCCATCCGGAAACCTGGCCGCGGAACATCCGGCCCGCTTCCATAAACACATCGACGCTTCTGCCGTTACGGTCGTACATGCGCTGGCGGTACGCCGCGGGCATGTACACGCCGCGCGATGTCTCGGCGATCCTCCGCATAATCGCGGCATCGTCGTCGCTGTGTTTCCCAAGCGAGAGCGCATATACCGGTATGTTTTTTTTCATCGCACGCAGCGCGTGACCCTGAACGTACCCCGCACCGCCCGCGGGGGAATTCGAAATCAGCACAATGAGCTTCGCCGAACCGGCGCGCCAGGGCACGGCGCCCACAGCCGCCGACAGCGCCTTTTCGAGCGCCTCGCCCGAATTGCCGCCCTTCGGCTTGAGGTTGCCCAGTTCCCTGTTGAGCGACGCCGGTCCCGAAAGCGGCCGGTAACCGCGCGGGGCGGCGTGCGCGCCCGAGTACGGGATGAGGTATAATTTCAGGGGATTCCGCCATTTGTCGGATACAGCCTCAGCGAGAGCGACTATCCCCTTTTTGACCGATTCCCATTCCCGTGAGACATTGTACGAAAGATCGGCCACAACGGCCACGTCGATCTCGCCGCCGGGCTGCGCGATTTCGCGGTCGGGCACATTGATAAACACCTCGCGGATGTCCTTTTCCGCGCACCGGTAAATGGAATCGGAACTGACACTGCATTTCGACACGATATAGTTGTTCGGCACGGAATAGAGGACGCTTTCCGACGTATAGACGCCGCGCCGCTTTGTAAGTGTCCCCACGAGGACAAGGTCGATATATCGGCCTTTTCCAAACGCCATCAGCTTTTCGCGCGTAATAACACCTTCCGGGTCAATTGAAAAACCCCGCAGGTCGTTTTCAAGTTCACGCGGCGAATACACATCCATTCCTTTCAGCACGGAAACGGCCACGCCAAGAAGCTTCGCGTATTCGGCGCCCTCCCTCGTACTGAAATCGACGGAAGCGTCTTCAGTTTTATATGGAATTATCGCAACTTCACCGGATGCCTGCCGGGGAAGAAGCGCACAGCAGAGCATTAATGCCGGGGCAATTGCATGTATGATTTTCAGCCGCATTATCTCGTTCCAGCGTCGGAGTGTATCCGGCTGATTCAGCGGCTGTCAATTATTATTCAGTATAATCTGCGCCCCCGTTGCGAAGCAAACGAAGGATTGCGCCGCCATCAACACGATTCTTCCGCGTAGCGAAATCGGCGCTTAAAATATTTCAGGGTGACCAGTTTATACAAAATGCCCGTGACACGTAATATAATTTTTGTTCCCATAGCAATCCTCGAATTTAGTATATTATGAGTGAGTACTCACTCATAATATACACACAAAAACTCTCGTCGTCAACAAAAAAATACATAATAATACAATTCTATCACATTTATTATTATATTTTTGATAGTTTATTTTTAGGGAAAGAGGCGATGTAGTACGAATCGAAGCTTTTATTTTTCGCTGAAAATAATCGCCGGCACGGCATCAATCGAAGTTCATCACTACCGCAACGCCGGCGCCGGAAACAAGCAGCCTCGGGGAAAACGCGATGTGCGCCCCATCCCCGCAACGCCGCTGCGCCCGCGACAGGAGAATGCCCGACGCAACGCCGATCGCTCCGCCAAAAAAAACGTCCGAGGCCCAGTGACGGTCATCGTACACGCGCGACCACGCCGTAAGGCCCGCCATCGAGTATAAAATTGCCGACGCCCACCACCGGTTTATGCGCGAGGCCAGCACCGAAGAAATTGTGAACGCGACTGTCGTATGCCCCGACGGCATCGACATGTATCGGTCTTTCCAGCGGAAAAACCGGAAATCATCAGCGCCATTGCCGGTATACGGGCGGCTCCGGCCCAGCGCCCCCTTGAAAATCCCGGTAGTAAGCTCCGCCAGAATAAGAGCCTCCGCCATTACGCGGCCGGTATCGCGTACTCCCTCGCTTCCCGACACAAACCCCACTCCGTATAGCGCGACAGGCGCGGCAATCGCGGCGCTCTCTCCCCCATACGTGCGCCCGGCCAATGCCAGTGCGTCTCCCCTACGCGAGCCGCCGCCCCTGACATTTCGCCGCACCGGCTCATCAAGAAATCCGGCAATCAGCGCGGTCGCTCCGATGAACCCTCCAAGCAGCGCGGCCTCGCGCCATCCCGCCGAAGCGGCAGTGTCGTACAGGTATCCGGCATCGCAGCCTATTTTTTTCCCATCCCGCGCCCACCAGCCGCCGTCCACGGGCGGCGATTGTACTTCTTCAGCCGCGCACGGTGTTTTGCCATACATCAACAGCAGCACGGTGAGAATGATAGACGCATTGCGCAGAAAGCGACTCACACCGCTCATACATTTATTCCATCATGTACGGATTATCTTCACGCTCTGAAGCTCAACCGCCACTCTTCACACGCGGTCCGGTTTGGCTGTCATTCATCCGCCGCGGCTGCAAAATTTCTCTTCACACCGAGAACGGCCTGCGCCGCCTGCTCGGCGGCCACCATTTCTCCCGAGACCGACAGCAGAATATGCGCTATTTTTTTCTGTTCGTCAAGCGGCGGAAGTTTTATCATCAGCTTCTTCAGAAGCTCCACATCAAGCTCGACGGCATCGGAACCGCCGCTCAGGCTGTAGAGCACGCCGGTGCGATAATAATAATGCAGCACATTGTTGAGGTAAAAGGGATCGCACAGCGATAGATCAACGCGCATGGTAACACATCCAGCGCCGGTAATTCCGCCCTCATGAAAGGGGGGGATGATGGCACAGGCCCCGGCAGCCTCGCCTGTAAGCGCCATCACGATATCGCACCCTCGCGCGGCATGCGCCTGGAGGCCGGCCGCGCTGTCGCGGGATATCCGTGCGCACAGATTATCATTGAGGCGCAACTCCGCGAGGGATTCGGGCGCGATGAGGCATACGCCGTCGGGCGCCGCGTGTTCCTTTGAAGCATGCACCGGCGCGGCCGAAATAAATTTCCCGCCAGGATCGAGCACGTCGTCAAGCCGCACGACGCGCCAGTGTGCCGGTATTTCCCCCGCAGGGCTGCTTTTCATGGCATCATGCCCAAGCCCCAAAGAGAGCAGGTGCTCCATCAACGCGAGTTTGTATGCGAGAATCGCATCGGAAAGCTCTGTCAGCGTCGCAATCGCAGAATCGGCAGTTGAAATAACATCTTCAATCAATCCGCCGAAATCGCGCGGCGCCGCATCGTCCATTTCATCGAAATCCATGGCATGCTCCTTTTACGGCGTGAGGATAGTACTGCCATATCAGTCGTCAAGATAATTTGTTTCTGTATTATCATCCGAAGACATAAAAAAAGTGTTGCCGTTACACGATTTTTTCACGTACGCTCCGAAAAATCACGCATACAACAAGCGCGGCAACAGTATCGGCGCTTGAACTGATCATCAATCCGCTGCGCATAGCGGCGGCACAGCGCTCATGAGGCACATTGCATGGAAACATCATTGAAGGCAACACAGAGGTCCGCGCTTATAATCGCCACGCTGGCCTCATTCCTGACGCCGTTCATGGGCTCGGCGGTAAACATCGCCCTGCCGCCGATCGGGGCTGAATTCAAAATCGACGCGGTCATGCTCGGCTGGATCTCGACGGCGTTCATTTTGGCGTCGGCGATGTTTCTCGTCCCGTTCGGCCGCATCGCCGACATCTACGGCAGAAAGCGCGTGTTCGAGTGCGGCATCATTCTCTATACCGTTATCACGCTGCTGTGCGGATTTTCTTCATCCGCGCCGGCGCTCATCATTTTGCGTTTTTTTCAGGGCGCCAGCAGCGCCATGATATTCGCCACCAGCATCCCCATACTGATTTCGGTGTACCCGCCCGAACGGCGGGGGCACGTAATCGGCATCAACGCGTCATCCGTGTACCTGGGGCTTTCCGTTGGGCCGTTTATCGGCGGCATTCTCACCCACTATCTCGGCTGGCGCAGCATATTCTTCGCGACCGTCCCGCTGGGGATTCTCGCCACCTTTTTGCTTAACCGGTATCTGAAAGACGACCACACGACGCCTCCGGGAGAAAGATTCGACACGGCCGGGGCTGTCATGTACAGCATGTCGCTGGTATCGCTGATGTACGGTTTTTCCAGACTTCCCTCTTCGCCGGGGATTGTTCTCACGATGCTGGGACTCGCGGGATGTATCGCGTTTACACTCCGGGAGCTGCGCGTTCCGCATCCCATACTGCATATGCGGCTGTTCCGGGAAAACACCGTGTTCGCCTTTTCCAATCTCGCTGCGCTGATCAACTACAGCGCGACCTTCGCCATCACGTTTCTCATGAGCCTTTACCTGCAATATATAAAGGGCATGACACCGCAGCAGGCGGGAATTGTGCTGATGCTGCAGCCGGTGCTGATGGCCGTTTTTTCACCGCTGGCCGGGCGGCTTTCCGACAGAATCGAGCCGCGAACGGTATCGTCGGCGGGAATGGCGCTCACCACCGTCGGGCTGCTCGTGCTCGTGTTTCTCGACGCGGCATCGCACCTCGCGATGATACTTGCGGCGCTGGCGATGCTGGGGCTGGGCTTTGCCCTGTTCGCATCGCCCAACACGAATGCGGTAATGAGCTCCGTCGATAAAAAATACTACGGCATCGCATCGGGCGCGCTCGGCACGATGCGGCTCATGGGCCAGATGATGAGCATGGGTATCGCCATGATGATCTTCTCGATCGTGATAGGGCGCGTGCGAATCACCCCTGAATATCACGGTCAATTTCTGCATAGCATACATATTGCGTTCATCATTTTTTCGGCGCTCTGTTTCGGCGGGATATTCAGCTCGCTCGCACGGGGAAAGATGCGGTAACCGCGACGCGCATTCCCCGCACGGTATGCGGTAATTCCACGCGGGGAATGCGAACGCGTCTACAGTGGATAATAATATATCTTTGTCGGAAGGCCGTCGTTATCGACGGCGTCTTCCTGGTAGCGCCAGCCGCGCTTCATGTAGTAGCGCCCAAGGTCCATATCTCCGGCGTGGCCCAGAAACAGGTGCACGCGGGTAAGGCCCATCATCCTCGATTTTCCTGTAACCGCCAGGGTCAGCAGCTCCGCGATACCGCGTTTCCTGAATTCGGGCGTCACATACAGCGACGCGAGCCAGGGATTGATGTCCTTCCGCGACCAGAGATCGTCCTCCTTCAGGGTCACCATTCCGACAGGCATGCCGTCCTCAATCGCCGCCCATGTTATCGGCATCCTGTCATCG
>DHPI01000051.1:7159-7708 GCA_002407865.1 Spirochaetia bacterium UBA5368
GACAGCCCTCTGGCGATACGCCTTTATCACGGTGTCATAATCGATCGGACGCCGCCGGTACCACTCGTTGTACGACCAGTACGCCAGCACCGGCGCGTAATCGGGGCACTCCTTCAAAAGCCTGATCTCAGCCATGAGTTACCTCTTTAAACCGAGAGTTCCTCCGGGATTCATTATCCCGCGCGGATCGCAGTAATCCTTGACCGCCTGCACCAGCCCGATCGCCGTATCGCCAAGCTCGCTGTGCATCCACGGCCCCATGACCCTGCCCACACCGTGGTGATGCGACAGTGATCCGTGGTGCGCATGAATCGTGTCAATAATCCCGCTGTGAAATTTCACAAAATCGTTGATGTCATCGCCCTTCTTTATGGGCGAGAGAAACGTAAAATAGAGGTTCGCGCCGTTTTCGTACACGTGGGAGATGTGCACCATGCACACGGTATTCGGCCGCGATGTAATGTAGCCGCGTACCGCGCTCCAGAGCGACAAAAGGTTTTCCCAGCTTACCGCGGTTTCCAGCGTATCGGTCATAATGCCAAGGTCCAT
>DHPI01000051.1:7804-19366 GCA_002407865.1 Spirochaetia bacterium UBA5368
TTCCAAGGTCCATCATCGGGTCCCGCAGATAGGCGCTCGAAAAACGCTGCGCAAGCCATTTTTTCGTGGGGCCCGCCCCCGTCGAAAACGCCCCGTGCCTGCGCGCCACAGTGCTGATTTTTTTCGCGACGAGCTTCGCATAATCTTTATCGCCGTCAACCGCCACGAACATCAGGCATCGCTTCATCGGGGCGTAGCCAAGCAATTGCAGCATCTTGTCAGAGAAGCTTCCTTCCATGCCCTTCATTTTAAAGGCGACATCTGTTTCCTCGGGATCTGATATCCTGAACAGATGCGGCAGGCCAAATCCGCCCTGCATGCACTCCCTCATTGCGCGCACCGCCTCGCTGAACTCCCTGAAAATGAACGAGACGTACCGCGTGTTTTCGGGCCGGTAGCGCCGTATCTTCATCGTCACCTCGGTAACAACGCCGAAGGCGCCCTCGGAGCCGATGAGCACCTGGTCGATATCGGGACCCATCGCGCACGCGGGATAATCCTTCGTGACGATAACGCCACGCGGCGTTACCATACGCATGGAAAGCACCATATCTTCGATTTTACCGTAGCCGGTCGACGCCTGCCCCGCCCCGCGCGTTACCGCCCAGCCGCCGACAGTCGAGAACTCGAACGACTGCGGGAAATGACCGCAGGTATAGCCGTCTTTGTACGAGTTGAGAAATTGTTCAAGCGGCGGCCCGTACATGCCCGACTGCACCGTTACGGACGAATTCGCTTCGTTCACCCTGATGACCGCGTTCATGTGGCGGGTCATGTCGAGCGAGATGCCGCCCTTGGGCGTTTCCACGCCGCGCGTCACCGACGAATGTCCGCCAAACGGCGTAATGGGAATTTTTTTTGTGTTACAGAATTTCACGAGAGCGATCACATCGTCCTCATTCCGCGGATACACGACCGCGTCAGGCGGCGTATCCACCCTGCCGAGCCGCAGTTTGAGAAGGTCGAGATAGAATTTACCATACGAATGATACGCCCGTTCGTAATCGTCGGCAGACACGTTGTCCGCTCCGACGATTTTCCGCAACGCGGTCAGGTTCGCGGATGAAAGGCGGCTCTTTTTTTTCAGCGCGACTTTTTCATTTCCCGCAAGGTACTGCTCGCTTACATCGGAATCCGTGAGATTGAAAATTTGTTTTACGTATCGAAGCGTACCCTCTTCCAGCACCTCATTGTGCGCCGGGTCGCCCCACTTAAAAATGCTTCTGTAGGTTGTGTCTTTCATAGCATCCCCTCGATATGCTGTCCGGCTCACGCCGCCGGAAATATGCGCGGCCGTCCCGCAACGGTATATTCATTACTGCATGCGAATTTGCCCATTCGTCGAACCAGCAGGCATTGCGCCGCAGCGTACAGACATGATTATTTCGGCACGGCAAGCGCCTTCTTCGCAGCCGCGATTTCGCTGCGCTTCCGCGCGTCGTCCCATTGTAATTCCCGTGCGGCGATATCCGCAACTTTTTTTAGCACCATCTGGCCCGGATTTCCCGTCGTTCCGATTCCGGTGCGGCGGAAAAGAATATCATCAAGCGTGCGCGCCATTTCATGCCGCACCGCGTATATCACCTGCGCGGCGATCTCGCCCTGATCGTTCAACTGCTCCGCCAGCTCTTTCTTTTTCCGCGCAATATCCAGCACGGCCTCGTACTCGGTCCCGTAATGCACACCAAGGCACCTGACTATCGTTGCGTTGAAATCCTGATTTGTCCGCACTATCTCATCGAGAAACGCCGACATATCGCGGATTTCACAGCCAGCAAGATACGAGGATTCAGTGCGCGATTTCGGCAGGCGCCTGTTCAGCCTGGCTTCCGCCATCTTCATCACGTTGACCGCAAGGTTTCTCGATGTCGTATATTTGCCGCCTTCAACGGTGACCAGCCCGTCGAATCCGTCAAGGGCATTATCGCATATCTCATACTTCCGTGACGACTTGTACGTCCCTTCCGTCTGCGTATCAACCAGCGGTCGAAGCCCCCCATACGAAAAAATGACATCATCATATGAAAGCTTTCCATCGCCGAAACACTCGTTGATTTCACCGAGAAATTGTTCGATCCGCTCCCTCGTGACATGATACGCATCGGGATCCCCCACGTACTCGTGGTCGGTGGTGCCGATAAGCGAAAATCCCCTCCATGGTACGATGAAAAAATGCCGTCCGCCGGGCGTCAGCAGGGCAACGGCGTTGTTGTTAACGAGGGGCCTGGTAATAATATGAATGCCCTCCGACCGCCGTATGTGATGATTGTTTTTTCCCTTTTCTGCAAGATGCAGTATGATGTCGGCCCACGGCCCGCCGCAGTTGACCGTCAGGGCGCCGCGCACCTCGACAGTGGCGTTTTTCAAAAGATCCCTGACCTTCACGCCCGTCACCCGGCCTTTGTCATAGAGAAAATTTTCGACCTTCGCATAATTGGCCACGCGTGCGCCGTGTTTCACTGCGGATTTGATGAAGGCAAGCGTCAGTCTTTCAGGATGGATGCTCTGACAATCGTAATACACCGACGCGCCGGTCAACCCCTCCCGTTTTACATTCGGCTCGAGCTCGATCACCTTTTTTCTCGACAGCGCCGAATGGTTCGGGATACGCTTGCTTTTGTCCCATGTCCATTTTTTGTCGAAGGCAAGAATGTCGTACAGGGTCATCCCGATCTTCAAAATCCATTTATTGTTTTTAAATCGATTATAATTCGGCACCATGAACGGGATTGGATACACGAAGTTCGGCGCAATGTTTTCCATGATGCGCCGCTCCCGCAACGACTCGCGCACAAGTCCGAATTCAAGATTGTTAAGATACCGCAGGCCGCCGTGTATCAGCTTCGAGGTCGCGGCGGACGTTGCCCAGCCGAAATCGTTTTTTTCCAGCAATGCCACGGAAAGCCCGCGCGACGCCGCATCGTACGCCACCGCCGCCCCGGTAATGCCTCCGCCTATAACTATCACATCGTACGTCTCGTTTTTGTGCGACTCGATGAACCGCTTCATGATCATCCTCCTCCAGGCAATCGGCCTCTCTCATCGGCATAATACGACTGAATTTGCTTCTCGGTATATACAAGCACATCCCTCATTATCTTTTTCGCCTTCTCCGGCTGTCGTTTATCGATCGCCCCGAAGATATTCCTGTGAAACCGCATCGAACGCTTGCGATTTTCAGGATCGCTGAAATAGAGATGTCCGTAGTCCCTGAAGAGCTGGTTAAAAAAGTTCAGGATGAAAATATACAGCATATTGCCGCTGGCGCGCGCTATCGCGTGGTGCACGCCAAGGTCCCTTTCGAGGACACCGTCATCCGACTCGCATAACGCCTCGTTGCTCAATTGCCGCAATTCCTCGTCACCGCGGTTTTCAGCGGCCCGTGCCGCCATTTCCGGTATCAGCAGCCTGCGAATCTCCAGTATGTTCATCAATATGCCGTAGTCGAGCTCACCGTTCATTACCATCAAATCCTTGAACAGCTCGAGATTGCCGCTTTCCAGGTAGTTCTGCACGTAAATGCCGTCTCCGTGGCGTATTTCCACCAGGCCCAGCAGCTCAAGCTTTTTCAACGCCTCGCGGAGCGTGGCCCTGTTGACCTGCAGGCTTTCCGCAAGATCGCGCTCCGACGGCAGCTTTTCGCCTATGGCGAACTCGCCGCGTACAATTTTTCTCTGAATCTGGCGCACGATCTCCTCGTGGAGCCTGCTTTTGACGACGGGATCGAGCGTTGCATGTTTATTCTTCATATCAGTTGTCCAATGGCCGAGTGGTTCGACCAATATTAATATACCATATATATACCCTGATTTCAAACAATCAATGAAAATTTTAACGCCCTCCCGGAAAAAATTAACAAATAAAATCCTTGCCCATCCGCCGCGGGCATGCATAGTATTCATCTATCACCACAAATAATAACCATCACTTTCGCGTGCCGGAGGGCAGCGCAATGATGTCACATCGCACCTACCCGTTCTATTTTTATGCCGGAATTCTGCTGGTTCTGTTGATGCAGTTATTCATCTTTATGGGCGAAACGGCCCTCACGGTGTGGGCCACGCCTGTTTTCTGGACAGGTCTTATTTTGATACTGGATGCGCTTTTGTACTGGGCGCACAAAAATTCGCTTATTGTGTCGGGAGCCATAGTGCCAGTCGCCCTGATATCGATCGCGAGCTGGTGGATGTTCGAGTGGTTCAATATTTTTCTTTCAAACTGGCACTACGTCAACCTGGTCGAGTCGATCCGCCTGCGGTATTTCGGCTATATCTGGTCGTTCGCCACAATCGTTCCGGGGGTGCTGCTCGCATACGGCGTCATTGATACACTGCTGCGTTCATGCGCCTGGAGGCCGTTGCCCGTATCCCGCCGGCTGCTCGTCGTGTTTTTTCTTCTCGGACTCCTTTTCCTGGCAATACCCATTATTCCGTTTTCCATGTACTATGCCGGCCGCGCGGCGGACCCGAAGCTGTTTGTTTTTTTGCAGTGGTCGGCCAACACGTTTCTATCGGAATATACGGCGGCGTTTGTCTGGATCGGATTTGTGCTCCTCCTCGAACCGGTAAACTACCTCATGGGCAATCCGTCGCTTTTGCGATCCCTGTCGAACGGCAATTACAAACCGCTGGCGTCGCTCACGCTCGCCGGAGTACTGTGTGGCTACCTGTGGGAGTTCTGGAACTACTGGGCGCATACGAAATGGTTTTACACCGTTCCAATATTCGGCCATATCAAGCTGTTCGAGATGCCCGTGCTCGGCTACCTGGGATTCGTTCCGTTCGCGTGGGAGCTTTACGCCATGGTCGCGCTCATCTATCCGAAGGCAATAACGATAATTGAAGGCACACAGCAATGATTACCCTCACGGAAAAAAGAGACTGTGAGGTTTGCAGGCGGCGCGAGGCTGTGGTATTGTGCGACGGCTGCGGCAGGGCGCTGTGCAGGAAATGCCGCATATTCGACATATGGGCCTACGGCTGCGGCCATGGCGACACACATGTGTTCTGTAAAACGTGCAACGACAACCCCGACATCAACATCTGGAAAAAGCACGGCTGATGCGCGCGTAATGTCTCGGCGCGGCCGCAGCCCGATTGCCCGGCCTTTATTCTCTGTGCGGAGGATATCCAGTTATCTCCCGAATCTCCTCGTAGAGCGGCTTCATTCTGTCATAAATTTTCAAATACACTTTTTCGTACAATCGCCTGTAGATTTCCTGGTTTTTCGGCTTCGGCTCGAAAACGCCGCGGACCCTCGTCATCTCCCGTACGGCGGCCTCAAAGCTGGAATAGATGCCCAAACCCACGGCCGCGTCAATCGCGGCGCCAAGGGCCGATGTTTCATAGGTATGAGGCCGTTCCGCCGGCATCCCGAATATGTCCGCGGTAAGCTGCATCGCGACATCGCTCTGCGAGCCCCCGCCCGATACTCGCACCTTTTCTATTTTCACGCCGTTGCGCTTTTCCGTCCGCTGGGTGCCCTCTTTCAACGCGTACGCAAGCCCCTCAAGTATAGACCGATAAATATGGGCGCGCGTGTGCACATCGCCAAACCCGATGACCGACCCCTTCGCCTCGGGACCGGGTATCTTTACGCCCGGCGACCAATAGGGCTGCAGCATAAGCCCCATCGAGCCCGCGGGGATATCCGACACCAGTTCGTCGAAAAGCTGTTCCGGCTGCATTTTTCGCTTCTTCGCGATGATCTCTTCTCGTATGCCAAACTCGCGTTTAAACCAGCTTACCATCCAGTAGCCGCGGTAAATCATCACCTCGGTGTTATACGCCCCGGGCACGGCGCTTGGATACGGCGGAATGAACGGCACGATCTCGACGTATTTCGTGTTTGTCGTTTCAACTGTTGCCGTGGTGCCATAGCTGAGGCACGCAATCTCCGGCGAAAGGCATCCCGATCCCAGCACCTCGCACGCCTTGTCGGCGGCCGCGGCGAAGAGCGGGAGACCCACAGGAAGCCCTGTTTCCGTGGCGGCCTTCTTCGTTATAAAACCGAGGACCTCGCCCGGCTTCACAAGCGAATTGAGAATCGCGGGGTCCATCGGGCACATCTTCCATTTCATGTCCGATTTTCCCGCCCATGTCTGCCGCTTGTAATCGAACGGCACGAATCCTACCATGTTGCCGACCGAATCCACGAATTCGCCCACAAGTTTGTACGTAAGATATCCGGAGAGGAACAGAAATTTGTGCGTTTTTTCCCATATTTCAGGCTGGTTCTGACGAATCCAGTTCGCCTCGCATTCCGTGAGGACATAGTCGACTGAATTAAGCAGATTCATGGCGCCAAGCACCACCTTCATTCCCAGGCCCGGCCAGTTTTCTTTCTTTGCGCGCCGCTGGTCAAGCCATACAATTGCGGGACGCAGCGGCTTGCCGTTTTTATCGAGATTTATCATGGTATTGCGCTGCGTCGTGATGGTCGCGCCCTTAATTGCAGCGACGGGAACTTTCGTCTGCTGCATGAGCTTTTTACATGTGAGGCAGAGTGTTTTCCAGTAATACTCGGGTTTCTGTTCGGCCCACCCCGGCTGCACTGAATAATATGGTTCGATCGGGGTCTTGACTATGCCGCAAAGATTGCCCTTCGGATCGAAGAGTATCGCGCGTATCGACTGCGTACCCGCATCAATGGCCAGTATATACTCGGTTGTCGTTTGCGCTTTTTTCATACCACCATCCTCCAGTCGTTCATTGTTTCATTGTATCGAAGCAAACGGTCTTTTTTCAATAATCGCATATACTAATCCAACGCGCGAATTAGTCATTCACTTTTTGTAATGCAATGGCGCTTCGCCGCGTTTTCTCCATGAAACGAAATCAAACATCAACTCATGAAGAACGAAAATTGTATTGCATTTATGCGTCTGCCGCGGCAATGCTGGCGCAATGAACCTTCATACAGGGAATACGCCATGAATACGCTCATCCAGAAACCGGAAGAAGTCGCCGAAGGCCATTACCGGTTGCGCATAGAAACACCTGCCACACTCGTGCCCCGGCCGGGGCAGTTTATAAACATACGAGTCAGCACAGGCACCGATCCGCTGATACGCCGCCCGTTTTCCGTGTACAATTATGAAGACGGCGCTCTTGAAATAATTTTCCGGGTGATCGGAAAGGGCACGGAAATCATGCGCGGCTACGAAGCGGGCCGGGGAATTGATTATATCGGCCCTCTGGGGCGCGGATTTTCACTCTGCGAACACAGCTCGGTACTGCTTGTCGGCGGGGGGGTCGGCAACGCGCCACTGTACTACCTGGCGCGCGAGTTGAAGAAGAAAAACAACCGTATCACCTACATCTACGGTGCGCGCTCGGCGCGTTATATATACTGCAAAGATCAGTATCGCGCGCGTGCCGATGATTTTGCGGCCGTTACCGACGACGGCACCGCCGGGCTGAAGGGCTTCGCGACCACCCTTGCGGACGAGTATATTCGAAAAAACGCATACGATCGGGTGTATGTCTGCGGACCGACGGTCATGATGGCGGCCATTGCCGCGTCGGCTTCCATCGCGGGCGCGCCTGTCGAGGTGTCGATGGAAAATTATTTCGGCTGCGGGGTGGGACTTTGCTCCGGCTGCACCATTGAAACGACCGAGGGGTTAAAACGGGCGTGCGTGGACGGCCCCGTGTTGAACGGCAATATCATCGTCTGGCAATCCCTCACTGATTGACAATGCGCTCGTACAGCGCCTTGCCGCTGACGAGATCCTTGCCGTGCAGATCGATCTGGTACACGCGCGGAAAAAGCCCATCCCTGTCGGAATGCACATAGATTCTGGAGAGGTAGCCCATTCTACCGCCGATGCTGGCAATGGCATATGGACGTTTGTGCCAAAACAGAATCTGGATGATCTTCTGCCTGAACGATTTCAGAAACATGCGGTAATGCAGGCCCGCGACGACCTGCTCTATCTCGAACCCGTACGCCCTGCTCCGTTCAACAAAATTCAATTCCGCCCGGCGCCTGCCTTCCTCGTTCAGCACCCAGTATGCCCGCACAGGATTGCTCTCGTCGAGCGACCCGGAACCAGCAAGGTTCGCATCGTATACCACCACATTCGCGTTATAATTTCTTTCGATTACAAAAAGACGCTCGTTCCGCTCCGCGCGCAGCGGGCCGCAGACACACAGACACATGCAAAGAGCGCATGCAACGATTCTAATCACCATGCCGATTCCCCTTCATGACAAATTTATTTAAACAGCGGCGCAAGCTTTTTGAATCCCTCGGTCCCGTACTTTTCGATCAGCATGAACGAGATAGTTTCGGTCGGATACACGATCGCGCCGGCGTCTCGAAGCCCGAGAATCCCCATTTTCCACTCATGTTTGCGGCGGGAACACGCCGCATCGGACGCGATGACGACATTGATTCCCCGGCTCAGCAGGCTCAGCGCCGTCGACAGCACGCAGATATGTGTTTCGATGCCGCATACTATCGCTGTGTGTTTCCCGAGCGTCGCGATTTTGTTCGCAATCGCATCATTTTTCATGCAATCGAAATGGGTTTTATCGAAAGGGTCAATGTCTGGAATTTTCGATTTGACGTCGGGGATGGTGGGGCCCAGGCCTTTGCTGTACTGCTCCGTCAGCACAATCGGAATATCATAGCTGTGCGCCGTTTCAATGAGTATGCCGACATTCTTCACGACATTTTTGCGGATGTCGTACTCCATTGAGTTAAAAAGCCGCTCCTGTATATCAATAATCAGGAGACACGTTGCGTCTTTGTTCAGAATAAAGTTTTGTATACCCATGGCACCCCGTCTTCCTCTTTTTTACAAAATAACACCGCTGCCGCCATGCCATCGGGGCGGCATGCGGCGCATCACAACAGGTCATTACCGATTTTATCGATAATCGTCGTACTGTCTTTCCTCTTTTTTATGTTTTTCATTATAGATTTCTTTTGGTTTTCGGAAATATTCTCCTTCGGCCCCTTTTGCACCAACTGCAGATCATGTCCGCCTTCACGGCACAGGGTGCATTCGTCCGCAGGCTCCGTACTGGGAATGAACACCTCGTAGATCGTCGTTCTGCACCATGATGACGGCAGAAGGCCAGAAACGGCGCACACCTCTCTTTCCGACAGTTCCGCATACACAGGAAATCCGAGTACAGGCTCGTTCTCGAGCGCGGCCCGCATATACTCGCCCCATACCGGCGCGACAACGGCCCCGCCGGCCTGACCTATCCCAAGCGAGAGCCCAAGCTTATCGTACCCCATCCATATGCAGGTGGTAAGCTGCGGCACGAACCCCACGAACCATGCATCCTTCCAGTTGTTGGTAGTGCCGGTCTTGCCGCCCGCAGGCCGGCCAGGCGAAGCGGAGCTGCCCGTTCCCGACGAAATAACGGTCTGTAAAATGCTGACCATAATCTGCGCGGTTTCCGGCTGGAGTATCTGGATGCTCCCGTCTTTTTCCCTGTCACGCAACACCTTGGCGATATCTTCCTCGTTGTTTTCCAGCACCTTTCCCTTTCTGTCAGTAACATGCCGTATACTGAAAGGGATGACGTCCTTCCCGCCGTTGGCGATAATGGCGTACGCGCGGGCCAGCTCGAAGGGGCTTACCTCCAGAGAACCGAGCGCGATGGAAAAGTTGCGCGGAATGCGTCTCTTGACATCGGCGCCGCCGATCTTCAGCAGCTTCGCATAATAATTCATTACGGTTTCTATGCCAATGGTGTCGGCAATGCGTATCGACGCGACATTGATCGACAGGGCAAGGGCCTTTCGCAACCGCAGCAAACCATAGTACGAGCCCTCATAATTTTCCGGTATCCAGTCACCGCCTTCCGTGTCGAGATACACCAGTGGCGAATCGAGCACCGTCGTCGCGGGTGTGAATTTTCTGGATTCCATCGCCGCGGCATACAGCAGCGGCTTGATCGCCGAACCCGGCTGCCGCATCGACTGCATCACGCGGTTAAGCTGGTTGATGCTGGTAAACTCGCTTCCACCGACCATCGCCTCTATATAGCCATTGCGCTGGTCGATTGAAACAAGGCATCCCTCAACCCGCTGGTAATCCTTGTCGTCCGAATAACTCTTTCTATATTCATCGACCCGCTCGCCGAGCCTGTCAGGGCCTGCAAAAAAGCCGATTATATCCATGCTGTCGATAATGTTTTCTTTCAGATAATCGTGGATCCTTTTTTCCTCGATAGAACCGGTGCGGGCGAACGTATCAATATTGAAGAACATGGAAAACGCATCGACCATATCCGCATAATTATCTATGATATAATCATCCCGCTTAAACGCCAGGCTGCCAGAAATATCGGTTTGCGCCCTGAGTGCGCGCTTCATACAATTTTGCGCCGCCACCTGCTTGTTCACATCGAGCGTGGTATACACCTCGAGGCCTTCGCCGAAAACCTTTTCCTCGCCATATTTTTTTATAAGCATGCGCCGCACATATTCGGTAAACCAGGGCGCCTTGTCCACGCGGGACGACCACGTGTTCATGCTCGGCGGAAGCTCGTTTATGTAATACAGGTAATCCGGCCAGAACGCAAGGAACGCCTGTTCGGCCTGCGGGATAGTGATATATCCCATTTCAACCATCTTCGCGAGAACGATTTTGTGCCGTTCCATCGAGCGCTCAGGGTAGCGGATCGGCGAAAGATTGTTCGGCGACGACGGCAGCGACGCAAGCAGCGCGCACTCCGCCAGGGAAAGGTCCCATACATGTTTGTTGAAATAAAACTGTGCCGCCGACTCCACCCCGTAGGCCCCATGGCCGAGAAATATCTGGTTCAGGTACAGCTCCATTATTTCGTCTTTTGAATAAAAGACCTCCATCATGACCGATATACAGGCTTCCTTCATCTTTCGAAAGATGCTGCGTTCGCCCGAAGTCAGCAGAATTTTCGAAAGTTGCTGCGTAATGGTGCTGCCGCCCTGTCGTATCCTCCCCGAGAATATGTTAATGAAAAAAGCGCGCACAATGCCCTTGGGATTGACGCCGAAATGCTCGTAGAACTCGTTATCTTCGATCGCGACAAATGCGCGCGGCAGATCCTTCGGCATCCTCTTCAACGGCACAACCTCACGCTTCTGCCTGAAAAGCTCGGCAACGAGAATGCCGTTTTTATCGTAAATCTTCGTGGGTACATTCGGATGGAAGTTGGCAAGCGATTTTACCCTGTAAAAATCGACGACTACTATGACGAGTGACGCGATAATCACTCCCGCGACGATTCCCACGATTATGGCGCGGTGATTTCCCCGGCGCCCGATCATGCGAAGCAGCATATCCTTCGCATCCGTGAGAAGATGCGGCACCTGATAGCCCGCCCTGCCGCCCGAGCCGGGGGATTTAAGCCGGGACGAAAGCCCATTATATCGTTTCATCATACGTTACAACCACTGCCTGTCGTTATCACCAATCTTACTATTGCGACTTCGGTCATTCCGCCGCCAGATCATCACCATCGGCACCATGATAAAATATTCAACATAATTTTATCAATAGATATATGGAAGGATATCAATCAGCCTGCTGCGCACGTGCTCCCGATCAAGAGACAA
>DHPI01000051.1:19491-35634 GCA_002407865.1 Spirochaetia bacterium UBA5368
GCAAAAATTTCCATCACACATCGAGTGTCCCTCGGAATTGCTCACAATATCAACGCTCTGCCGTCAACTAAAAGAAATTTTTTAAAAAATTCAGAAAAAATTAAACACAATATGAATCGTATGAAAAACACTCATATTTTGAAATAAACACGTATATTTGGATATAAATGCCAAAATCAGCACCTAAAAGATTTTTTTAAAACTGACGAATGAGAGAATGATAATTTCGGAATCATAACCGCTATCAAGGACGATAGCTCTACAATTCAAGGAGGAATCAATGATTATCAACCACAACATAAGCGCCATATTCTCCCATAGAACCCTCAAGTTCCATGACTGGAGCATGACTTCGGACATCGAAAAACTGTCATCCGGCATGAGAATTAATAAAGCAGGCGATGACGCATCGGGTCTTGCCGTATCGGAAAAAATGCGCTCCCAGATTCAGGGTCTCCGCCAGGCCGAGCGAAACACCGAAGACGGCATGTCCATGATTCAGACCGCAGAAGGATATCTGCAGGAAACTCACGAAATATTGCAGAGAATCCGCGTACTTGCGGTGCAGGCGGCGAACGGCGTCTACACCCCCGAAGACCGTCAGCTCATCCAGGTTGAAATCTCAGAGCTGGTTGACGAGGTGGACCGCATCTCCTCACAGGCCGAATTCAACAAGATGAAGCTCCTTACCGGATCGTTCGCGCGACTGCATCCGACCGCATCGATGTGGTTCCACATGGGACCGAATATGCATCAACGCGAGCGCGTATTCATCGAAACGATGACCACGGCGGCGCTCGGCCTTCGCAATCCGACCGTCCTGACGTTCATTTCGATATCGACACCCGGCAAGGCAAACGCGGTCATCGGCGTTGCCGATGAGGCGCTGCGCATTATATCGAAGCAGCGGGCCGACCTCGGCGCGTATTACAACAGGCTCGAGCACGCGGCGAAGGGCCTTATGAACGCGTATGAAAACACACAGGCGTCTGAAAGCCGCATACGCGACACCGATATGGCCGAGCAGATGTCTTCCTTTGTACGGTACCAGATTTTAACACAGGCGGCAACCGCAATGCTGGCGCAGGCAAACACGAAATCTCAGTCAGTATTACAACTGTTGAAATAATAACGAGCCACCATCGCAGTACCATTCGAAAGCCGGGCCCTCCCACCCGGCTTTTGCCGTTAGAAAGTTTTCATCCAGCCGCGAGCTGGCTGAAGGCGAACTGGCGTTTCGCACACTGACCAAGTTCAACAATGCCCCGTCTCCGTAATTCATGGCGGGGGGCTTACGTATTACAACTCCGCGAGCTCGCGGGCATTCTTTCCAAACAACGACCTGACATGAAGATTCTGTTTTCCTCCGGTTACACGGATGACGTTATTCTACGTCATGGCATCATTGAGCGGGACATACAGTTCATAGAAAAACCCTACACACCACAGAACCTCGCGGTGAAAATCCGCACCATGCTTGACGGATAACGGCATCGCACCCCGCGCACGGCCAGCGCATCCCCGCATGCCCCGGAAATGTACTTGCATAATTATGCTTCAAATTAAATAGTGCAAATCCCTTGTAACGATTATCCACACGGAAAGACAATGAACCTTCTTGATAATCTTAATCCCCAGCAGCAAAGCGCGGTGTGCAACACCGAGGGGCCGCTGCTTATTTTCGCCGGCGCAGGTTCTGGCAAGACCCGCGTCATCACACACCGTATCGCCTATCTCATCAGGGAAAAAGGGGTGCCGCCGTACGCGATAATGGCCGTGACCTTCACCAACAAGGCCGCCGAGGAGATGAAAAAACGGGTGGCCGGCCTTATCGGCCCCACCGGTGAAAGCGTGTTCATCAAAACCTTTCATTCCGCGGCGGTGTTCATCCTCCGCAGATACGGCGAGATGATCGGCATCCCCAGGACATTTTCCATATACGACACCCGTGACCAGGAAGTGCTTATCAAGGAGATACTCCTCGAAATGCGGCTCGATCCAAAGAAGATCCGTCCGGCCGCGATAGCATCGCAGATATCTGGCATCAAGGACAGAGCCGAAATTCTCGAGGGTGTCGATCTCATGAAGCTCATGCCGAAAGGGTACTCCTTCAACTTCAGCGAGATATACGATAAATATCAGGAACGGCTGAATGCCGTCAACGCGCTCGACTTCAACGACCTGCTTATTAAAACCGTCGTGCTTATGCGCGACCGTCCCGATGCGCTTGCCAAACTGCAGCAACGCTGGCGCTATTTCATGATCGACGAGTACCAGGACACGAACTTTGCGCAGTACCTCATATGTAAATACCTCTCGTCGGCGTCGCGCAACATCTGTGTCGTGGGCGACGACGATCAGTCCATTTACTCGTGGCGGGGCGCCGACATCCGCAACATCCTGAACTTCGAGCGCGATTTCGAGGAAGCCGCCGTCGTCACGCTCTCGGAAAACTACCGCTCGTCCGTGCAGATACTCGACGCGGCGTCGAGCGTTATCCGAAACAACAAAAACCGCAAGGATAAAAAACTACACGCGTGGCGTGGCGACGGAGAGCCCGTGGCATGGTGCCTCGCGAACAACGAATACGGCGAGGCCGACTACGTTATCAGCAAGATACAATCGCTGAAAAGCATGGAGAAACTTGAAAACGGTGACTTCGCCATATTCTACCGCACCAACGCCCAGTCGCGAGTGTTCGAAGAAGTGCTGACGCGGGCAAACATCCCGTACCGCGTCGTCGGCGGATTGAAATTCTACGACCGCAAAGAAGTCAAAGACATCCTCGCCTATCTGCGCTTCATAACCAACCCGCTCGATGTCGTTTCGCTGCTGCGAATCATCAACACCCCGGCCAGGGGGATCGGCGCCGCAACGATCGACAAGCTGCGCGATACCGCCTACGCACAGGGCGTCACCGAATGGGATGTGATTGTCGGCAAACATCCAATCAAGGGAAAGGCCCCCGCCGGCATTGCGAATTTCAGGGACATTGTCAGCGCGGGAATGGAAATGGCCGCGGGCATACCGGCAAGCTCGAAGCTGTCGTCGCTTGTGAAGCATATCATCGACATCTCCGGCTACAAAAAGAACCTTGAGGATGAAGACAGCGATGAAAGCAAATCGCGTCTGGAAAACATCGACGAGCTGCTCAACAGCGTCTTCGAGTATGAAGCGCGAAACCCCGAGGCCACGCTGGACCAGTTTTTGCAGGATATTTCGCTTCTTACCTCGGAGGACTCCCCTGAAAACGTCGCCGGCGCCGCCGCGACCGCCGTTTCGCTTATGACCGTTCATAACGCGAAGGGGCTCGAGTTTCCTGTCGTGTTTCTTACGGGGATGGAGGAGGGAATTTTCCCCCATATAAACTCAAGCGATACCGATGAAGCGATCGAAGAAGAGCGGCGGCTTTGTTACGTTGGCATAACCAGGGCGATGGACCGCGTATTCATTACGAGCGCGGAGATACGACGAAGTTATAGCGGTATCGATTATAAATCACCGTCCCGTTTTATCATGGAAATACCCGAGGGATCGCTTTCCATATCCGAGTATTCAGAGAACGGATTCTCTTCGCCCGCCAGCGGGAACAAATGGAACGCCAGGCCGTACGGCGTCGCACAGCGTACACCCCATAAAACACCAGCGGTACAGACAAGCAGCTCGGGCTTTAAAATCCGCGAGACGGTGATACACCCTCGATTCGGCAGGGGAAAAGTCATCAGCATCGAAGGCGCCGGCGACAATACCAAGATAACCATCGTCTTCAGCAACGGGGATCGAAAAACCTTTCTGGAAAAATACACGCCGCTGGAAAAAGCTCCGCGGTGATTAATACTTGACACAGGCCGCGAAATTTTTATTAAATTATGTGAGTTAGGCGATTTTTTATTTCACAGTCTCCATATTTTGGACAGGCTGTGCTTAACAATTTGCTAAAAAGCCCCGAATACGATAAAAATGGTTTTCATTATCCCACCAGGAGAAGAGCATGACCAGCACACATAAGGTTTCTTCTGAAATGATGGACGATACGCCGATTCTCATTATCGAGGGCGACATGACATCCGAATCCGACGCGGATATAATGAAGCATTACCGCCACGTACGGGAAAAATACATGCCGAAAAATATGATAATTAATTTCGAGCGCACAAATTATATCAATTCCGCGGGCATCGCCACGCTTATTAACATAATCCAGGATTTAACCGACCATAACGGAAAAATCGCGATGGTCGGCCTTTCGAACCACTTTCAGAAGGTAATGGATATCGTCGGTATTACCGATTTTGTAAGCGTCTTTGAATCCGATACGGACGCGATCATCAATATAAAAACAAACGGTTAGCCGTTCGGGCCGACAAGGAAATCAAGGCCGAGCTTCCGTAATGTCGCCGCCTTCGGAATCCCATCTTTATCCCATCCACGAAGGCGATAATACTTCGGGATCATCTTCTTCAAGGGGACCACAGATCTCTTATTCCCGGCGATAAGCCGCTCGTCGGTAAACCGTTTCGGCAGCGTATCGTCATTTCTGCTCGCGCCTTCGCGTATATTGAACATGCGCTCGAGCGTATAGCCACGTTCGCCCACGAGATAAAATTTTCCAAAGTCCATTTTCATGCCGGTCGCGAGGCTCAACGCTTTTGAGTGAGGAAGCATCGGGAGATGGAATTTCATCAGCGATTTCGGCATAGCCACGACCGCATCTATCAACGGCCACGAGTATGTCATAAGAGCGGTGACAATCGAAGAGAGAATTTTACTGCCGGGCACCTTGAAGGCGGCTGACGGAACGAACGTCCATGACGTAAACAGGCAATTCCCCCCCGCGCTGATCGCGGCAAGCAGGTTCTGATCGAGGATTGTCCATGACGGCTTCGACCTGTAATGAAACTGGTTCAGGTTTACCGGCCCCGTGGCCTCGAAATATATAAGATACCCGCCGTCAAGGTGGCACGCCCCCCGGCTCGCGGTCGCATATCCAAGAGCGTGGCCCACTGCGCCCCGTGGCTCGTACGCGGCAAGTTCAAGCCCCTTGACATGCGGCGCAAAATCCCCGCCACCGTACTTTTTCGAAAGATACCGCACGCCCTCGGCGAGATCGGCGCCCACGCCGCGGCGGCAGGCGATATCGCTGATGATCTGCGAAATATTCTCCTTTTTACCAAACTCAATGCCGTTTTTCCACAGGCCCTTTTCGTTCAACTCCGCGGCAAATCCGAAGACGGTGCCGACGCTGATGGCGTCGATCCCCAGAAGATCAAGCTCGTAATTCCACCTGAGTATCGCTTCCATGTCGTTAATAAGCATGTTCGAGCCGAGCAGGCACAGTATCTCGTATTCCGGCCCCTTGACATCCTTCCCATCGATGTTCACCACCCTGCCGCACCGGATGGGGCATGAGAGGCACCCCATATTTTTTACGAGAAATTCATCCGAGAGACGCTCACCGCCGATCATGTAGGCGTCGGCATAGCTGCCGGTGGAAAAATTTTTCGTCGGGAGGGCGTTCTTTACAGAAAGCGCGGTAAGGAAACCGGCGGTACCGTATCTGGGCGCGCTCTCGCCTGTGGCAGGATGGTCTTTCAGCATTTTTGTCCACTTTTTCACCAGCGCCTTAAATTCTTCCGGTTTGTCGAGCTCGATTTTCCCGGCGCCGACGGCTATCATCCCCTTGCAGTTTTTCGATCCCATTACCGCGCCCATACCGCACCGACCATGAATCCTCTCCTGCGAAACAATCACCGCATATTTAACGAGATTCTCACCAGCGGGCCCGATGGCCATGGTGCCGCCCTTTCCGTGCCTTTCAATAAACAGGTGCTGCGTTTCCTCGGTATTTTTCCCCCAGATGTCCGTTGCGTCTTCTAATGTAACGCCATTTTCAGTAATTGCGATATATACGGGGCTGGCAGACTTTCCCCGCACCACCATACCGTCATATCCGCACCGTTTGAGGTATATGCCAAAATTTCCCCCGCTGTTCGAATGGCCGATCAAACCGGTGAGAGGGCTTTTCGCGGAAATATCAAACCTGCTGGAACTTGGCGCGTTTGTCCCGGTAAGCGGCTCGGTCATAATGACCAGAACATTCTCGGGTGAAAGCGGATCGATTCCGCCTCGAAGCTCATCCCACAAAATTTTAGTCGAAAGGAACCTGCCGCCAAGAAACAGCTCTCTGTCGCTGTCTGTTACCGGATACTCGCCTACGGAACCCGTCGTGAGATTGATATCCATCACCCTGCCCGTATACCCTTTGTAATTGCTTGCCATAGCTCCATCCTCGGGAATAAATCACATTCAATAAATGAATTTAGTTCATTTTAATTTACACAATCTCTGGAATCAACACAAAAATTCATGACACCGAAAAAACATACACCCCCCGGCGTCATGAATTTCGCGCTAACGCCGGTTATTGCACGCCGACCCATGCCGTTGGCGGCCCAATCAGCACAAACGGGGCCGGATTGATCGCACCCCCGCCGAGCGCCATGTGGCCCATGCCAAGATAGAGATTAGCATTTATTTTTCGAATTTCATCGTGCATGGAATGAACGGCGCCGCCGTTATATGGGCGGTAATCAAGATGAAAAGAATTCTTTTTATCAATCGTAGATATTCCCATATAGGTATTCATTTTTCGCGTTCTGGCCGTAGTCATATCGCCATTCTTCCCGGCAACCGAGAAAAGGTTGTAGCCCCAGCCCTTATCCTTCTCGAATGGATAGAAGGCCTTGCCTTCCCAGAGGCCCGGACCGAAGAAGTGATGGGTAAAATAATCCGCTCCGGCAGCCATTATCCCCGCGTTGATGGTCCTGGCGCGATACTCGCCCTTCATCTCTGCAAATTCAGGAGCCGGGGCAGCGTAAAAAAGCTGAAATATCCGGGCTTTACTGAGTTTCTCGATATCAGCCACTGTCGCCTTTTCCGGCGACACGCCGAGGATTTCCCCCATGCTCTGCCCCCTGTACTCGCCGCCCTTCTGTAAAATATTAATCCCGGTCAGAAGTATAGTTACAAGAATAAGACACCCTATCACTATTCCCGTTATTTTCAATGCTTTCATTTTTTTCTCCTTTCATCTTCGTTGTATCAACACGCCCTGCCCCGCCAGGTATCGTTGCATGTCGCCATGCCGAGTTTCTCGTTAAGCCAGTCCATGGCCTTTATAGGCAGCAGCAGTTTCATCAACGGCGTCACGAATTTTACCGATACGTTTGGAACGGCAACCATCGCCCTGTTCTTTTTTATCGCATCGATGACCCTGATGTTCACATCGGCCGCTGAAAGCATCTTCGTGCCGGCCACCATTTTCGATCCATCAAACATGCCCGTATTCACGGTATTGGGACACACGCAGGTAACGCCGATATTCAGACGGTGCTTGCGCATCTCCTGCCTAAGGGCGTCGGAAAAACCCACAACGCCGAATTTGCTGGCACAGTAAGCGGAAAGATTCGGTATCGCGAGGATACCACCCGCCGACGCGAAATTCACGATATGTCCCTTTTTCTTACGAATCATTCCCGGAAGAAATGCCTTGCTCATCCAGAACTGCGCAGTGAGATTTACATTGATCATGAGCTCGATGTCCCTGTCGTCAAGATCGACAAGCTCCTTTGCCCGTACAATACCGGCGTTGTTAATTAGTATCTCGACAATGCCCATTTCTTTCGAAACTTTTTCCGCAAGTTGATACACGGCCTTCCTGTCAGAAACATCGCATATGTACTGCGCGCACCGCCCCTTTTTCTCCAGTTCTTTGTACGTTTTCGCCAACTCATTCGCATTCACATCGACCAGCGCCACGCTGCATCCCTCATTGATCAGCCTCTCCGAAAGGTCTTTCCCCATACCCAGGGCCGCGCCCGTGACAAGGGCGTTTTTACCCTTTAAATCTTTCATTCCGCGCCTCCCATGATTATGTATTATCACTACCGTGTGCTATTGTGTTTTCAGAATCGCCGAAAGCGATTTCGCCGTCGACACAAACGATTCAACATCGCGCGCGCCGAATCCTTCAAGATTTTTCGATATTATTTCGAATGTGTGCTTTTCAACCGCGCGCACGGCATGCTCGCCGTTTTTATGTAACGATACAAACACCACACGCCTGTCGTCGCCGCCCTTTTCCCTATTCAGCAGCCGCATCTTCTCAAGGCGCCCCACGAGGCGCGTCGCCGTGCTCACGGGTATTTTCATCCGTGACGCTATCTCGCTCATGCGTAACGGCGATTTTCTCCGAAGAAACTGCAACAGGTATATTTCGTCGTACGAAAGCTCAAACCGCTCGATTTTACTCCTCTCGAAATTAAAAATCGCTTCCAGCGCATTGAAAAGTATTTCATCGAGCTCATCTTTCCGCACCGGCAAATCGGCCATGGCTTCCTCGTGGACATGATTTTATATATGTTTACAAATTTATTTTCATATTGCAAGTATTATTTTGCTTTTTCTTTCCTCCGGCTCGGCACATGCGACGTCCGGCCACGGAAACACGATGACATTGAGCGTGTCTGCGGATTCGCCCGGCAGGGCTGATTACGAGGATGGATATGCGGCCTGCAGTTCCTCAAACGAATAGACGCGGCGGCACTCGGGCAACGACTGAAGAAATACGCGGCCGTACGACTTCGTGACGATCCTTGAGTCGAGCACCGCGACAATCCCCCTGTCGTTTTTTCCGCGGATCAGCCGCCCGAATCCCTGCCTGAAACGAATCACCGCGGACGGCACCTGGTAGCCGTAAAATGAATTGACACCCTGCGCCTCCAGGCGCTCCATCCTTGCCTCGACGGGCGGCCTGTCGGGCACGCTGAATGGAAGCCGCATTATGATAACGCCCCTGAGCAGGTCGCCTGGCAGGTCAATGCCCTGCCAGAAAGAATGGGTCCCCATCAGCACGGCGTCATCATGCTGAAGATATCGGTCCATCGCCTCTGCCGCGGGGAAGTCGCCCTGCGAATAGACGGAATATCCGATCAATGGCGCAAGGCGGTCTTTTACATCATCCATCATCCTGTACGATGTAAACAGCAGAAGGCAGCCTCCCTTAAGGTGTTCGATAATTTTCGCAGAGATGGCTGCCGACTTTTCGGCGAAAGACGCGCCATCCGGGCGGTCGGCGTCTTTCGCGATCATAAGCACTACCTGGTTTTTATAATCGAACGGCGATTGCAGATACAGCGTTTTGTATCGCGTCGCGCCAAGCCGGCGCGCCATGTACGAAAAATCACCGCCGACCGCGAGGGTAGCCGACACGAAAAATGCGCTCTCGTACGCGTCGAAGATATCGCGCTGGAGGCGTTCGGCAACATCAACGGGCTGCCCTATGACGGTGATATCGCCGAGCAGCGCATCCTCGCTTTTTTCCATCCAGTACACGTACTCATCAGACTCGTGATATACGGCCGAGCCCAGATTCTGAATACAGGTATAGAGGCGGTTGCGCGCGATCTCATACTCGAGCTGCATGGTATCATCCTCGAACGCCTCTTCCATTTCGACGGCTATCCCATGCAATTTTTTCAGGGCATTGACAAACGCGGGCCCTTTTTTCAAAGGCTCGCGCAATCGTACTGAATTCTTGTCCGGCGGGAAGAACCCCCGCATATCCTCGAAAAAAGCATCCATTTCTTTCGATATCGCCGTAATCGTTGAAACGGCCTTTTTCCTGATCGCGACATCAGGGACGGCCTGAACAATAGTATTTCTCCGGTTTTTCTTGTAAAACCTTCCAATTAGCTCGTCAATATCGCCGCGGCTGACCGAAAATCCAAGCTGATCGGCGGCTATTTCCTCGATAGAATGCGCTTCGTCGAAAACGATATTATCAACCGCCGGCAGATACGTTTTCCCCGCGGCCACATCCGCGAAAAACAGGTAGTGATTGAGCACAAGCAGATCGGATCGGGCCCATTCCCGCCGCGCCAGTTGAAAAATACATTTCGTAAAAAACGGGCAATTATATCCACTGCAGGTCTCGCCGTCGCGTGAAACCTCATCCCACAACCGCGATGGAACCCTCACGTCAAAACGCGTGAAAATTTTTCCGGCGGCAAAACGGCCCCGTATATCTTCGACAAGGCCGGCATCCGACTTCTGAAAGTTTCCCTTGCTTAAAAGCACTTCGAAGCGCCGCCTGCACGGATAATTCGAGCTTCCCAGACAGAGTGAATATGAAAAAGACCTGCCGAGATATTTTTCCACGACCCGCCGCGCAAGCGGAAGGTCCTTGTCGACAAGCTGTTTTTGCAGGGCTTTTGTCTCCGTGCTTATCGCGAGTTTTTTCCCGTTATCGAGGCAGTAGCACATCGCGGGGATGATATAGGCAAGCGTTTTCCCCACGCCGGTACCCGCTTCGATGAGGCCGTTCTGCCTGTCGCAGAGCGACTCGAGGATAAAATCAGACATCAGTATCTGCTCTTTCCTCAGTTCAAAGCGTTCGTGGAAACCGGCAAGAATGCCGCCCTCGCTAAATATATCCTTCATAGGTATGCTGATTTTTCGATATAACTATGATAAATATGCGGGAGAAACCCGCGCATGCGGCGTCGCGGCCGCATGCGGTTACTCAAATCTGAATGACGGATATCTATCGACAAGCCCGATAAGAAACGCATACACGCCGGCAGCATACCTGTAATACCGTACCATGAAATCGAACAGAAGCCCCGGCCATTTTTTCAACAACAGAATCGACAGAAACCCGATGAAGCAGAAAAGCAGTGCACCGAGCGACAGTATCGTCAGCATCATAAGATGCGGCAGCGCAACAAGCAGAATGCCCACACACGACACGCGCAGAAACGCAAGCACCCTCGAATAGCGAACGGGATATATTACATTCATCTGCAACGCATAATCGATATTTTTTCCGCCGGCGTACATGGGCGTATCCTCGACAACATCGACCGCACATGCGCTCAGGGACATGCAATACCGCAGGGTTTTCTCTTGAATCGCGGTAAAATCATCCTCTGACCTGCCCGTTGTCAGCACAAGCAGCCAGTTGATATATCCGACAATGGCCGAAAGAAAGATATAAATCATCGAAACGACATAATGCGGCAGCAGCCGTATCGGATAGATAAAGAACAATCTGAGCAAGGCCCCCAGCCTTGAAAACCCCAGAGAATAATCGATCGAGAAATTGACGCATCCACCCGGCACTACATCGCCCGGCTTCTCATACCCGGCTTCAAGCTCGGTCTGATAACGGGAAAACTCCCGACGCGTTTCAATGTCAAGATAATCCTCATCTTCCGTCACGGCGGCACCCTTCGGCGCCCCCGCAGCAACCGGTTCGATTGCTTCATCAAACGCTGCTTCCTTCTGAAAACGGTCGATGTCGATTTCGGGCAATCTCTCCGGAGGGATTTCTTCTATCAGCAGCTTGTCGTCGGCTTCAACGCCTTTCGACAGATCATCAACACTGAGAGTTGGGTCGATTTCCTTGAGGTTCAGCTTGATATCTTCATCGGCAAGAGAATCCTCTATAAAACCGGCCGCATCATCAGCCGCCACGTTTTCCGCGCCAAGCTCATCAATGCTCAGTCCTGTATCATCGAGGGTTATGCGCTCATCCTCATCCATCGAAACGCCCTTTTTCAACTCCTCAACTTCATCGAGCGTTATATCGAGCGAATCAAGATCGATTGTCGTATCAAAATCATCATCAACATGCTTCTTCGCCGGTCTGTCAGACTCGGCGGCAAAGAGATCTTCCAACTCGGCAGGGAGGACATCTTCGTCCGGCTGCACATGTACTTTCTGGCTCTCTTTTTCATCCAGCTCAATATCCAGCGAATCGAGGTCTATCGTGATGCTTTCGTCGATATCCGATGGTTCTGATTCCCTCGAAAATATTTCGTCGGTTCTAATCTCATCATCAAGGCTTATCTCCTCGGAAAGCACAAGCGGCTCTTCCTCAATATTCCGCACGGCCTTCCGATCCTTCCGTACGGGCGCCGCGTCATCCCCGATGATCTCGTTGAAATCGATATCCTCCTCCAGCGGGCTGAACTCATCCGCGTCACGGGACGCCTTCCCGGCCGCCACCGTCGCGTCTTCCTCAAAAAAACTCATCTCATTATACTCGCCCGACGATTTCTTTCGCGCGGCAGCAGGCTTCCTCTCTCTCGCATCGACATCAAGACCCGCCCCGAAATCTTCCATATTAAGAGACTCATCGTCGAAAATAACTTCTTCCGCGGGGGCCGTGATTTTCTCCTCACCCGCATCGAAGATATCGCTTTCCATGCCGGTATCCGCGTCGACCGCTTTTCCCGCATGGCTTTTTTTCGCTGCGACATCATCCGGCGCGACAAGCACGTCAAGATCCGCCATTGCGGAGGCCAGCTCGTCATCAGTGGGTATTTCGATATCATCAGCGCCTATCGCGGACTCACGCGATAGCGCGGCGTCTTCGCCAAGTGATTCCCCGGAACCGCCGGGAAGCGTATCGTCAAACGAATACTTTTCGTCAAGCGTCAGGTCCATATCTTCAGGCTGCGCTTTCATCCGGTTGTCAATGACCACATTCTGGCCACACTTGGGACATGTAAATCCGAAGCGCTTGTTTTCTATTTTACCGTCATCAACCGCATAGGCCGCATCACAATGTGTGCATCGAACTATCATCGCTCTCTCCTGATCTCTTATCTGCCAGGATAGTATTTCTCATTCACGTTGTGCTGCACAATCAGGAACGCAATTGGAAGAAATACTATCATATACCATGGCAGATGACGTCCGTTAAGCTCTTCGGATTTTTGCATATATTTACAATTAATGTACAGTATCCACATACCGCCCGTAAAAACGGCCAGCACAATGTTCGACACCGGATTGTCATTGAATATCTTACTGACCCTCGCAAGCCACCAGAAATAATATAATCCTGCCGTCAGTATCACCAGTAAAAAAAGCACTACAAGATTGTTTTCCGGGCCATCCTTTACTTTCATGCACTTCCCCGTCGCAGTTTGGTATTTACGCGCGAATGCGCCAGAACTAATATACTAAATTACGAAAATAATTCAAAAACTGCAATCATAATAATTAGCCCAAATGCGGGCAAGTGGAATCTTCCATATTAATTTAACGGAATATCCGACAAAATATCTTACACTTTTTTATATTCCGGGCAGAATACGTTACACGCCCGTCACAATGAAAAAGTTCTTGTATTTTTGGTTTTGCTTTCATACATACTCAGTGGAAAAACTGATCTACGCTGGAGCACTTTCCCATGAAATTTCTCAAGGAGTTCAGCTATCCTGATATTTTCCAAAGAAGGATAATGCTGTATAACGCCTTTTTTTCGTTTACCGTTCTCGGATTTATATATGCGAGCGCCTCTATTTTACTGCGGTATTATTCCCCGTACGCTTCGATTTTCGGGATCATATTCCTGTACGCATTTATGGGGCTTTTTCTCGGCAACATAGCCGCAAAACTCGTGTTCAATACCATAAAAAAATTCCGGGCGGTCTACATCGCGTCCGACCTGCTGTTTATTGCCGCGTGCGTCGTATTTATATTAAGAAAACTCATTTTTCCCGCGAGCGGGGAGCCGCTGCTGCACCTGTTCTCAAAATCGGATATCCTTATACACGCGATATCGCTGTGCATCATGTTTTTTGCGGGTTTTAAAGTAACGTATTTTCTAAAAATTGCATGCGGCGATTTCATAGACGACAAAAAAGGCCTGATAACCTTCTTTTCGCTGCTGCTTGCCGGCATGGTGTTCGGGATTGCGGTTGCATTCTGCACGTACCTGTTTCCCGCGGTGTATTATGGTTCTTTAGCGTTGCTTGCGCCTATCATTCCGACCGTCTTTCTTCTCAACCTTAATTTCAATCCGGCGCCCCTTTTCGCCCAGGAAATGAAAGATCATCATGACGATCTCCCCGTACAGAACGAGCAAACCTCGCGTGAAGATCTTTTCTATACGTATCTCAATTTCAGCTACATTATCGTTTACATGTTTTTAGGCTACGAAACGATACTCAGGCTGTTTGGCAATTTTCTGCATATCCAGATGCTTTTTTTCCTCACATGCGCATGCTTACTGCTCATCGGCTTTACGCTGGCGCGCAGTGTAAAGCAGGCGTTCTGGCATATCTACAGCGAAATGCTGTATCCCGTTGCATTCGTACTTTTTCTGATCGTGTCGCATGTGTACAGAGAAACAATGAGTTTCTATACAGGGATTGCCATCTTCGCGCCTGTCTCGTTAATATTCGGGTTTTCCATTTATCATGCATTTTCGAACATCCTCACCAACTATAATCACGCCGGACGATTCAAAATCGCTGACTTTTCGCTTTTCGTTCTGCCGCTTCCGATCATCGTCATAATGGGGTATCTGAAGCTGACAAACCTGTGGTTCTTCATACTGCTCTACGCGATAGCGCTGGTAAACATTATTATGCCCGGCATACATCTTATGCAACGCCCCATCAGCGCATACAAAAAGGCGGTCTACTTTCTCTTTTCGCTGGTGTTCATTCCCCTTATTGTCGCGGCGCATCTCTATTACGGGATTGCGCTGGACAACAAGCTGTATGTTTCACCTTCGAGCAATTATCAGGACCTCCGCGCAACAAATTACGGCGCCGATTTCATTACGCACAACACATCCGTGCTCTACCACGGAAGGCTGACATTTGTCTCGAATGACTCCACAATAAAGAACCTGAAACGATCTCTTGTCCCGGCGCTCATTTTTTCAAACGACGAGCAGGCCGGCGCGCCGGTACTGGTCATGGACGGCAACAGCAAATATTTTGCAAATCCCCTGATCGGATATTTCAATAACGCGACATGCATCGATTATGTTCCCGACAGCATTGTGGAGTATCCCGTTGTCCCGCTTTCGGGGGGAGAGTTTTATTTTTCGGAAAAAAAAGATACGCTGCGTTTTTTACACACCGGCGCAAAAAAGTACCGCGCCATTATCGATATTCCAAATCTATATGACCAGACATACAACCGTTTTAAATATACCAATGAGTATTATTCCATACTTAAAAAATCCATCGCCGCGGAGGGAATCTACTATCAGGTGTTCGACCTGTCGCACTGCCGGGCTGACTTTCTTTTTTCAGCCTGCGCCGAAATCCGAAAAACATTTCCCGCAACAGCAGGTTTTCTATTCTCCGACTACCTTGTGATTATGGCCGCACGACACGCAGCATCGCTGCGAATAGCACCCGAGGGGATGTCCCGATTCACGGCGCTTTACACGGAAAAACCCGCCCTTGCCGCGTTATTCTATAACGATATCCACCCTCTCGCACATTTTATCTTCACGGACATAAACGACATATCCGTCTACATGAAGGAGTCCGGCGTCTCACGCTTTTATTTTATGGAAGATCCGCGTCTTTTTTCATTCGATGAAAACCTGATAAATAATTATATTCGCATTAACACACGCATCCTCGATATCGTGCAAACGCCGCCGACAAATCCATATTTTAAAATGATTATCGCCTCGAAACTCACGGGAAACTCGGCGATTCTCACGCTGCTGAAACAGGCGGGTCTGTACGAAACGTGGGGTGACGCCGAAAACGAATCGATGATTCTCATGCAACTGAAGAGATATGCGGATTACAATCAGGAACTGCGCGCGTACATTTCAAAAATTCTGGCGCATAAAGAAGAATACTATTTCATTGAGGCCGTCCGCCTTGAAAAAAGCAAACAGTGGGAATCGGCGCGCAGCCATTACAGGGCCATTCTGAATCTCAACAAAAACAATTTCGAGGCAAATTACAGGATGGGACTGCTCTCCATTACCCTCCAAAACCTCGACGACGCGTTCCAGTATCTTCAGTACGCAATGCAGTTGAAGAAGGACGACCTTAAGGTGCTGTACCAGATGGGCGTGCTTCTTTTTTCAAGCGGCAAGCCGCAGGAGGCTATCAACTATTTCAACAGGGTGGGAGACCTCAGGGAATATGCCGCGTCCACGGCGCACTACCTCGGGCTCTGTTATGAAAACCTTGGCCGGGCCGCGGAAGCGAAAGTATATTACGAAAAGGCGCGGCAGCTCGATCCCAACGACTGCGCAATACAGACAAGTCTCGATCCCAACGACTGCGCAATACAGACAAGTCTCGA
>DHPI01000051.1:35765-36085 GCA_002407865.1 Spirochaetia bacterium UBA5368
CTGCGCAATACAGACAAGTCTCGACCGCATAAACTCAGTGCTCGACGTGGAAAAAAACAGGTGGAAAGCCCCCGAGCTGAAAAACCAGTCAGACGCCGAGCAGGGGGAAAGCTTTCCTCTGCCCATAAACCAGTCAGCGCGCGAAATCCGGCTGAACGATGAAGCCGCCGATCAGCAGAAACAAGGCGGCCGTTAGGTTCTCCGCTCGCCTTTCCCCGCGGCGCTGTTTTGCACATACCTGATTACACTCGCCGGATCACGCGGAACATAGACATCTATTTTCCGCCCGCGCCGTATGCCGAATACGACGGATTCCTCAT
>DHPI01000075.1:0-299 GCA_002407865.1 Spirochaetia bacterium UBA5368
CATCGCGCAAAAGGCCGCGCGACGCCGCAAATACAGAACGTTATATGAAATCGGCGCTTAACTGGAGCAGACCAACTGCAGAAATACTGGCGTCCTGCCAGCTTTTACCGCGAAAATAAATGGTTAAAATTGCAAAATAAGTTCAATATTTTTAAATTATTAGTTGACTGAATCAACTAATAATTTATTTGTAAACCAGTTTTTGTAAAAACTATAATTATCAAAAACATTAATTCATTTGAGGATAAGATGAAAAAAAGCTCTGTTAAAATATCAAAACTCAGCAGATCTTTAATCGA
>DHPI01000075.1:430-743 GCA_002407865.1 Spirochaetia bacterium UBA5368
AAAACTCAGCAGATCTTTAATCGAAATTGTATGGCATTTTGGACCTATGGGCCTGAATGGAGAGTGTTGTGAAGATATATCAATGCCGGAATTCATGGCCCTTGATAAAATATCAAATACTCAAAACTGTCCAGTTCGGGATATCGGGATAGCCCTTGGCTTTACAAAAAGCGGGGCTACTCGTATTGTAAACCGGCTTGAGAGTAAAGGATATGTCCGGAAAAAGACATCATCTGAAGATGCACGGGTCTGCTGCGTTATTATTACCAGGGAAGGTGAAAAGGTCATTCAAAATGCTGATACAAAATATAAA
>DHPI01000075.1:863-1197 GCA_002407865.1 Spirochaetia bacterium UBA5368
ATACAAAATATAAAGAAAAACTTGAGGATCTGGTTTCAAAAATGCCTGAAAGTCAGAGAAGCAGGACAAAAGAACTGCTAAACTCAATGGCACAGGCGCTACGAGGGTAAAAATTTTTTAGACTAATAGTTGACATCGTCAACCAAAAGGAAATTGTCAATGAATACTTTAAGGGATACTATCCAGTATTTTCTGATTATATCTGTTGAACTTACTGTACTGTTCCTCGGTATAAGTACACTTGTCGCATTAGCTCTGATGTATATTCCGCAGGAAAAAATCAGGAACTGGATGTCGGGAAAGGGTATATGGAACAATGTGGCGGGCGCATTAA
>DHPI01000075.1:1330-1771 GCA_002407865.1 Spirochaetia bacterium UBA5368
ATTAATAGGTGCTCTGACACCATTCTGCGCGTGCTCAACAATTCCAATGACACTGGGATTTCTTGAAGCAGGAGTTACCTTCGGTGCAGTCATGTCTTTTGTAATTTCATCGCCACTCCTGAACTTTATAATAATTACCATGATGGCAGCATTGATGGGTTTAAAAGCAGCAGTGATCTATTTTCTAATAGTTTTTGGAGGGGCTGTCATTTTTGGGGTCTTGCTTGAAAAAATTGGTGGCGCTGAGCTTGTTAAAAGAGTCCGGATCAAGCGTGGAATTGATACCGGTAATGATGAGATCCCTGGAACATTTATAATGAAATTTAAAGTATCATTCGGCAGGGCCTGGGGGGATTTCAGGGGAGTGTTGATTTACCTGCTTATCGGTGTCGGTATTGGTGCAGGGATTTACGGCTACATGCCCCAGGATTTTGTTTTGAG
>DHPI01000075.1:1868-5557 GCA_002407865.1 Spirochaetia bacterium UBA5368
TACGGAAGGTGCTTGGGCTCATGCCCCAGGATTTTGTTTTGAGATATGCTGGGCCTGATAATATTTTCGCCATACCTGTTGCGGCAATTATAGGAATACCTTTATATATAAGGACTGAAACCGCCATACCGATTGGTGTAGCACTTATGCAGAAAGGGATGACGGGTGGAGCTGTTATTGCACTCATTATAGGCGGAGCGGGGATGGCAATCCCGGAGATGAGTATGCTTGCAGCTATTTTCAAAAAAAAACTTGTCGCGGCAATTGTAATTGTAATTTTTTTGACTGCAGTTATTGGCGGATATGTTTTTAATCTTATATCATGAAAATGATAAATTAAAAGGAGAATATAAGATGACAGAGAAAAATGAAAAAAAAGGATTATTTCAAAGGCTAACCAGTATTAACATAACTCCAAAAAGTTCCTGCTGTTCTATTGAACTTGAGGAGATACCTGAAAAGAGTACTGAAAAACAAAAATCAGAGAAAAAAGAGAAGAAAAATTCGTGTTGCAGTTAATTTTTTCCTGTCTTTATGCGCAAGATCGCGCCGTATATACTGTAATTGCTTCCTGATAGCATTCCGTGTCACGTTTTTAGACTGCTTTCGTCGTTTCGCTGTGTCAAGATAGTCACAATGGGCATTCTGCCTGTACGTTCGGGGTTTCGGCATTGCCCCCGCAAGGACTCATAGAGCACGTCAATTATTTCTTCAAACTTATCCCTGCCAAGGGTCAACAACGATAGATCTGTCGGATACGCAATGTCCGCCGAAGTGACGCTTGCATCGACCATCATGATTCCCTCATTCTTTTTCTCTTCCGAATTCATGCTATCTTCGCCGGACGTGCCGTGATCCCCCTGCCATCGCTGTTCATATCGTCGCGGTTAATAGCCGTTTTGAAAATTCGATTATTGATCTCTGTTATGATTTCCCGCGAAAGACGTTTCTTGAAATGCACCATCATTGACGGATCGAATGGCGTTTCGTCACGGTACTCTGTTAGTCCGATAAAATATTGCAGATACGGGTTCTCCCGTATTTGTTCCACATTTTCTTCGTCGGTAATCGCAAGCCGCTCTTTGATGATGAGCGCTCCAAGTGCCACTTGAAACTGTTTGGCTGGCGCTCCCTGGCTTCACCGAATAAGCCTCCATAACGTTCCTCCAGTTCGGCCCACGGATCAGTTTTTCCAGTTTCACCCATCGGTTTTCGCTTCGAAGCTTTCTTCCAAAGGGCAAATAAAAATTCTCAAACTTAAGCTGGTCTCGGTCGTTTTCCCGGTACATTGTCCTATTTACGTGCATAATTTATCGCGAGTTTCTCGCTTTTCCCGTGCACTTCTATTATGCCCTTTTCGTTCTTTCCATTAATTTTTCCAGGACTTACGACTTTTTCAGAAAGCGCTACCTAAAGAATATCATGACGCAGGTTTTGCACAATATGGATATGTCAAAAAACATCGGCATTGGCACCGATGAACAGAAAAACGCCATTGAAAGCACGACAAAAGCAATTGAACATGTGAATGAAATCGTAGGTGAAATGGTAGGTGAGATACACAGGCTTTCGGAAACCTCAAATGTGATTTTTGGTAACGCGAATGAATTGATGGAGATATCAAAAAAGGCGACCTGAGATTGATGCGGAGACATTTTCTATAAAAATCTGGTTGAAAAAGTTGCCAATTGAGTATACAATTGCTTAATAGTAATTATTCAGAATGTCTGGAAGGTAAAAGCATGGCTGATAAAAAAATCCGAATTTACGGGAAAAGCGGGTGACCCTATACACAGAAGGCCAGGTCGGCTTTCGGTGAAAAGGTCGAATACATCGATGTTGAGCGGAATGAAAGCAGTCTGAAGGAAATGCTTGTGCATTCAAAAGGAAGACGCCAGGTGCCCGTCATTATTCAAGGAGATGTTGTAACGGTAGGATATGGCGGCACTTGAGGCGTTTGACGGCCGCCGTGAGCGGCTCTTTCATCGCAGATATAGCAATGGTGCATAAATAATACTTGAATAATTTGATATTTCTCCTGTACACTACGTAAACTATATCATAGGAGAGATAATTGCGTGCGTTATGCGTCTATTTTATTGATAGTATGGTAGTTACGATGTTTTCTTGTGTTTCAACCAGAGTAAAATCATGACCGATCCGAAACCGCATGAAACGTTACTGAATACCGATATATCAGTAGAGGAGGAAATTTAATGGCGGCAAAATTTGAAGTGTACAAAGACGCGAAAGGTGAATACCGGTTCAGGTTAAAGGCCGCGAACGGTGAAACAGTGGCAACCGGTGAGGGATATTCCTCAAAACAATCATGTTTAAAAGGCATAGAATCGGTTAAAAAAGCGGCGTCTTCGGCGGAAATTGTCGAGGTCGAAAAATAAGTACTGCACGTGTTATTTTTGGGCTCCGTCCGAAGGTGCACGATGTTTGATATCATCCATCAATGATTGCGCTTTTTCAATAAGCGTGGCGCATTGTTGTGCTATCGTTTTTTGCATTGTCGGCATGTCGCGGCCGGTATACGTCATATAGCCTGCGTATATCCCGATAAGCAGCGCGAGCGCGATGAAGAGACGCAGTAATCCCCTGACGATATGCATCACGAGGTAGACGGTAATGACTGCAAGGACGATAAGAAACAGAGGATGCGACACGACAGATTTAATAAACTCGCTCATATGAGAATACCCGTGTTAGTATGGCATTTTATACATCGTCATGATAACGATGAAGTATTTCCCTGGTAAGTTCCATATAATCGACAGCCCCGTTGCTGTCGGGTTTGTATTCGAATATGGTTTGTCCCCAGCTTGGCGCCTCCTGAAGGGCCACATTTTCACGTATTAATGTATCGAAGAGCTTTCCCGGAAGTCGCTTCTTCGTTTCGTCGATGACCTCTCGGTTAATCGTGCGTTTAGCGTTATACATTGTTCCGATAATACCCGAAATTTCGATATTCTTGTTTAGCCGTTTTTTTACCATTTCAACGGCTTCAAAAAGATTATACATGCCGTGGAAGGGCAGAAATTGAACTTGCAGCGGAACGAATATCTCGTTTGAAAAGGTCAGCGCGTTCAGCGTAAGGACGCCGAGCGACGGCGGGCAATCTATCAGCACATAATCGTAACCGTTGAGATCCGCAAGCGCATCGCGAAGCAGAAATTCTTTTGCTGGAATGGGTAAAAACTCAAGACCCTTGAGGTCGGAATTGGCGGGAAGAAGGGCCAGCCCATTCCGGTCAATAATAATATCGCGATACGATATATCCCCCTTTAACACATCGTACATTGATTTTGTAATTTTACCCGGATTGATTCCAAGATGATATGTCGATTGAGACTGATGGTCCATGTCGATAATCATGACTTTCCGGTCGAGCAGCTGCAACGCCGCGGCTATGTTGACCGTACTTGTGGTTTTGCCGACGCCGCCCTTGTTATTCGATACCGCTATAATGTGCATGTTCTCTCCGAACACCGATACTGTAATATTGTCTATCGCCGTGAATACGCATATGCAGTCAATTATAATTTGATAGAACGCCCGACTAATCAAGCATAAAAAACATGTCGCCGTGAAATAATGAATGCTGAATCGGTTTTTTCGGGGTGAGTCGATTTTCTGATGAATGTTTATAACTTGACATTTGCGACATTCAAAATTTTCCTTCT
>DHPI01000075.1:5666-10976 GCA_002407865.1 Spirochaetia bacterium UBA5368
ATTTTCCTTCACAGGACTGTTTTCGACCTGTCGGGAGATATGACATGAAGCGATCTATCAACTGTATTTTGTTATGGTGCGCCGTAATATTGTGCGGGCTCTTTTCACAGGGCGTTTCGGATGCGCTTGGCAACGGTGCGGAACTCGTGTTTCGCGATAGCGGTCGTTACAGGTGGGTCGAGGCCGACCTCCTTCAGGGTGGGCGCTCCATGCCGACCAGCGTGTACCCGTTAAGCGGCGAAGAATTTAACACTACGGTTTTACGCGAAGAAACTCCCGATAACCGCGGGATTGCACATCGGTTTATCTTTTCGGTAAATCCCTCTTTCTGCGGTTTTGATATGCCCTACGACAAATTCGATAAATTCGCGCCTGTCGATGTGCTGTACCTTCACGATGAGATACCGCCGCTTCTAGAGGTCGGCGGTGCGGTCAGCATCGATAATTATTTTCATGCCAGCGTCGTGATCGATCAGACGCCTGGTTTTGACGCTATGTGCGGAAGCGATTATTACGCGCCATGGCGGCCAAGCACAATTTTGCCCTCCGGGGATTTTCCGCGCGAAAGCTATGTGTCGCTTTCGTTGCCGCATATGCGTATTTCGATGGGACGGTTCAAGAGCGGAATAGGGCATGGCTTTTTCGGCAACACGTTTTTAAACGGCAAGGCGCCGTATTATGACCAGATACAGGCGACGCTGTACGGCCGGAAATGGAAATTCTTTTATATGATAGGTTCGTCAAATACGTATCTTACTCCGATGGAATACCAGGCGCAGAAGAATAATCCGACAGGAGACGCCGCTTCCGCATATGCCGATCGAATGAAAATGTTCGCGTATCACCGTCTTGAATACCAGCCCGTGGATATGCTGACAGTCGGCTTTGGCGAGATGAACATAATCGGGGGAAAATTCCCGGATTTCAATCATATAAATCCGGTGGGGATATGGCACAATACGTATTCGCCGGCGTGTTCGAACGTCATGGGGTCTGCGGATATTTCGTTTGTGCCATTGAAAGGGGTGCTGGTCTATGGCGAATTCACCATGGATGATTTACGGACCAAAGATGAGAGTGAACAATCGAATCCGCGGGCTTTTGCCTACCAGGGTGGGCTGAAATATGTGCTGCCGGTGCCGGGCGACGTAAAACATGTACTGGGCGTGGAGTGCACGCATGTCGATACATGGACCTACAACAGGGATGAGCCGTATACGACCATGTATCAGCGCCAGGTGCGACGGCGCGTCTATATCGACATTCCGCTCGGATTTACCGATGGCGGCGACTTGAATCATTTTGGGGGATATTATACGCTTATCGCGAAATCCGGATTCGAGCTTACCGTATCGTATCAGCGCCTCGACAAGGGGCAGGTGCAGCTGGGTCTTGTCAACCCGACAGAACCACTGCCTGCGGCTGCTCCTGAAACCGCGCCAATTCCCTGGTATTCATATTCACATGACTTTAATTCCGCCCCGTCTGGGATTGTTGAGCATCACGATATATTCGAGATTTCCGCCGCATATCCAATTATGGAACACTTTGATGTAACGATGAAGGGGCACTACAGCAATATTCGCAATTTTCAGAATCAAAAGGGCAATGACACATATATCCTGATGTATTATATCGGTATTGGATGGCGATACTGAGATTGCGGCGGCCGCGGGAGATGAATGTTTAGATTGTTATTCCCTGCTCTGAACAAGGCATGCGACTGATGAAAGGAATTCTTTGCTGGCTGATATCACCGAATCGAGAAATGACGCGTAACCGACAACGAGTCCGAATATAAGAAAATACAACGTAAGCTTTCTATCAAGTGAAGGTTTCCGCACAAGAAGTATTGAATTTAAAACTTTTTTTGTATCCATCTATACCATATTACGGCATTATAGCACCTGTACTTTTCATAGCATCTGTAATTTATATACTAATAAATTTTGAAGCAAATATATCATGATTGTCAATAAAACGTTGCAAAATTAAAGGACAATGACGAGAATCTGTTACATTCCTGAAGGTGGTACTCCCCTGTGAATGCCGATACATTGACTAATTTCATGTTTGGAATTAGCCTACTGGCTGTGATTATACTCTCGGGCATGGTATTGCGCGCAAAAGTCGAATTATTCAGAAAGTTTCTACTGCCGGCATCGCTGATAGCGGGATTTCTCGGTCTGGCATTGAGTCCGCAGGCGCTTAACGTAATACCCGCACGAATCGTTACGGAATGGTCGGCGCTTCCCGGCAGGCTTATTTCCGTGGTATTTGCGTGTATGTTTCTCGGGATGGAACTGCCATCCGTATCCAGAATATGGCGTACAAGCGGGCCGCAGGTGTGTTACGGATTTATTGCGGGAATAGGACAGTATTTTGTCGGGATTGCGCTGACGCTGCTGATTCTCACGCCCGTCTTCGGTGTTCCATCTATTTTTGCAACCCTGATAGAGATTGGCTTTTCAGGGGGGCCAGGCACCGCCTCCGGCATGATGGAGGTTTTTTCGTCGTTGGGATTTCCGCAAGGCGCCGACCTCGGATTGATGTCGTCGACGGTCGGTATTTTTACCGGCGTGGTTTTCGGCATGATCATGATAAATATCGCGATCAGGCGTTCGTACACGGTGATAATAAAAGACGTTGGTAGCGTAACGCAATCATCGCCCGCAACCGACCGTTTTACGTGCGGCAAGCCCATTGGATATACCTTCACGGGATTCAATTCTATCGATCCGCTCACGTTTCATCTCGGCTTTGTTGGGATCAGCATTCTTATAGGATGGCTGTTGTATACGGGCATACGAAAAACGCATCCAATAATGCAGAGCTTTCCGCTTTTCCCGATGGCCATGATTGGGGGCATACTTGTTCAATTGCTCGCAACAAAATTGAAAATACATCGGTATATTGACAGGGGATGCATTGAAAGAATACAGGGCGCTGCGCTCGATCTCCTTGTCGCTTCGGCAATTGCGTCGTTGAATATACAGGTCATTATCGCGTTCGCGGCGCCTTTTGCGGTGCTGATGTGCGGCGGCATTATATGGATGCTCGTGCTTACCTGGTTCCTCGCGCCGCGAATGCTCCCCGATGCGTGGTTTGAGCGCTCGATCGTTGAATTTGGCATGCAGACAGGTGTGACCGCAATCGGACTGATGCTGTTGCGGGTTGTCGATCCCGAATTTAAAACCGGGGCGGCAACATCGTTCGGTTTCAAACAAATGATATACGAACCCCTGCTTGGCGGGGGATTAATTACATCGATTGCGCCCTTTGTCATTTTACAGTTTGGCGCTGTAAAATCACTGCTGATCACCGCAGTTATAATGATTGTGTTTGCAATGATGGCCGGTTTTTCGGGATTTTTCCATATGCATCCCGAAAAACATGCGCCGCAATCATCTCTGCAGCACCGGGGATAAACATATGGTACAGTGTGCTATCGTTATTATCGACGGCAATACGGCGTTATGAGATATATAAAAAAATAAATATAAAAAATACTTGAAATAATTATAATATTATAAGACAAATCCTATACTGGGTAATATTGGGATGTAAACCGTGCCAGGCGTCCTGCGGGATGGAGCAAGATCCAAAATACGTTTCTTATAGCTGCGAGCTATGAATACACGGCTGCTACTTGCCAGTACATAAAGAGAGGGTCTGTGTGATTTTTTATTGCGTTATAAACAAATATTTAGAGTGTCGTGTAACCGGATGCGCTATGATTTTTAGGTAATCGTTTTAGCGGAGAACGTGCGGAAAAAATATGCCAGATACAATTAAATTCGGTTTTCACAATGTGCTCAGCGCGATTCCGAGCGCGGTAATCGTTACCGATAAAAACAAAACAATCATCGAGGTGAATAATTTTACCAGAAGGATTTACCGCGGTGTCGATCTTGTCGGAAAAACATGCGATGAGGTATTCACCTGCTGTGAAAAACGCGGCAACGGGTGTCCGGTGGAATCCCTCGATTATATGCTCCCATCCAATGTCATCAAGCTCCGCCAGAAAATAAAAATCAACGACTATGACGAGAATGTAACATGCCGGATAATCCCGGCGCAGGTCGAGGGTAATGGCTCGGAATATATTTTTCTGCATGTTGTCATGGACAGGGATCTTATTGCGAGGGAGAAGCTGATCGAGCTCGAAAAAAATCTTACAATAACCACACTTACGTCTGGCATCGCCCATGAATTCAATAATATGAACGCCGGCATTTACGGTCTTGTCGAACTGGTGCTTTCCCATGATAATATTTCAAAAGAGACCGCACAGGATATGAGCACGATTTTGAAAATAGTCAAGCGTGCGAGCCATTTAATTGACCAGCTTTTGATATTTTCAAACCGCAAACCGTCGAAACGGGTGCTCGTCAACCTGGAAACCATCGTTGATAACTGTATAAAGATATTGCGGCCGGAAATGACATTGAATGGAATTACAATTGAATTCCTTAAAAAGGGCGGCATTGACGACATGTTCATCGATGCCAATAAAATAAGCCTTGCCATAATGAATATAATGATAAACGCGCGCGATGCGATGATAGAAAGCGTTGATAAAAAAATATTCATTGAAACGGGCAGGGAAGATGGCTTTGGATATGTGAAGATTTCCGATACGGGTACGGGGATCCCGCCTGAATTCGCCGACAGGATATTTGAACCGTTTTATACGACAAAGGGCTCCCTGGGAAGTTCTGCCATTCCCGGGACGGGCCTGGGCCTGTCGGTCGCGGCGGGAGTATTGAAGGAGCATGGCGGTTCAATAGAAGTCGAGAGCGACTATGGCAATGGTTCGACCTTCATTCTGAAGCTCCCGGAAAATGCAGACTCAATCATTGAAAAAGAGGTTCAGGATAATTATCATGAATACGATTTTACGGGAAAAAGAATTCTCGTTGTTGACGATGAAATAGAGTTGAACAGCCTTTTGACACGCGCGCTTACTTCAAAAAATGCGGAAGCGGTATCGGTGTATACAGGCGCCCAGGCCCTCGACGCGGTTGATCGCGATCATGTCGATGTCATGCTGCTCGATATACAGATGCCCGAGATTAACGGGTGGGATGTGGTTGAACGGTTGAAATATCTGAAAAACAGACCAAAAATAATAATAATATCAGGAAATTTCCTTGTCATGGATGCCAGTGAGTCAAAATATGTTGACAAGGTGCTGATAAAGCCGTTCGATCTTGATGAGCTTTTTCTCGCAGTAAAGGAAGTTTTGGAATAAACTACGCAAAACCGGATGTAAAGCAAAAAAGTGGCTTGATTTTTTTTTGGTTGCAT
>DHPI01000075.1:11069-25170 GCA_002407865.1 Spirochaetia bacterium UBA5368
CTTGATTTTTTTTTGGTTGCATATAGGCTTCTTCGCGTTTACACATCGATTCCGCTTTCCTATATCTTAGAGAAAATAACACAGTGACGTACAAATGCGAATGGTGACAGGTAACGCGGGTAGTTTATTTAAGCAGAGGATACTTCTATGAGCATGACCATTACTGAAAAAATACTTGCGGCGCATGCCGAAAAAGAACACGTGGAGCCCGGTGACCTCATCGAGGCCAGTGTCGATCTCGTACTTGGAAATGATATTACCGCGCCCATTGCGATCAAAGAATTCAGGGAGCTTGGCATTGACAGGGTTTTCGACAACGAGAAAGTCGCTCTAATCCCGGATCATTTTACCCCGAACAAGGATATTAAATCCGCTGAACAGGTAAAAATACTGCGTGATTTTGCCCGTGAATTCGGGATAGTGCATTTTTACGATGTTGGCCGGGTCGGCGTTGAACACGCGCTTCTTCCCGAAATGGGACTTACGCGCCCGGGAATGTTGATCATCGGCGCTGATTCGCATACATGCACGTACGGTGCGCTTGGAGCGTTTTCAACGGGCGTGGGTTCCACCGACATGGCGGCGGCAATGGCGACCGGAAAGGCGTGGTTCAAAGTTCCAGAGTCGATCAAGTTTATATATGAAGGGGTATTGAACAGATATGTGTCCGGCAAAGACCTTATTTTGCATACAATCGGCGATATCGGCGTCGACGGCGCTCTCTACATATCTATGGAGTTTACCGGCAGCGTGATACGCGAGCTTTCTGTTGAAGCGCGGCTCACGATGGCGAACATGGCGATTGAAGCCGGTGGAAAAAACGGGATTTTTGCCGCGGATGAGAAGGTTGTGCAATATGTAAAAAGCAGAAGCGATGCCGGTTATACCATCTATGAAAGCGATGGCGATGCGCGTTATGCGGCGATAAAAGAATATGATGTTTCGAAAATAGAGCCTCTTGTCGCGTTTCCACATCTTCCCGAAAACGTGAAGCCTGCTCGTGAAAGCGGCGTGCGCATCGATCAGGTGGTTATTGGATCGTGCACCAACGGGCGGATTGAGGACCTTCGCGAGGCGGCATTATTGTTGAAGAACCGAAAGACGCACCGCGATGTGCGGCTTATCATAATACCGGCGACCCAGGCCATTTATCGTCAGGCGATGAATGAGGGACTGATCGATATATTTCTCGATGCGGAAGCCGCGGTTTCCGCTCCCACATGCGGGCCGTGCCTTGGGGGGCATATGGGCATTCTTGCCGAGGGCGAGCGCTGCCTGGCAACCACAAACAGAAATTTTGTCGGACGGATGGGGCATCCCAAAAGCGAAGTGTATCTTGCGGGGCCGGCGGTCGCGGCGGCGTCCGCCGTACTTGGAAAGATTGCGCACCCGGACGAGCTCAAATAAATAGCGCCGGCCTTGAAGTGAGTCGGCAAATAGTTGGAAATGTTACTAATCTCTGCATGTGAGGAACATCATGAAAGTTAAAGGAAAATCGTGGCGCTTTGGCAACGATGTCAATACAGATGAGATTATACCCGCGAGGTATCTCAACACCTTCGATCCGGATGAACTGGCAAAACACTGCATGGAAGACGCCGATCCGTCGTTTATGACGAAGATGTCTCCGGGCGATATTATTGTGGCCGGCAAAAACTTCGGATGCGGGTCGTCGCGTGAACATGCGCCGATTGCTATCAAAGCCGCGAAAATAGCGTGCGTTATTGCCGATTCGTACGCCCGCATTTTTTATCGCAACAGCATCAATATAGGGCTTCCCATTATTGAATCCGCCGAGGCTGCTGCAGATATTCAAGAAGGAGATATGGTCGAGGTCGATTTCGATTCTGGCGTTATCGTCAATGTCACAAAGAACAAGAAATACACGGCGAAGCCATTCCCTCCGTTTATGCAGAATCTCATTCAACAGGGGGGATTGATGAACAGGGTGAAAAGCGATCTGAAAACACGTCAGTGAAGGCGCACAATGTTTTTGCTGCTGACAATATCCATGCCGCGGGCCTGAAACGGTATGACATACCAGCGGTCGCGTTTATACTTATTCAATTGTAAAAACACCGCAGGATTCGGGATGTCCTGGAAAAAATGGCGCGTAAATTCAAGGTCGATCCTGACGTCACCCGAAAGATCCCGGTTAAAAAATCCGTTTATCTTCATTCGGATATCGGGGGCGTTGAATACAAATGAATGTATCTGGTAATTGTTGCCGGTAATACCGATGTTGCCGTAAATTTTGTTGAACTCGAGATCCTTAAGTTTGTATTTAAGGTCTTCAAGCCATACGCCAAGTCCGTCCTGAATGCCGGTGTTGACAAGTTTTCCCTTGTCGATAACGAACTCCAGCTTGCCCCTGAGGGAATTCATGATATCGTCCCTGCTGCCGATGGTAAATGAAAGCTCGGAATTCCCGTTTGCCGAGCCGAAAAATCTGTCTTTTATCCTGTCACTGTACTTTGAAAAGTTCTGAATTTTTATGGCGTTGAACTGCATGGCAATTTCCGCGTGTGGGGCAGGGCTGGAAAAATCAATTGCGCCTTTCCCCCGAATATCGCCGCCGAGAAACTGGCATGACGCGTTTGTCAGGGTCAGTTTAGAGCCGGCGAACTGGTAATTCGTTATGGCCTTTGAGGCGTTAAAAGTATTGATCCTGAGGGAGTCGATTTCGATTTTACCGTTTGCCTGGAACGGCAACGCATGCGGCACGAATGAATCCGCCGCGCTGTTTTTCGCGGCAGTGTCGGCAACGGTGTCGTACGAAAAGTCTTTGCAATAAATATTGGCGGTAATGGTTTTAAATCCGCCATCGGTTGTTGCAAGATTGATCGTGCATGGCTGATTATAGATCAGTACCGTGAATGGCGTGCTATCTATGATGTTGTCGCGTATCACCGCAGCGCCCTTAAGGTTTCGTATCAGGTTTTCTTTTCTTTTGTAGCCGACATTGAGCGTAAGCGCGCCGTTATATTTACCGTTGTCAAAGGAAAGGTTTCCAGCGGTTTCGCCGAACAGGTCGGATGGCAGAAAAGAGAGGATCGGCATCACATCGTTCAACTGGGTCTTGATATTGCTGATTCTGAATTTCTTTATCGACCCGTCGAAAAGGAATAAAAACTCGTCGATTGTAAAGGAAGAAGTCTGGACTGACCCGCGTGTATTGGAGATAAACACGGTCTTTGCCGGAATGTTTACCTTGCAGAATCCGTTGACCATAAGCTGCCTGTTGCCGGTTATGGTCGAATAACCGCGGAGAGAACCCTCGACGGATTTTGACGTTATCGATAGTCCGCTTACCTTCGCGGAAACGTCATGATAGGGCAGGGAAACATTTTCTCCCCATGTATATACCCAGAGAAGGGAGCATTTTTCGAGATCGACATCGCCGGTGATGGAAAAATCCCCGTTTTTAACGACGAGCGATATATCCGGATGCATTGTTCCGCGTTTTGAAGGCAGCACAATCGTCGCGTCGCCGAGCGTATATGAATCGCCGTTGAAATAAATTCGGCCGTCGATTGTGTACTCGCCGGCGAGCGGCTGCAACACGGCAGGAGGATTGTTGAGCGAAATTCTGGCGCCGGCAAGCACGATACTGTCGATGCGCGTCGAGAAAGAGGAGGCCTCTTCGCTCTTCAGATCGCGAAGCAGCTTTTCAATGTTCGAGGTTCCGTTCGTGTAGGCGATATTGAGAAAAAGTTTTTGCAGGCGGATATGATTGATATCGAACCGCTTCTGGGTAATTAGTTTGAGAATGGAGAAGCGGGCTATCGCATTCTCCGCCGACGCGAAAACAGGGTCTTTCTCTGATATCCCATCGTATATGGTAACCCCCTTGAGGACGATGCCCTTGAGGCTGTAGTCAAGCCCCTTGATGGTTACTTTCCGTTTTAAGTCATCCTGTGCGTGGCTTGTAAGTAACGCCCCTACGCTGTCTTTCGGATAAAAATTATAAACTGCGATTGTTCCCGCGACGGCAAGCACAATGAGGATGAAAAGAACGACAGTGGCATATTTAATTAACTTTACGCTCTTCACGTTTTCTTTCCATGATAGCCTTTTTTCTATAGAAGTGAACGGTTTTTTCAAGCTCCTCTATGTCGGTGCAGATGATTTTGCCGTTTTCCAGCCTGAAGTGCTTGTCTTCGAGCAACTGAACGGACAGCACATCGGTTTTCTCAGTCGGCAACCCGACCATGTTGAAAAGTTCGCGAAAACCGAATTCAAAGTTGTGAGATTGCTTCGGCATTATTTTGATCTTCTGTTTTTCAATCTGGATCAGCAGCGTATCGCAAATCCTGCCGAGCGGGTCCTTGATCATGAGGTTTTCAAGCTGCCTGTAAGCCGTCCAGATTCTTTCGCTCAAAAGTTGAATCAGCCGTGTGGCGAGTTGTGGCTGCGCCTGAACCATCGTCTCAAAGTTCGATTTGTTTATTGCGAGCAGCGAAACGTCGCCGAACGTAATCGCGGACGCGCTTCTCGGCCTGTTTTCGAGAAGCGCCATTTCTCCGAATATGTCACCCGACTTCAAGACGGCAAGAAGCACCTCTTCGTCGACAATTTTGGTAATCTTTACCTTTCCGTTCTGTATAATGTAGAGTTCGTTTCCCGGTTCGTTTTCGCAGAATATCATCGAGTTGTCGCGATAATTACGCGATAATCCTTTCCCCTGGGGATTCTCGGGCGCCTTCAGCGGCGCTTTGAGCATCTTGAGACGCTCGATAGCTTTATTTGCGTTCGATCCGCCCGGGCAATACTGTAAGTATCGCTGATATGCATACGCGGCATGTGTGATAACCTTTTTTTTAAGATAATATTCGGCGATATTGTACAGGTGTTCGGAGTCCTCTTCGGCCGTTGATTTGAACGTAAGCTGGGTTATGGCCTGGTCGAAATCGCGTAATTTTCTGCTGAAAAAGCGGATGATTTTCATGGCAATGGTCGGGTTCTTCTGAATGAGAATGCCGAATTGCTCGCGCTCCACTGATATCAGCGAAACGTTGGTAAGCGCGACGGCCGTTTCAATCCGCGCGTGGCCGCTCATACATGATATTACGGCAAAGAAATCGCCTGGCCCGAGGATTGAATACGGCTCCTCGCCCGCGACAGGGTTTTCTTTCATAATCTTTACTTTGCCGTTTCGTATTATGTAAAAATTGCTGGCATCTTTTTTTCCTTCAACGGTAATGAAGGATTTTTCCATGTAGTTCTCAACTTTGAATTGCGTAGATACCATTCTGCACCTTTGCCAGTGAAATAAATCGGACGTAGTGTAATTAAAATCGGTATAAAATCAAGCTATTTAGAGAAAATAATTATACTTTCCCATTGTTCGCTGCATGAAAATTGACTTGAAAAAAAGTATGTGTCCGAATATGATACTATACTTTCATGTATGTGCCGCTTGCATAGTTCATTTCATTGCGCATCGTGCAACGGTGATGTATGGTAATCGGCGGCACGGCGTGGGATGATGCCGTTGAGAAATTAATAATGACGCAACCGTGGTACGTCGATTTCATCGGGTAATTATGTGATACACGGGTCAGTGCGGAGAATTCATGAAATTAGAAGAATGTAAAAAGTGCAAAAGCCATGTTCAGTTTCAGTACGGGGAAGTATTGTGCAATTACTGGGGAGTCCTCGATTCACGCACTACAACCGAGAAAAGCGGTGAAAAAGTTCTTGTCGGATGTCCCAGGGAAACGGAACAGCAATAATGGTGATGCGGAATCATCAATCCGCAGATAAAAACTTTTCAAGATACTCGGTGAGATCGTTGATGTTTGTGCGTATCATCGTTTTAAATTCCGGGGGGATGTTTTGCGCCATTACGACTTTGTAGTAGTTGATGGCGTCCTTTACTTTCCGCTTTTGCAGGTATTCGTTCGCTTTTTCAAGCATTGGTTTATATTTATAATACGAGTATTCGAGAATATTCTTCTCGCGCGCGAGGCTGAATTCATCGGGGAGCTTTGAAAAATCATAACTTACCTTGAGAATAGGAAGTTCCCGCCGTATGCGTTTGTGATGCTGTAAAAATTTTTCGTAAAATTTTTCTTCCTCGCGCTGTTTCAGCTCAAATTCCCTGTCCTGTACGTCGTATTCCGCAGTTTTCGGAGTTTTTTTATCGCCGATGATTTCGTACGTGTCTTTCCGTTTTTGGGAATCTCCGGCGAGTATTTTAGCGAAAATATCCTCATCGCTCATGTCTTCAACGGAGGCTTTTTCTTCTTCCTCGTACCTGCTGAGCAGTTCCCATTCATCAACATTTTCATCTTCCTTCCGCGAAACAATTTCCGTTATGCGCTCTTCTTTCTCTTCAATTGCCGGCGGTGATGGCTCAGATTCCGCCGGTGCTTCTAAAGATGATGTTTGGGCGGTGTAATCATCAGGCTGCCGGTTGTCGTATGATGCACTGTCTTCAACGACGGGCGTGTGTGGTTCGGCTTCTTCCTGTATTTCAGGTGAGGATGATTCACCGGCGTCGGGAGAGACCGGAATTTCCTCCGCGGGAGATTCTTCACGCAATTCAACAGCGTCACGAATTTCGTCCGGAGGGGGCGTTATTGCTTGTTCAACGGGTGATTCTGCCCCGGGGATTTCCTGTTTCGGTTTCGGTATTTTTTCAAGAAGATCCAGTATCGGTTTCGGATCAAGGATAAGCGGCACCGGTGATTCGTATTTGGCTTCGATTATCGTCGGTTTTCGCTCGGATTCAGCGAGTCGCTCAATATGGGAAAGTTCGTCAACTTTTTTCTCAAGCCTGTTTATTTCATCGCGATAGCGTTCGATCTCTCCGGTATCTCTTTTGCCGAATAATTCTTCTTCCTTGAATTTTTGGGCAATCTGTTCGACGATGCGGTCAATGTCAATCGGCGGCGGGGCAGGCTGTTGAATAGGGGCTGTAAGTCCTATCTGAATTTTATCGGGAATTGTAATCGGCCCGTCAAGCGACAGCTTGAGCTCGCGGGATTTCTTCGCGCCTGGCGTTTCTATCGAGCGCTTTTCCTCTTTTTTCGCCGCAAGGTATTCACGATAATGCTTCAGATAATCGATATTCGCTTCTATCTTCTGATTTGTTTCGATGTCGTTTATGCGGCTGTTTACGCCCTCATAGAGCGAGATCGCTGTCGTAAAATCGGCTTTCCGCGCATAAATTTCAGCGTTGATCAGCGTTCGGCGATATACCCTGAACCGCGATGCCTCGGATATTATTTCATCGGTAAGATAGGGGAGTTTGAATTCGTCATCGATTTCACGTATTTCTTCCAGGGTTTCGGCATCCGTCTTTCTGCGCAACGGCACGCGCCTGTCGGGATATTTTTCCTCGATTTCTCTGTCGGTTGCTCTCCTTCTGAGAAGAACATCGGGCGTATCATGCTTTTCATGCTCGATAATTTTCTCGCTGGTGCCGAAAAGCGCCCAGATGAGAATGACGACGATAAGAAGCAGCAGTAAAATCAGAACAATATTCATGGATTAAATATACTCTATCCTCCGCGGGTATTCATCAGAGACCACGGACCGGATGAACCGCTACCAGTATACTCATTTTCGGCATATTAATCACCCACGAGCAGAATAATTCAAGCTGTTTATTTGGCGATCAGTATTACGGACGACAGGTTTTTTACATAATACCTGCTGCCGGCAAGCGGTGTTTCCTCGCCTTCAATCCTTATATCATCGGGCGGGTGCAGAGACGTGTCGATTGTTACGTGCCAGGGCTTTTCTGAGGGCGCCGGGGGGATTTCAAAGTTGTGATTGCATTGTGATGCATTCAATATGATATAGATGTCGTTGTCCACCGCGCCGTTTTCCATTTTGGCGTATTCGCCGTTGATAAGGCAGGCGATTATATGGTTGTCATCGCTCCAGTTGGGTTGATATGGATGTACGCCGTGCCATTCAATATCGGGCCGTGAATATCCGGCGGAGACGGCGCCGGTAAAGAATGTACGACGTCGCAATATCACGTGTTTTTTTCTGAACCATATAATGTTTTTGCAGAATCGAAAAATTTCACGGTTGGCGTCGGCGAAATTCCAGTCTATCCATGAGATGTCGTTATCCTGGCAGTACGCGTTGTTGTTGCCCCTTTGTGTACGCCTGAATTCATCGCCCGCGAGCAGCATGGGCACTCCCTGTGAAACGAAGAGGGACACCAGGAAATTTTTGATTTGCCGAATCCTCAGTGATTCGATGTACGGTGTCGCGGCGAGCCCTTCAATGCCGAAATTGCAGCTATGATTGTGATTTTCGCCGTCGGCGTTGTTTTCACCGTTTTCAATATTGTGTTTCTCATTGAAACAGACCAGGTCGTTCATGGTAAAACCATCGTGGCAGGTGATGAAATTTATCCCGTGATGCGGACCGCCCTTGTCATAGTACAGATCGGAACTGCCGGTAAGGCGCGTCGCCATCGTTCCCGAAGCGGCTTTATCGCCCCGCCAGAATTTTCTCAGGTCGTCGCGAAATTTGCCGTTCCATTCCGCCCACCGTCCGGGGAAATCCCCGACCTGATACGCCCCGCCGGCATCCCATGCCTCCGCGATGATTTTCGCGTTGCGCAGAATCGGGTCCTCCGAAATTGTTTCGAGGAGCGGCGGGTTGCTGAGCATAACGCCGTTCTGGTCGCGCCCGAGAATTGAGGCGAGATCGAACCGAAACCCGTCGACATGCATCTCGACAACCCAGAATTTAAGGCAATCGAGAATAAAATCACGCACAAGAGGATGATTGCAGTTGAAGGTGTTGCCGCATCCGGAAAAGTTTTTATAAAATCGCTTGTTTTCCTCTAACATGTAATAGATTGAATTATCGATGCCGCGAAAGCACATGGTCGGCCCGAGATGGTCGCCCTCGGCGGTGTGGTTGAAAACGATATCGAGAATCACCTCCATGCCGGCCCTGTGAAAATCGCGCACCATTTCCTTGAATTCTGTGTACTGTTCTCCCATTGACCCTGACGCGCTGTATCTTCCCTTCGGGGCGAAAAACGATATTGTGCTGTAACCCCAATAATTTTTAAGCCGTGCGCCAGATACTGGATTTATATTCGTGTTCTCGTCTTCATCGAATTCCTGGATCGGCATCAGTTCAACCGCGGTGACACCGAGGTCGTGCAAGTAGGGTATTTTTTCGACGAGTCCCTTGAACGTGCCGGGATTGCGCACTGCCGATGAAGGATGATGGGTGAATCCCTTGACGTGAAGCTCGTAGATGATGGTGTTCTGCATCGGCGTTTTAATCTGCCTGTCAAACCAGTCGAATCCTGGATTTATAACGATGCATTTGGGCGCGCCGGGCGAACTGTCCCTGGCGGAAAATGAAAGGTCCTGGTCGGGGGATGCGGGGTCAAAGCCTCGCGCATCGGAGAGGTCCCACTGGAAATTGCCGGTTACGGCGCGCGCATATGGATCGAGCAACAGCTTATTTCTATTGAATCTATATCCCTGGGAAGGTTCATACGGCCCGTCGATTTTATATGCGTACAGTTGTCCTTCGCGGATTCCTTCAATCCATATATGCCAGATATCGCCGGTTTTGTTTATCGCGGGATCGAGAAAAACATCCTCATGTTCCTGTGATGTTGTGCCGCCGAACAGCAGAAGGGTGACTGATGTCGCGTTTCTGCTGAAAATAGAAAACTGCGCACCGTTTTTGTCGAGGGTGGCCCCGAACGGAAGCGGATATCCAGGAAGCGTCATTCTTGAAGATTTCAATCAGTGTTCCCCATATCACGGAAATATTTCTTTTACAAACGCACGAAGATGGAGTTTTATTGCGCCATGTGCAGGATCGTTTGAATATACTGTTATATATTTCGTGATTTTTCCTTTGCGCGAGCCAGCATTCAGTGTTACTTTTATCTCCCCCTCGCCGCCGGCGGGGACCTCCTTTCCAGAAAGGAGTATTCCGGTGCAGCCTCACCCTGCGTGGATTTTTTGAATGATGAGCGTTGCGCCGCCGGTATTTTTAAATTTGAACACATGCTCGTGTGTGCTGCCCGGTTGAATAATACCAAAATCATGCGCCTTTTCATTCATTTCAAGGCGTGGCGCGTCGCACCCGGTCATATGTATGCACGCTGCATAGAGCATGCATAAAAATAAAATTCGTGAAAGAAGATATTGCATATTCAGCCCCATGCAGATAGAATCCCATAAAAAAATAGTATGTTATACGCATGATCGTTAATAATAAGCGATATTCTTATATTTCAAAACATGCGCCGCGCCATACCCGAGTTCTCGTGCGGTGTGGCACATTCAAGTTTCCTCCGGCGGCATTCAGTTGGAGGAACATTGTAACATTGTATAAAACCACGGGAAACGGATACAGTGAAATAACTATGGATTATATGGGGGGTAAATCAAGCAAATTTTAAAAGCATATGAACATATACTATTATATGCATAAAAAGCATAATAAAAAAAATTACCTTTTTTATAATTTTTGTATTGATTTGTTATGCCTCCATGCGGCATCTGTGAGTCAAATTTTTTAGTACGAGATAATGTCTACTAAAACAGAGGAGAACTCAATGAAAATAAGCTTTTTACCAAGAGAATTCAAATTTTTTGATATGTTCGACCAGCAGGCTGCATGTGCGGTCGACGCCGCAGTTTATTTTAAAGAACTTGCGAATTCGGGAGTGTTCGACGCGACAGCAATACAGAAAATGCGCGATATAGAACACAGGGGCGATGATTTGACCCATGCGATAATAAACAATCTGAATAAAACCTTTATAACACCGTTCGATCGTGAGGATATTCACTCCCTGGCGCACGAGCTCGATAGCGTTATTGATTTGATTCATACCATGACGAACAGAATGCGCCTGTACAAACTGTCCGGTGTAAATAGCGACCTTGTTCAATTCGCGGATTTAATAGAAAAATCGGTTGTTGCGCTTTCAAACGCGGTACGGATGCTGAGAGAGACAAAAAATTCAAAGGCCGCGTTCGATGCGTGTATTGAGATAAATCGGCTTGAAAACATGGGTGACCAGTTGCGAGATAATGTCATTGGGAATCTTTTCGAGAATACGCACGATCCCATTTTCATTATTAAATGGAAGGAAATCTATGAAGAAGCGGAAACAGTACTGGACAAATGTGAAGATGTCGCCAATGTCGTTGAATCCATACTGGTGAAACAGGCATAATTGTAATGAGCATAACAATAGTTTTTCTTGTTCTGTTGGCGCTTGCTTTCGATTTCCTTAATGGATTCCATGATTCGGCAAATTCAATAGCGACAATTGTATCAACGCGCGTTCTTTCTCCGCGGTGGGCTGTTCTCTGGGCGGCGTTTTTTAATTTTATCGCCTTCCTTTTTTTCGGCCTGCATGTTGCCGATACGGTGGGGAAAGGCATTGTCGATATTACAATTATTGATTCGAAGGTGATCTTTGCGACGCTCATGGGTGCGTGCCTGTGGGATATTTTTACGTGGTATTTCGGGCTACCCACAAGTTCTTCGCATGCGCTGATGGGGGGGCTTATCGGTGCGGCGATCGTGAAAGCGGGCTCAGGTTCGCTGGTGCTCCACGGTATTATAAAGACAGTGTCGTTCATATTCATCTCTCCGGCGCTCGGCCTGTTTCTCGGGCTTTTCATAGGCGTGATCGTCTACAGGGCATTTCGAAGATATGCGCCAATGCAGGTGGACCATATTTTTCGAAAGGGGCAACTCGTTTCGGCGGCATTCTACAGCCTGGGGCATGGCGGAAACGACGCGCAGAAAACCATGGGGATAATCGCGAGCCTTCTATTTAGTGAAGGATTGCTTGGTGATTCGTTTTATATTCCGTTGTGGGTGGTTCTCACATGTCAGGCAGCTATCGCGTTGGGCACGATGTTCGGCGGCTGGAGGATAGTAAAAACAATGGGGCAAAAGATTTCCAAGCTTCGCCCTGTTGACGGATTCTGTGCGGAATTCGGCGCCGCTGCGACGCTTTTTTTCTCGTCGCATATGGGAATCCCGGTAAGCACAACGCACACAATAACCGGCGCTATCATGGGAGTAGGTTCGCTTCGGCGCCTTTCTGCGGTAAAATGGGGTGTCGCGGGCCAGATCGTGTGGGCCTGGATATTGACGATTCCCTGCGCTGCCGCCATGTCCGCGGCGATGTATTATCTGGTGCGGTAATCTATAATGTACCGCATTCCCTGCGGTTGAGTCATGTACCGTGATGATGTCGCGCCGCAAAAGTATGATATTATAACAAGGGGCACGTATGAAATTTTCACGCTATCTGGTTCCGACATTGAAAGAAGACCCTTCCGACGCGTCGATCATGAGTCACCGGTTGATGATTCGCGCCGGGCTTATCCGTAAGGAATCGGCCGGGATGTACATATATCTTCCGCTTGGCATGCGTGTGCTCAGGAAGGTAATTGACATAGTGCGCGAAGAAATGGACAGGTCGGGCGCGCTCGAGTTTCTGATGCCCGAGTTGACATCGGCCGATCTCTGGAAGGAGTCGGGCAGGTGGCAGACAATGGGGCCGGAGATGTTCCGCATAAAAGACCGGAACAGTCTTGAATACGCGCTTGCCCCGACGCATGAAGAGGCTTTTACGAACGCCGTGCGGTCGATTGTTTCGTCGTATCGAGATCTTCCGCTGAACGCATATCAGATTAATACGAAATTCAGGGATGAGATTCGTCCGCGTTTCGGCATTATGCGGAGCAAAGAATTCATCATGAAGGACGCGTATTCCTTTGACATGGACAAGGAAGGACTTGAGCAATCCTACCAGGCAATGCGCCGCGCGTATCGTACGATATTCAAGCGATGCGGGATTGAAACAATTCCAGTTGAAGCCGATACTGGTTCAATGGGCGGCAGCGATTCCGAAGAATTTATGGTTGCGTCGGAAGTGGGCGAGGAGGTGTTGCTGCTGTGCCCCGAGTGCAAATACAAGGCGAACCAGGAGCGCGCTGAATATCAAAGACCAGAGCCGGCCAATGAGGCCGCTGAGGAGTTGCGCACCGTTGAGACCCCCGATGTGCGGACTATCGACGAGCTTGCGGCTTTTTTCAATTGCAGCGCGGATAGATTCCTAAAAAGCCTCATCTACCTTGCTGACGGCGTCCCGGTGATGGCGGTTGTTCCGGGGAATCGAGAAATAAACGAAGTGAAACTTAAAAAGGCTCTTGGCGCGAACGAGCTTGAGCTTGCGCCGGATTCTGTAGTGCAAAGTGTCACGAAAGCGCCCGTCGGATTTGCCGGCCCGGTGAACGAATTTAACGTGCGTACCGTGTGTGATATTTCCGTAAAGACAATTCACAATGCCATAACCGGCGCGAACCAGAAAGATCGTCATTTTGCGGGCGTCAATGCCGGGCGTGATTTTATCGTTAAGGAAGAATTTGATATCACATCCGCGAAGGCCGGCGACACATGCCCGAAGTGCGGATCGGCGATGAACGAGCGGCGGGGAATCGAGGTGGGCCATATTTTCAAGCTTGGCTACAAGTATACGAAATCGATGAATCTCACCGTTCTCGATGAAAAAGGGAAAGCCGTCCATCCGATAATGGGATGTTACGGCATTGGCGTCAATCGGACGATGGCGGCGGTTGTCGAGCAGAACTATGACGAGAAGGGAATACTCTGGCCGATATCAGTGGCGCCGTTTCATGTGCACCTTGTGGGAATCGCAAAGGCCGATGATGAAATAGCCGCTGCTGAGGAGATGTATACGTCGATACGTGCATCGGGTATCGATGTGCTGTTCGACGATAGAAGGGTGAGCCCCGGAATAAAATTTGCGGATGCGGATTTGATCGGCATTCCAATTCGCGTTACTGTCGGCAAGAGCTTTTTTCAAAACGATGAAATAGAAATAAAGCTTCGCAGACAGTCCGAGATAGTGAAAGTACGCCACGAAGAGCTGCTGACGAAACTGCGCACGATTATCGAGGAGGAGGCATCTCGTCTCCGCGGGTGATTGGGGAAGGGCAGAAATAATTTTTTATTGACACTGTATTCCACGGGTTATAGTTTGACTATCCGCTTCGGGGTGTGGCTCAGTCCGGTTAGAGCGCGTGGTTTGGGACCATGAGGT
>DHPI01000075.1:25326-36437 GCA_002407865.1 Spirochaetia bacterium UBA5368
GTAGCTCAGCTGGATAGAGCAACAGCCTTCTAAGCTGTGGGTCGCAGGTTCAAGTCCTGCCTGGCGTGCATAACCGGACAAACTCGAACTTTATTATGAAGTATACTTTCAGTTTGCGTTTCTCGATGCCCACGATGTAGTATTCGACCCCAGCCCTATTGACACGTCTTGTTGCAATCCTGCCTGGAGAATAAAACAATCAACGTCTGAAATATGTGATCGCTTTATGCATGGCGAATTGTCGTACTGCGCTCGATATACGGTATCCATATCGATGCACATTATGATGTACATGCGAAAGGGGGATACTGTGGTGGAATGCTATCGGATATAAATAGTGCTTGCACTCATGTGGCAGGTATGTATTTATGAACGACTAAAATATAAATATGTTATAATATAACATATTTCGCATATGATGTGGTGTGTTCTGTACTTTGTGTGCTATGGCGGTTTTCAGTTGAGAAATCCACGTGAAGCACGTGAAGGGTGAATAAATAATATGCGTAATCTTAAAAAGGAGGAACCGTGAATGCTGGGAATCCCTGATGCATCAATCTGGAGCGCGTATGTTTTGTCGATTGCCTGTGCGATTCTGTGCGTTGTCTATGGCCTGTTAAACTGGAAAAGGGGTATGGAAAACGACGAGCAGCAAATTATTGAGGAACGTGTCTGGGAATCACAAGAACGGGAAATCGAGGAGAGTCTTTAGTTGCCGCGAGTATCATGACTGATTATACACCATCTTTCAACAACATATGAGGTGCACAATGCTCATAACTATACTCGTTACGCTTGTATATCTTTTTATCGTTGCATACCTGGGATATGTCGGATTCAGACAGACAAAAAGCTCAAAGGATTATCTTGTCGCGGGACGGCAGGTACACCCGCTGGTGATGGCGCTTTCGTATGGTGGAACATTTATTTCAACATCCGCGATTGTGGGATTCGGCGGCGCCGCGGGAACGCTTGGAATGGGATTATTATGGCTTACTGTGCTCAATATATTTTTCGGCATTTTTATCGCGTTTGTCGTTTTTGGAAAAAGAACGCGAAAGATGGGCCATAACCTGGATGCGCATACTTTCCCGGAATTGCTTGGATTGCGCTTTAATTCAAAATTTCTGCAGGGATTTGCGGGTGTCATAATATTTCTTTTTATGCCGATATACACCGCTGCGGTCATAAAAGGGGGAACTGATTTCATCGAGTCGTATTTTCAAATACCGTATGATGTTGCGCTGTTTTTCTTTGTAATAATTGTTGCGCTCTATGTATGGATGGGCGGACTTAAGGGGGTAATGTACACCGATGCGTTTCAGGCCTCCATAATGTTTATTGGTATGGTAGTGCTGCTGATATTTACATATGTTCAGCTTGGTGGGATTGTTTCAGCACATCAGCAGCTTACCGATATGTTCGGCGATGAAAATGTGCGTCAGCAGACGGGAAAACTTATCGCGGGCGGATTTCAGGGGTGGACATCCATGCCGGTGGCGGGATCTCCCATATGGTGGAACCTTGTAACGACAATTGTTCTGGGAGTTGGAATAGGTGTTCTTGCACAGCCTCAACTGGTTGTCCGTTTCATGACGGTAAAAAGCAATATGGAATTGAACCGGGCGGTTCTTTCAGGAGGTATCTTTATACTTGCGATGACCGGCATCGCTTTTGTCGTCGGGGCGCTGACCAATGTGTTTTTCTATAAGAGCGCCGGAAAAATCGCGTTTGTCGCAGCTGGCGCGAATGACTCAATAATACCGGTATACATTAAAACATTTATTCCACCATGGTTTGGCACGGTATTCCTTCTTACGCTGCTTGCCGCCGCCATGTCGACAATAAGTTCCCAATTTCATACTATGGGTACCGCAGCGGGCAGGGATATTTACGAAAAGGCCCTTGGCCAAAAGGGAAACAGCCTTTTTATTACAAGGTCGGGCGTGCTTGTCGGTGTGCTTTTAAGCGCGGTACTGGCGCTGCTGGCGAAGCGTCTCGATGTCAGCATGGCGATTATCGCGACGGGAACAGCGCTTTTTTTCGGGTTGTGCGCGTCATCGTTCCTTCCCGCGTATCTGGGGGCTCTCTATTGTAAAAACATGCCGAAGGCCGCCGCGTTATGGGGGATGATCTGCGGCTTTATAACCGGCGCTTTCTGGATATTCTTTATACACGAAAAAGAATCATCAAGCCTGCAGCTTGTTAAAGCGCTAACTGGAAAAACATCGCTCGTAAAGGATACGAGTTTTGCCAGGCTTGCAATGGTCGATCCTTTGCTTATCGCGCTTCCCGTATCGGTTGTTGTGACGCTGCTGGTATGGATTACGTATGTCATGTTGAAAAAATCCGATATGGATGTGAATCATATAGAAAGGTGTTTTAAAGGCGTATAATTAAGTAATGATCCGGGAATTATATGCTTTCAGCGATGCGCGGCGCCGCACAACGGAGCGGTTCATTGCAAAAGAAATCAGCACGCGATGTGATGAAGATGCGAATCGGCGTTTATAATCCCCGCATGTAATCGGAACGGATCAACGACGGATCACGAGAGGATAATACGGCATCGATCGCGGCGAGCATCTTTGCCCTGTCGTTCGGGAATGTTCCGTTTATGGGCAGATAGTTGGATGCGTGGATGCCGACGAACTTCATCGAATTGACATTCAGGTTTTCAATAAGCGTTTTCATCTCCTCGATCGTTTCGAAGGGATCGAGGAGTGTGAATTCGCCGTTTTGAACCCGCCGATACAAAATGGTGCCGGATACCGGGGTTACGGTAAGCGCGGCAAGGTACTGCGGTTTCATTTCGTTGGTAATCTTCGCGGTGGCGACGGCATGCTCAATAGAGCGCGGGCCCCTGCCTGCAAGCCCCAGGAGCACCATCGATGAAAGATTGATGCCGGCCTGGATTAAATTTCTTCCCGCGGCGAGCAGTTCGCTATATGTGGCTCCTTTCTTTATTTCACGAAGAAGCCTTTCGTCGCCGGTTTCAACGCCGAGATACGCCTTTGTGAGGCCCGCTGAACGAAGCATAATAAGCTCATCCATGGTCTTGCCTGATGTGCTTGCGGGGCCGACATACGAACCGACATGTCGCAACGACGGAAAAGACCGCTTCAGCTCATGAAGTATCTCGCACAGCATCCCGGTGTCGATGGCGATTGCGTCGCCGTCGCAGAGAAATACCTTTTCAAGGTCGCCGAAATGATCCTTTGCCATGCGTATGTCGGCCTTGATTTCGTTTATGTTCCTGACGCGGTATTTCTTGTCCTTGTACATCCCGCAGAATGCGCACGCGTTATGCGAACACCCGATGGTGCACTGAAGCAGGTAGCTGTTCGCTTCGCTGAATGGGCGGAAGATGTTTCCTTCATAGCGCATGATAAAAAATTTCCTGAAGTCTCTGTAGTAGTTATGGAATTTCAACCATCGCGTAGCCGCTGATTTTGCCGATACTGGTATTGCCGTTATAATAGCTTTCACTGCTATCCCAGTCCCAGGGGCGTTTCGCGGCATTTTTTTCGTTCCAGTGAATAATTCCCACTCTGTAAAAATAAAGTCCCCCAGATTCAGGCTTTGCTGCGGAATAGTGGTCGGTTGTTGAATATTTCAGCGATGGGGAACCGTTCTTGAAATACCGGCTTGCCACTATATCATATCCTGAATATTCGTCGTCGGGTTCTTCCGTAATATATATCTCGTATCCCGCGAATTCTTCGCCGCTGTCGGTCTCGTCCCATGATATATAGACATTTCCCACAGAATATTCTGCATGTATCGAGAATGACGACCTGTCGGTTATCGCGCCTTCAATCGCGTCCATCATATACGAGCATGCCGACATTGATGTCAACAATGAAACGGCCAGAATACAGACGCATGCTTTATATATCGTACGGGCTTTCATATTCATCCCCACTTATAAACTGATGTATACGCTGCCTTCAACGGCGAACTTGTCGGCAGTTTCAACTAACTTGCGAAGCTCCGGCGCGTAATTGTAAATTCCTTTTGCCTCAATCCCGCCGAACGGCGCGCTGAGGCTCAAGGATCCGAATCCTCCATGCAGATAATATCCGGTCCCTTTTTTTCTATGCACGGGTATAGCCGGGTCCCAGAAGCGGCTGATGCCGCCGGAAAGGCAGAGCAAATAGCCGTCGTTTGCCCTGTTGCCTAAAAAATTATAACTGATTGACACATATGTTTCGCGTAAAGCCGCAAAATGTAACTCACGGGATGTCCGTTTGTCGACAAGCGTTTTTGATGGTTTTTGAAGCTCGGCGCACAGATCGATAAAAACATAATTTAAAAGGTTCTCCCTGACCAGAAACGAAAGCGTGTACAGCGCGGCGCGCTCTTTCGCGGTATCGGGCATGGTGTCGCTTTTACCCGCCGCGCTTTCCACCCATATCGCGTCGTAGGGCTCGTCATTGAAGAGGTTCAGCTTTTTTGCGGTTATTGTGAGTTGCGGCACAGCAGGATGAATCCGATGGATGAACAGCGCGGCGGCCTTGTTCACCTCGATGCCGAGCTCAAATGACTCAAGCTCGCTCTGTGAGGTGGTTGTGTTGAGATTGAAAAATGAAAGCAGGTTCGACGCCATGAAGTAGCGAAATTTCAAATTCGACGAGTCGGTATAACTCATGGTGCCGTCGCTGTTCGGCTCGATCTGGTTGTTGACGATGACGCCGCCATGTACATAAAAATAGGGCAGGTACAAAAGCGACAGTGCGAAAATATCATCGAAAAATTGCGTATATTTATAGTCGGTAACGGTTTCGCTTCCGGCAGCGCCCCTGTTTATTTTTTCCGAACGCGTGAGGCCGTAATGAAAACCGCTGGCGGTAAATCCGGCGATCAGGTTTTTCGGCCGCCAAAGCCCGAATGCTCCCGTTCCGGCCTCTTCCTCCGCTGTCTCTTTCTTTCTTTTACCGCTGAGCCGTTCGTTCCAGTCCGCGCCCTCATACCCGCCGATAACGGGATAATTAATAGTGATACTGCCGTATGTGCGCACAAGCTCCATAGGAATTGTCCGCTTTACGCCCGCGGCGTCAACAGTGCTTATTTTAAAATCGTTTACCCAGTTGATTTTGCCGTACCAGTCGAGGTACGATTCCTTTTCCTGTATTTTGTCCCAGCGCTCAAAAAACAGGTTCGTCACGGTTTCACTTCGGGAAACCGAATTATGCAGCGTCGAGGCCTCATACGCAACAGGGTATGCGGCGCTGAATGGGATACATGCGATTGCGGCGATATATGCTATGAGGATAATGACTCGGTTCACGAAATATCTCCAATCGGAATGAATACAAGTAAAAAATGACACGGTTTTCATATGTCAATACAAAATTGATCGGTCATATTTTTTAACGGGTGTGAATAAATTGTAATTGATTTCACAGGAAGAAGCTACTACATATTATCAGACAAAGAAACTCCACATTCAGGAATACTATATGAAAGTACTTGTAGTTGAAGACGATCTGGTATTACAGATGGCGGTGAAGAAGGTTTTCGATGAAATGGGATTTGAAACCATTCTTTGCTCGGATGGCGAAACCGCGTTTAAAATTATTACGACTGAAAAAATCCGCCTCGCGATTATCGACTGGATACTTCCCGGTATCGACGGCCTTACGCTGTGCCGCAAAATGCGGAAACTCAGATTGTCCCGGTACGTATATATGATAATACTTACGTCAATGTCGTCTAAGGAGAATCTCGTCGAAGCCCTTGACGCGGGCGCCGATGATTTCATTGCAAAACCCTTCGATGAAAACGAACTCGCCGCGCGTGCGCGTGTAGGAATGAGGATTATTCAGCTCGAAAACAAACTGGTAAACTCACAGAAAAAACTGATAAAGCTCGCGAAAGAAGATCCGCTGACGGGAATAATGAACAGGCGCTCTCTCTTTGATGAAATATTGAAAGAGTTGAACAGGGCGTCGCGCGAGAAATCGAGCGTGGCCACTGTTCTGGTGGATGCCGATAACTTCAAGGCGATAAATGATACCTACGGCCACCTGGTTGGCGACATGGTGCTTGTACAGCTTGCCGAGTCTCTCAAGGATTGTTGCAGGGAATATGATAAACTGGGACGGTACGGCGGCGAGGAATTTTTGTTGCTACTGCCGCAAACTGATCGCGAAGGCGCAATACACGTCGCAGAGCGAATGCGGAGACATATCAACAACAATCCGATCAATTGTGGCGATAAAAGCATTTCACTTACGGTGAGTATCGGCGTATCGACCATCTCATTTGGGGCTGAACATGAAAAATATAAAATTAACGAACAGATGATGGATGATCTTATCAAAAAAACGGATTATGCCCTGTATGTCGCGAAAAAAGAGGGCAAAAACAGGGTTGCCGTGTACGGTTCCGTGTAAAATCCGGTTTCATTTAAAAATACTTTACAAAAATATTACATCATTTTAGCGTATCAGCCTGTCGATGAAAAGGCGGTTTAGGGGACGTAATTATATCTGGAGGTTGTAGGATGTTGAAGGAATACAAGTCGGATCAGATACGAAATGTCGCAATAATCGGCCACGGAAGCACCGGAAAATCAACAATTTTAGATTCAATGCTTTTAATGAACGGGAAGATTGACAAAATCGGAACCCCACAGGATGGAACGCTTACCTCGGATTATGATGAAGAAGAAAAAAGCAGGCAGATTTCCATTCGAAGCGCCCTCGGCTTTGTGGAGCACGATGATGTAAAAATAAATATAATTGATACTCCCGGCATGTCCGATTTCATCGGCGAAGCGAGAGCGGCGCTTCAGGTGGCGGATGCCGCGATTCTTGTCGTTGATTCAGTTGACGGCGTGCAGATTGAAACGGAAAAGGCGTGGCGTTATCTCAGCGAGCATGCAATACCCCGAATCATCTTCGTAAACAAGATGGACAAGGAAAGGGCGAACTTCGAAAAAATAATTGAGAATATAGAAACCAACCTGAACGCGAAGGTGGCGCCGCTGTGCATCCCCCTCGGCGAGGCAGACGGCCTGAAGGGTATTATCGACCTGATTGAAATGAAATCCCTCACACCAAAACAGGATGGCAAATCCGTCAATACGGCGGAAGTTCCCGCGGAGCTGAAGGACATTGCGCAGAAGCATAGAAACGGGCTTGTCGAGCTGGCGGCGGAGGGCGTTGACGAGTTAATAGAGAAATTTTTAGATGGCGGCGAGCTTACCGTTGAAGAAATACGGCTCGGTATCCTGGAGCAGTTGCGTCAGGCGAAGTTGCATCCGGTGATATGCGGCTCGGCGTTGAAGTCCGTGGGCATCCGCAATCTTATGAATGTAATCAAAAATTTCGTGCCCGCGCCGGAAATCGGCAAAGAATTTAAGGGGCACAATACGAATGACAGTAAAACCGAAAAGGTCGTGAAATCGGCGCCCGATGCGCCGTTTGCCGCTGTGGTCTGGAAGACGTACATTGACCAGTATGCCGGCCGTTTTAATTATCTGAAAGTCATCTCCGGGGAGTTGTTGCCGGATACCGAAGTGCAGAACGCGACAAAGAATTCCAGAGAGCGCGTATCGAAACTCTATACTATGGTGGGCTCCAAACAGTGCGAAATTCCGAAGCTTGTATGCGGTGATATCGGCGTTGTGGTAAAACTTGAAAAAACAACGACACTCGACACGCTCTGCGATTCAAAAAATCCGGTTGTGCTGCCGATTATCGATCTTCCCCATCCGGTATTTTCATATGCCATTGAATCGGGCAAAAAAGGAGAAGAGGATAAAATTGGGCAGATATTCTCAAGGATTACCGACGAAAATCCCACTATTACATATGTGTTCAATCCCGAAACCCGGCAGACGGTACTTTCGGGCATGGGTGAAATGCAGCTCGATATCATTCTCAAGAGTATTCGTGAGAAAAACAAGCTCGACATTATCACAAAAGAGCCGCGAATCGCGTATCGCGAAACAATAACCAAAAAAGCCGAAGCCCAGTACAAGCACAAGAAGCAGTCGGGCGGCCACGGACAGTACGGTGAAGTGCATATTCGCGTTGAGCCGCTTTCGCGCGGCGGTGGATATGAATTCGTCAACTCGATTGTCGGCGGTGTTATTCCAAAGCAGTATATACCTGGCTGCGAAAAGGGTTTTAAAGAAGGAATGGAAGAAGGCGTGCTTGCGAAATTTCCCGTTGTCGATATAAAAGTGGACCTCTTTTTCGGATCGTATCACGATGTCGATTCATCTGAAATGTCGTTTAAAATCGCCGGACGCAGCGCTCTGAAAAAAGCGATGGAAGCCGCCGGACCTATTTTGCTCGAACCGGTAATGGAAGTGGATATCTATGTAGATAAGGATTATATGGGGGATATTCTCAACGACATCAACGGGCGCAGGGGCAGGGTGCTCGGCATGGGGGCCAAAGACGAGGAATCCAGCGGCGGAATTTCCGTTGTAAAGGCGACGGTGCCGCTGGCCGAAATGCTTCGCTACTCGATCGATCTCCGTGCGATGACCAGCGGGAAAGCGACATTTGAAATGAACTTTTCGCATTACGATCCCATTTCCGGTAAAATCGCCGAGAAGGTCATTGAGGACCGCAAAAAAATGCTTGAAGAAGAAGCAAACAAGTAATACGGTTTCACACCGATATAAAATGCATGCAGGCGGGGACACAACCCCGCCTGCGGTTTTATTGACCAACTATATGGGACGCAGGTGCGAAATTCATGCATGTCGTCATTTTCGAGGATTCTAATTATAATAATTTTTATCCGTTGACACTTACACGGCCCGTATGGGATTTGCGCTCTGGATGCGGCACTCTTCGCGAGCGATGGAGCAATTTCCTCGTGCGCCGTTTCGGTGATAGCATATTGAATTCATTGTATTACAGCACACGTGATTATCTTGCGCCCCTGTACCGTGAAAAATATCCCGGGTTGTGCATCAATGATTACGGCTTTACCGCCGCTCGTGAGCCGGTGCTTTTTATAAACAGCACATTGCTGCCGCATTCGGATTGTTTTAATATAAATCTGAACGAATGCATTGCCCGCAACAATACGGTGCTTGCGGCGTTGATCGAGCCTGGGCGTATGCCGCTGACGCCGGAGGATATACAGCGCGCATTTCAGGCGATGCCCCTGACGCCGGTGGAAAGCCGTGATATCAGCGTGTTCAATTACCTGTGGGATATCGTCAGTTGCAATGCGGAAATGATCACGCGCGATTACGGCGAGATCAACCTCACATCGAACGAAAGAAGCCGTCACGAAAATTCTGTAACAATTATCGGCGATCCGAACCTTGTATATATCGGGCGCGATGCGCGAATTGATCCATATGTCTGCATAGATTGTACGGGCGGTCCTGTCGTAATAGGCGAGAGAACAGTTGTGCATTCTTTTACCCGGATCGAGGGGCCGTGCGCCACAGGCAGCGACTGCATATTGCTTGGCGCCAGGATACGGGAGGGATGCAGTTTCGGAAATAACTGTCGAATCGGCGGTGAGGTGGAAGAGAGCATATTCCAGGGATATGCGAATAAATACCATGACGGATTCATAGGCCATGCATTTGTCGGCGAATGGGTTAATTTCGGTGCAATGACCACCAACAGCGATTTGAAAAACAATTATGCGCCGGTAAAGGTAACGCTGCCCGGCGGGCGGGTCTCCTCCGAGAAGATAAAGGTTGGTTGTTTTGTGGGAGATTATACGCGCACGAGCATCGGTACGCTCATTAACACCGGCAGCGCGTTCGGGTCCGGTTGCATGATCGTTCATGGCGGCAGCATGGCGCCGCGGCACATGCCGTCATTCAGCTGGTATATCAATAACCAGCTGACGGAAGGCGAGCCGTTGCAATCGACGCTTGCCACGTGCCGGGAGATGGCGCGGCGGCGGGGCGTGGTGTTCAGCGACAATTACAGCGGTCTTGTGGCGCATGTATACAGTATAAGCGAGGAAAACAGAAAATCGGAAGTCATTCGATGGAGAGAACTGCGGAAATAAAATTTTCTCTCGTGCTGCTTGTGTCCTTCTTTCTTCATGTCATCGGTCTTGCGGGCATTTTTCTCCCGGATTATCAGAGTGAAATAATGAGGCGTGACGCCAGGGAGCGGATGATCGGCGGCAGGGATATCATTGTCAATATTAATGAAGACGACAGGCGCGTGGGGTCCAGCTCGACACTTCTGTCGGAAAGGGATTCATCCGCAAAAGGGTATATTACCAGGCGAAAAGGCGACAACTGGCTGAATAATTCTCTTGAATTCAAGGTTAAACGGGGTACTGCGAAGACAGGGCGCGATTCGATGCGGAAATCGGTGAACGCCGATTCATCGCTCCTGTTATCCGATACAACGGAACTCGTTATTTCTCTAATGAAGGAGGACTTCAGCGGGGCGCGGGGAGAAAGCGGCGGGGAGGATTTTACCGCGATTCCAGACCGGTATTCGTTCAGCCGTGAAAATTCGATATACTATTCAAATGACGGCAGGTTTTCTTTTAATACAAAAAAATTCAGAAATTTTAAGTACTTCAAGGCGATGAAGGACAAAATCGCGGCGCACTGGTATCCGCCGCTTTTAGCGAATTCGGTTATCGGAGGATACGATCCCGTTACCGGCGCCTATACGCCGGGGAGGTTGCGGATAATGGCCATTCCAAGCCAGGAGGTGAAGCTCTATTTCACCATGGATCGCGCCGGCGATGTGCTGAACGTGGAGATTATAGATTCAATGGGGAATGTGCCGCTGGACTCGTCGTGCGTGGACGCGATTCGCCTGTCAAAAAATTTCGGCGCCGTGCCGGATGATATTACCGGTAAAGTAATAATAATACCGTTTGTGTTTGGGTATTTTGTATATTAGTGCGCATGACTCAGCGCTCACGTACGGTGTCGGCTGAATCATGCGCGGCGATTAATCACGACGTTTCTTCAATAACCCTGGCAAGGGTAATTGATCCGATAATATCCTTCCGCGATTCCCGCATCTGGCTGAACATGGTATGGCAGTATTTTTTCAGAGGATCCGATGGGGCATATGTCGGTATAATCAAAGATGCGTCGTGAATCAGGTCGAACACGTCAGAGATCATGATCTTGTGTGATGACG
>DHPI01000026.1:0-8010 GCA_002407865.1 Spirochaetia bacterium UBA5368
ACAACTATGTTGACATGAAGCGACCTCGAACCGATACTGGAACAGATTCGGCGAGTATATCCTTCCGGTTTATAAACTATAAAACAAATTTGTTTTATAGTTTATATGTCAGAGGAGGGAAGCTTGTTGACGTTGCGTTCCGTCCTGATAGAAAGGGTCGTATTTAACGGGAGAATAAATTTATCCCGTTGAAGGTGTGGTTTAATTATTTGACAATAGTATTTGAATATGTATAGTTTCAAAAAATGCATAGGCGCGCCATTAAAGAGAAAAAAATTTGCACGTTCAGGCTGTGCGGGAGATATTATAGCACGTTAAGTGCTTTTAACGTTGAGGTGCGGATTTTGCGGATTTATTTTTTTAACTATCCCAGGGCCGCGTGGCATTCCTCACAGTTGTAATAAAAACAAGACAATAGGGAGCCGGCGTTATGGTGGTAAGCGTGGTTTTCGTGTTTTGCGCATCGTTTATTTTATCCGTTATGATGATACCGTTGATAATGCGCATAAGCAAGCGACATGCGCTTTACGACGGCATTGACGATCGCACGATACATAACAAAAAAATCAGCAGGCTGGGCGGATTTGCCATTTTTGCGGGATTTTTTATTACGTTCTGGGTGTTTAATATACCCGCTCATGTCCATGGCTTCAGTACGGCGTATTTTGTGGCGGGCATGGGTATCGCCTTCCTTACGGGGTTTATCGACGATCTTGTGTGCATTCGCGCGCGCTACAAGCTTGTAATGCAGATACTTGCCGGAATATGCGTGGCAATGTCGGGACTGAAAATCGATACGATTGTATTGCATAACGCACACGCAATCCACCTGGGGGCGCTTTCCGGCGTTATCACCGTCTGCTGGGTGGTTGTGTTCATGAACGCGATAAATCTCATTGACGGGATGGACGGCCTTGCGTCGGGTATTGTCTTCATCGCGAATATTTTCATATTCATTATTGCTATTGCTCTTAATAATACGCTGGTGGCGCTGCTGACCGTATGCGCGTCCGGGTCGATACTGGGGTTTTACATATATAATTATCCGCCGGCGAAGATTTTCATGGGCGATGGCGGCGCGTATTTCCTCGGATACCTGTACGCGACGATATCGCTCATGGGTATGGCAAAGAAATCCGTCGCGGTGCTGTTCCTCGTCCCCATAATATTGCTGCTCATCCCCCTGACCGATATAGTACAGGTCGTCATTACGCGCATGCGCAGGGGAACCGGCATCTTTATTCCCGATCAGAACCACCTTCATCACAGGCTTATGCGTCTCGGTTATTCGACCAGGGGCGTGCTTGTTGTCATGTATTGCTGCAGCATTATACTCGGCATTGCGTCGCTGATAATGTTTGAAAGCCCGGCACAGTCTTTGAACATATTTGCCATTATTGTAATGCTTGTACTGCTTCTGGCGTATATACTGGGTCATGCGGAGCGGGTCGCGGCTGTTAGAAAATCAAATGCGGCAGACAAAGGTGGAAAAGAGGGTGTCGTGTACGGTTTTCCGCATGGTATCAGTATGCGCAAAATCGATTGATGCAATGACGATAATGTAATTCAGCGCGCAGAAGCGCGGCATGGTTTGATATTCCCGCCTGACATGCCGCGCGGCGAGAAATCCGGAATTTTGCGAAGGGTGAGAAATCGCGGGGAAATCCGCGCGCCTGCCGTGAGGGGGTAATCGTGCCGGTTAAAGATGGTGTGGATTCCATGCGCTCCTAGTTTTGCATGGCCGCTCGGCAGCAAATACTGATTGACGCAAATGATGGCGGTCTTTTTAATCTGCCATATTTCACAGTAAATATCGCATCGGCTTTTACAATAGGGCTTATATACCATGACAAAAACAGCGTTTATTACCGGCATTACCGGACAGGACGGCGCATATCTCGCGCAATTGCTTCTCGATAAGGGATACTGTGTCTATGGGGGATACCGCCGCACATCGAGCCCCAATTTCTGGCGTCTCGAAGAGCTTGGCATTCTCGATGATGTAAAACTGATCGAGGTGGATATTCAGGATACCGGGAACCTCATACGAACCCTTGAGATAGTGCGCCCTGCGGAGGTGTATAACCTCGCCGCGCAGAGCTATGTGGCCGTCAGCTTTGAAAAGCCGGTGCTTACAGGTGAAATCACCGCGCTCGGCGTGACGCGCGTGCTCGACGCCATACGGATAGTGAATCCTGAGATTAAGTTTTACCAGGCGTCAAGCTCGGAGATGTTCGGCAGGGTGCAGCAGACGCCGCAGACCGAAACCACGCCCTTTTATCCGCGCAGTCCCTATGCCGTCGCAAAGCTCTACGGCCACTGGATGACGATCAATTATCGAGAGTCGTATAATATTTTCGGGTGTTCGGGCATACTGTTCAACCATGAATCGCCGCTTCGCGGCATCGAATTCGTCACCCGCAAGATTACCGACGCGGTGGCGAGGATTAAATATGGGAAACAGGACTATTTTGAAATAGGTTCCCTCGATGCGATGCGTGATTGGGGCTATGCCGCGGAATTTGTCAACGGCATGTGGATGATGCTGCAGCAGAAGGGCCCCGACGATTTCGTGCTTGCCACCGGAGAAAGCCATTCGGTGCGCGAGTTTATAGATCAGGCCTTTGCCGGCATAGGCATTGATATCGTATGGAAGGGGAAGGCCGTGAATGAAACAGGGAAGGACAAAAAAACCGGCAAGACGCTGGTGAAGGTGAACCCGAAATTTTACCGTCCCGCGGAGGTCGATATCCTTACCGGCGATTGTTCGAAGGCGAAAAAAATGCTTGGCTGGGCGCCGAAAACGCGCTTTGACGAGCTGGTGCGCATTATGCTGAAGCGCGACCTGGAAAGGATCGGGAGTTTATAGAATTAAAGATTGAAAGATTGTTTTATCCTGAATTTTGAATCGAACCATGAAGAAAATACTGATTACCGGCATTGACGGCTTTACCGGAACATATCTCGAAGAGCGCTTGCTGAAGCACGGCTACGATGTATACGGCACGGTGGTGCGTTCCGACGGGCACGGTCGGCATGTCGAGTGCGATATTACCGACCGCGATGCCGTTTTCGAATGCATGCGGCGCATACAGCCGGAGTATGTGGCGCACCTGGCGGCCATATCGTTTGTGCCGCATGCCGATACGGCGCAGATATACAGGGTGAACCTGCTTGGCACGCTGCATGTGCTCGATGCGTGCGCCGCGACAAATCCGGTACCGAAGAAAATTGTATGCGCAAGCAGCGCCAATGTGTACGGGAATCCCGGGGCGGAGCCTATTGACGAGAATGTCGTTCCTGCGCCGGTAAATCATTACGCGGTTAGCAAGCTTTCGCTGGAGCATGCCGCGCGGCAGTATTTCGACACCCTGCCTATCGTAATCACGCGCCCCTTTAATTATACCGGTCCGGGCCAGGCGGAGCGCTTCCTTGTGCCGAAGATAGTACAGCATTTCCGCGAGGGGAAGCGCGAGATCGAGCTTGGCAATATCGACATTATAAGGGACTTCTCCGATGTGCGCGACGTGGTCGAAGCGTACAGAATGCTTATCGAATTGGGGACGCCGTCGCAGACCTATAATATCTGCTCGGGGCGGGGGATTTCACTTCGTGAGATACTGTCACTCGCGGAATCGGCCGCGGGATATTCGATTCGCGTAAGGGTGAATCCCGCGTTTGTACGTGAAAACGATATCAATATGCTTGTGGGTGACAACGCGAAGCTGACGGCCCTGGGGTGGGCCGGAAGGTATACAATAGAAGATACAATGCGCTCGATGCTGGAGAGGTAATTATGATCATTTATTATGTACTGTTAGTATTGTTCTGTGTATTTGGATTATTTATATTTTTATCGAAGAATCCCAGAAAGGGCCGGTATGAAAACATATTGTTCGTCGTTTCCGGCGTTTTGCTGATTGCGCTTGCGGCATTGCGGGGCAACGGCGTCGACAGGGATTACAATGCTTATGTGGTATGGATTGAATCTGTTCAGCCGGTTACCTATTATTTTTCTCACCCTGCTGAATTATTTCAAAAAGATCCCGCGTTTGTTGCAATAGCATCGCTTGTGAATACCTTCTTCAAGGGCGGTACTATACTTGTATTTGCCATTATGGCGGCGTTGGGTGTCTCGCTCAAGCTTGCGGCCGTGAAGAGAATTTCGCCGTATATTCTTATTTGTGTAATTGCCTATTATTCCAATTATTATCTTGTGCAGGAAATGACACAGATACGGGCGGGGGTGGCGAGCGGGTTTATCCTTATGAGCATATCGGAAATATACAGGCGAAATCCTGTTATGTACTCGGTATATATGCTGTGCGCGGCGGCGTTTCATTATTCCGCGCTGGTTTTTGTGCCGTTGTACTTTATAAATCCGCATACATTGAATGTGAAACTCTATGGTATTATAATAATTATATCATTTTTAATCTGCGCGTTTAAAATAGATATAATTCCGGTTTTCAATATCTTCGGCGATAATCCGCTTACTGAAAGGTTTATATATTATAAAAGCATATTTCAGAACGGATTCGCCACCAGGTTTAAGCCTTTAAATATGTTCCTTATGGCGCGATTAGGTTTCTGCGCATTTCTGCTTTCGAAATGGCAGCACCTGAAAACGATGGACAGGTATTCGGCGCTGATTATAAAAATTTATCTGATTTCTATTGTTGTCTATCTTATTTTCCCGACACAGCCGGTGTTTGCTGTACGTTTCCGGGATTTGATAGGAGTTGTCGAAATATTTATACTTACATATGTCATGTATTTGATTAATGAAAAATATGCTTTGACGGGGATTGCGGTAGTAAGTTTTTTTATGCTGTCAGTGTTATTATTCCGGCACCATCTGATAAATCCATATTTTTCTTCACTCAGTTCCGTATTACCTATTTAAGCGTTACAGATCATAACGATTCGGTAATTTTAAAATGGCCATACTATAAGACGCGATAAATACCACCGTTTCGTCAGAATGATTTAAGCGGGCAATAGTATGAAAATGTTGTGGAAAAACATTGATATTGAAAAGAAGCGCCTCTTTGAGAACTTTGTTTCCCTCTCGGTGTTGCAGGCCGCGAATTACATATTGCCGCTGATTACCCTGCCGTATCTGCTGAGGGTCATCGGCCCGGCAAAGTACGGCATTATCGTATTTGCGCAATCGTTCATGCAGTATTTCATGTTTTTTACCGATTACGGGTTCAACCTGACCGCGACAAGGGATATTTCCAAAAAGAGAGACGACATACAATTCATATCGAAATTATTCAGCACTATTATTTTTATCAAGGTCGCATTCTTTTTTCTTGGGTTTATGGTATTTGCGCTGCTTGTGTTCAGTATCGACATATTCCGCAAAGAGTATATCGTGTATATTTCATTCTACGGCATGGTACTGGGCAACGTGCTGTTTCCCCTCTGGTTTTACCAGGGCATAGAAAAGATGAAGTATATTACCCTGTTGAATATCGTTTCAAAATTAATATTTACCGTATCGGTTTTTGTTGTCGTGCGCTATTCTTCCGATTATATATATGTACCGTTTCTGTATTCGCTTGGGTCCATAGTGGCGGGGGCCATAGCCATCAGGGTAGCCATAAAGAACTTCGGTATTGTTATCAAAATGCCCGATAAGCAATATGTTATCGAGCAATTAAAGGAAGGTTTTCATATATTCCTGTCGCAGGTATCGGTGAATTTTTATAAGATAAACAATGTTTTCATATTGGGGTTGTTTGTCGAGGAATCCATCGTGGGGTGTTTTGCGATCGCCAAAAAGCTGATTGATCTTACAAACCAGTTGGCCGCAGTCATTTCGCACACGGTATACCCGTTCATAAACCTGAAAATTGAAAAATCATATAATTATATCATATCATTTTTGAAGAAACTGAGAGCGGTCATATTCGTGTTCACGCTTATTATGGGTATAGTATTTCTGATCTTCCCCGATATAATAATACATATTGTCGTGGGGAAACCGTCCAGTGAAGCCATACTATGCCTGAGGGCAATGGCTTTTGTTCCCCTGATTATAGGGATAAATGTTCCTGCAGTACAGATAATTCTTTCGTATGGGAAAGACCGTGTGTATTCGTTGATTGTGATAACAGGGGCGGTGCTCAACCTTGCCTTAAATCTCGGGCTTATTCCCCTGTTTTCATATTATGGATCGTGTTTTGCCGTGATTGCGGCGGAAACTTTTGTTACGATGTCATTGTATTACGCAGTGTACAAAATGAATCTTGATAAACAGCCGATACAGGGAGCCACTGGGGTGCTACCCGGAAGCGATGCTGGCTGATAAGTTATATCGAAACCGGGAGAATCTTCGGTATTGTCGCGAACGAAATATACGACTTTTAGTGTCGTGCCTTGGTCGCCCATCGAAGGACATGTCGCGAGACAAGAGGCAGGAACGGATTGACAGCAGGATGAGAAATGTGATTGAAGGCTCCTTTGGAGTGGAAAAAAGAAAGTATAGCCTTAACCGTATCATGGGGAAGCTTATGAGCACCAGTGAGTCAAGCATTGCCTTGATAATACTGGTGACGAACCTTGAGAAACGGCTGAGGGATGTTTTTATCTATTTGCTGAATCGATATGCATTGATCTTTAAATGGCGTTTGGGGATCAATTTGCAGAGTGTTTGAGTTTTTCAGGAAGCCCTAATTCCCGTATACGGCATGCAGGGAGCAGTGTGGACTTCATTAATATCATTTGCATTTTTTGCTACTATTGTACAGCTTGTTTTTGCGGTATGGTGCGATAAAAAAAGTAAACAAACGACAATTACACGTCTGTAAAAGGATTACATAAAAATGCATATACGAACTTTTGCCGAATATGTATTACAGTTTATTCCCGCGCGGATATATAAATTTAAAGTACAAAATTATGAAATTTATAAACATGCTTTAACGAGAAAACATGGACTTGAGGTAGGGGGGCCGAGCGGCATTTTTAAAAAACGGAATATTTTGCCTGTGTATCCGATCGTAAAATCAATAGATGGGTGTAATTTCTCATCACATACGGTATGGGAAGGGCGGATTGATAAAATGACGTACCTGGAGCATGACACGGAGTGTGGCGGGAAACAGTATATTTCCGATGCGACGGATTTATCAATAATTGAATCTCAATTGTACGATTTTGTATTGTCATCTCATTGCCTTGAGCATGTTGCTAATCCATTAAAAGCGCTGTATGAATGGACCAGAGTTTTGAAAAATGATGGTTTTTTGCTATTGGTTCTGCCACATAAGGATAAAACTTTCGATCACAAAAGGCCTGTTACAACAATCGATCATGTTATCTCAGATTATGATAAATGTGTCGGAGAGGACGATTTATCGCATCTTGAAGAAATACTTGCTTTGCATGATCTATCGATGGATAAGCGTGCCGGTGATTATGAATCATTCAGGGCAAGATCACAGCAGAACAAGTTCAACCGATGTTTGCATCATCATGTATTTGATGCGGATTTAGTGGTATCGCTGATGAATCACATCAAAATGAAAATTGTTTCATTGGATTTTGCTTTTCCGTATCACATCGTATGCCTTGCTCAAAAGAATGAAAAAGATGCTTTACTATATAATTCTCAATATATCGGGAAGAATGCAATTTTCAGAAAAGATAGCATTTTTCCATCAGATAAAATCCGGATAGCGGCTCGCCCTCTTGTGCTTTGTTATGAATAAGGTATTATCGATAACAGTTTTCTATTACCCTGATTCAGATATAGAAACCAGGATTATTTCATATGCCGATCAGGTTGATGCAATGCTGATTGTTGACAATTCTGATAAGCCCGATCTTGAGTTGCATAATCATCTCATTAATAAATTTAAAAAGCTGCATATAATCGCAAATGGGAAAAACCTCGGCATTGCCAGGGCCTTGAATCAGGGATTGAAATACGCATTTGAAAATGGATATGAATATGCATTATTGTTGGATCAGGATAGCATGTTGCTTCCAGATACAATC
>DHPI01000026.1:8122-13693 GCA_002407865.1 Spirochaetia bacterium UBA5368
AATCGGTAAATTGATTAGGTGTTTGAACACATATAAAATGGCATTTATTGCCGCACCATGGCGCATCGATATAAACACGGCCGAAAAGCAAATAAAAAAAGAATTTACCGAAAGACTAACCACCGCCACATCGGGAAGCCTGCTGCGTTTGAGTTATTTAAACACCATCGGTTATCATGATGAAAAATTGTTTATAGATATGGTTGATCATGAATATTGTCTAAGGGCGTGCAAGAAAGGATTTCAAGTGATTGTTGTTAATAATGCCCGCATGCATCATCGGTTGGGAAAAATGCAAAAAAAGGTAGTGTGCGGAATTCCGTTTTATCCGACACACCATGCTGCCATTCGAAGATATTATAAAGCGAGAAACGGTCTGTATATATGGGGTAAATACCTGTTTAAATATCCGAGATTCGTTATTCCGGGGATAATTAATTTTTGTATAGAATATATCGAAATAATAATGTTCGAAAGGGAGAAACGGAAGAAGACGGTTGCTATAATACAGGGTTTCTATGATTGTTTTCGCTCACATTTTGGTGAAAAAAAGATTTATGAATAATGTTCTTAATGAACCGTCCACAATTTCGGGGTGAGTTACGGTAACAAGTTGTGGTGCAGCATGCTTAAAAATCGGAGGATAATTATATAAATGAAGACATTTGCGATTATAGTCACCTATGGGAATAGGTTTTTATTATTGAGAAAAGTAGTACTCGAGTTACTTAACATTAAAATTGATAAAATAGTGATAGTCGATAATAAGTCTGAAAAAGAAAGCGCTGATCAACTTATAAAATTACGCAAGGAATATAAGAGTATAATAGAAGTCGTTAGTCTTAATGAGAATACAGGGTCCGCCAAAGGATATGCGATTGGAATTCGCAAAGCTCTTGAATATTCAGATTGTGAATTTATTTGGTTGCTTGACGACGATAATAAACCTGATGAAAACGCTCTTTCGGTATTAAAAGAATTCTGGCGGGACTTGAAGGTGCAGAATAAAAATGAAAGAGTATGTCTTGCATCACACAGAAAGGATCGACAAATCTACAAAGATGCTGTCATAAAGAATAATCCTCAATTGGTTTTAGGCAGAAAAAATATTTTTCGCGCATTTCATATTGCAAACATGCCTTCTTTTTTGCGTAATAGAATAGTTAAAAAAATAAAAAAAAGCAATATTTCGGTTTATAGCGAAAAAACAGCAGGAGAAGTGTATGCGGTTCCCTATGGGGGTATGTTTTTTAATAAAGATCTGATCGATCTGATTGGCTATCCTGATGAAAAATTATATTTATATGTAGACGATCATGAATACTCTTATAGAATAATAAAGAAGGGTGGGGCTATTTGGTTATTATTGAACAGTACTATTCGGGATATCGATCAGTCATGGCATGTGCAAGCCAAAGGATTTGCCGTGAATAGAATCGCTAAAGATACAAACCATATTCGATTATATTATTCTATTCGGAATAGGGTATATTTTGAGAGAAATGAATTAGTAACAAACCGTGTCGTTTATTATCTTAATATGATAATTTATTCTTTGATTGTGGTAGGTATAGCTTTGCCTAATTTTAAATTTAAAAATATTCGAATCTATTGTATCGCGCTTTTACATGGCTTGACGGGCAAAATGGGTATTAACAAAAATTATGAACTATGATGTGTTACGGAATGCAATTGTTTATCCGTTACGTAAGTGCGACAATAACGCCGTTACATTATTGTTAATGCTATGATATGTTATTGCATAGTTTAAAGCGCCTGCAGATATGCATTTATATAATGTACGATCATTTTTAACCTTTAGCAAACATGTATTTAAAATCGTGAAATCATTGTCGCAATAATATCCTGCATTGTATTTTAAAAATATATCCCCGTAATTCAGCTTGTACGACAATATCGGTACCCCCGCGGCGGCCGCTTCGAGCACTGTCATGGGCCAGTCGCCTTCCATGTCAGAGGTGAGACAGAACACCCTGCTGCGGCTGATAATGCGATACACGTTCTCCTGTGGAAGGAAGTCGAAAAAAGCGATATTCTTTACCGCCGAAGCGGCCATACGCACTTCCTCGAAATAGCTTTCTTTTCCGGGCACCGGCGAGCATATCATGCAGAATTTCAGTTTCGGATTGCGGCCCGCGAGCTCTATAAAAACCTCGGGATTTTTCCATTGTTCGCAGCGCGCGATCCATACCGCGTCGTAGTCCTTTTTCCGTGATGTGCGGATTCGCGAGAAATCGATGCCCTTCTTGAGGATGGCCACCCGCGCATCGGGCCGCTTTCTCAGTACATTGTCCCGCTCGAGCTCGTTCTGCGCCACGATGAGGTGCGCGAACCGAAGCAGCAGGAAAAAGAGCGGGCACCTTTTGTGGTTCTTCTGGTATTTCCCCTCGCTCTCGATATCGTGCGCAAGCATGAATACGAAGCGCATGCCGAAAATGCGCGCGTACAGCGCGAAAAGGCACGATTCTAACGTAAGCCCCCGCTGGAGGATGACGTCCGGCTTCAGCCGACGAAGGGTGCGGTGGTAGGTAATGACCTTTTTAAAGATGGAATCGCTTTCGTTGAATGTCGGCACAAGCGTAAAGTCGCCCGCGTCGTCGAAATCGATGCGCTCGTAAGCGGGAATCAGCGAGTATACGCTGTGCTCCGCATGACGCCCCATTTCCTTCGCGATCTGGTACATCTGCACGTTGGCTCCGCCGAAGGTACGGCTGGATGCCCTGCTAAAAAGGGCCTCGGAATCCTTGGGAAAAATAATTGCTATTTTCATATGAAGTATCGAATTTAAGTAACAAAAGAATGAAAATTATGAAGGTTGTCAATCTTAAATCTTGAAACTTGAACCAGGGTGCCCCGGAAACAAAGCCCTAATAAAATTGCTTGCCTAAAATATTCGCGTCTTGATAAACTGCCTATCCGTATTGTTGGTATGATGTGACTAATTACGCGTGCTGATACGGGGAGTATATATGCAGAATGATATTCAAAACATCGATACGCCGCACAGCGGCATATCGAAAAAGGCGCTGACAGCCGTTTCACTCTTTCTCATCGGCTTTGCGTACGCTCTTGTGGGACTTTACTCTCTTGGCCAGCATCCGTATTTAGGCGAAACCGATACCAGCTTTTTTATTGAATATGTTATGAAGATAAAAGAGCAGGGCGGCCCGCTCGATTTTGTTGCCTCGCTTTTTATGGGGAAGTTTACGCCGGGGAACCAGCACCCCCTGTACCCCTTTATTATATCGCTTTTTTATTCGAAGAGCATCGCGTATTTTCTTCAGATCAAGCTGCTCAATTTTTTTCTGGGGCTGGCGTTTCTCTACCTGTTTTATTTTCTTGTAAAAAAAGAAGCGGGCAGTCTCGCGGCGTCAATTGCGGCGTGCCTGCTCATTGCCAACGACACGTTTATGCACCAGACGACGATGGTGTCGTGCGAAACGCTGCTTGTCATTTTTACAACGCTCTCGTTTTATCTGATTATCAGAGGTCTGGATGATAACCGTGTATGGATTCCCGCCGGTCTGTGCGTGGGGCTTGCGCACCTGACGAAGGGTAGTGGTATGTTTATCCCGTTCGGTTTTCTGCTTTTTCTTCTGTTCGATGTCAAATTCCGCTTCTGGAAGCTATTTAAAAATAAATATCTCTGGCTCTTCGCCCTGATGTTTATGGTGGGGGCGCTCCCTCTCCTGGTGCGCAATACCATTGTCTATAAATTTCCTTTTTATAATTATAACGTGACGTATTTCGCCATGGACCAGGACTGGGGCAAGGCGGAAAAAAAGGCCGAGTTCAGCGATGTATTTAAAAAGAAGCCGACAGAGCTTGCTGGAAGGTTTATCAAGGGTACTGCGCGCGAATTCAGAATCCTTTTGCATTCGCTTTACTCATTCTCGCTGCATTACGTGCCAAAACTCCAGAACGACACGTCGCCATGGTACGCGAAGGCCATGGGGGCAGTTGCCGCCGGGCTGATGTTTCTGTCGGCGGCGGCCGGTTTTATTACGTCACAGTGCGGCAGGAGAAAAAAAGCTTTAATATTGTTTCTGGTAATCGGATTTTATCTTCCGCTGTCGTGGTACAGCATTACGGCGCCAAACAGGCGTTATATTCTGCCGGTTACGATTCTTTTTATTTTCTTTGCGGCGTTGTTTTGCGCGCAGGTGCTGCGGCGCGCCGTTTCGGAACAGCGGTGGGTTTTTAAAAAGTTTTCCGATAGTGCACGTTCGTTATTTCCTGGGATTGCGCTGGCTTCTATGCTCCTGCTGTTTGTCGCAATCTATCCTGCGGCGCGGGCTATTCCGCACCCTATGAAGACCTATGCATATGAAGACGGCTATTTAGAGCTTGCCGACTACCTTATGAAAAATCTCAAGCCTGGCGAGAAGTACCTCAAGAAGGGGGAGCACAATTATTCATGGGTGATTCTGTATCCCGAACTTGACGCGAAGAGGGATGGTATGAAATATTTTAAGGATATCAACGCGTTTACCGGGTATATGCAGGAACACAAGAACATTGCATACTATCTGCTTGACCAGGAAGGATTCAGAATGACGAAGAATATTTTTGATAAAAGCTACATAAATCTCGATCCACAACATGGTTTTGTCCTCGTAAAAAATATACCGGGATTTACGGCGGTTATGCAGGATACGATGCTTCCGTCGGATTATATTCTTTTCAAACGCAATGAGTAATCCTGAATGAATCGGCATAGTTCGATTTAGTACATCGTATGATCGGATACATGAATATTTCCAGTGTTTTGTGCTGGAAAGGGTGGCGTGTGATGGCAGTATGTATGCCCCTGGAAGGGGCGATGCTGTGCCATCCGATGCGTATAAACAGGAACACGATTGAGAATCGCGATTAGATTTGACGTTATATATACAGGGATAACCGCTAAAGAATTTAATGCATTGAGGAATAACAATGAAGCTAATTATACAAATACCCTGCTACAATGAGGCAGAAACTCTTCCGCTGGCACTTAAAGAACTTCCGAGAAAAGTGAAGGGATTTGATCGGGTAGAGTGGCTTATAATTAATGATGGGAGCACCGATGCTACGGTTGATGTCGCAAAATCTTGTGGTGTCGACCACATTGTGAGTTTTACGAAAAACCAGGGGCTTGCGCGGGGATTTGTCGCCGGCCTTGATGCGTGTACAAAACTTGGGGCTGACGTCATTGTTAATACCGACGCTGACAATCAGTATAACGCCAATGATATTCCGGCGCTCGTACAACCAATCCTTGAAGGGATGGCCGACATTGTGGTAGGGGCCAGACCCATCACCGATATTGCCCATTTTTCAGTTATAAAAAAGTTTTTACAATTTCTTGGAAGTTGGGTGGTGCGTGTTGTAAGTAAAACAGCTATCCCCGACGCGCCAAGCGGCTTCAGGGCGATAAGCCGTGATGCGGCTATGAGGCTGAACGTGTTTAACAACTATACGTATACGCTTGAAACCATTATTCAGGCCGGACAAAAGAATATGGCTATCATTTCGGTTCCTGTACGGGTGAACAGGGACCTCAGGCCGTCC
>DHPI01000026.1:13768-16325 GCA_002407865.1 Spirochaetia bacterium UBA5368
GAACAGGGACCTCAGGCCGTCCCGTCTGGTAAAAAGCATGTCGGCATATATTAAAAAATCAATTATTACGATATTCAGAATTTTTGTAGTCTACAAGCCTTTTAATTTTTTTATCTCTATCGGCGGGTTTCTTTTTACCATCGGCTTTTTGATAGGAGTCAGATATCTGTTTTATTTGATGCGTGATGGCGGCTCGGGCCATGTTCAGTCCCTTATTCTGGCCGCCATCCTCATGGGAATTGGTTTCCAGACAATACTGGTGGCCTTTCTCGCGGGCCTCCTCGCCGTCAATCGCAACCTGATGGAAGATGTACAATATCGCCTGCGAAAGATTGAATGCGACGGAAAGAAGTGAACCTCGCTTTCTGTTGTACTTTATCCTTGAATTCATCTGCCGCAGGGAGGGCAGCGCATGGCATTAAAAAAATAATAAATTTCTTGCCTTAAATGTGTTTGTATATTGTGTTTGTATATATAGATTACTCTGATCCTCGCGAGTGGTACATCATGACGCAGGTTTGAGTTTTCGGGCTTCCTGTCAGTGAGATGAATCCACGACCGGCGTAATCCCGCTTGAATAATTACTCCGGTGGAGAGTTTTATTATAAAAATACGCGAATCAAGTATGCCTCTTTTGAATGAAAAACGCAATCCGCTCCATACCGCCGCGTTTCTGGCGGCGCTTGGCGCGGTATATATACTTGTGGGTCTCTACTCGTTAGGTCAGCACCTATATCTGGGCGAGACGGATACGACGTACTTCTTTGTACATGTGCAGGAAATATTGAAGCAGGGGAATACGTGGGATTTGCTGAAGTCGTTTTTCAGCGGAACGTTCACCGAGAACAACCAGAGTTCGCTGTTTCCGTTTATCATTTCGTTCTTTTATGAGCAAAGCGCCGCGTATTTTGTGCATATCAAGGTTCTGAATCTTTTCCTCGGCCTTCTGTATGTCTATCTGCTGTATTTTTTGGTAAGACGGGAGTCGAACGAATTGTACGCGCTTATCGCTGCGTGCGCGCTTGTCGCCAATGATATCTTTATGCACCAGTCGACAATGGTTTCGTGCGAGCCCCTCCTTATGATCGTGACCACGTTGTCGTTTTATTTCATTATAAAGGGGTTTGATGACAACCGTTTCTGGATACTGGCGGGCCTCTTTGCCGGCCTCAGTTACATGACGAAGCCCAGCGGGCTTTTCATTGTGTTCGGGTTCGGCCTGTTTCTGCTCTACGACCGCAAGATGAACCTGTGGGCGCTGATGAAAAATAAATACCTGTGGATGTTCCTGCTGATGTTTGTTCTGGTATGCCTGCCGCTTCTGGTGCGCAACACGATCCTGTATAAATTTCCGTTTTATACGATCAATATGGATATGCTCGCCATGGACCAGAACTGGGGCCAGACAGATCAAACTGAAAAATTTACCGATATTTTTAAAAAGGGAATTGCCGACAACGCATACAGATTTTTCTGGGGATTGGCCAGGGAGTTCAGAATACTTCTTCATTCGCTGTATTCGTTTTCGGTTCACTATGTGCCGAAATTTTCGTGGGACCTCGCGTCGATGGCCGCGAAGGCCGCGGCGGCGCTTCTTTCAGTGCTGACGCTGGGTATATCGCTCTTTGGCTTTTTTGCTTCTGGCATGACCCGGAGTAAAAAGGCGCTCATCGTCTTTCTTGTGCTGGGGTTCTACCTGCCGCTTTCATGGTACAGCATTACCTCTCCCAACAGGCGGTATCTTTTGCCGGTGGTTCCCTTCTTCCTGGTGTTTTTTGCTGTTGGGCTTGTGCATGTGGCCGGAAAGGTGTTTAAAACCGCACACGAGGCATTTCCCGAACGTGTGGCGCCGGTAAAGCTCGCGCTGACGGCCGCGCTTCTTGTTTTCGCGGTTGCGTATCCCCTTGCGCGGCCCATACCGGCTCCAGCCTCCACATACAGGGCGGAAGACGGCTATGAAGAGCTTGCGGCCTTTTTTAAGAATAATCTGAAGGGTGATGAAAAATATTTCTCGAAGGGAATACATCACTACTCATGGGTACTGTTGCACCCGGAGCTGGAAAGCAAAAAAACGGCAAAGAATTATTTTCCCGATATCGAGAGCTTTAATGCTTATTTTGCGTCGAAAAAAAATATAAAATATATGCTGATGCAGCCCGAACTGTACAGGGCGACGAAGAATATTCTGGGCGATTATGTGGCGCTGGACAGAACCCGCGGCCTTGTGCTGCTGAAGGATATTCCCGGCTGGAAAAAGATAAAGATCGACACGGCGGAGCCCGTCGATTACATCCTTTTCGAAAGATCAGAATAACCGTGGAAATTAAATAACATTGGTTTTATGATTTTCGGAAGAGAAAATGCGCAAAAGCTGAATTTTTATTGACATTTTAAATCTTTTTGAACTTGGTACATTTGTATTGTTTAGTACATTTGTATTGATTGAGGGGAGGCTGTGGTATGCTTAATTTTGCGCTGGTTGGGTGCGGCCGTATCGCGGAGAGACATTCGGACCTTCTTGGGAAAGAGATGATTAAAAACGCGCGGCTTGCGGCTG
>DHPI01000026.1:16436-19552 GCA_002407865.1 Spirochaetia bacterium UBA5368
AAAAACGCGCGGCTTGCGGCTGTGTGCGATATCGTTCCGGAAAGGGCGCGAAGTGTCGGTGAAAAGTGCAATGTTCCTTACTATACCGACATGGATATGATGATGGAGAAGGAACAAATAGATGCGGTGTCGGTGCTTACGCCCAGCGGGCTGCACGCGAAGCATGTGCTGAACCTTGTGAAATATAAAAAGCACATACTGGTTGAAAAACCGATGGCGCTTACGCTCGATGACGCGGATGCGATGATCAGAGAGTGCGCGGAAAACCATATTAAGCTTTTTGTCGTGAAACAGAACAGGTGCAACGTTCCCGTGAAAAAGCTTCACGAGGCTCTGGAAGCGGGACGCTTTGGTAAGCTGGTGTTAGGCACGGTGCGCGTTCGCTGGTGCCGCGCCCAGGACTACTACGATCAGGACGCCTGGCGGGGCACCTGGGCGTATGACGGCGGCGTGTTTGCCAACCAGGCGAGCCATCACATCGACCTGCTCGAATGGATGATGGGCGAGGTTGACACGGTGTTTGCGAAAAGCGCCACCGCGCTTGTCAATATCGAAACCGAAGATACCGGCGTGGTGTTGCTGAAATTTCGAAACGGGGCGCTGGGTATCGTCGAAGCGACGACTGCCGCCCGTCCAAAGAACCTTGAGGGGTCGCTTTCAATCCTTGGCGAGGGTGGAACCGTCGAGATAGGCGGGTTTGCCGTGAATGAAATGAAGGTCTGGAACTTTGCCGCGCCTGTCGATGATGACAAAGAAGTGATGCAGAAGTACTCGGTTAATCCCCCGAATGTGTACGGTTTTGGCCACAAGGAATACTACGACGACGTTGTTGATTCCATACTGAACAGAAAAAAGGGCATGGTGGACGGACTGGAAGGCCGCAAGAGCCTTGAATTGATATCTGCCATATACGAGTCCATTGAGACCGGCAGGGAGGTGCACCTCCGTTTTAAACCTGAAAAATGCCGTCTGGGTATGATAAATGATCGCTGAAACGGCAAAGATATATCCCAATGTAAAGCTGGGCGCAAACTGCGTTGTTGAGGATTTCTGCGTTATCGGGGCGCCCTTCGCCGGTTATAACGGCGAGGAAACCGTGATAGGCGACAATGCGGTGATTCGCTCACATACGGTCATCTATGCGGGGAACAAGATCGGCGATAATTTCGCGACGGGCAACAAGGCCAATATCCGCGAGTTGAATACGATTGGCGATAACGTGAGCATTGGTACGCTTACGGTGGTTGAGCACCACGTAACGATCGGCGAAAACGTCCGCATCCATTCGCAGGCGTTTGTGCCCGAATATACGGTGCTCGAAAAAGACTGCTGGATCGGTCCCAACGTGGTAATTACAAACGATCCGTATCCGAAATCCCCGAAGGAAACGAGGCGGCTTGTCGGTGCGACGATACGGGAACGGGCGAAGATCGGGGCGAATTCCACCATCCTCCCCGGAAGAGTCGTTGGAAAAAACTCCCTGGTAGGGGCGGGCAGCGTGGTGACGCGCAATATAGAGGAAGATACCATCGTTGCCGGTAACCCGGCCGGATTTATCAGGAAAATACATTACTGAAATATGAGGTTGTAATGATTAAGTTTGTCGATTTGAACAGGCAGTACGAGCAGATAAAAGACGAAATTCACGCAAAAATAGATGAAGTGATCAGAACCAAGGACTTCGTACAGGGCCGTTTTACCCGCGAGCTGGAAAAAGAATACGGCGCTATGCACGGTTTTAAGCATATGATTCCCTGCTCCAGCGGCAGTACCGCGGTGCTTGTGGCGATTTCCTCTCTTGGCCTCAGGGAGGGCGACGAGGTCATCACGACGCCGCACACGTTTATCGCGACATCGGAGCCGATTCACCATCTCAAGGCGAAACCGGTATTCGTCGATATCGATCCGGTAACGTATAATATCGATACGACGAAGATAGAGCAGGCGATTACGGAGAAAACGCGCGCAATCGCCCCCGTGCATCTGTACGGCAATCCGGCGGACATGGAAGAGATTATGCGTATCGCGAAAAAGCACAATCTGATGGTGATGGAGGATTGCGCCCATGCGCATTTCGCGAAGCTGAACGGCCGCTTTGTCGGGACTTTCGGCGACATCAACGCGGTCAGCTTTAATCCGGGCAAGAACCTCGGCGCGTATGGCGATGCTGGGGCGATCGTTTCCGGAAGCGATGAGCTTTATAACCGCGCAAAAAAGATTTTCGACCACGGACGCCTTGACAAGTACACCCACGATGTGATTGGCTACAACCTTCGCATGGATGATATCCAGGCGGCGGTGCTGCTTGTGAAGATCAAGTACATCCTCGAATGGACGAAAAAAAGACAGGAGAACGCCGCCCTGTATACAGAGCTTTTCAGCGGCAATCCGAAGATTGTGACGCCGAAAACGCAGAAGGGCGGCGAGCATGTGTATCACCTGTATGTTATTCAGGTTGAAAACAGGGATGGGCTTATGGCGCACCTGAAGGAAAAAGGCATCGATGTGCGCAACCACTACCCGGTGCCGCTGCATATTCAGCCGGCGTTCGACTACCTGGGATATAAAAAGGGCGATTTTCCGGTTACGGAGAGCGTTGCAAGCAGGGTGGTCAGCCTCCCGATTTTTCCGGAGCTGACAAAAGATGAGATAAAGTTCATCGCTGACGAAGTCAACAGTTTCGTGCGGTGACAATCAGGATAACCAGTTAAAGGAGACAGTTGTATGTACAGGAAGAAAAAAATTTCGCTGGTAATTCCCGCGTATAACGAGGAGAAACTGATAGGCGACACGCTGAAGAGCGTGCCGAAAATCATAGACCGGGTGTACGTTGTTGACGACAAAAGCTCTGACAACCAGAATGAAGTTGTTCTCGCGTACGCAAAGAAGGACAAACGGGTGCGGCTTTTAAAGCATGAACAGAACCAGGGGTGCGGCGGAGCGATTATTACCGGCTATCGGCAGTCCAGCGCCGACGGGTATGATATCGCCGTCGTTGTGGGCGGTGATAACCAGATGCCCCTCAATGAGGTGCAGAACCTTCTCGATCCGATTATCGATAAGAAGGCCGATTACACCAAGGGGAACCGCTTCCTTCTGGGACAGTTTGAACGCAC
>DHPI01000026.1:19659-21025 GCA_002407865.1 Spirochaetia bacterium UBA5368
GGGGACAGTTTGAACGCACCGTTGAAAAGATGCCCAGGCTGCGGTTTTTCGCGAACTGGATTATTACGGCGCTTACGAAGATCGCGTCGGGGTTTTACAAAATCTCGGATGTGGTCGACGGCTATACCGCCATAAATAAAAAAGCGATCGACACCATCAACTGGGACAAGGCGTGGAAAGGATACGGCTATCCCATCGATTTTCTCGTCCGCCTGAATGCATACGGTTTCAAGGTGGCCGACGTGCCGCGCACGGCGATTTATCTCGAAGGCGAACGGCAGTCGCAGATCAAGGGGATGGATTACGCCATAAAAGTATCGCCCATGATTGTACGGAATTTTTTCTGGCGGCTTAAATTCCGCTATCTTTATCTTGATTTTCATCCCCTTATCTTTTTCTACTATTTTTCCATGATACTTATACTATCGGGGTTTGGCCTGGGAATTTACCTGATCCTGGACAAGTTTTTCCTTGGCGACACCCATGTCACTCCGTCGATGAGCATTCTGGTTGCGCTTCTTTTAATAAGCGGGTTTCAGTTCCTCTTTGTCGCTATGTTCTATGACATGGAGGAGGGGAAATAGCCGGCGCGCCGGTATCGACGATGCGCATTCCTCAGAATATCGCCGAACAATACCGCGTTATCCGTGAAGCGGGGATTGACGTAACGGCCCTCTACGAAGCCGTCTTTTCGACGACGCCGGTCGAAAAGACGCTTCGGATGTGTGCGGGGCCCATGCTGAACATGCTGCCGACGCGGTTTCGCTATTTTATTACGGATATCGCGAAAAGGCTGAGAAATCCGTCACGCGGTTTGAAGGTCGTGTACCCCCTCGATTTCGATGAAAACAGGAAAGTTGCCGCCTCGCTGAAGGGCGTCGGGCATCGGCCGTGGTGGAACAAAAGGGCGGTCGTATGCCTGTCGCACGATGTTGACAACGACGAAGGGTACGCCTTTGTGCGGGGCATAGCCGATATCGACCGCGAGGCTGGCATCCCTTCCACATTCAATTTTTTGACTCATGACAATTACGCGCTGCACGGGCATCTGCTTCGCACGCTTGCCGATGAAGGTTTCGAAACGGGGCTGCACGGCTACACGCACGACCAGGGCGCGTCGTTCAGGCGCCCGGCTACAATTCGAAAAAGGCTTGACGCGGCCATGAGCAGGCTCGAAGGATACGGCGTTATGGGCGCACGCACGCCGGCCCTTTCGAGGGGCCCGCGCTATTTCGAGTTACTTGGCGAGTTCGGCATTTTGTATGATTCGTCGCTGCAGGTTGGTTCCGCAATCTATCCGAGCGTACGGCTTCCGTATCCTTTTTATCTGGAGCGGTTCGGTTTATGGGAGCTTCCCCTTATGGTG
>DHPI01000026.1:21105-24412 GCA_002407865.1 Spirochaetia bacterium UBA5368
GTTTTCGGACGGTTGATTATGGGAGCTTCCCCTTATGGTGCAGGATGACAACTATTTACGGGATGCGACGTGTTCTGAAGGCGAAATGCTGAATTCCATGCGGAGATTTATACGGGAAACCGTCGAGCTTAACGGCATGTGTGTTATAAACTTTCATCCGCACCTCATGGCCTCGCGTGTAAATCTTTACCGGAGGGCCGTCGGGATGATGAAAGAATTTGAAAACGATGTCGTTTTTAAAACGACGGGCGACGTGTATGCCCTTGTAAGCGGGAATTTCGTCGATGCCTGAAAAATGTGCGCCCTTTTCATATCCGCGCTATTATTATACTACAGATGATCGCATCTGATTGTTACCGGAGATTTTGCCAGTGAAACGTTTAATGCGCCTTGCCGAAAAAATTGCCCTATTTTTTAAACGCCCCCCGCGCCGGGTGTTGTACGACCTTTCACCCCTTCTGGGTGTTCTTTTTTTCGCGCTCTTTTTTTTGGGATGGCACCTGTCGCTGATTGCCGTAGCGGCGCATGTGACATTTCGCGAGCTTACGAGGGGGCTCGCGGCGCTGTTTTTATTGTACGCGGCGGTGTCGGTACTGCTTGTGGTTCTATTGACGGCATTAGGCAAAATCGTCAATAGGATGGCTGCATGGCGGCGGTTTATGTATTGCGCGCTTGCGGTTCTTTTTATTTTGTGTTCGTTGCCGCGGGTCCTCGATTGGGGAACCGTGTATTTTGGCGGGCAGCACGTCGATAACGTGTTCTGGTACCACGCGTTTTATGCCGACGGCACCTCGTTTGTCCTTACACTGCCGTCGCTTGTGCTTATGATTGCCCTGATTGCAACAGTAGCCGTTTTTTTGTGGGTGCTGCGGCTGTTATTCGGCTTTTACGTGCAGTTTGCCGCCGTCCGAAAGAAACGGCGTGAAGGCGCGTCATCCGGGCCGTCCGCCGCAATTATCGCGGCCGTAAACGCCGCGTGCGTGGCCGTCCTCCTTGCGTGCGGCGGGATTGTGTACTGCGCCGCGGGCGAAGCGCGCCCGGCTCACGCCGCGAAAGCGATGTTTGTGCAGATACCCGAGATAAAGGTCATCGGGTCGTTTATAGACTATACGCTGAAGCCCGAAGTTGTACAGAATGCGCGGTTGGATGAATCGCTATGCGTGAAACTGGAAAAATGCGGCATACGGCTCTACTCGGTTGACGAGAACTACCCCTTGCTGAAGCGGAGCATTTATATCGAGCCGAAAAACGCCGTGGCCGATAAGCCGCGTATTGATACGAAAACGAACATTATAATAGTCTTTGCCGAATCGATGAGCCAGTTTTTTTTGCGTGAGGATATTCACGGCATAAAAGGCCTCACCCCCGCGTTTCACGACCTGATGAGCGCCGGGTATACGTTCACTAACATGTATAACGCGGATTATCCCACGCTGCGGGGTATGATTGCCACGCTTGGGTCGAGCCTCTATACGATTGAAAAAGTCAGGGGCATCCAGCAGATCAAGGGCGAAAACAAAATGAAGGGTGTTCGCCCGCCGATCCTCTCGAAATTTCTCTTCCTCTCGGATGTATTAAAGAAATACGGCTATTATTCGGTGCAACTGCAGGGAGGCAGCGGCACGTTCGTCAGCATGAAGAGCGCGTTCACGAAAAGGCAGAGTTACGACGAGTTTTATTCGAGCGAAAGCCTCGAGCTGCTTTCGTATGCGCAATATGCGCATAACATAAAGAGCTGGGGCGTCAGGGACGAGGATGTGTTCCGTTTCGGCGTGAAGCTGCTTGAGGAAAAGAGATTGCCACAGCCCTTCCTTTTGACAATATCGACGCTTGACATGCATCCGCCGTATACGCCCCTGCGAACGCATCCGAATGCGCAGGGTAACAATCTGCTCAATTGCCTTTACAGCACAGACAGGGCGTTTGCCGTTTTGTGGGAGTATTTGAAGCGCTCCGCATACAGGGATAACACGCTGGTCCTGGTTGTGGCCGACCACGCTGTCGGTCCGAACGCGGAGTATCTTGATTTTGTGGGCAGGTATGTTGACTACAATCCAAGCGGCTGCGATTTTATCGCGTGTGCAATGTACATTCCCGGCAACGCGGCGTGGCGCGGCGGGAGCAACGCGACGGTCTGTTCAAATCTTGATATAGCCCCCACGCTCCTCGATATGATGGGTGTCGACGCGGAGAATCCCTTTCTCGGGCTCTCGATTTTTTCGGAGCGGCCGCGGTATCCTCTGCCAATTACGAATTACTATATAAACAATACCAGTTTCATTATGAACCGGTTTTCGGAAAAAGCCAGAAACGCCGTACAACTGCTGCGGTGGACTGAGAACGACCAGAAAGCTTTTTCGGAATTTTTACGAAGTATCGCACTCCAGCGCGCCATAGTGCGGGAAAATACGCATCCCGCAACAGAAGCGTACTGACGAATGTGCCGGCTTTCTTTAACATTCCTGTTGCAGTTCACGCGTGAATTTGTACAACCCCGTCGAGCGCTGTCTGCCAAAAAGGACTTGCCTTGAAAGGGGTGTTACTCTAATTTCGGAGCAGGTCAACAGTATGAATAAACGGCATATATATCTGCTGGGGGGAATATTCCTTGCCGGCTTTGCGTACTGTCTTTTCTATTTCAATTATCTTGCCACTCCCACCGAGGATTTTCTCGGCAATATCAGGGGCAGGGTCATTGAATATATGGCGGGCGATTTCCCCGGCACAAACTATAAGTTTCTGCCGGTATATCCGCTGCTGCTTGCCTTTCTTTCAAAGCTGAATTTTGTTTCGTCAACCGATGTGATTTTTTCGACGGCGCTGTATCTCAATATTGCGCTTTTTATCCCCTATATTGTGGTGGTGTATCTCATTTACAAACGGTTTCTGTCGCGCACCGCGACTGCCGCAGCGCTTCTTTTTATCTGCGCAAACATCTATACGGTGCTGACTGCGATCAATTCTGAACTGGAAATGCTGCTTGCACTGCTTATTGTCTGCACGGTGTACCTGGCGATGATCGATTCCCGCCTTTCATACGTTACCGCGTTTTTTGCGGCGGGCACAAAATGGGATTCGGTGTTCGCGATACCGGCGGCGATGTTTCGGGATTTTTTCTACCGGAAAAAGAGGTTACTGGCGATCATCCTCGGTGTTGCCGCCACAAGCGGCATCGCGGTCTGGTTCGTGCTCAGTACAATTAATACGTCGCAGTACGCGAATCCATATGTGGGCGAGATTGCGCGGCGCGGCCCCAATGTGTACCGTTACCTTATTGATTGCATACTTGTGCTTTCGGGATTTATCC
>DHPI01000054.1:0-1137 GCA_002407865.1 Spirochaetia bacterium UBA5368
GCATTATTCCGATCGCTTCGAGCGTATCAAAAAAACGCTTCTCTCAGAGCCCATGCACCTGTGCCCGGAGCGGGCGCTCCTTGTTACCGAATACTTCAAGAAGCTCGATTCTCCCGCCGACCCGATGATAATCCGGAAGGCGAGGGCGTTTCGACATCTTATGCAATCCAAATCCGCCATTGTCTTCCCCGACGAGCTGATAGCGGGAAACGTGGGCAGCCAACGCAAGTCCGCTATAATCCAGCCGGAGCTCTCGGGGGTCATCGCGATGATCACCGATCTGCCGCGAATCGGGAAACGACGCACCAATCCGATGCGGATATCCCGGCGCGACCGCCTGAAACTGTTTACCCGGGTGCTTCCGTACTGGCTTACGCGCAACCTGTCATACCGCGCCTTCCACCCGCATATTGGACGTTTTCTGCGTTACGTCGCGGAGCAGATTAACGCGAAGTATTACCTGATCAACGAGGCGGGCGGGATAGGCCATTTTCTTCCGAATTACGAGAAAATTTTGAAAATCGGGATCAGGGGGTATATCGACGAGATTAAGAAAGGCGGGACGGAGTTCCACCGGGCCGCGGTAATCGCGTGTGAAGGAGTTGTCGCCTACAGCCGGCGTCTGGCAGAGGAGGCGGGGCGCCTGGCCGGTGACGAACGCGGCGCGATACGGCAGGCCGAACTGAAGGAGATCGGGCGCATCTGCGCGAAGGTCCCCTACGAGCCTGCCTCCACCTTCCATGAAGCGCTGCAGTCGCTTTGGCTGACCCACATGGCCGTCTGCCTGGAGAGCATCAACTCGGCCGTCTCGTTCGGCCGGATCGACCAGTATCTCTATCCCTATTACCGCGCGGACCTGGAAGCGGGAAGAATCACGCCGGCGAGGGCGCGCGAGCTGCTCCTCTGCTTCTCTGCCAAGGCCACGGAGCATGTCTTTCTCCTCTCGGAGCGGACCAGCGAATACCACGGTGGATACCTCGTGGCGCAGGCGGCCATCGTGGGCGGCGTCGATGAGGACGGCAATGACTCGGTAAACGATCTTACATATATCTTTCTCGATGTGATGGAGGAATCCGGGCTTCGCGACCCGAATTACCAGGCGCGCATCCACCCGGAAGCCCCCGAGCAATATGTGCG
>DHPI01000054.1:1240-10532 GCA_002407865.1 Spirochaetia bacterium UBA5368
CATCCACCCGGAAGCCCCCGAAAAATATGTGCGGCGGGCTGTGGATGTGTCACGAAAGGGCAACGGCGTTCCCGCACTGTTCAACGACGATGCGTCGATATCGGCCCTGCTGCGCCACGGTTACCCGCTGAACGAAGCGCGCAATTACGGTGTGGTAGGCTGCGTTGAGCTTGCCCTGCCGGGCAAGAGCTTTTTTTCCACCGACGCCGCGCTGTTCAATCTGCCCTTCTGTCTCGAGCTTGCGCTCAACCGGGGAAAGCGGCTGAAGGGCGGGGGCCGTGTGGGGGCACTTACGCCGCCTCCGGAAAGCTTCGCGGGTATCGAGGACATCATCGCGGCCTTTCGCTTGCAGGTGTTCCATATGGTCGACCGCTTTGTCAACGACATCCAGGTCATCGAGCGCGGCAACCGCGATCATCACCCCACGCCGTTTTCCTCGATGCTGGTGGACGGCTGCATCGAGTCCGGCAAAGACACCACCGCGGGCGGCGCGCTCTATAATTCCAGCGGCGTACAGGGAGTTGGCGTTGCCGATACCGCGGACTCCCTGGCCGCGATCGAGCACGTCGTATTCAGGAAGCGGCGTTATACGCTGAAAGAGATCGTTCGTGCCATGCGGGCGAACTTCGCGTCGGAGCCCGTTATGTGTGCCGAACTGCGGAGCGCGCCGAAATACGGAAACGATCTGGAGCTTCCTGACGGATATGCCGCGGAGGTGGTTCGGATTTTTCATTCGGCGCTTGCGCGGCACTGCAACACCCGCGGGGGACCCTACGTCCCCGGCTTTTACTCATCAACATCGCACGTGGGATTCGGCCGGTACACCGGCGCTCTGCCCGGCGGCCGGCTTGCGGGGGAGCCGTTTTCTGCGAGCCTCGACCCTTCCCATGGACGGGACCGCCTCGGGCCCACCGCGCTCCTCAATTCCGTTTCCAGGATCGACTCCAGCCTCGCACCCAACGGCTACGCCCTCAACCTGCGTTTCGACCCGCGTACCGTCTCGGGAGACCGGGGACTCGCCATCCTTTCCGCCCTTATGAAGGGATTCTTTTCGTCCGGGGGGATGGAGATGCAATTTAACGTGCTCGATCCCGAAACACTCGAGGAGGCACGCCGCAGACCCGGCCTGTACCCCGGCCTGGTGGTGCGCGTTGCGGGGTATTGCGCGTATTTCGACGATCTGCCCGACTCGGTGAAGAGCGAGATCATCGCGCGAACGCGGCTTGAACTGCGGTGATTGTCGTAGTGCTGGAAACCATCGAACTTGTAATTGATCGATTCGTCAAGGGTGTGAATTAATTTTCGGGGAAAGGGTGTTTGTAAAAGGACTTCGGCAGGAGTAAAGCGGTGACAGGCCCGGCACATTGCCTTCACTCGAATACGGCAAATACGGACATTTTGCGGCACTATTAATTTACAAAATAATACATAAAATATAACTTGATATATTAACACAATTATGTGAAATTGTAACGGTACGCCATTCCGGGGGTGCCGACATGAAAAACATTTTGATGTACTCCGATGAAATTTCCCGCGTTGAGTACGACCCCAACCACCCATTCAAGCCGGGCCGCGGCAAGCACCTCATGGAACTGCTGAAGCGGTATTCGCTTATCTATGAAGATAATCAGCAGATCATTACGCCGGAACCTTTGAACGAGGAGCTGTTGTATCTGGCGCATACTCGTTATTATATCGATCTTTTCAAACGTGCCGACGAAGGCGAGTTCAGGCTGGAGATGCTTGAGGCGGGACTCGGGACGGGCGATAACCCGATCTTTCGCGGGATGTACCGTTTTTCGATGATAACCGCCGGCGGTACGCATCAGGGCGCCATGATGTTGATGAACGACGAGGCGCGCTTTGTGTTCAATCCAATCGGCGGATTTCACCACGCGGGAAAGAATCACGCGGGGGGGTTCTGTTACATCAATGATATCGTCATCGCCGCGGCGGACCTTGTGCGAAAGGGGAAACGGGTTGCGTATATCGATATCGATGTGCATCATGGAAACGGCGTGCAGAACGCGTTTTATAGAAGCAATAACGTGTTGACGATCTCGATACACGAATCGGGCAGAACGCTGTATCCGTGGAGCGGTTTCGAGAACGAGACCGGAGAAGGGGACGGCTTTGGCTATAATGTGAATATTCCCCTCCTCAAGGGCACTGACGATGAGGTGTACGTGTACGCCTTCGAATCCATCGTTCCGCCGCTTATCGAAAGCTTCAAACCCGATATCGTGTTTGCCCAGATAGGAGGCGATGCGCACCGCGAAGACCCGCTTGCGCACTTTCGGCTGACATCGAACGGCTACAAAAAAGCGGTCCGGATCATCAATGATATATCGCCGAAAATCCTGGCGATCGGCGGCGGCGGTTACAACGAATACAAAACAGCGGCGCTGTGGACCCTCGCGTGGGCGGTGTTCTGCGGGCTCGAGCCGTGCGATCATTACGCGGGCGTGGTTGGCGGTATGATGTATGGTCCGGAGGCGCATGCGGGCAGGCTTGAGGACGAGCCCTTTGTGGCAAACGGCGTCGATAAGGACGAGAGCTTTGCGCACGCGCGCGATGTCGTGGCGTATATCAAAAAAAACGTATTCCCCGTACACGGCATACGCTGAACGCGCCGCGGCAATTACTTCAATTTTACCGCCTGCACCTGTATCCCCGCGCCGATGCCGCCGATGTTGATTGAAACGAATTTCCCCTTTTTGAAGCTGCCCGAATTTATCACCATCGTATGATGAAGCTTGGCGGTGCCGGCCGCCTCGTGGATGTGTCCGCACAAAAAAAGATGCACCGGATTTTTCAGAATGAAATCGCGCGCGGCCGTGCTGCCGCCGGATGTGTACAGAAATGTTTTATCGACCGCGCCCTTCGGCGGCACGTGCGACACGCATACCTGAATGCGGGAGCCGTGCGTCATATGATAGCCATCGGCGATAAAGGCCGCGATCTGCTCCTCGCGGTATTCGGTGCGCGTATGGATCGGCGTCGGCGACGACCCTCCCACGCCGAAAAATCCCACATCGCCGACGATTCTCCCTTTCGCATGCAGGCTGTAACCCCGCTCGTCGAGCAGGTCGCCGACCTCGGGGCGGTCCCAGTTGCCGTGTACGCCGAGAATCATTTTAGCGTGCTTTTCAATTCTGCCGATGACGGTATCCGCCTCCGCGCGCGTCCCCGTATGCGTAATATCGCCCGCGATCACGATGATGTCGTGGCCGGTTATTTCGTGTGCGGCGGCATCGATCATGCCGAGCGCGCCGTGGATGTCGCTCATCAGAAGGATTTTCATATGTGGTTTTCAGCGCGTAACGGCGACAAACGTTGCGTCGTTGCGCAGTGACACACTGCTTCAATGGAAATTAAATACTGCCGGATTTCTGTAAAGTCAACCGATAAACACGCCAAATGGCTGCCCGGCATTCGGGGTGCAGTTTGTTATCGCAGGTCGAGAGACTGTCCCGACCGTCCGCCTTGAAAAAACCTCGTGTTTGCGCGGCGGAATCAGCGACCTCGTGTCGTTTTCTTGCGGGAATGCTCCCGGTCTGCTGAATCGGCGTGCGACCCGGTATTCACTCCTTTCAATACGCAAATAACGCTATTGACAAATGGAAAATAACGAATACTGTGTCATCCATTCGAATACCTGATTACAGGATAACCGTGATGAATTACGTCGATTCGCATACGCATTTCGATCTCTGCATCGAAGAGGGAAACGATACGGTCGAATCCCTGCTTGGGGGAATGAAGGATAGTAATGTCGCGTTTGCGGTGCATGTCGCGACCGAAACAGGCGGATTTCAGTGGGCATACGACTTTGCGCGGGACAACAGACGCGCCGGGATACGGTTTGCGCTGGGGATACATCCGTCCTCGCGTGCGGACAACAACGATCTTCTTTATCTTACCGATTTTGCGCGGAACGTGCTCAATTCGTCCGATGCGCCGCTCCTGTTTGGTATCGGCGAGGCGGGCCTCGACTATTATCGAATGCGCCAGCCCAGGGATGTGCAGATGCGGTCGTTTGAGTATCAGGCCGATCTTGCCCGCGAGCTGAGGCTTCCCCTGATTGTACACTCGCGCGACGCAATGGACGACACGATTTCTCTGTTAACCGCCAAAGCCCCGGCCAGAGGGATTATGCACTGCTTTTCTGGAAACAGCGATGTTGCCCGGAAGGTTCTTGACCTTGGTTTTTACATTTCGTTTGCGGGCAATATTACGTACAAATCGGCAACTGATATTCAGGATGCGGCGCGTTTTGTGCCGCTGGACAGGCTGCTGTTGGAGACCGACGCGCCGTTTCTCACGCCCGTTCCCTTTCGCGGCAGACAAAACAGACCGGGGTATGTGCCGCACACGTATGAATATATTACGGAATTGCGGCGTGAATCGCCTGGCAAAATTACCGACAGTGTTTATGGCAACTTTATGGCGCTCTGCCCGGCCTGACGTACTGTACGGCAAAATAACAGTTGACAGGCGGATTCTTCGGGTGGGCAGTTTCCATAGTCGCGTTGCAGCCGCTTCTTGCTGCATTTTTCAAATCAGGGGATGTGCGCCATGAATTCAAAAAAATATTACTCTGATTTTCTGGTTATCGGCAGCGGGGTCGCGGGACTCACCTTCGCAATAAAGGCTTCCGAACTTGGCACTGTCACTATCGTGACAAAGAAAAAGGACTTCGATTCGAATACCAATTACGCGCAGGGCGGCATCGCCTCGGTCATTGATCCGCGCGATAAATTTGAAAATCACGTGGACGACACGTTGAAGGCCGGTGCGGGACTGTGTAACGAAAACGCAGTGCGCATTCTCGTGGAATGCGGCCCGGACAGGGTGCGCGAACTCATGGAGTGGGGAACGAAATTCTCGACCCGCCATGACGAGACGGGCGGCGAGGTGCTCGAACTCGGCAGGGAGGGGGGGCATTCGTATAACAGGATTGTGCACGCGACCGACCTCACCGGCCGCGAGGTGGAAAACGCCCTTCTGAAAAAGATTGCCATGATTAAAAATATTACGATTTACGAAAATCATACGGTGGTCGATCTGCTTACCGAGCATCAGTTACAGATTCGTCCCTCCGGCGCGGCGCCGCACACGAGTGGCGGCATCACCTGCTATGGCGCGTATATTCTGGAAAACGCGACAGGCGATGTGCACGTTTTTAACTCGAAGATTACCTGCATTGCGGCGGGGGGCGCCGGGCAGGTGTACCTGCATACGACCAATCCCGATATTGCGACGGGCGACGGCATCGCGATGGCGTACCGCGCCGGGGCGCTTATCGCCGACATGGAATTTATGCAGTTTCATCCGACAACGCTTTATATAGAGAATCAGCGGGGCCGCTCGTTCCTTATCAGCGAGGCGGTCCGGGGCGAGGGGGCTATACTCCTCAACGCCGCAGGCGAACGGTTTATGGAAAACGAGCATCCCCTCAAAGATCTCGCGCCGAGGGACATCGTGGCGCGCGCGATCGACCGCGAGCTGAAGCGCACAGGCGACAGGTGTGTGTACCTTGACATCTCCTTCAAGGGCGAGGAGTTTTTACAGAAGCGGTTTCCCAATATCTATGCGCACTGTCTCAAGAGGGGGATCGATATCGCGAACGAGCCGATCCCGGTGGTGCCCGCCGCGCATTATCTCTGCGGCGGCATAGTGTCAGACCTGAACGGGCGCACGTCGATACGCAACCTGTTCGTGTCGGGCGAGGCGTCGTGCACAGGCGTGCACGGGGCGAACAGGCTTGCCAGCAACTCGCTGCTCGAGGGGCTCGTGTTTTCGCACAGGGCGTATCTGTACCTCAGGGACTACCTGGCGGGTGAAGGTTCGAAAATCTCGATACCGGAATTCCCGAAGTGGAACAAGGAAGGGACGTTCGATCTCGAGGAATGGATTCTGATTCAGCACAACATTGAGGACGTGAAGCGCCTCATGTGGGATTACGTCGGCATCGTCCGTTCGAACCTGAGGCTGCAGCGCGCGTACAGGCGTATCCTCCTCCTCGACGAAGAGATAAAAGACTACTATAAACGCAGTACGATATCGTCGCCGATGGTGGAGCTTCGCAACCTCGCCACGGTGGCGAAGCTTATCATATGCAGTGCGCTGGCCCGCAAGGAAAGCAGGGGCCTGCATTACAACACGGATTATCCGGAGCCGGTTGAGGCGCAGCGCAAAAACGTGGTGCTGCATACCGGCGGCGACCCCGAGATGCGATCGATCGAAGGGATTGTATTTCAATAAACGGCTTTTCCGGCACGCATATAACGGCCCGCATCCGCCAGCATCTTTACGGCTATCATGACGACAAGAAATGTTGTGGTCGAGTGAAAGTAGCGTTTGTTCAGTTCGATACCAACGAGTATAATAATGAACAGCATAGATATTTTTCCCAGCGGCTGAACAAATGGGTGCACGCGGCGGTATTCTCCGCGCAGTATGAAATCCGCAACGAACGATATGCTGTGGCAGATGAAAAACGCGGTTCCGCCGATCACAATATTTTCTTTCATCGAAATGCAAATATACTGTATGGGTTCCAGTGTCCCTCCTGCGCCGTAGGCGGGGTCGAACAGCATGAGACAGGAAAAGAGCAGTGAATATGTCAGCGCACAGAGCGAAACCGAAAAAACCGCGACGGCTGCGAGGGGCTGTTTAAACAAGGAAAAAAAATCGGCAACGAACATGCTCAACGGCGAGCGAATGTCGTATATGTCGCGAAGGAATGTTTTATTAATACAAAGCAGACAGAAGCTTTTGATGATGGCGAAAAAAGTAATAATGACGGTTTCGATGATGTAAATCATGAATATTTCGTTGATGCTCCATCCCAGCCATGCAACACCGGCAAGCGGAATCAGATTGGCTATCATGGAGGCGGCACACGGCATCCGCGTGCCGAGAAGATAGAGTACGCTTGTTGATAGTATTTTATGTAGGGCGGTCATCGTTACCTCTCCTTTATAAACGGATTGATCGTGAAATGCATTATGTGCCCGGCATCATGGGGAATATTCGCTGCGTCTTTTCGTCTCATTCGTGCGCGCCAGCCTCATCACCGTTCGATGCGGGCGCCATCCCGTTAAAAAATATTCTAAGGGCGTTGCCGCATAACACGTCGTGCGCCTCACCGGCGGTGAGCTGGTCCCGGATGGTGCGCAGTAGCGCCGCATAGCGTTCGTAGGTGCCCGATCCGTCGATTGGCGAATCGGTGCCGAAGAGTATTTTGCGGCTGCCGCATTCCCTGACGGCGCGTATCGCCGAATCGGGTGATACCCATGTGGTGTCGCCGTACAGGTTCGGCAGCGATCGTATCAGGTCGATCGATTCGCAGTTGTCGGTGCCGAGTCCCATGTGCACCATGATAAAATCAATCTCCGGATAGCGCGCGGCGATATCGTGCAGGGCGGACGGCCGTGAGTATTCGTCGAAGCTCGTGTGCACCTCGATGGGCAGCCGCATTTCGCGGGCGGCATCGAGATAGGGAAGATACCGTTCGTCGGAAATATGAAGCCGTGAATGGAATGGATGTATTTTCAATCCCGCGATGTGCTCCCGGTTGGCGCTGATAAATGAACGGGCCTCTTCGGTCATGCCTTCGGTGTTCGGCTTTATCCAGAAGAGCATGCGCAGTATGTCCGCGTTCGCCCTCACGAAGACAAGCGCCTTCCGGTTGAGATCCATCTGCGGGACCTGCCGCTCTATTTTTTCGTGTGGCGAAATGTACTCGATTCCCTCTAAGTTGGAGACGATGGCAAAATCGATGCCGTACCGGCGCATCGAGTCGATGAGGGTGTGTTCGCTCAGGTGAAAACAGGCGATTGAGCCGATGTGGGTGTGACTGTCGATGATCATTACGCCGCCCGGTTGCGCGAATATGCATAGCGCACGCATATGCTTTCCGCAATGGTGCGAAAACGCCGCTGAAAATTCAAGCAACATTGTATTTCCGCACATGCGGGCGTGCGCCCATTACGGCGGGTGCGCGCAATTATTTCTGTACTTTGTAATGGCGATGCTGTACGTGGGATATACGTATGTCAGGCGGCGATATGCCGCAGAAGGATGCTCATGGCGCTACCGTTTCTTCCAATTACCCGCGGCGAGATAGAGCGGCTCGGCTGGAGCCAGGTCGATGTCGTGCTCATTACCGGCGATGCGTACGTTGACCACCCGTCATTTGGCGCGGCGGTCATTGGTCGGGTGCTTGAACGCGAGGGATATCGTGTCGCGATCCTTGCCGCACCGGCGTGGCGTGATCCAGATGCGGTAAAGGTATTCGGAAAACCGCGCCTCTTTTTCGGCGTTACCTCGGGAAACGTCGATTCCATGATATCCCGCTACACCGCCTTTAAAAAGGTTCGCAACGACGATCCGTATGCCCCGGGCGGAAAGGGGGGCGGCAGGCCGGAACGCGCGGTCATTGTTTATTGCAACATGATAAAGGCCGCATACAAAGACGTGCCCATCGTGCTGGGCGGCATCGAAGCGTCGATGAGGCGCTTCGCCCATTACGATTTCTGGGATAACCGCGTGCGCCGCTCAATCCTCGAAGACGCCCGCGCGGACATACTGGTGTACGGCATGGGGGAGCGGCAGATAGCCGAGATCGCGTCGAGGGTAGAGACGGGCGGCGCGCTTTCAGGCATTCCCGGCACGGTGGAGCTGACGCGGAAAGTTCCGCATAACGCGATGCTTCTTCCCGACGAGGAGGATGTGCTCTCGGACAAAGATGCGTTTCTTCGTTTTAACGGCGACTTCTACCGCAATCAGCGCCTGACGCTGGCGCAATCCGCGGGCGGCCGGTATATCGTGCAGCATCCCGCGCCGGTCATCGACAGTACGGCGCTCGATGATGTGTACGCGCTCCCCTTCGCGCGGCGGCCGCATCCGCTGTACGGGAACGATGTTATCCCCGCGTTCGAAATGATTCGCAATTCGGTAACCTCTCATCGCGGGTGCGTATCCGGCTGCGCCTTCTGTTCGCTGTCATTGCATCAGGGCAGGCGCATCGTGCCGCGCAGCGCCGGTTCTATTCTGCGCGAGATAGACGGGCTTCGCGCAATGGAATATTTCCGCGGGCATGTCACCGATATCGGCGGGCCGTCGGCCAACATGTACGGCGCCGTCTGCCGGGCGAACTGGCGCTGTTCAAGGGAAAGCTGTCTGTACCCTGATGTGTGCAAAAATCTCGGTATTCATACGGATGCGTGGGTGCGGCTGCTGGGGCGGGCGCTGGAGATACAGGGGGGGCGGCATGTTACGG
>DHPI01000054.1:10684-17532 GCA_002407865.1 Spirochaetia bacterium UBA5368
GGGTGCGGCATGTTACGGTGGGATCGGGCATACGCTACGACCTCCTGATGCGGGATGACGAAAAATATTTACTCGAGCTGATGCGCCGGCACGTGAGCGGCTACCTGAAAATCGCGCCCGAACACACCTCCGAAAGGGTGCTTGGCGCGATGCGGAAAACGCCCGTGTATCCGCTTGAAAAATTTGCAGAACGTTTTGAGCGGAACAAACGCGCACTGGGAAAAAAGATGTACATTCTGCCGTATCTCATGTCGTGCCATCCCGGATGCTCGCAATCCGATATGAGCGGCCTGCGGGCGACGATGCTTTCGATTTTCGGAAGTATCCCCGAGCAGGTGCAGGCCTTTATTCCCCTGCCGATGACCCTCTCGTCGGTGCAGTTTTATACCGGCGTTGATCCGCTTACTGGCGATGAGGTGTTTGTCGAGCGCGACGGCGCAAAGCGCAGAATGCAGCACGCTGTTCTCACAAAAAAGGGCCCTGAAAACAGGCACTAAACATATTTTAAGTATTTTTATTGACTTTTTCGATGCAATGACCGACAAGTGAAATGTACATGCTTTTTTCAACGAAATGTTTTATATTTTGTTGCATAATTTCGTATACATTTACGATGATAGGGCGGATGGGCGCGGCGGAATGCGCGCCGTCCAGGATATTACGGTAAGGAGCGGATAATGGCAGAACAGAAAGAACTCGATCAGAAATCGCAGGCGCTGGAATCGGCGATCATTCAAATAGAAAAGCAGTTTGGCAAGGGATCGATCATGCGGCTCGGCGACGATTCCGCAAAAATAAAAGTGGCGGCGATATCGACCGGTTCGCTGGAGCTCGATGTGGCGCTGGGCATCGGCGGCATCCCGCGGGGGCGTATCACCGAAATATTCGGCCCCGAATCGTCGGGCAAAACCACGCTTACCCTGCACATCGTTGCGGAGGCGCAGAAGACAGGCGGCGTGGCCGCGTTCGTGGACGCGGAGCACGCGCTCGACCCGTCGTACGCCGCGAAGCTTGGCGTGAATACCGACGAACTCCTCGTATCGCAGCCCGACACCGGGGAGGAGGCGCTCGAAATCACCGAGGCGCTGGTGCGCTCGGGGGCGGTCGATGTTGTCGTTATCGACTCGGTCGCGGCGCTCGTGCCGAAGGCGGAGATCGAGGGCGAAATGGGCGACGCGCACATGGGCCTGCAGGCGCGGCTGATGAGCCAGGCGCTGCGGAAGCTCACTGGGGTGATCGCGAAATCGAAGACGAGCGTTATTTTCATCAACCAGATACGCCACAAGATCGGCGTGATGTTCGGTTCGCCCGAAACCACCACGGGCGGCAATGCCCTGAAGTTTTACGCGTCGGTGAGGCTCGATATCCGTAGAATAGAAACGTTGAAGGCCAGCGATGACGCGATCGGCAACAGGGTGCGTGTAAAGGTCGTGAAGAATAAGGTTGCGCCGCCGTTTCGGCAGGCCGAATTCGACATCATGTACGATTCGGGAATTTCGCGCGAGGGCGCTATCGTTGATCTTGGCACTAATTTTGGTATTATTAAGAAGGCGGGCACCTGGTACTCATATGGCGAAGAGCGCATAGGGCAGGGCCGGGAAAACGCGAAGTCGTACATGAAGGAACATCCCGATATGGCGCAGGAGATCGAGCGCAGAATAAAAGCCGCCGCGGGCCTTGTGGACGATGCTTCGGCCCCGGCCGCCCCTGAAAGCAAATAGCCGGGCGGCGTGGCAGGCGTACGAATGGGCGGTTTCTGATTGTATGCGTGAAATGACCCTTAAAACGTCCGACGATATCAGCCGTATATGGGAGGCGGGCCGGATAATTGCCGAAATATTTCGCGCCCTGCGGGGAATGAACTTTAACGGCGTATCGTCGTGGGATATCGATGTTTTCATTGACGATGCAATCCGCGAGCGCAGGGCTCGTCCGTCGTTTAAAACTATTAGAAATTACGACTTCGCAAGCTGCATTTCGATCAATCACGAAATAGTGCATGGGCTTCCATCGAAAAGGAAGATTGTTCGCAGCGGCGATATCGTAAAGATCGACATCGGCGTGGTAAAAAACGGCTATTTTGCCGACGCGTGCGTCACGTTTGCCGTAGAGCCGGTCAGTGAAACCGCAAAGAAACTTATAGATGTTACCGGGGAGGCGCTGCGAAGGGCGATTGTTATGCTTGTGCCGGGCAGGCGGCTTGGCGATATCGGCCATGCGATTCAGCAGTATGCCGAGGGCTTTGGATTCAGCGTTGTGCGTGATTTTACCGGTCACGGTGTGGGATTTGCCGTGCACGAGCAGCCGACGGTGCCGCATTTCGGCGTGGAGGGCACCGGCGTGAGGCTTGAGGCGGGAATGGTGCTGGCGATAGAGCCGATGATAAATGAAGGCGGCCATGAGGTGAGAAACCTTGGTGACGGCTGGACCGTGGTAACCGCCGACGGAAAGCTCTCGGCGCAGTTTGAACATACGATCGCGGTTACTGAAAGCGGCCCCCGTATCCTGACGATATGAGGCGCTAGTATGAAGATACTATCATGCATACTCGTCGCGGTGATGGCGGCGGGCGCGGCGGGGTCACTGCTGAGGGGAATGTTCCTCCCGAAGATGAAGACTGGGCCGTAATTCAATGTGTATCCAAATGTGACGAACGCCAGAAAAAATGCTATAATGACTGTGATAGCTACACGTATTAGATAGTATACAAGAGAACACGATGCAGAACAAGCAATTACGTGACATACAATCAGAACCGGATATGCGCAACCTTCCCATCAACAAAGTGGGGGTGAAAGACATATCGTATCCGGTGGTTGTGCTCGACAAGGCGGAGGGCAAACAGCATACGGTTGCGCGCGTCAACATGTTCGTCGACCTGCCGCACAATTTCCGCGGAACGCATATGAGCCGCTTTATCGAGATACTCAACCGCTACCGCGAGGGAATAAGTACGCTCATTATCCGCAGCATACTCGATGAAATGAAGACGCAGCTTGAGGCGAAAAACGCGCACTTCGAGATCGATTTTCCATATTTCATCACGAAGGAGGCGCCGGTCACGCGTGAAAAGGCGAAAATGGAGTACCGCTGCAGGCTTATGGCGAATTCGTTCGACGATTTTTATATGCTCGAAGTGCGCGTGCCGGTGCTGTCGCTGTGCCCATGTTCTAAGGAAATCAGCGATTTTGGCGCGCATAACCAGCGTTCGATAATGACCATCAGCATCAAGGCGCGCGAACGCATCTGGATTGAGGATGTTATTGAGATAGCTGAATCGGCGGCATCATGCGACATCTATTCAATTTTAAAACGCGAGGACGAAAAGTATATCACCGAGAAGGCCTACAATAATCCCATGTTCGTGGAGGATATGGTGCGCAGCGCCGCCGAAAAGCTGATGCGGAATGAAAAGATACTCTGGTTCTCGGTTGAATCCGAAAATATGGAATCGATCCACAACCACTCGGCGTATGCGCAGATAGAAATGGGGCTTGGCGGGAAATAGAACCCGGCCGCACACGCGCCGCGAGAATTGACAGCCTTCCACACGGCATGCCGCGTCCGCGGCGCACACGCGTCAGTATTTCGGTATATCCAGGTCGGTGTCGTACAGCTTGCGCGGTATTACCAGAAAGAGCATCAGCATGGTGATCGACAGTATAACCAGGAGCGACATGCCGATGAGGATGATCATCTGATTGTTGATCGCGTCGATGCGGCTCTGGAGCATGCCCAGGCGGAACGCCCCCCAGTGCCGGTCTTTTACACGCACCGCGGAAGCGATGTCCCATATCTTTTCGCCGGTGTCCTGGTAATAAAGCTGTTTCAGTGTGCCGTCGCCGTTAAACCGCGCCGCGTTGAGGCCGGCGGCATCATTAAATATCCGCTTCGATCTGCTCCATTGTATATTGTGGGGGAGATCTGACGCGGGCTTGGAGAATTTGGCGTTATGCGTCGGCGCGTAGCCGTTTCTGTCGACCAGTACCGCGTACGAGATGTCGGAATCCTGTAAAAACTCGTCCATAATTTTCTGTACGTAGGTGTCGAAAATCCGGTCATATTTTGTCGTGTATTTCTTCGGGTTGGTGCCCGGAATCTCCACGTATGCCGTGTCGAAGGCGTCGTTTTCGCTTAATAGTCTTGCGTCGATCATGAAGCCGATCGTTTCGCTTAATACGCGCGCGCCGATCATCGCCTCGATGCGGCATTTCTCGAAAAGCTGGGTTTCGATGTTGTCGAACATTCGCACGATGACCAGGTATGAACTGATGCAGAGAAGAAAACACAGGCCCAGAACGATCATAATCTTGGCTTTAAGGTTCATACGCGCCCCTCTTCTCTACAGTAGTGGAAACGGTTCCCGGCGTGGGCACGCAAAATGCGCGCCGGCCGCCGCTTCTTCCTTCTATACATATATTCATTTAATATGTCAATAATATTATTTTTGTCCAGAGAACGCGCGCACGGCGGCAGTTTATTTTATTGACAGGATAAAATTGTGCGCCGTAGTATTTTGCGTCGGCCGGGTTCTGCGCCATAAAATGCCGCGGGCGCACGGCCGTGAAACTGACAATTACAGACGAGGAAGTAACTCTATGAAACGTGTTCTTGTGCGTGAAATTCTGCAATCCGACACATCGGGTTTTGACGTGCTTGTGAAAGGCTGGGTCAGGACGAAACGGGATTCAAAAGGATTCAGCTTTTTGGAGGTCAACGACGGCTCCACCATAAAAAACATCCAGGTCGTGGCGGAAGAGTCGATGCCCGGCTACGATGAGGTGTTGAAGATATCGACGGGATGCAGTGTCGCGGTCGAGGGCGAGCTTGTCGATTCGCCCGGCAAGGGCCAGAAGTACGAGATAAAGGCGCGATCGATACACGTGTACGGGTGGGCCGATTCCGAGCGGTACCCGCTGCAGAAGAAAAATCACACGTTCGAGTTTTTGCGCGAAATCGCCCATCTGCGGCCGCGCACCAATACCTTCGGCGCGGTGCTCCGGGTCCGCAACGCCCTCTCGTATGCGATACACAGCTTTTTCCAGAACAAGGGGTTCGTCTACGTTCATACGCCGATTATCACCGCCAGCGATTGCGAGGGCGCGGGGGAGATGTTTCGCGTAACGACGCTTGACCTGAAGAACGTTCCCATAGTGAACGGCGATATCGACTACGAGGAGGATTTTTTCGGAAAAAAGGCGGGCCTTACCGTGAGCGGTCAGCTTGAGGGCGAACTGCTTGCCACGGCGCTTGGTAATATTTACACTTTCGGCCCCACGTTCAGGGCCGAGAACTCCAATACGTCGCGCCACCTTGCCGAATTCTGGATGGTCGAGCCGGAGATGGCCTTTGCCGAACTGCCCGACGATATCAGCCTTGCCGAGGAATTTCTGAAATACATTTTCAAGTACTGTATCGATACATGCCCCGATGACCTCGAATTTTTTGACATGCGCATACAGAAGGGCCTGATCAGCTCGCTCGAGGATATTATCCTGTCGAATTTCGAGATCATCACCTATACCGAGGCGGTCGATATTCTGAAAAAATCGGGTGAAAAATTCGAGTATCCCGTCGAATGGGGCACGGATCTTCAATCGGAGCACGAGCGTTACATCACCGAAAAGAAATTTAACAAACCTGTTGTGGTGACCGATTATCCGAAGGATATCAAGGCGTTTTACATGAAGCTGAACGATGACGGAAAAACCGTGCGCGCGATGGACGTGCTGGTGCCGAGGATCGGCGAAATCATAGGCGGCTCCGAGCGGGAGTACCGGTATGATGTTTTGGTTGACAGAATGAAAAATTCCGGATTAAATCCTGAAGAATACTGGTGGTATTTGGATATACGGCGTTTTGGCAGCGTGCCCCATGCCGGATTCGGTCTCGGCTTTGAACGCACGGTGCAGTATATTACGGGCATGCAGAATATCCGCGACGTGATCCCGTTCCCGCGCACGCCGAAGAGCGCGGATTTTTAATGCAGGCGCCAGCGGACAGGAATCGGCAGAAGGGGCGAGATGAAAATTGCAATAGGCTCTGACCATGCGGGATATTCGCTGAAGGAAGCGATAAAGAGGGCGCACCCGGAAATCGAGTTTATCGATGGGGGTGCGTTTTCCGAGGAATCGGTCGATTATCCCGACCACATCGCACGGACCGCGACGGCGGTGAAAAACGCTGAAGTCGATCTCGGCATCGGTATCTGCGGTACCGGCATCGGCGCGTCGATTGTGGCCAACAAGTTCGGCGGCATACGCGCCGCGCTGTGTACGAACGAATTTATGGCGGAGATGTCGAGGCGGCACAATAACGCCAACATGCTCATCCTCGGCGCGCGCGTTGTCGACGAGAGCCTCGCGTTGCGGATAGTGGCGACATGGCTTGAAACGCCATACGAGGGCGGGCGGCACCAGCGCCGGCTCGACAAGATAGCCTTACTGGAAAAAGAAAACGGCGTGCGATAATCCCTGATTTTCCCGAGGAGGACCCGCGCGTGTGGGGAAGCGTATGCGATGGCAATGAAAAAATACATCCTCCCTCTGCTGTTTCTGTGCGTCATGTTTCCCGCGCCGGAGCTCTCGGACACGGTGAGGTTCTCGTCCGAAGGCCTTGATATGTATCACGTGAAAAAGGCGGTCGATTCGCGGGGCAGGGAAACATTCACACTATCCGATCTCACGTATCAGGATGTCGGCATCCCCTTTATCAGCGACCTTGTGCTCTCGCTCAACCGGCCATCATCGCAGCTTGTGCGCGACGATTCGGGAAAGTATATGATACGGTATGCGCAATTCGATTACGTACGCGAAGGCGGGGCGCTCGGCGGCGGTGGGGCGCGCTTT
>DHPI01000054.1:17653-20392 GCA_002407865.1 Spirochaetia bacterium UBA5368
CGGCGGCGGTGGGGCGCGCTTTTACAAGGCTGACCATCGCATCGAGATAGAGCCGTCCCGCAGTCTCTGGCTCGGGTCGTGCGGCGACATGGGTTCCTTTACAATCGAGTTCAGGCTGCTGCCGGGCTTTTTCGACGGCACCAGCATGCTGTTTGCATGCACGGGATTCGCGTCGGGCAAAAAATCCGGCATCGAAATCGTCCTTCGCGGCAGACGGGTCGTAGCGCGGCTGTACCGCGTTTTCAGGGATAGCACGGGGCGCAGAATCGACGTGATGCTCAACCGCGGACGTGCGCTCGACGAGGGTCAGTGGAGCCACTATTCGTTGAGCTTTGACAGGATATCAGGAAAGATCGTGAGCCGTCTCAACGGCGAGGAGCAGGAGGTCGCGTATGTTACCATCGACGGCGCGCCGTTCAATGGCGTGTTCGAGCCGACCATGCCGTGCGAGGACCTTCCGATCGCGGTTATCGGAAAAAATTATACCGGCATACTCGATGAGTTCCGCATTTCGTACCGCCATGCCGACGATTTAAAGAAGGAAACTGACATTGCGATAAAGAATTACAGGCAGCCCGATGCGATAGGGCGCGAGCCGGTAAATCGCGAGGGAGTGCTGACGAGCCCTGTGTATGCCTTCCCACTCACGGGGACGCGTGTAATAGAGTTCGGCTGGGAGGAGCTGCTAAACAGGAACAGCCACGTGTGGACCGAGTTCAGAATAAGCGACGATCTCTTCGATCGTAACGACCAATCCCTTAAATGGTATCGTATCGACAACCACCAGCGCAACATCTACCTGAAAAAAGCCGGGGATCTCTATCTCCGTGGGAAGTATTACCAGTGGCGCATGCATTTCGTACCCTCGCCCGACGGCACCACGGCGCCCGTGGTGCGCGATGTGGCGCTCCACTATCAGCTCGACCGGCCGCCGAAAGCGCCGTTGTTTGTGGAAACGACCGGTACGGGCGATGCAAAGGTTCGACTGCGCTGGAAGAAAAACGTAGAGCACGATATTTTCGGCTACCGTGTGTATTACGGCATCAGGCCGGGGAAATACGACGGCGTCATCAGCACGGTCGGCGGGTCGCGCATTACGAACGCGAGCGCCGGCAGGGGAAATTATGTTGAAGTGGAACTGACCAACAATGTTATTGCGGAGAATTATCCTGGTGACGCCGGGGTGCTGACGTATCCGCTTCTTAAAAATAATGTGCTTTATTTCTTCGCCGTCAGCGCGTACGATTCGTACAGGCCGGATACGCGCTACAACCACGAGTCGGAATTTTCGAAAGAGGTAACCGCGCGCCCATTGGCCGGATCGGAGATTAATAACTGAGGCATCCGGGGTTGTATGGGGCTGCACAATTTTACGATACGGCAACTGTCCGAAGAGCTTGGCGCCATTCCGTTTTTCGGCGGCGCGTCGCCGGGCGCGATTCTTCGCTCGCTCGATTTCTTTTCGGATGTGGATGATGCCGTTCTCGCGGACGTTGCTGACGATGTCATGATATGCGAAATCCCCGCGGATACGGTAATCTGCCGGCACGGCAAGTTCGACGAGCGTTTTTATCTGCTGCTGTCGGGCGTCGTCCGCGCAGTCATACCAACGGAGGATAATCCGCGCTTCGAGCTGTTCAGGCTCGGCCCGGGCGATTTCTTCGGCGAAGAAATCGCGCTGTCGCAGTCCCCGCGCGAGAATTCCATAATCGCCATTACCGGCGTTACGGCGCTTTCTCTTCCGCCCGATGCGCTCCGCCGGATGATTGACGCGTCCGGTACTATTCGGCACCTTATGAACAAGCGGTATATCGAGAGGGACCTGCGCGGCGACCTGCGGCGGGTGCCGCTGTTTACGCGTCTCGACGATGTCCTCTTTGGCGAGGCGCTGGCCCGGGTCGAACTGATAGAATGCACCGAAGGCGACACGGTGTTTCGTGAGGGTGACACGGGCGACGCCTTTTACCTTATACGCGAGGGCAAGGTCGAGGTGTACCGCACTGTTGACGGCGGGAGAAGGCTTATCGCGATACTTGCCGACGGCCAGTATTTCGGCGAGATGTCGTTGCTTGCCGACGAGAAGAGAAATGCGAGTGTGGAGTGCCGTACGAAGGTGTCGCTGGTGAAGCTGTCACGGGACGCGTTCCGCGACATTGTAAAACGCGACGAGCGTGTGGCTGCCGGGATAGCCGCCGTCTACGCCGAACGAAAGAAGAGCCGCGAGGATGTGCTGCACAATCCCCGGAGCGCCTATATTACGCGAAGTCTTCTCGACCTTAACCGCGAGATCAACCGGCACCTCGATATCCTGTCGCAGTGCGTCATCGATACCGACAGGGGCGGGGCGCTGCTCGCGACGCTTCCCGGCTCGCGCTATCCGTACGTGTATCCGCGCGACAGCGCCTGCGCCTCGCGCTTCCTGTATGCCGTGATTACAAGTACGCTCAAGGCCGGCGATACAGCCTTCAGACTCCTTGGGGAGATTGCCCGTTTTATAGTGGCGTGCCAGCGCGCTGATGGCTACTGGGGGCAGCGCTACGGCGTGCAGGGGGAGGATAAGGCCATCTACCGGCAGGAGGATAACGTTGCTCACGGTGTCGCCATACTGTGCCGCTATCTTCTTGCGGCGAAGCGGCGCGGGGTGACGGTGCCGCAGGCCGACGCCATGATCGATGCGATTGCTCGCGGATTTGAGTTCAGCAAAAAGAATTATTACCGCAATGAAATCCACCTGTATTA
>DHPI01000054.1:20500-21718 GCA_002407865.1 Spirochaetia bacterium UBA5368
TGAAATCCACCTGTATTATTCCACGACGTCGATACACGAGTCGGCAATAGAGGAGGGATACTCGATCTGGGTCAACTATGCGTATCTGTGTATGCTTGATCTCATTGAAAAGATGGCCGGTGGATACGGCGTTCCCGAAATGTTCGCCGGTGTGCGCGAGCTGGCCGCGGGATTCAGGCCGACGATAGAAAAAATATTCACGCTCTCCGGCAGACACGTGCGGCGGATACGGCCCGACGGCGAGGGCGATCTGCGCCCGGATATTACGCTGATGAGCCCTTTTTTCTTCGGCAGTGTATCGCCCGATACATCGTTTGCGCCCTCAGACGAGCTGACGAGATCAATAGACTACATTGAGCAGACGCTGTGGGACCCCGATCTTGGCATGTTGCAACGGTATCTTCCTTTCATTGAGGACCCGCACACGCACATCCACGCGGGCAACGGCCCGTGGCTGCAGTATACGTCGATACTGGCGCAGTACTATTTTTGCACCGGAAATATCGAAAAAGGGAATAAAATACTTGCCATAATAGACACCTACAGGTCTAAAGAGGGATATCTGTGCGAGCACCTCACCACGCCGGAGCGGTTTTACGAATTCAAGCGGCTCGAGTGGTTGAGCGGCAAGGATTTTGAAAAGGAATTCTCGCCGGAGATTCTCGTCGCGGGCATAACATACGATCTCATCGTCGAAGAGCTTAATCATATGAAAAAATCCTACGACGAGATCGAGCGCACGTGCGCCCGGATCGCTGAAAACGGGCACATCGCGTTCGCGACGCCGCTCATGTGGTCGCACGCCGAATACGCCATGGCGCTGATGCTCAAAAGCGCGGCGGAACTGGGAAAAATCAATACCACGGTTGATTAAACGCCTTTCAATGAAACTGAGCCTTCCCGATACAGTGCGTGATGAAATCCAGGGGATACTGCGCGTGTTTCACGATGCTGGCTACGAATGCTATCTCGTCGGCGGATCGGTGCGCGACCTCGTTCTGGGCCACGGGTCCGAGGATTTCGATTTCGCCACAAACGCGCGTCCCGAAGAGGTGATGCGCCTTTTCCGCAGGGTGGCGCCCACGGGCATCAAGCATGGCACCGTCTCGGTGCTCGTACGCGACAAGGCGTATGAAATTACCACATACAGGGCCGACGGCAAGTACATCGACGGCCGAAGGCCCGAAAGCGTCAGCTTTTCCGACTCGCTCGAGGAGG
>DHPI01000054.1:21881-32361 GCA_002407865.1 Spirochaetia bacterium UBA5368
TGGGATTTCACCATCAACGGCCTTGCGTATGACATTGCCACCGAAAAGATTTTGGATTATGTGGGCGGCATCGATGATATAAGAAGCGGGCTGATACGCACCATTGGCGATCCCATCGCGCGATTCAGGGAGGATGGACTGCGCACATATCGAGCCTGCCGATTTGCGGCGCGGTTTAATTTCGATATTGAGGAGGCGACCTTCGCCGCGATCCACGAGTGCCTTGATGTTGCCGCACTGGTGTCGATGGAGCGCGTACGCGACGAACTGATGAAGCTTCTTGAAGCGGGTGTCCCCTCGTCGGGAATTGAATACATGCGGGGCTCGGGACTGCTTTCGCAGTTTCTGCCGGAGCTTGCGGACTGCTATGGCGTGACGCAAAACCGTTTTCACGTCTACGATATTTACTACCATTCGCTGTATTCATGCGATGCGGTGCCTGCCAGCGAACCGCTTATACGACTTGCCGCGCTGTTGCATGATCTTGGAAAGCTGCCCACACGTCGCGAAGGCGAAGACGGCGATTACACATTCTACAACCACGAAGTTATCGGCACGCGAATGGTGAAGCGTATTCTGCGGCGCCTCAAGTTTTCAAACGAGGATACGGCGAAGGTGGCGCATCTCGTATTGAACCACATGTTTCACTATACCAATGAATGGAGCGACGGCGCCGTGCGGCGATTTATGCGCAAGGTGGGGCTTGAAAACCTGGAGGATCTCATTGTGCTCAGGCTGGCGGATAGGCGCGGGAGCGGCATGCGCGACGGGATGCCGGCTCCGATACGGACGTTAAAAAGAAGGATCGCGGAAATCATCGAGGCTGAAAACGCGATTACCGTGCGCGACCTCAACATCGACGGCTACGTCGTCATGGAGGAATTTGGCGTAAAGCCGGGGCCGATCATCGGCCATATCCTTAACGAATTGCTTGAAATGGTGCTCGACAATCCGGAGATGAACGAACGCGCCGTGCTTCTCGAGAAGGCGCGCGAAATATACGAACAGGCGAAGGATGACGCGCGTTTCCGGCGCAATGGCTGACACGAAACAGCCGCGGGATCCATACACGGCAGCATGCCCCTGCGGGGAGAAATAAATATACGAGGGAGGTAGCACTGGTATGGTGGATTTCAGTCTGAAGGGTAAAACGGCGCTCGTGACAGGCGCGAGCCGAGGCATTGGCGAGTCGATAGCGAAAACGCTCGCGGCGTACGGCGCGGAAGTTATTCTGGCCAGCCGCAAGATACAGGACCTTAAAAAGGTCGAAGACACTATCACGGGCGGCGGCGGGAAGGCATTCTCCTTCGCGTGTAACACGGGCGACATGGCGCAGGTGGGCGCGCTTTTCGACGAGGTGAAGAAGCGTTGTCCGAAACTCGATATTCTGGTGAACAACGCCGCGACGAACCCCTATTTCGGCGACGTGCTCGGAGCAGACGAGGCGGTGTGGGAGAAGACCGTTGCGGTAAATATGAAGGGTTATTTCTTCATCAGCCAGTACGCGGCGAAGATGATGAAAGAAAGCGGCGGCGGGTCGATCGTCAACGTGGCCTCGATCAACGGCATCCGCCCCGCGCCGTTTCAGGGCATTTACTCGATCACCAAGGCCGCCGTTATCGCCATGACAAAATCTTTTGCCAAGGAGCTTGCGGCGAACAACATCCGCGTCAACGCGCTGCTGCCGGGCCTCACCGATACGAAGTTCTCGTCGGTGATGGTGCACAACGACGAGCTGATGCAGAAGGTGATTCTTCCGACGATTCCGCTCGGGCGCGCCGCGCATCCTGACGAGATGGCGGGTATCGTGCTGTACCTTGTTTCCGATGCGGCTTCATTCACCACGGGCGCGACCTTCGTGGTGGACGGCGGTGCGCTGGCGTAGCGTCACAGCCGCGGCCCGGGCGCGGATTTTCAGGCGGGGATGCGCATCGCGGGCGGGAGTTGCGCGCCTGCCCGCGACGGGAGAAATTGAATGGAAATTATAAACGCGAGCGAATCCCACATTTTCCGGGAAAAACATGGCTTTATCTCCTTTAAACACATTATGCGCACTATTCTATAAATATAACTTTTGCCGCGTCTCCTGAGACTTTCTCCGTTCGTAGTTTTATCCGGAATTAAAAAAAAATATTTATAACGGGAATATTTTCGCGATTTTTTCGTCTAACCCTATAAGAATATGAATCATGCATGCCATGGACGACACGACAATTCTGGAGCGTATCCGCGCCGACAGGGAAGAGGGCTTCAACGCGCTTGTTGAGAAATACCGCGACCGGGTATCGCGCCTGTGCATGTCGTTCATGCGGGATGAGGACGAGGCGATGGATGTTGCGCAGGATGTTTTCATCAAGCTGTATTTGAAGATCGGTGCCTTCAGAAAGGAGTCGCGGCTTTCAACATGGATTTACAGGATTGCCGTGAACGCGTGCCTCGATGCCCTGCGCGCGAAAAAGAAACGAGACTGTGATTCACTCGATAACACTGCCATGCCCGCGGACAACAGGGCCGCCGGAGACAGGCGGGAAATCGCGGAAGCCGTGCGCAGCGCGATTAACCGGCTGCCGGTCAACTACAGGGCCGTTATCATCCTGAAGGAGATCGAGGGCAGGTCGTACAGGGACATCGCGGAGATTCTTGCATGCCGCATCGGTACGGTTGAGTCGCGGCTGTTCCGCGCGCGCGGCATGCTGCGAAAATTTCTGGAGCCGCTTCTCGATGGGGAGGTCATTGATGAACTGTAAAAAGGCGAAAACGATTCTGAGCAGGCATGCCGACGGGGAGCGCGTGGATGACCGCGCGCTTGTGCTTGCCCGCGCTCACGCGGAGGAGTGCGCGGAATGTTTTCGGTTTGCCGGTGATATCAGGAATATGAGGGTGCGTATCGGGGACGCATATGGACATTATGCGCCCGTGCCGGCCGACCGCATAATGCGCGCGGTACGGTGTGTGTCGGAGGCGCGTGAGGAGGCCAGCAGGCGGCGCGAAAGGATCGTTTTTAACGACATCATCCCGGCGATGGTGGCGACTACCATCCTCGCGCTCGTGATTTTATCGGTCAACGTGCTCAGGGTCCAGCCGGTGTCGCCGGTGAAGGGCTATCTGCTGCAGGGATTCACCAGCGGCGAGGCCATATACCTGTCGCATGCCGCTGACAATTCGCATGGGGAATAATTGCAGGAGGAATGTTATGAATAAAATACCGGGTTATTGTATTATTCTGATGCTGGTTCTTTCGCTTGCCCTGGGTTTTTTTGGCGGGATTGCGGCCGACAGGGCGTATATAAACAGCCATTTTGAACAGTTTGCCACGGCCCATTTCATTAAAAACGTTGAGATACGCTTCCCCGGCCGAATCCTCAGGCCGCCGCATCCCCGGCCCCGCAGGGGCCTTGATATGCAGTTGGAGCAGAAAATGCTGCAAAATATATCCGATACACTGGGGCTCAGCCCGGACCAGACGGGGAAGGTCAGGGCGATCCTTGAATCGCGCAGCCAGGAAATTGACCGCGTACGCGGAAGGCTTCATGAGGAGATAGGGAAGATATTCAGAGCGGCCGATGCGGATATTGTGAAAATACTGGATGCGCGGCAGAAAAAAATATTCGAAGATCTGAGCGCGGCATACAATGATGAAAAACGGTAAAGGAACAAGTGTGCGTGTACTATGGGTTGGAGAATAATGAAAATGAACATGATATCCCGCCGCTTTGCGCGGGCAGCCATGGGTATTGCGCTTTTTACACTGGCATTACCTGTGTTGGCCGCCGACAACGCGCAAGAGGCGCTGGAATGGAAGGACTGTGTCGCGCTGGCGAAAAAAAATCATCCGCTGCTCCAATCGTCGCGCGAAAAGGTGAATCAGGCAAAGGCCAACACCGGCATCACGCGAAGCGCAATGCTGCCGCAGGTGAACGCGGGCGTCAACGCCGCGCGGTCGAAGCAGGAAAATCCGTCCGGTTACGGCGACAACTCCGCCACGGATACGTATTCGTACTCGTTATCCGGAAATCAGCTTTTGTTCGACGGCGGGAAATCAATATATGACGTAAAGAGCGCGAAGAAAAATGTTATGCAATCAGAATACGCGTATGATGCAACATCCTCGCAGATACGAATGAACCTTCGCGCCGCCTTTGTGCAGCTTTTGAAGGCTCAGGAGGGCCTCCTGATCGCGAAGGATATTGCCGAAAGAAGAAAACAGAACCTTGAACTGGTGCGGATGCGCTATATGGCGGGCAGGGAACACAGGGGATCGCTACTGACCGCGGAGGCGAATCTCTCGTCGGCGGAATCGGATGTTTCGCAGATGCTGCGTACGCTGTCCCTTGCGCAGCGCAGTCTTGTAAAGGAAATGGGGCTCAATGAATTCAGGCCGCTCGTTGTGAAAGGCAATCTCGAGAGTAGTACTATCGAGTCGGTACGGCCTGATTTTGAAAAGCTTGCCGCTTCTAATCCATCACTCAAAGTGGCGATTGTGCAGCGCGAGGCGGCCGAATACAACCTGAAATCCGCCGAAGCGGCGTATTTTCCCGGCATATACGCGAACGCGAATGTGGGAAGAGCCGATACGAAGTGGCCGCCTGCGAACAACCAGTGGTCAGTTGGCATCGGCGTTACACTGCCGCTGGTTGAGGGTGGAAAGCGAATTTACCAGGTGTCGCAGGCGAAGGCCGTCTATAATCAATTGCTTGCCGACGAGAGAAATACGCGTAGTGTTGTGTTGATGGCGCTCGAACAGAAATGGGTAAACTGGCGGTATGCGGTCGATAACGCAGACGTGCAGCGAAAATATCTGTCGGCCGCCCAGGAGCGGGCAAAAATCGCCGAAGCGCAATATTCAATCGGCGTGATACTGTTCGACAACTGGATTATCATCGAAGATAGTCTGGTCAGTATAAAAAAGAGCTATCTGGATGCCGAAGCCGTAGCGCTCACATCGGAAGCGGAGTGGTTGCAGGCGAAAGGGGAGACACTTGATTATGATCGCTAATAAAAAGAAAAAAGTTGCGCCGGTGGTGGTATATGCGTATGCGGTGTGTATCGCTTCGATCTTTGCATTGAATTGTGCGAAATCAGCCGATGAAGAGGTTCAGCGCATAACGCCGCGTTTTGGGGAGATACGCTCGATTGTATCGACAACGGGCACGGTGCAGCCGCGAAACCGTCTTGAGATCAAACCCTCTGTAAACGGAAGGGCGGACAGCATCCTCGTCGTGGAGGGGCAGGCTGTGCGTACAGGCCAGATACTTGCGTGGATGAGCTCTACGGAGCGGGCAGCGCTTATCGACGCCGCGCGCATGCAGGGGAACGCTTCGCTGAAATACTGGGAAGACGCCTACAAGCCCATACCGATTGTATCGCCGATACGAGGAACCGTTATTGTGCGCGCGGTTGAGCCAGGGCAGACAGTAACAACCACGACGGCTGTGCTCGTGCTTTCTGACAGGCTTATCGTAATGGCCGATGCCGACGAAACGGATATCGGCAGGATACGGCTCGGCCAGTCCGCGGAGATAAACCTTGACGCGCATCCGGAAATAACTGCCGGCGGCAGGGTGACACATATTTCGTATGAGTCGAAAACCATCAATAACGTTACGATGTATGAGGTTGAGATAACGCCGACGAGGGTGCCCGACGTATTTCGATCGGGGATGAGCGCGAATATCGTTGTAATCGAGAAAAGCAAGGATCAAGCCCTTCTTGTTCCAACGGCAGCCCTTGGCATCGACGCCGGTGAACGGTATGTGCTTGTCGATAACGGCAAAGAGCCGAACTACGAAAAGCGAAAAGTGATAACCGGCATGACGGATGACATTAATACGGAAATACTCTCCGGTATTACGGCACGTGATACGCTGATAGTCCGGGGGCAGAAGAAACTGAATATAAGCGCGCCGGCGGCGGGCTCAAATCCGTTTCTGCCGACACGAAAAAGCAGAGGCAGGCCCAGGCCATGATAGAGTTGCGCAATGTGTCGAAGACGTACGATACCGGCAAGGTGAAGGTTCCCGCCCTGCGGGATGTTTCCCTTACGATCAACGAAGGGGAATTCGTCGCGATAATGGGACATTCGGGATCGGGCAAGTCGACGCTGCTTAATATCCTCGGATTTTTAGACAAGCCTGACAGCGGCGAATTCACGCTCTGCGGCAACGATATCACCGGTCTGAAGGACGACGATCTGTCGATGCTTCGCAACTATGTCGCCGGCTTCGTGTTTCAGCAGTTTCATCTGTTGCCGCGCATGACGGCGTTGAAGAACGCCGAACTCCCGCTGATATACGCCGGTCGCAGGCTCATCGGCGATGCTGCGAGCAGCAAAATCAGCGCGGTGGGCCTCTCGCAGAGGGAAATGCACTATCCGAACGAGCTCTCGGGCGGCGAACAGCAGCGCATCGCGATTGCACGGTCGCTGGTAAACGATCCGCTCGTTATTCTCGCCGACGAGCCGACCGGCAACCTCGACACGAAGAGCGAGGCCGAGATAATCGCGATTCTGAAAAAGCTCCACGGCGAAGGGAAAACCATAATCCTTGTGACGCACGAAAACGAGGTGGCCGCTCACGCGGAAAGGATCATCCGCATGCGTGACGGGCGCATCATCGCCGATGAGCGGAAGGCGAAACGAAGGGCGGGGCGCGCTACGGAGAGAAAGCTGTCGCTTGAACAATTGCTGAGCGAAAAACATTCGACGCCCGGGAGGGCGGAATTTGCCGATTATCTGCGCCAGGCGATGAGCTCGATCGTGACGCACAAGATGCGTTCCTTTCTATCAATGCTTGGCATTCTCATTGGCGTCGCGGCCGTTATCTCGATGCTGGCGCTTGGCGAGGGCGCGAAAAAATCGATCACGACAAGCCTCAGCTCGCTCGGTTCGAACCTTCTGACGGTGATGCCCGGTTCGCACCGCCAGGGCGGGGTGGCGCTTCAGGCGGGGCAGGTGACGCGGCTTACCCTGCAGGATGAGAAGGCGCTGTCGCGCATCAACGGTGTGCGGCGGATATCCGCGAGTGTCTACGGGCGCGTTCAGGCCGTGTATAACAACAAAAACTGGAACACACAGGTGCAGGGCGCAGGCGTCGATTTTGCGCAGATGAGGGCGGCCGAGCCGATAGCTGGAAGGTTTTTCTCGGACGATGAGCTTCGTTCAAGAAAAAAGGTGGCGCTGGTGGGGGCCACGATTGTGCGCGAGCTTTTCGGCTCGGCCGATCCCGTGGGGAAAACGATCAAGCTCAACCGCATCAATTTCACCGTCATCGGCGTACTCCCTGTCAAGGGCGCGCAGATGTTCAGGGACCAGGATGACATCGTCGTTATTCCCGTGACAACCGCCATGTACAGGCTCCTCGGCCGCGAATATGTTGATTTCATCGATGTGGAGGTGGAAAGCCAGGTCGAAATTGACCAGGTGATGAACTCGATAAAGGCTGAAATAATGCGGGAGCACCACCTGTCGGCCGGGGGGGAAGAGACGTTCGAGGTGCGCGACATGTCGGAAATCCGCGACATGTTGACCGCGACGACGCGGACAATGAGCATGCTCCTCGGCATCGTCGCGGCGATATCGCTGGTGGTAGGCGGCATCGGCATCATGAACATCATGCTGGTGTCGGTAAAGGAGCGCGTCAAAGAGATAGGATTGCGCAAGGCCATCGGCGCGAGGAAGCGCGACATACGCCTTCAGTTCCTGATCGAATCGGCGCTTCTTACGTTTTCCGGCGGTCTTGCCGGGATCGTTATTGGGAGTGTCATTTCGATTCTTATTTCGGTTCTGGCGAAATGGTCGGTGGCGGTGATGCCGGCCGCGATAATCCTCTCATCGTTATTTTCGATACTTATCGGGGTGTTTTTCGGGCTCTGGCCCGCCATCCAGGCGTCGCGGTTGAGCCCGATCGAGGCGCTGCGATACGAGTGAATGACGCCGTCGGTTCCTGCCGATATCAGATTTTAAGATTGGTGAAATCGAAATATTTTTTTACCACAATGTTCAGGATGTCATTTTTAAAATTCTTCCATGGTGTCGATAATTGCTCTGTGACAAGGCCGCCGAGCAGCATCGACACTTCGCGCACCGCATTCGAGTCCCGGTATTCCTTCTTCAGCATCATGCGCAGAAGAGACTGATTTGTTTCCCTGAACTTTCGCAACAGCTTTCTGTATTTGCCGCTGCGCGCCGATTCAAGTTGCAATTCCAAAATTGCGATAATTTTAATTCTTTCCTGAGATTTAATTCCCAGCATATCGGTAAGATACATTGCCGTTATTTCTTCAAGGCTGGCTTTCCGGGTTTTCAGCCGCTCGATCAAATCGTTGTGCCTGTCAACGGAGTTTTGAATAAGCTCGGTATATGCCGATTCGATCATCTCTTCCCGCGATTTAAAATAATAGGTTGTCGATGAAAGGGAAACGCCTGTGCGCTTTGCCACCTCCCGGTGTGTTACGGAAGAAATTCCCTTTTCGCCGATTATCTGGATAACTGACTCGATAATCGCGTTTTTCTTTATATTTCCTATCTTCGTGGTGCTCAATAGAAATCTCCAAAAAAGCAGATAAAAAATTAAAAATATTGGTTGCAAAATTGTCAAGCGCTATTTTAGGTACATATGTACCAGAAATTGGTACATATGTACTATAGTTGGTGCTGGTTCGAATGTAGGGGCGCTGCGCAATGACCTGTTCCAGTGTATAAAACGTGTAAAAAGTCGCCATATTACATAATTGTTGATATGCAACTATACGGTTCGGCGCCCGCGCGGAATGAGTGCGGTAAATGCGGGCGTTGGATGCAAATGAATGGCGAGGAGCCGGCATGGGATTGACCTGACGCGACATATTTGATATGAGCTTTCTCCCGGTGGTCGATCTGAGCGCGTATGCGAGTGAAAACATTATATACATTCTGTCGGAAATGAATAATGTCACAGTATTTGATGATTCAAAACTGATAGAAATTCTCACCGGCTGTATGTCCGATTATTTTTTGAAGGCCGCCAGACGGTTGAATGATTGTCCGGGCACGTGTTGGCTGCGAGAATCTCTATGTGGAATTGAAGCAGAATGACGGCGATACGGCGAAAGAAGGTGTCGTTGTCAATTGCATATATAATAAAAACGGATGCATACGGGAGATTCCAGAAGTGATGGGGCGAAACCGGCTGCGTTATTGGAAATTCGAATCGAATTGCGGAATGAGCGGTGATGAAAAAGGTCATCGAGAGGCGAATCCTCTTTATACTAAGGATTTTTACCGCGAATGTAACGACTGAATATTATGCCAGAGGAGGAGTTGTTGTGATGTTGCGAAAATGTCATTTTGCGTTTGTGTGCGCTTTTTTTGCGCTGTCGTTATGCTTTGCGTACGGTGAGCAGATGCGGATATCCGGGGAAGACAATAAAGAATCCATACAAATTTTTACGCCAGGCCAGAAAATAACGATTCAACAGGCGATACATATGGTGCTGGAAAATAATCTCACGCTCAAATCGGTCCGCTATGATGTCATTATGACCGACAGTGATTACGAGAGGTTCCAGAAAAAATACAGCCCCGTATTGAACCTTGAGGGCGGTTATTTAAATCAAAAATTGCCCGAGTCTGGTATGACGATATTTACCGGCGATCAGCAATACCAGTTTGATTCTTTGGCTTCGATTTCCAAACTCTTCCAGACGGGAACGATGGTTTCCGCGGGGGTAAAAGAGGTCTTTTTCGATGCGAACGATCCGGCAATCCCATCGTTTAAACAGAGCGAACCTGGATACCATACGCCGGTTTTGTTTGTCAGCCTTCAGCAGGAGCTTTTGAAAAACGCTTTCGGGCGGAACGACAGGTTACGAAAGGAGATTCTTAAAGACGAGGCATCCATGCGGCGCGCTTTGACCATCAATATGCTTTCCGGGCTTGTCGTGGAAGCGCTGACGGATTACTGGAATGTCACCGTTCAAAAATCTTCGATTGAAAATGCGAAGCGCGAGCTCGACTCAACCCGGCAGGTGCGCGACATCATAGCGCGCAATGTGCGGTATGGATTGCATGACGCCTGCGATCTTAATCAGTATAACGCCCTTGTGGCCGGTGCGGAAACGAAGCTTGCCCGTTCCGATCAGCGATATCGCGATGCCGTACGAAAGCTGTTTCGTACGCTGAACGTATCGCCCGATACCAGAGTGGAAGGGGTGACGGAATTGACCGATTCGCTGCCGGTCCTCGATAGCGCCGCCGCGGTTGCAACGGCATTCACGAAGCGGGTAGATTACACAAACGCCATACTTGCGCTGGAAAACTCGAAAAAAGAAATGAGCCTGCAGCGCAACGCCATGCTTCCGTCCCTTACGCTCGGCATGGATTTCAACGCCGCCGGGCAGGATAAAAAATTCAGCGGCGCTTTTGCCGACAGCGCCGCGGCGCGGTATCCCGCGTGGCAGGTGCGTGCGCGATTGTCGTATCCGCTGGACGACCGGGAGTTGAAAA
>DHPI01000054.1:32438-32711 GCA_002407865.1 Spirochaetia bacterium UBA5368
TGCTGGACGACCGGGAGTTGAAAACCAATCTGCGTAACGCGGAGATGAAGCACAGGCAGGCGGAGATTTCCGTGGAGAAGCTTAAAAAGAAGGTGCGCGATGACGTGGTCGGCGCCCTCGATCAGGTTCAGGTGGCGCACGGCACGCTGCTGAAATCCCGCACAACCCGGAAAGAATTCGAACTTTATTATACGGGCCTGCTCGAAAGGTTCCGCCAGGGAAAGGTGGGTTCTGTCACGGTCCGCCTTGCACTTGAAGCGCTTACGCGCGCGC
>DHPI01000054.1:32908-42157 GCA_002407865.1 Spirochaetia bacterium UBA5368
AGGTTGATGTTGAAAAATATTTAAAGGGCATAAAGGAGTAGCCTTATGAACATAGCACGTTTTTCGATTAAACGGCCAATACTGATCAGTTGCCTTGTAATTGTAATGATAGTAACAGGGATGATCGGATTGAAGCGTATGGGGGTAGACTTACTGCCGCCGACCGATTTTCCTATTATAATTGTTATGACAAGTTATCCGGGGGCGTCCCCTGAGGAAATTGAATCGCTCATTTCCAAGCCGCTTGAGGAAAAGATTAGTACGATCTCCGGCCTCAAGCGTCTTACCTCCCGTAACACCGAGGGTGCTTCCATTGTTATTGCCGAATTCAACTATGAAACGGACATCAAGTACGCCGAGCAGAAGATGCGGGAGAAGGTGGACCAGGCCCGCAACGATCTTCCCGGCGACCTCGAAAACGACCCGGTTGTTACGCAGATAAATATTGACGACGTACCGGTTGTCACAATGGCGTTGACCGCCGATCTGCCCCCCATCGCTCTGTATGATATGGCCAAAGAAACGATAAAGCCGATGCTGGAGCAGGTGCGGGGCGTGGGGGAGGTACGGCTTATCGGCGGTACCCGCCGTGAAATCCAGGTGGAGCTTGACCGCAACAAGCTTAACGAATACCAGATCTCCGCTTTAGCTGTTGCCGAAAGCCTGCGGATATCGGGCGTCAACATTCCCGTGGGCAAATACGACTCGGGAAACAAATCCACTGTTTTCAGAACGATAGGCGAGTTTAAAAGTATCGATCAGATAAATAAATCGCTTGTTTCGTTCTCGGGCGACATGTCGAGTTCGGTTACCATTAGTAAACTCGGAACGGTTCGGGATGACGCGGAAGACGTTAAGACCCACGCGTACCTGTACTTTGCCGCGGATGATCCTGAACACGGGAAAGGTAGTTCGCCGACAGGTCTGTCTGCCCTTGAGAAAAAAGGCGCGAAAAATGATCTGCGGCAATGCATTCTTATAGATGTTGTAAAGCAATCAGGATCGAATTCGGTGGCTGTTGCCGAAGACGCTATCAAGCGTATCGAAACGATTAATGAAACGATAAAAAAGGCCCCGGGGAGCCCGCAGCTTGTCTATGTGTACGATACGTCGAAGTACATACGCATGAACATTGACGATGTGCGGGAAACGATGATCATCGGTATTATTCTCACCATCCTCGTGGTATACCTGTTCCTCGGCAATATTCGGTCGACGATTATTACGGGTATCGCGATACCCAATAGTATTCTCGGCGCTTTTGTTCTAATGTATTTTATGGGGTTCACCTTGAACCTCATGACACTGATTGCGCTATCCCTGGCGGTCGGTTTGCTTGTCGACGACGCCATTGTCGTGCGTGAAAACATCTTCCGTAATATGCAGGCCGGGCTTGAAGCCGACGAGGCCGCGGAGAGAGGCACGCGAGAGGTTATGCTTGCGGTCGTTGCGACGACGCTGACCATCATCTCGGTCTTCCTCCCGATTGCCTTCCTTGAGGGGGTTGTGGGAAGAATTTTCAGGCAGTTCGGCCTTGTGGTTGTTTTTGCCATGCTGATCAGCCTCTTCGACGCCCTTACGGTAGCCCCGTTGCTTTCGGCATACTTCGGCGGAAAGGGCGAAAAGGCGCCCAACCGCGTCGTGCAGGCCTTCGATGCATTTCAAACGTGGCTTGACAAAATATACGATAAATGCATGGCCTTCTGTGTTGATCATCCGATGGTCGTTATTCTCCTTACAATCGGCGTGTTTATCGCAAGTATCGGATCGTTTGCCGCGATTGGGAAGACCTTTCAGTCGGAATCGGAGGAGACCGAGTTTAGCATTAACCTGGAGCTGCCGGCGTGTACAAGCCTTGAAGGCACCAGGGGCGTCGCGATAGAGATAGCCGAAAAAATTAAAAGGCTTCCAGAGCTTGATCACATGTCCGTTCAGATAGGTTCGAATAACTCCGAGGATAATCATGCGTCAATCGGTGTTTTCCTCGTGCCGATGGAACAGCGCAAACGGGATTCCGCTGAAATTAAAAAGGAAGTTCGAGAGATGCTGCGCGCGTATTCCTTTGCGAAGCCGTCGGTAAACCAGTATGGAAACACGCAAAGGCCGTACCGGCTGGTGCTCAAAGGTAACGATCTCAAAGTGCTTGAGGCGTATTCGGAAAAGGTGAGGGAGCGCATGAATAAAATTAAAGATATTACCGAGCTCGATGTGAGTACGCAGCCGGGCAAACCTGAATTTCAAGTGCATCTCGATGAGCAGAAGATGCAGATGCTTGGCGTGACACACAAGATGGCCGGCGGCGAGCTTCGATATCACGTGGCCGGCGGTGTGGTGGGCAAATTCCACGACAATGGAATCGAATACGATGTGCGGCTGCGCCTGAAGCCAGAACAGAGAAATCTGAAGAGTGCATATTATGAAACCAGGGTGCCGAATGTTCATGGGAGGATGATCCCTGTTTCGGCGGTTTCCGAGGGGAAAACAGAGACGGGACCGTCGAGAATCTACCGGCAGGATCGCTCAAGGGTGATTCAGATATCCGCGAACATCGCCGAAGGTGGCGCTATGGGCCGTGCAATCGAGCAGACAAAACAGATTTTCGAGAAAGAAATGCCGCTTCCGGCCGGGGTAAGCTATGCGTTTATCGGCAGCGCTGACAGCTTTCTTGAAACGCTGCCGAGTATGGTAATGGCGGTATTCCTCTCTATAATGTTTATTTACCTGATTCTGGCAAGTCTGTACGAATCGTTCATTACGCCGTTTACAATCCTGCTTGCCCTTCCGACGGCCCTATCGGGAGCGTTTTTCGCGCTCTTCATTACAGGTAAGCATATGGATATATTCGCCATGATCGGGATAATAATGCTTCTGGGGCTTGTAACCAAAAACTCAATTCTCCTTGTCGACTTTGCCATGGAGGGGGTGCGTTCCGGACTCAGCCAGCGGGATGCCATTATTCAGGCAGGCAGGCTGCGGTTGCGCCCCATCCTCATGACGACCTTTGCCATGCTTGCCGGTATGCTTCCCATGACGATCGGGGTAGGCCCTGCGGGTTCGACCCGGGCCTCGTTCGGTATCGCGATTATGGGCGGCCTTATCGTTTCGACGTTTATCACACTGCTTGTCGTGCCTGCCGTGTTCGGGTACATTGACCGGTTCCGCGAAGCTCTGGAATCCAGGTTCAGGCTGAAGAAAAAGAACGAATCCGCGAGCATGCCTGTGTTCGAACCGGTGCCTGTTCCGGTAAATGTTCCGGTGAAAAGAAAGAAGGCTGAAAAATAAAATAACCCGCGATACATGGTCTCCGCTGAAGGGCATCACGAAACCGTGACGCCCTTCATTATATGCGGGCCGACGGGTCATGTATGGCTCACGGAATTATGGGTGCTCAGCCATTTGCGGCGCGTAGCCCGCCCCTGATTATGCGGTGAAGCTCGACGGTGAGGTCTTCCACACATGCGAAGGCGTCTGGCTTGAGCGGTGTGTGCACCGTCAGCGATCCTCGACTGCGCGAAAAGAAACGCGGTATCTTTTTTTTGCGCGGTAGTATGGCGAACGAGCCGTTGATCGTGACCGGGATGATATTCTTGTCCAGTTTTTTCGCAAGGTACGCGGCACCGTTTTTAAACTCGCCAATCTCGCCGGTAGCCGTACGGGTGCCCTCCGGAAATATGATGAGCGATTTTCCCTGCCGCAGAAGATCGGCGCCTGCTTTCAAAGCGGGCAGCACGTTGCCGTTACGCTCTACGAAGACGAGAGGCGCTCCGGGGAAGATGTATTTCATAAATGAAAGCTCTTTCTTGCTGATCGCAAAAACGTTCCGGCGTTTTTGTGCGGGAAGCTGGCTGTACAGCCACAGCACGTCGAGATTGGACTGGTGGTTCGCGACGATGATGCTGTTGTCGGGGATAAGCCGCTCCCTGTGCACTGTCGTCAGTTTCCAGCAGAGCCTTGAAATATTTTGTACAAGCATGAGTAGAAAATTATTCACGGGATTGGGCAGTCTCCGGGCGTGTGTCGTAATCGCGCCGTTTACAATAGATTCGTCGCAGCGCGCTCCGCTCCCCGCGTCGCATCCCGCGAGATATGCCACCAGCTCGTCGAGGGTTTGCATGCCGCGAAAACGGTCGGCATCGATCGCGACGCCCAGATTATCCTCGAGAAAAACGATCAGATCGATAAGCCCCAGCGAATCGATGTTGAAATCGGAAAGTCCCTGGGATGCGTAGAGTTTGTCGCGCCCCAGCTTTTTACGCAGTACGGCAATGATCGCCTCTTCGCGCGCGGATGTTCCGGCGAGCGTGTTTTCGGGGACAGGCGCAGTGTCTTCCGCCGTCTGGTAAAGGCCGCGGTCCAGCCGGGCGATCACCTGGTCGACGAGTACCTTGCGTGTGGAGTTTTTCGGCAGCGGGTCGAACGACACCGCGTAACGGCGCAGCCACCGGTACGGGGGAAGCCCCCTGTTCAGCGACGCGATTTCACCGCGCAACGCGGCGAAACTTTCCCTCGTTTTCGATGCCGGAACGATAACGGCAAACACGGTTTCACGACCGTCGATTTTTCTGCCGAAGACCGCGATCTCCGAAATTGCCGGCGACTGCTTAAAGTAGAGCTCGAGCTCTTCGGGGTACACGTTCTTCCCTGAATCGAGCACGATCACGTTTTTCATCCTGCCGGTGAGAAAGATGTTGCCGCGCGCGTCAACGCGCCCCAGGTCGCCGGTATTGAAAAAACCATTTGCGTCGAATGCCCTGCGATTTGCCTCGTCGTTGTTGTAATATCCTGCCATGACGGCCTCGCCGCGGAGCCATATCTCGCCGATGCCGTCCGCGTTGATGTTCTTTACCTTTACCTCGTTTCCCCTGATTGGCGCGCCCACGGAGCCGGCGATGGCGTTTTTGTAGTAGGGGATTGCGATGGGGCCGGTCGTTTCGGTGAGACCATATCCTTCCATGATGTAAAAGCCCATGCGCCGGTAATACTCAAAATATTTACGCTTGAGCGGGGCGCCGCCGCTGATGAAAAAACGCATCGATTTTCCAAAGACCGCGTGTACCGGCTCGAACACGCGGTCGAGCACGGACGAAAGCCCGATCGCCCGCAGCAGGGGCGCGGCATTGAGCAGAAACATGAACAGCCTGTATTTCATTATCGACTGCGCCCGTATCTTCTGCGTAATGGCGTCGAAGAAAAGCTCCCACATCTGCGGCGCCGCCGGGAAAATTGTAATGTCGTTGTCGGCGAGGCTTTTGATGATGTCGGGTCCTTTGAGCGACGGTTGAAACACGATCGAGCTTCCGGTTACCAGCGGGGCCATGAAGTTCGACTCGAACGCGTATACGTGAAACAGGGGGAGGATGGATAGCGTCACGTCCTTTTCGGTGTACTCTTCCAGTTCGGTGCAGACGATGGCGATGTGCATCACATTGCCATGCGTAAGCGCGACGATCTTCGGGGCTCCGGTGGTGCCGGATGTAAACAGCAGTGAGGCAATGTCGCCGGCCGAAAGAGCCGGCTGTATGTACGAGTCCTCGTCGGCCATGCTGTCGCTGAAGTCCACCCTGAAGGCCGGTACCGTGGATATGCGATCGATAAATCCATCCGATACGAAGCACGCGCGTGCGCTCGCGGCGGCGAGCATGCGAGAATACTGTTCGGCTTTCAGGGTGGTGTCAAGGGGAAGGGCCAGCGCGCCTATGGCGGTGATTGCCATGAAGGAGACACACCATTCGGGAGAGTTCGAGGCGAGCAGTCCCACCACATCCCCCTTTTTACATCCCTGGGACTGAAGAAACGCGGCCCTGCCGTACGCAAGGCGCAGCGTCTCTCCGTAGGTTATCGTGTTTTCGAACAGGTAGTTATCGCTGAAACGTTTGCAGCGGTCACGGTAAAACTCGGGCAGATTGTTCATTGCGTACCTCGTGGTAGTATTTCCGGATGGCCGGCAGAGTGAACGCGCGCCGGTATCGGTGCATTGATGCCGCGAAAAATAAGCATCAAATCATTGACAGCGGGAGGAGGCGCGAGGTTGCAAAAAAATACCGGGGGAAAAGTGTATTGCATCAAAAAAACGGCACATTCGTTGCGGCGCGACGGGAATGGCCGCATGCGGAAGGCGGGTATTGCCATGTAACGGTGCGTCGGGTTATGGGCGTGCGTATGCGGTGAAAAGAGCCGTCGTGCTCAATCGAGTTCTACCGGCGTTTTGCACGTATTGCACCGCTTCGCCCCGCGAAAGAGCGCGTTGCCGCACTGGGGGCAGGTGTAGCGTGACTCTTCGTCGCGCACGAACTTCTCCGTGCCGTGCTCCTTCCAGTACGGAATCGTCCGCAGTATGACCTTTTTGCCGACGGGCATTGGGAAGTTGTCGATGTGTTCGCACGGGAACGTGTCGCACCGGTGGCATCCTTCGTAGCTGTGCGCCGTGGTGCAATCGCGAATTTTGCAATAGCGGCAGAACATCGATTTTCTTTCGGCCAGGCATCCGTCGCACCAGAGGTCGTCGACGGTCGTCCGGTCAATTCCCGGAATCGTGCTTTTGTACACGTTCAGCAGCCGTTACAGAAAGGGCGTGTTGCTGTCGCGAGTTGCGATATACACGCCGCAAACGCCGCAGTACAAGCCGCATGGGGCAAGCAGTCTTGTGTTAATATCTTTCATGGTGTCCTCCTGACGTACGACGAACATCGCGCGTAATTCGACAATCTCCCGGTGAATAAATGAAAACGCGACGTTGCCGTTATGTAGTTTCAGGTTGAGGGGACGCCGTCCCCCTTCCACTTCACGCGTATGGCGATTGTGCCGAGTGCCAGAAGGCCCGTGTTGGCGAAAAACGCGATGTACGCCCCCGCCTCCGGATGAATTATCGACGTGTAAACTATAATCCCACAAGAGAAGAGCGCGAAAATCGGTGTCGCAACGAGCAGCGCCCGCCTTGCGGCGCGATGTTTCAACCTTCGTTCGGCAAGCATGAAAACCGGCGGCCATATGAAACAGATGAACAGCAGCGATGTAAGGCGGAATCCGCGGTGCCGTAATGCGTCGATCAGGTCCTCGTAGGCGTAGTGGTATTCCTTCACCTTGTAGCACTCGATCTTTTGTGTGTCTGGCGGCATCTTTATCAGACTGTTGTAGACGCCCTTTTCGTACCGGCCCCATTCTTGTTCGGGGATATTTTTCGAGCGCATCTGTTTGGCCGTGAGGCATTGCGTACAGCTGGTATACGGCAGAAAAAATGCCGCCGCGAGCGCGCACGAAAGGATGATTTTTATTGCCGCGAGTGCCTTCGGCAGGTTTATCATGGGGCTTTCCCCTGGAGTTGCATGCAATATCGTTGTGCGTGCGCGCAGTATAGCTGGATATGCGCAAGTCCGCAAGCATTAATCGCGGGCGGGGATGTCCGATAGCCTGCGCAGCAGCAGCTATTCGCGGGGAGAATTTCAAATATATTCATGGAGGATATAATAAACCGTCAGTGTTAGAATTGATTCCGAGTTTATTTTCAGTAATAGTTTTTTTTCATGAGTATGATTTTTAAAGTTGATTATTTGAAATTAGCTTCAAAAATAACAAATGACTAATAATGTCTTCGGATTATGTCGATTGGGTTTGAAACGTTGTGTGAAATACTCAGCTATTAGACAATTGTATACGAGGAAACATAATCTTCTATACGATTAGCGGGGGTGTAGTAAAATGAAAATACCACGATGTATGAGCACACAGCATCCCGATAATGTAACCATTCCCTTTTTTTCTGAAAGTACTGATTTTGAAGGTGAGGATGAAATTAAGGAAGCATATTATGCGTTTTCTCACTTGGGGATTGATGAGCAAATGTGGGATTGTGAGGGGAAAGAAATTGATACCTATGTCGTTAAGAAATTATTGACCAAATATTCACAGTATTTCAAAGAACATAGACTTGGAAAAGATAAATTTATTACATTAAGAATCCCCAATCCAACAGTAGAAAAAAGCGAAGCAAAGATACTATTAGAAACTTTAGAGAGCATACCACGGTCGTTTGACGCATCCAAATTATTCTATAGCGATGACACTCCGCCCATTTTTGAAGTCATACTTCCCATGACCGCGTCATCAAAGTGCCTGGAACGAATTTATCGCTATTACTCTGACTTTGTAATTGGCAAGAAAAATAAATTATTCATGGCTGGAGATATTACCATCGGCGATTGGATAGGAGACTTCAAGCCGGAAATTGTAAACGTGATACCTCTTTTCGAAGATATGGAACATATGCTTGATGCTCACAATATCACAGAACAATATCTTCACGGAAAACACGTACAATATCAACGAGTGTTTTTAGCGAGGTCAGACCCGGCTGCAAATTACGGCAATATTAGCGCGGTATTGCTGAACAAAATAGCTCTTTACAAGTTACACGTGTTATCCGGAGACATTGATGTAGACATAGTGCCGATTATTGGCGTTGGTTCCGCCCCTTTCAGGGGTAATCTCAAGCCAGGCACAGTAGAAAGAGTAATAAAGGAATATCCCAGTGTTCAAACATTTACTATTCAGTCCGCGTTTAAATACGACAATCCTCCAAATGATGTTAAGGAAGGCATAAGAATATTGAATGATATCCGCCCGGGGAAAGCGCACGAATTTGATGAAAAACGATCCCTGGAAATTGTCATGAAATATACTCAAGAATATCAAAAACAACTTAGCGAATTAGCGCCAACAATCAATCTGGTTGCACGACATGTGCCAAGCAGAAGGAAAAGGAAGCTGCATATTGGTTTGTTTGGATATTCGCGGGATATTGGAGGAATTAATCTGCCGCGAGCAATAACATTAACTTCTGCTCTTTATTCAATTGGATTACCCCCGGAAATTCTTGGCTTAAACGCGTTGAATACTGATGATTTTCAGTTTTTAAAGAATGTATATATAAATTTCGAGAGTGATTTAAAGGACGCTTTTAAATATTTGAACGTTGATACCCCCTTCATGCCCAAACTGCTTAAATCTACGCTGGAAGAATTGTCTTTTTCTTTCGAAATTGATAGAGAGCACAAGGAAACAACTGATTACATATTACGAGCGTTAAAGAACGACAATTTATTTGATTTGCGGGAATATATTTTTAAAGCAGCGAGTATTCGAAATTTCTTGGGATAAAATATGAAAAACAATTATTTTCGACCAGGAGTTGTCCCATGCTCAATAGCGGCAAGAGGAGAAAAGATGGATATGATGATTGCGTATTGTGGGTTG
>DHPI01000054.1:42278-57655 GCA_002407865.1 Spirochaetia bacterium UBA5368
GATTGCGTATTGTGGGTTGGCCTGCGGCGCATTTTTTGTTTCCGGGGATACGCTTAACGAAAACCTCGCAAGCGCCGTTGCGCTTATCTTTGGAGCTTGACCTGTCGAAGCGTTCAAGAGAAATCTATTAATTTGATAAATCATATTGTAATTCATGAAATAAATGTCGATTATTAACTATGATAAATCATTTGCCTGAAGATTTTATTATCTATGCCGGCGCTGGATTGTCAGCGTCATTTCAGGTGAATATTTTATCTGGCGTTTGCAGCGGCAATCCTGACAACTGAATATATTTCGAAATCTGAAAATTGAAATTATTTTCGCTTCATTAAACAAACGATAAAAAGGGTGCACAGTGATGGGTAATAAAAAAAACATACCGCATTTGCTGTCGTGGTATCTTTTCAGCGCAATTTTCATTATGCTAATATTTTTAACTCCTCTTGTGGCGGAAGGCGTTGAAGGCAACGGTCATGGAAATGTTATTGCAAGTGTCGGTATCGCTATACTGGCCGCCACGATTATGGCATATATCGGACATGCGTGCAAGCAACCCTTGTTGCTTGCCTACATCGCAGCCGGTGTTTTGATTGGTCCAGGGGTCGGATTTGGAATAATCAAGAATACTAACGAAATTCAAACAATTTCGGAATTCGGGCTTATACTTCTTCTCTTTTTAATAGGTCTTGAAATTGATATTAAAAAATTGAAAGAAGCCGGGAAATCATTGATAGTCAGCGGTCTTTCACAATTTCCCATAACAGCCGTTATCGGCGTTGGTTTCTTTCTTCTGCTGGGGTATGCCTTTAGCGCTGAGGAGTATAATCTTGTATACCTGGCCGCATGCTGCAGTTTAAGCAGTACCGCTATTGTTGTAAAACTTTTGTACGGCAAATTCGAGTTAGATACGTTGGCAGGCAGAATAACGCTTGGTATTCTCGTATTTCAAGACATATGGGCAATTGTATTGTTGGGAATTCAACCAAATCTGGCAAATCCCGATATATTTCAAATACTGCTGTCTTTCGGAAAAGGGTTTTTACTCGTGTTTCTCAGTATGATGATCAGCAAATTTATATTGCCGCGTGTATTTACGTCAATAGCCAAAGTGCCGGAACTTGTTCTGATATCGTCTCTTGGCTGGTGTTTTTTAATCTGCGGGGCGGCCGCATACTTTAATCTGTCAATCGAGATGGGAGCATTGATAGCCGGGATTGCGATATCCACCTTCCCTTACAATCTTGATGTGATCGCCAAAGTCGTCAATATACGGGATTTTTTTGTAACGCTCTTTTTTGTTTCACTGGGTATGCAGATACCAAATCCTTTTGCCGATACATCCATACTCGTAACAGCCGCAATTGCGTCGGCATTTTTAATAGGATCACGCTTTCTGTCAATTTTTCCAGTGCTCTACATATTAAAAAACGGTTTACGGGTTAGCTTGCTGACCTCGATAAATTTATCACAAATCAGCGAATTCTCACTCGTGATCGCTTCACTCGGCGTGGCTGCCGGCCACATAACTCAGGATACGCTTTCTATTATAATATTCATTTTTGTCATAACTTCTATTATTTCAACGTATATGATAAAGTATAATGATTCGATTCAAAAAAATTTGGCCACTATCCTTAAAAAAATCGGATTTAAAGACGTGCCATCGGACGTACGGGAAGAGAAAATATCCTCAGGCAAAGAAATTGCACTGCTTGGATTTCACCGTACCGCAGGTTCTTTACTGTACGAAATATTGAATACTGAAAATAAATACGGCATCCCCTTGAAGGATAAACTCGTCGTTATCGACTTTAATCCCGAGGTTCGTGAATCTCTCCAGAGCATGGGAATAAAAGTCAACTACGGGGATATAAGTCATCTTGACACGCTCCATCATGCTGGAATTCATGACGTTAAAATAGTAATATCCACAATCCCTGATACAATACTTGTTGGGACCGATAATTTAACAATAATACGTCACATGAAAGAAATATGTCCTGACGCGAAAATAATTGTAACGGCTGAAAGCACCGAACGGGCGTTGAAGATGTATGCCGAAGGAGCAGATTATGTTTTCGTTCCTCGAATACTGGCCGCCAAAAATATCATGACAATGGTTGATCTGATATTGCAAAATAAGCAAAGTGAGATGTCGGTTCTCGTAAATAAAGATATTGAAATGCTTCACGATCGCACTGAAATTATACGGTAACCTTTATTGTATGGGCTCATTCTGCATGCGCCCGCCTTTTTGCTGTACGGGCGCGTCACTTCATATAATAATGAGACGATGGAAAAAGTAACAGATGCTTCATGGAATACTATTTACCATTCATTATTACGCATCGGGTAACGTAGATACGATGACGCCAGCAACTGAGATTGGCTTAGAGGGCTCAGAGATCTTTCAACGCTGCGGTGGCATGTCATCATTCGGTTGTATTTGCGCTCAATAACATTTCATTTGGTTTTCTCGGTTGGAACTATTGATCGCGGTTATTTTTTGGGCAGTTTTCCTCACACCTCCGTTTCGGGGACCTCGAACGCCCATTGCAGTTCTTCCGGCAGGTCGCGGTAATCCACTGCGCCGGCTTGCGCGCTCAGGTCGACCGAGTTGTAGGTGTGCCAGTAGAGTATAGTATCGCGTCGATGTGCCGGGTCCTTGATAAAATCCATCACCGCCGCGAAGGTCTTCGCGGTGTATGTGGGATCAAGCCGCACCTTCTCCTTTGCGCCGAGCATGGTCATCGCTTTGCGGCATTCCGGGGTGGGGCAGCCGTAGCCGTTGCCGAAGTACTGGCCGAGTACGCGGGGCTCGGGGATTTGTATGTCGGGAATTTCGGGTGAGCGCCGGCGCAGCAGCCTGTGGGTTTGTTTCGCCAGTGCGCGGACTGCTTTCGGGTTGGCGATGTTGATCGGCCCCAGCGTGTCGGCCGATACCCTGACGCCAATCACCTCGGCGTTGATGCCCGTCAGGAGCGTTCCCAGCAGCAGCCCCGCCATTGTGCCGTTCGAGCCGAGCGGGCAGAAGATGTACCGCGGCGGCGGCATCTCGCCGGCGTCTATTTGGCGCTTTAATTCGAATACCGCGTTTACCACGCCCACGGTGCCCAGCGGTGACGACCCCCCGGCGTAGAGAATGTACGCTCCCGGATGCGTCAGCCGTTCCACGGTGTTTAGCATAACGCCGGTACGGAGTATTGTTTTGTAGTACGCCATCTGCGCGCCATATTTCTGAAAGAGCAGCAGGTTGCGCTTTACATAGCTTGTTACCGGCTGGTCGAAGAGCAGCAACCTGCACGCAAGACCCAGATGATGGCAGAACATCGCCGTGGCCAGGCCGTGGTTGGTGCCGATGCCCCCCATGGTGATCACCATGTTCTTCCGCCCGGCCATCGCGTCGGCTAACGTGAACTCGAGCTTGCGCACCTTGTTGCCGCCGTAGATGGGCGACGATTCATCTTCGCGCTTTATCCAGAGGTGTGAGTGCCCCATGTGGGCGAGCCTGTGCACCCGCGTGGGGTATGTGCCAAGCGGCAGCCAGCTGATACGGCCGATGAGGCCGGGGTAGTGTTGAAACAGAAGCGGCGTGTCCGAATGTGCGCCGCCCAGCTGCGTGCGTTTCGATGGTGTTCTTTTCATTGGCCTATCCAGTCCTCGCGTTGTGTAAGCTCGTTGAGGTCGATGCCCCGAGACAAAAGGTAGCGTTTACGCAACAGATAGTATAGTACGGCGCTGAGAATGAAAAGCAGAAAAAATCCGATTTTAAAAGGCGACCTGAGATCGGCCAGTATCATGGTGCAGAAAAAAAATATTGTGATGAAGCCGACGATGGGGCAGAACCATAACCAGAATCCCTTCAGCTTGAACCCCGACGCGGCGTATTGTGCGGGGTATCGCGATGGAAGCCGCAGCGCCGCGATAAGCAGCGGCAGAAATATGATAATGCCGCCCAGCGCGGAGTACGACGCGAACGTTTCCAGCGACAGCCCCGATAGAATGCCGACGATTGAGAGCACCCATATGATGGCGAAGAGAATATGCGCTGTGCCGAAGCGCCGGTTTATTTTTCCGAGAAACGTCGGCAGCAGGCCGTCGCTGATGATGATGAGCAGCGATTTGGTGCCCACGATGAAGAGCGCGTTCAGCGTGGTGGTCAGCGCGAGCACCGCGCCGCACGACACGAAGAACAGCATCCCCCCGCTCCCGAGGAACGTGCGTCCAGCCGCAATCAGCGGCTCCGGCGATCCCGCACTCTGTGCCCACGGTACGGCGCCGACGGCGGCGAACGCGATGAGGAGGTAGACGACAGTCACAACGGGAAAGGTGATAAAATACGCGCGCGGAATCACCCGGCCCGGATTTTTTATCTCCCCCCCGAGCTCGATAATGCCGTTTGCCCCGAGGTAGGTGAAGGTCAAAAGCGCCACGCCCAAAAAGAGGCTGCCGCATCCCTTCTGAAAGAAGCCGTTCAAATATTCGGGATGGAAATGGGTAAGGCCGCTTCCCGAAAAGAAGAGCAGCGCCGCGATCATGAGGATAACCATTATTCCCTGCACCTGCGCCGCAAGCTTGACCCCCAGCACGTTCACGATGAAGAAAAAAGTGATGAGGGCAATGGCGAAGACTTCGACGTTGGCGCCGGGAAAAAAAACCTTCACATAGTGTGCGCAGGCGATGCTGTACAGGGGTATCTGTCCAAAGAACGTCGCCAGTATGTATACCCACAGCCCTGTGAAGGTGAATCCGGGAGACACCATCCTGCTTGGATATTTGTAATTGCCGCCCGTCGAGGGAATGGCCGAGCCCAGCATGGCAAGTGGCAGCATGCTGAGAAATACAGGTATCACCGCGAGGGCATAGGCGAGCGGAAGCGCAGGCCCGACTATTTTCAGCACAATGCCGGTAAAAACAAAGATGCCGCCGCCGATTGTGCATCCGACGGCGATACATGTGACCTCGGGGAGGCCGAGCACTCGTTTCAGCCCGTTGATTGCCATAGTTGCGGATATCCTTTCATTCTCTGTGTTATACGTATGCGTGATCAGAGGCGCCCTTTTTCAGTAAACCATGCGACGGCGCGTTCGATGCTGTGTTCCACGGGCGTCTGTGGCAGCCCGAGTTCCCTGATCGCCTTGGCGCAGTTTCACCACGAGTAGTGGCTTCCCACGCGCACCCATGCGGCCGTGTTGAGGGGCTCTTTGCCGGTGATGCGCGCCAGGAGCTCATAGGCGTATCCGGACTGCACCGCCATAAATACGGGAAATTTTATCCGCGGCGATTTCCCCGCGCCTGCCGTGGTTACGATCATGTCGAAGAATTCCTTCATGGTGACGTTGCGGTTTCCGAGGATATATTTCTCGCCGCGGCGTCCGCGATCGAGCGCGTTCACAATCCCCTTCGCGCAGTCGTCCACATCGATCAGATTGAGTCCGCCGTCAATGTAGCCCGGCAAAAGCCCCTTTATAATGTTAATGATGATCGCGCCCGACGGTGTAGGCTTTATGTCGCGCGGGCCGATGGGCACGCTTGGGTTTACGATGACCACCGGCAGGCCTTTGGCGGCGAACTCGAGCGCAGATTGCTCGGCCTGATATTTCGAGATATAATAATGGTCTTTCGTCGATGCCATGTTGAATTCGGCGTGCTCGTCGGCGGGCGTCGCGCCATGTGCACCCAGCGCCGCGGTCGAGCTCACGTATACGATCTTCTTTATCCCGGCGTCCCTGCATGCCGTCAGCACTTTCCACGTGCCATTGACATTGACTTTGTACATCAGATTCGGATCTTTGAGCCAGATTGCGTAGATGGCCGCGAGGTGTATCACGCGGTCGCATCCCTTGAGGGCCCGCCGAACTGAATCGACGTCGGTCACGTCGCCGTAGGCGTAATCGACTTTTAAGCCGCCAAGGTTCGACAGGTCGCTGCTTTTTCTTACCAGGCACCTGACCGCCTTTTTTTGTGCCGCAAGCTGGCGCACCACAGCGGAGCCGATAAATCCTGTCGCGCCGGTCACAAGTGTTTTCATGTGTCGCCTCCCGTATTATTTCTTTTTCAGCAGCATGCGGGACAGGCGTTTACCCATCCCGATAATGGTGAGCACTGTCGGCCGGTCGAGTGATTCGGGAAATGTGCTGGCGTCGCAGACGTAAAGCCCGTCAAGCTCGGTTTTCAGGTTTGTATCAAGCATCTCGCCGATGCGCACCGTGCCGCTGGGGTGCGTGCCCATGAGGGGGCGCATGAATATCGATGAGGGGTGCGCCCCCGCCTCGATGAGGATTCTCTCGCACGCGGCACGCGCCCGCAAGAGGCGTGCGGAATCCTTCTGCGTGAGTGGCTTCGATATCTTTCCGTTCGGGTACACGCCGCCGGAGATGTCGTCTTTCAGCTTGATCATTACGCCAAGAATGTTGCCCCACTTTGGCCACCGGAGGGCGTGTTGTATGCCGACCCGCACCGCGCCCAGCGGGTAGAGCAGCCACGGGTCAATGAGCGTGGAAAGCATGTAACCGTCTTCGTCGTTTTCCCACGACCATGTCATGGGCGGCTCCTTGCCGATGCCCCTGTCTTTAATAAACCCATACACCATGACCGTGACGTCCATCGCCATGCCGCTGCCTGCCTGCTTGAAGCCAGACTGCTGCAAAACGCGCGGGGTGCCGATCCCCCCTGCGGCAAGTACAACGAATGGGGCAGTGGCGGTAACGCGTGCTGCGCCCATTGTTCCCTGAACGCCGTGTGCGCGGCCGCCGTCTTTCAGTATGCGCTCAATTTTTGCGCCGGTAAAGAGGTGCGCCCCGTTGTGCATGGCCTCGTCGATCCATTCGGCGGCGTTCCACTTGGCGTTGCAGCGGCATCCAAGCATACAGGCGGCCGTGCAGTTGAATTTTTTGCTTCGCGACGGATTCATAAATTTCGGCTGGGGAAACCATTCGTATCCCAGCGCGCCGGCTGCCTCGGCGATGCGCGTCGACGCCGTGCCGCGCAGCTCCGGCGGCAGCGGCTGGATGCCGAGCTCCTTTATTGTTTCGCTTACCTCGGCGTCGATGTTGATGCCATATTTCTTTCTCAACCAGGGGGGCGGCGGGGCTGCACACCCGCAGTACATGCTCGTGGCGCCGCCCACCATAATGGGGCTGATGATGTTGAGCCCCTCCTGTGTAAAGAGAAAGCTCATTTTGTCGGAATATGCGATTGCCCCCGGGTAGGTGCCATAATAGAACCGGCCCCTGTGGTCGTGCCCGCGTTCAAAGATAATCACCTTTTTCCCGGCTTTTGAAAGCTCCCGGGCGACGGTAGCGCCACCGGGGCCGCTGCCGACGATGATGACATCCGCCGAAAGGGAAATGTTTGCCGCCATACTGATACCCCCAGAGAGTGATCGGGCGCTTCTCGTGAGTGTATGTGCGAGCCATGCTGTCGCCGTGGGCAGAATGCGGTCAATCCGCGCCCGGAATGCAAATTTATGAAAGTGTATATATGTGAACGGTGAAAATATCAAATATTTATTTTGAGAAAAAAAGCCTTTATCATGCCTTGCATGGCGTGTCAGAACGGCACATTGCTGCTCGGCCCCGCTATCGGAGGCCTGGTCATCGACCGCTTCGGGTATACGGCGCTTTTCACCTGTGCATCGCTTTTCGTGTTCGTCGGAATGTGCGTGTTTCTCACTATTCCGCGTACGGCTGACTGACGATAGTTCCTTCCACGCGAAATGCCGGCGGCGGAAAACCGGCGGGTCTGTATAAAGTTGCTTGACAGTAATATCATTATGCATCATTTAAATAAAATAGTTTAATTAAACAATGTGCAGCAAAGTCTTCGCCCTTGATGTGTGATGGGGGGAGGGGCCACAATAAATTGCCTGATTCGAGTAATAACTATACAATGCATATATGTACAATATTAGAATTCTGGTTCGGGGGAATTTCTGTATCATGATGATGTATATCTGGTGTAGATGGAGGTAAAAAGGATGGCATCCCATAGCACTATAACACGTCGGATATTCGGGAAATATATCGACAGGGATATCATAGAGCAGTCGAGTGCAAAATTTTTATTCTTTCTCGCCCTGGTGTTCTTCATCCTGATGTCAATTAATTTTTTTATTAACCTACAGAAGGTTGGATTTGCCAGGTCCTTCATCACATGTGGAACGTCGTGCCTGTTTGCGCTGATAAGCATGTTGCTTGTAAAACGGGGAAAATTCAGGGCGGCCGCCTCATTTTTTTCAATAGTCCAGACGCTTGTTTTGATAGTCGGCGCCGTAACGCGGTCGCCCGAAATGACGCTTGTTACAATCGTGTATTTTGCCTTCCCGACGATTCTCCTGGCCGTTGTGTTTACCCCGCGGGCGATTCAGGTCGTGGTGGTAACGCTCGTGATGGGATTGCTGGTGTACAATAATAGCAGGTTCGATCCATCCGCCGAGCAGACGGCCGTCTCGGGACTGATGTCCAGCGGCACAATTGCGGGAATAATTAACATGATATTGGTGTATTTTGTTTCCTATTTTGCCATGCGGTCGCTCAAACTGGCGCTTTCGATGAGTAAAAAAGAAGCGGCGGCCAGCATGGAAAAAAACGATTATATTACACGCCTCCTGGAAACAATACGAAATTCGTATGATGAACTCACAGGGTCCATAAAAGCGACGGATAGCGTGATATCCGACCTGTTTATGAATACGCAGACGAGCGCAGCGACTATGGAAGAGCTTGCAGCCTCGATGGAGGAGATTTCTTCGAATACAATCAACGTCGATGGGGCGAGCAAGGGGCAGAATGAATCGGTTGTCGAGCTGAGCCGGAGCATAGCCGGATTGTCAGAGACGATTAATGCGTTGCAGGTCTTTGGTAAGGATTTGCAGGAGGAATTCGGCAGCATCAACGCAATGTCCAGAAGCGGAAGGGACTCGTCCGGCTCTCTTGACGATATCAACAAAAAAATTCTCGCGAATTCGAATGACATACGAAGCATCACGGGAATAATTGACGATTTTTTTGAACGGATAAACCTGCTGTCCCTGAACGCCTCGATTGAGGCGGCGAGGGCCGGCGAGCATGGACGGGGATTCGCCGTTGTCGCCGATGAGATCGGCAAGCTTGCTGATAGTTCATCCACAGAGTTAAAGAAGATAAGCGATCTGATCGATACCAACCGTCGTGACGTTGAATCTGCAAATGTGATTATCGAGGCGATATTGGAATTCATTGAAACATTGGGACGACGGCTTCAGGAAATTCAGGATAAAGCGGCAGGCACTCTCAATATAATCGACAGTCAAAAGTCCCTGCAGAGCGACATGCTGGTGAAAACGGATACCGTGCGGGATAAATCAGAGATTATTAAAAATGCGACTGCGGAACAGTCGATTGCCATCCAGGAGGTGGTAAAGTCGATTGAAAACACAAATTTGATCGTACAGCAGATATCGACGCATGCGCAGGTATTGAAGGATAACTACGACAGGCTGCGGCAACTTGCCGATGATCTTAACGTGACCATAACGGTAAAATAGGCGTTTTGCGCCAGGGAGAGGAGGGAGCCATCGGACCTCCGGAGCAACGTCCGGAGGTCGCGGTTTCATGGTTCAGTCTTTCGGCTCGCCGCCTGCGGCTTCGATGCGCTTGTTCATCCCCTCGGCCAGCGCCATGAGCCCCTTGAAGGGACGCACGAAAACTTCGAAATAACGGATCTGCCAGTTGTCGTCGAATTCGATCAGGTCTATGCCCTTCACCTGCATGTCGCCGACATGGGCTGAAAACTCGAGCGCCCATTGCTTGCCGTTGATGATTTTACGGTTGTATTTGAAATCCTCGAGCACCTCGATGACGTTTTCGAGAATAAACCGCGTCTTGTTTTTTGTATCCTTTGGCCGCCAGACAAAGGGCGAGTGGAGCACGACGTTCGGCGACAGAATCTCATCGAGCGCCTTCGGGTCTTTTTCGAATACCGCCTTGTGCCATAATTCCATCCGCTGCTGCACCATATCCTTTTCGTCCATGTGTATCTCCTCGTGTCGTTGATGTCGATCCCGTAACTTCCGGGAGACGTTGCGTGCGAATTGCGCGATATTCGAGCACCATTTGCGCAATACCCCCGAAAATCAATCCAAAAAAAGGACAATCATGACGCTGCCGGAAAATATTCGCACACAGTTCAGTGGCATTACCTGGTTTTACGGGGCTTGGATGTTCGTGCGGATACGCAATACGCGCATATTGCGCGGCAACAGCGCAAAATAGCTTGTCATTTGCGGGGGCATGCCGGAAAATATCATCAGTGACGAGCCATTTTATTCTTCCGGGTGACACATGTATGGGCGATGATGCCGCCGTTCAGGCGATTCCATATGACAGGATGAAGGAGCAGATGGAACGGGAGCTTGCCGTTTTTCTCGAGAAGAGAAACTATCCCGAGGATGTGGCGCTCCCGAAATGCTCTTTCGAAAAGGGTGAGGCGCGTGTCGCGTTCGCGCTGCCGGCGCTTAACGAGAGTACCCTCGCCCGATTTATCATGCTGATAAAAAACCATCTCGGGAACGTCAGGATTCACGCCTTCGACGAGGGCTATTACGCATTGCAGGCGTTGAACAAAAATCTCTTCAAGCCCGACAACATTCTCGACAATATCAAAATCGAGTTTTTCGGCATCACCTCGAATTTCAGGACGGAAATTTCGAAAAAGGGCAACTTTTCGCAGGAGGAGGTGACCCTTGCCATAGAGCTGTTCAAGTCGGCGTATTCGCAGATGCGGGAAGATCCATCGGCGCGGCTGCGCAAGCTCGGCGCGACGCTGTACACCGATAACGGCAGTTACGACTGGTCGTATATTGCCGGGTACGAGGAGGTAAAGCGCAAGATACGCGAGTCGATCATTCTGCCGCTGCAGAATCCGGCGGTATACGATTCAATTGCAAGGCTTACCCGGCGCGTGTTCGAGACCAACCGGCCGCGAGCGATCCTCTTCGAGGGCGGTCCCGGCGTCGGCAAAACCACCATCGCGCGGATCATTGCCGGCGAGGTGAACGTGCCGCTCGTCTATGTTCCCATCGAGTCTATCATGTCGAAGTGGTACGGGCAGTCATCGCAGAATCTTTCGCAGATATTCGATGCGTGCGAGGACCTCGGCGGATGCATTCTCTTTATGGATGAAATCGACTCGCTTGCCGGCTCGCGCGATCAGAACATGTTCGAGGCGACGCGGCGGGTGCTGTCGGTGCTTTTGCGGCGGCTTGACGGATTCGATGCCGTGACCAACACCATTACCATTGGCGCCACGAACAGGAAAAATGATCTCGACCATGCGCTCGTCAGCCGGTTCGACCAGACCATACATTTCCCGCTTCCCAACGAAAAGGAGCGCGCGGCGATTTTCGGCAATTACGCCGCTCATCTTTCTCAGGAGGAGCTTGATGCGCTCGGCCGGGCGGGCGAAGGCCTTTCGGGAAGAAATATCCGCGATGTCTGCGAGTTTACCGAGCGGCGCTGGGCGCGAAAAATCCTGGTAAAAAACCTTGAGCCGTCGACGCCGACGTTCGAGTACTACAAACATGCGTTGCGCGTATGGCTTGACGAAAATACCCTCTGACCGTCAATCGCTTTCGCAGGGCGGTTTCCCCGGCGTACCGACGAACAGGGGATAGCGGCGCTCTCTCTCCAGAAGATACGCATTATTGATTGTGCCGGCTTCCATACCGCGCAGTATTGTTTCAGCCGCGTCGAGATGTTCGCGCAGGCGCAATCTGCCGTAGTCCGCGGAGGTTTTCCAGGCGATAAAAAAAGGCCAGTCCGATGACTGCGCCAGCAGCAGTTCCCTGAAGGCGCATTGCTGCGCTTTTGCCATCGGGCCGCTCGAAGGTGTCCTGATGAGGCGCGTGTACAGATCGGCAATGCGGTGATATATAGGCTCGCACTCAGGATTCAGCCATGTCTCGAATGCGCCGTTTCTTCCCCACGATGATTCGGTCGGCAGCAGCCTCGAATACGTTCCCTCCGCGGTGAAAAAGTTCGGTGTGACGCACTCAATATTGGAATGTGCGGCGGCCTCGATCACGGATTGCAGAAATTCCGGTCCCTCGTACCACCAGTGCCCGAACAGCTCTGCGTCGAATGGAAGCGTAAAAAGCGGCGTGATTCCGGCAATCTCCGATATTGAGGCGGCCCGCATGCTGACCCTGCGTATAAAATCGCGCGCGTGCGATGTGACTGCGTTCGCCGCTTCGCGCGGATCGTAAAACTGCTTCGGCGTATCGCCGCCGGTAATCCTGTACAGCTTGAGCCCGGCGGGCATGCGCCCGATGTTTTCAGCCGCAAGCTCGCTCTCCGTGAGCGACCACGTATAATCGTAATGGAACTCGCGGTACCTGAAATCGCCGGGGTATCCCTCGCGCGCCGACCAGATTGCGCCCGAGAGCTCTGCGTCACGTGGAAACAGCAGCAGCTCCGATTCTGTTACGTACGGCTGAAAACAGCCGTGCGCCGGCGGCAATCCGGCGCCGTAGAGGCCGCCCGTGTCGAGAAAGGTGTAGCGGATGCCGCACTTTCGCAGCACACTGTCGAGTCCCTCGTAGTACGCCATTTCCGGCAGCCAGAATCCGTCGGGACGAAAGCCGAGTGCGCTTTCAAAATACCGCAGGCCGGTTTCCACCTGTAGCCGCACGAGCGATGTGCTGAACCTGTATGCGGGCAGAATGGCGTGCGTTGCGCAGGTAGTAATGAATGTGATACGGGGATCGCGTGCGAGAGAGCGCCATTCGTCGACGATGTGTCCGCCGATTTCATCGAAGCGCCGCCGGATTTCCGTGACGCGGCGCTCGAGGTGGGCGCGGGCGCCCGCGGCGTCGCTGTCGCGCATAACGGTTTTCGCGCTCAGCAGGCGAAAAAGCATGTCGAGGTATCGTCTGTAGCCCCGGATGTGCCCCGGGTTTTGCGTCATCGAAAGAAGCGTCGGGCTGAGCGATACGGTGACGCCGAACGGCGTCGTTGAGGCCGAAAGTTCGCGTAGCATCATGGCGAGAGGCAGATAGCATTCGGTGAGGTTCTGATACAGCCAGGTTTCCTCAAGGGTGAGGCCCTGCCGTGACGCAGGAACATACGGCAGGTGCGAGTGTAGCAGCAGGAGAATCCGGGAACGCCCCCGGCGATCGGTATCGGCCGTCATGGATTGTTCACGACGACAGGCGGGAGCCAGACGGCCCTCCGCGCCGGAGGGCCGCCCCTGTAAGTTCGTACAGCCTCCTGTCCTTTTCCGATTGCAGCATTGCGGCGATCTGCTCGTCCGCTTCGGGCAGCCGCACTGGCGCTGATACCGCCAGGGGGGACAGCGCGCCGTCACGCCGCGAACATACGAGTTTAAAGATTATTTTTTTCCCGGCATACCGCTCGTCGGCAAAGACGTGCCACTGGGTTTCGCGTCCGTGCACCGGTAGCGTTTCGATATGCAATTCCCCCTCCGGAGCGGTTTCACATACCTCAAGAAACAAGAGCGGCTCCCCGAAAGGGTCCCTCAGGGCCGTCCGCATCAGCGTTTCCACCTGGGCGGAGTCGAACTTCCAGCCCGCGTGAAGCAAATGTCCTCCCACGAAATTGACGAAAAAATAGCTGTTGTCGGCGCCAGCCATGGGCTGTGCCCTGCTACCATCGGGCGTGATGCTCTTCGGCCCAGCCGACGAGCCCTTTCACCGCTATTTTTTCTTTTGCGTCGGTTACCACATATCCGTCGTATCTGCCGAACATCTGGTGCACCTCGCTGCGTATAACCAGCAGGTTGCTTCGCGCAACCCGCTCTAAAAACGGCGTGAACGTAAGATTCAGCTTCCCATCGTTCGAGGGAAAAAACCACTGGCGCATGTAGTTGGATGAATCGTACAGGAATTCCACCCGGTCAAGCTTGGTCATTTTACCGTTGATAAAGAAGCAGTTTTCCGTCGCATGTGAGAGGTCGCCGAAACCGGTGCCGAGATTCAGCCCTATCGAGCGGCCGTCGCGGAGAAATCCTGATGCGCTTGCCCAGTTCCAATAACTTGAATATTCCCATACGCCGCGCCCCCAATCGAGGGTGGTGAGGGCCGATTTGCGGTCGAGCGTGTAGACGCGCTTCCCTAAACGGATGGTCCCTTCCGTGGGCATGCAGTTAATCTTCTGGTTGTAGTAAAACCTTTTTCTGCCGATCGGCGTCGACATCACGATGCTTTCGATCCTGTCGGGCTGGTGCACGGTCAGGTCGGCGGTGATTTCCGATCCCTGGTAAAAGTCTTTCCATGCCACCATTATTTCGCGGTGATCCGAGCGCCTCAAAAACGAAACACGTACGCCCTCCCCTTTAAATTCTATGTTGCCGCTTTCGCTTGAACGCGGCAGAATGCAGTCCTTTCCCCATGGCGTTATGATTGAACGCTCAACGCAGGTTTGGTCGTGAAAATCGACATAGTAGATGAAGACCATTCCCGCATAACCGAGATTTGACACTGTTGCGGAGAAAAAAAAGTCGCTTGTGGTTATGCCATAATAATCCCATTCCTTGAGCCGCAGGCGGTTAAGGGTCTTGAACGGGTACACCGCGATTTTTTCCGGGTTGTAGTTGAGCAGCGGTTTTTTCGAGAATCCGCGTTCTTTCAGCCGCCCCCTGTCGTCGAGAAGATCGTCGTTTGTTGTAATTTCGTTTTGCATTGCGGTTATCCTCTGGCGTAGTTGTAAAACCGATCGGAGCGCCCCGGCGCATCGAATTTGACGACGGTGCTTATCTGCCGATCACGAATTTGTTGATTAAAAACTCCGTCTGCATGGGGGTCAGGTCGAATTTCTGGCTTGCCTCGTCAATGAGCTTCGACCTGTCAATGTCTGGATTGTCCTTGAGCTCGGCGCCTATGTAGCGTATTGCGTCTTCAATCGATTTGTCCATACCTTCTCCCTCAGTACCTTTGTGCGTGTAATGGATGTCGGTTAACGCGGCGGTATTATCGCACGTGCGTATGAAAAGTAAAGTATAAAAGAGAACACTCAGAAATCAATTATTTTATTGAGAGGGAACATAAATTACCGAACAGTATGCCGCGCTATGGGGTATATGCGATTCGGAAAAAGCCCGGTATGCGCGATTCGATGCGCGAACCGTTATCCTGAATTGTAATTCTGACAATGAAGGGGATATTCTCGCAGCAATACATGCCGGCCGGGACCGGGTTTTGCAGATCCTTCCAGTAAAACCGCTCAAGGACGCTGCCGACCAGCGAAAATCCGAAGATCCTCTTTCCGTACACCTCCAGTCGTTCTGCTTCAAAGCTTTCGCCGGTATGCGGATTTTCAAAGTGGACACGCGCCATGTCCCGTGTCACGTTGCGCGCAAGTGTCACGCTGAAGCATAGC
>DHPI01000054.1:57812-60625 GCA_002407865.1 Spirochaetia bacterium UBA5368
GCAAAGTAGATATAATTGAAGAGGTCGCGCACCGTCCCGCCGCGCGTGTACTTTTTAAAAGAATAGAGGGTGGCGGTGTCGGTCATTTCGCCTGTTGCGGACAATTGCACGCCAAGTTGCGTGCGTATCACCGCCTGCGGCGTATCGACGCAGCCGGACGGCGGGCAAAAGATCAGTGCTGCCGCCATGATCCAGGCAGGCGCACGGGCGGGTAGTGTATTATTCATGTGTCAGCTTCCACCATCCCCGTGCCGCGAGATCGTCGTCCCTGAAAAGCGAAAATCTGCTGAAATAGTGTTGCAGGGCGCCGCGCGCCGAATTCGAGAGCAGTACTTTGCCATCGTGTATTACAACGGCGTCAGGGAACGCCGCCGCTATCGTATCATGCGGCGCTATCTCGCCAATGTCCCTGTATTTGCTAAAGATGAAGAAAAAAAGCGGCTCGAAAATTCCGGCAGCGCCTTCAATTTCCGCTGGCGTGGGATGGACGATATTGCAGCAGGCGGTAAAATAGTCGTACACGATGAAGGGATATAGTGTCGCGGATACGGTGAACAGCCCCGGCATGTCAAGTTTCGCGATGATGTCGCGAGTGGTTTCCTTCTGGCGTGCGTCCTCGAAAATTGCGAACGTGTGAAAATATTCGTCGGATTCCGTGTAGAATGAGTCGAACAGGCGCAATGAAAAAAATTTTTTGTCGGATAACGGGCTATGCAAAGATGCCGGAATCAGCCGTGATTTATAATACAGCCTGTCTGTATAATAGGATGGATAATAGTTCGAATTTCCCCTGTCCACAAGCGACGATGCGCCGCCGCCGTAGCGCAGGTCTATTTTGAAAATATGGATAAAATCGATAAGCCTTCCGCGCAGCCGCCTGGTAAACTGAAGGCTGTGCTGTTCCGACGGCGGTATGCGGTCGGGCATCAGCGCATGCCCGGTAAGGTATTCGGGAATGTATTTCAGGCACTCGCGTACGATTCCCTCCGCGAGATCGTAGGGAAGCTCTTTCACGGGGATTTTCGGAATCAGCAGCGAGCCGTTGATCGTGACGAATTCGTTTTTTATGGCATTAATGTATGTTTCGCCCGCGGCGTTGCGCGCGCCTGGGCTGATAGACTGAAGCATCTGTTGTATCCGCTCAACGGGATCCATTATCGCAATGCGCATATGAAATGGTGTAGTAATGACGGGATCATTTCACGTATCTGCTTACATGTCCGATGGTAGAGTGGGCGTTGTATATTATCAACCATATTTTTTGTGAAACCCGAACCGCGGCGCCGTCGCGCGAACGTTCGATCATGTTGCATCTAAATCTTGAATGTGCAGTGCCGGGAAATTGAAAAACATGGAAAAAAATCTAATTACCTTGACAAAAGGCGGTTTTCGATTAATTCATTGTAGCGTGGTCGATTGAGATTGTATCCCGGATTCGAAATTGTTACGATCTCATCGTGAGCGGTGCGGCATATGCGGTGCGCCGCGAACGAGGACTATTTTAAAATTAAAAAAAGTCAGAGTACCATCTATGAATACCTTAATCAATGTTGGCGTATCCCAGATAGGATTTGGGACGAATCCTGCGGTACTGCGAACCATTCTCGGCAGTTGCGTGGGTATCTGTGTGTATGACCGGATGAAGAAAATCGGTGCGATGGCGCACATACTTCTTCCTAACAACCCCGGCGACGGAATAAGGGAGAAATACGCGGATACGGCAATCCCTATCCTCGTTGAGCGTTTGATCAAAGAAGGTTGCAAAAAGGAATTCATGTCGGCGAAGATCGCCGGCGGCGCGTCCATGTTCAAGTTCAGCTCGAGCATCACACTTGGGCAGATCGGCGATCGAAATGTCGAGGAATGCAAAAAGGTGCTTGGGAAATATGGCATACCGATCCTCAACGAGGATACGGGTGGCAGTTCGGGCCGTGTGCTCGATTTTTTCCTTGAAGACGGCCGTCTCAGGGTCAAAGCGGGCGGTGAAGAAAAACTCTATTATAAAATATAAGATACATCGATTAAACCATAAGTGTGGAGACAGACAATGCACGCGCATATACAGAATAGAATTCAATCGATAATAAACAACCTTGACCAGCTGCCGTCGATACCGGATGTGGCGGGCAAGATTCTTAATATGGTCAACGATCCTGACGTATCATTCAAGGTCATTGCCGGCGAGATATCGAAGGACCAGGCGATCACAACGAACATTTTAAAATTATGCAATTCCGCGTATTTCAGCAAGGGTAAGGAAATATCGTCGATTGACAGGGCCATCGTTACGCTCGGCATCAAAGAGGTGAAGGATATCGTTATCATTGCGGCCACGCGTGAGGTGCTTAACAAGATCGTCATAGGCTACGACCTCGCCCGCGGCGAGCTGTGGCGGCATGGCATTGCTGTTGCCGTTCTTTCGAAGAAAATAGCGACCATGAAAAACAGAAAGAACGTTGCCGATATAGCCTTTACAGGCGGTATTATCCACGATGTGGGAAAAACCGTTCTTGCGATATTTGTGCAAAATACGTTCAAGGAAATTCTGGCCCTGACAGAGGCGGAAAAAATTCCCTTCAGCGCCGCGGAAAAGCGGATAATGGGGTTCGACCACCAGGAGATAGGCGAGCGCATTCTTACGAAATGGAAGTTTCCCGATGTGTTAAAGGCGATAGTGCGCTTTCATCATACGCCCGAAAACGCGCCGTCCGAGTTTCGGCCGCTTGCGTCAATTGTGCATGTCGCGAATTCGATCTGCCTGATGGCGGGGATCGGCATCGGCAGCGACGGTCTGTATCACGAGCTGAGCGAGG
>DHPI01000054.1:60746-67098 GCA_002407865.1 Spirochaetia bacterium UBA5368
GCGATAAAGTCGTTAGGGCTTACGAATGCCGAGCTCGAGTCGCTGTACGGGGATATCCCCCAGACGTTGAATCAGGCAAAGGATATTCTGTAAAAGCTGCCGGCGATGTTTCTTATTAAAAATTGCCCTGCGTGCGGCAAAAAGCTCCGTTTCCCGTTTGACAGGGGGAAGATCAAGGTCACCTGCGTGTGCGGTAGCAGCTTCATCGCGGACCCCGACGATCCCGTGCTCTACAGCGGCGCGACATTCGATATCCATTCCGATGCGCCACAACGCGAGCCATGGGGCGCTTCCGTGTCAGCCGCGATTCGCCGATTAAAGCCCCGCGATATTACGACGCGCATTATCAATTCGGCGTTAGTCGTCACGTACCGGCTGCGGAACTTCCGGCTGCTGCCCGCGGCGGAGCAGTTGCGGATTGTCATCGTGGCGGCCGCTATCGCGCTCGCTGCGGCGTTGTTGCTGTACCTGATCTTCCATGCGTCGCCGCCGCCCCTCCCCGACGAGGGAATAATAATATGACCTGGCGCGTCAGCGAAACCTCCGGCTATCATGCAGGCGGCCTCGATTCGCTGGGCTGGGAGATGACGGTATGCAATGCGCTCGAGCGGGAGGACGGCCCCTGCAGGAAGATTCTTTCGCATAACGCTTCGTACGGGAAGCAGCTCCTGCGTTTTCTCTCTCTCGCAATTCCAAAATGTCATCTCGTGACGATCATGAAGAGCTGCGCCACTTTGTTGAAGACCTGTTCAAGTATGAATATCTGCTTTTACGACGGAAAGATCCCGTCAGCGACCCGTTATTTCGAGGTTGAAGTATTCTGGAGCTCTTTGCGGCGCACTTGCAGTTGCCTGTAGTAGTGCGACTTCGTGGCATCCGATTTTTCCAGTTCTTCTATCTTTTTTTGAAGTTCATCGGCGGTGAATCTATTTATCTTTTTGTTTTTCTTTGCGGCATCCTTTGTTTCAGCCATAGTCTCTTTCCTCCATGTGTGCGTATATGTCAGGCCGGCCGCGGCCGGCTGGTATGCGAAATGATGTTTTAAAGCGCATCGATCGCCTCCTTGAATCGGGGAATTGACCGCTGTATCACGCTTTCAGGTACGCAATATGCTATCCTGAAGTAGCCGGGGCCGCCGAATCCCGAACCGGGGACGGTGAGAATGTTGAATTTCTGCAGGTGCCGAACGAATGCCACATCGTCCGCACGCGGTGATTTGCAGAAAATATAAAACGCGCCATCTGGTTTTGCGAAAGCATACCCCGCGTACTTTAATCCCTCCATGAGGAGGTCGCGGCGTTTTTTGTAGATGTCCACGTTGACCGTAATTTCGGTCAGGCGCGCAACGGCGCGCTGCATCAGCGCGGGGGCGTTGACGAATCCCAGTATCCGTGTCGATACGATCAGGCCCGAAATGAGCCTGCCGACGTCGATGCCTTTCGGGTGCGCTGCGATGTAGCCGATCCGCTCGCCGGGGATTGACAGCGTTTTCGAATACGAGGAGATGACGATCGATTGCGTGTAATGTTTCAGAATGCTTGGCACATGTATGCCGTCGTATACGATGTCCCTGTACGGCTCGTCAGATATGAGATACACGATGCGGCCGGTATCCTCTATGTGCTTTGTCAGCAGGTCGGCAAGCGCGGCGATTTCCTTTTCGGTGTAGACTCTCCCCGTCGGATTGTTGGGCGAGTTGATGATCATCGCGCGCGTTTTGTCGTTCAAAGCGTTTCGTATGGCATCGATGTTGACGGAAAAATCCCCGTTTGTCTCCACCAGCACGGTTTCGCCGCGGTGGTTGTCGATGTACGAACCGTACTCGACGAAGTACGGTTTCATCACGATGACCTGATCGCCGGGATTCAGAATTGTTTTCAATACAACGTTGAGCCCGCCGGCGGCGCCGCAGCTTGTGATGATCTGCTCTCCGCCGATTTCAATGCCATGATCGCGGCTCACTTTTTTCGCGATGGCGGCACGTACGTCGCTGAAGCCGGCATTGGGCATGTACCCGTGAGCGCCGGCATCATTTTTCTCAATGAGTTTTTTCAGCACATCATGAAATTCGATGGGGGGACTGAGGTCGGGATTGCCCAGGCTGAAATCGAACACATTTTCATCGCCGAACTGCGCTTTGAGCTTGATGCCCTCCTCGAACATCTTTCTGATCCACGATGATTTTTCTATAGATTCGCTGATTTTTGCCGCTACTGGCATGGCGCACCTCATTGAAAGAAATGAACAACGTCACAATTGAACCGGCTGAAAAGCGTTTAATCAAGCAATTTTTCTTCTTGTCATTAAATAATGCCCGGTACTACCTTTTATACACGAGCGAAATAAAAACCTTATGGCAGGATGTGCAGTATGCAATTTCAGAAAGACGCGTCGCGGTTCCGCTTCCCCTGGTTTTATAAAACAGTTATCGTGTTAGGTGGGGTGCTCGCGGGGCTGGTGATGTGCAGAATCTTTATTGTGCCGTTTACGGTGAGCGATGATTCCATGCGGCCGCAGTTCAAGCGCGGCGACAGGGTGTATATCGTGAAACATGTCACGCCGGTGCGCGGTGACATTGTTTTGTTCCACAGTCCTCTCCAGCCCGACAGGGTGCTCCTGAAGCGGATCATCGCAGCTGAGGGTGATGTCGTGGAAATCAGGGAAAAGGTCGTGTACCTGAACAACAAAAAAAACAATATCTCCCGGCGGGCCGTTTCTGCCGATAGGAGAGTATTCCCGTTGAGCTTTTCCAGGCGGGACAATCTGCCCGCGGTGACGATAGGCAGAAAGATGTTTTTTGTCATTGGTGATAATGTCGATTTCAGCTTCGATTCGCGCAGTTTCGGGCCCATCAGCGCAAAAAGCGTTATAGGCAGGGTGTTGTATAAACTATAACCGGCACGGGCATATGAATACATTGAGGGACAAAGTAAAAGCGGTGGCCGATGTCTTCGTTACCATCCGAAAAGAAAAAGTTTATCGGTTGCTGCTTACCTTTCTCGCCGTCGTGACGCTTTTCGGCATAATTGCGTATCTCTTCGAGCACAACCAGCCCGACTCATTGATCAAAACCATAGGCGACGGCATCTGGTGGGGATTTGTCACCATCAGCACCACGGGGTACGGCGACAAGTATCCGGTAACGACGGCCGGCAGGATGGTGGGTATCCTCACTATCCTCAGCGGCATGGTGTTGACAATCATCGTCTCGGGCGCTGTCGCGTCCATACTCGTTGAACGAAAGATGAAGGAGGGAAAGGGTTTGCAGAAGATAAATACGACCGGCCATATAATCGTCTGCGGCTGGAACCAGTGCGGGGGAAAGCTCCTTCAGGGGTTCCGGGCGCTGAGCGATAAAACGAAGAATAAAATAGCGATCGTGCTCGTGAGCGAGCTGGAAATCGACGTCTTCAGCGAACTCCAGTTTACGTACAGCTCGAAATACCTGTCCGTCGAATTTATCAGGGGTGATTTTGCGCACGAGCCGGTCCTTGAAAACGCCAACATCCGGAAAGCAAAATCCGTGATCATTGTGGCGGATACGTCGGGGCCGCATTCAATCAACAACGCGGACGAACGAACAGTGCTCGCCGCGTATACAATTTCCAACCTGAGTCCCGGCGCGAAAATCAGCGTTGAACTTTTCAACTCGCAAAACGAGCAATATCTCAAGAGAACGAACGTCGAGAACATTATCGTAAACGGCGAATTCAACAGCTATCTCCTGATCAATTCGGCGCTGTATCCCGGCGTGCCGCAGGCGTTGAAAGAGATCATGACCTTCAATGTCGGTAACGAAATGGTGTCGCGGAATATCCCGCCGAATTTTGTCGGAAAAACGTTTACGGAACTCTTTCATTACATGCGGGAGCGTGAGAACTCGCTTCTTATTGGCATTATCTCCGAGACGCGCAAGCTTTCCATAGATGATTTTCTTTCGGAAGATCCGTCGTCTATCGACGAATTTATCAAACGAAAATTCGCCGAGTCCGAAAAAGACATGTTCGCGGATACCGGCGGCAAGATCAACGTGATGCTCAATCCGGGCTGGAATTATGTCATTCAGGAAAACGATAAGGCCCTTCTGATAGGCGGATGAGGTGCCGAAATGACAGAATTCGAAAAATTTAAAAACATCGTCATTCTCAGGGGAATTTCGCATGACGAGGCGAAGCTGCTGTTCAATTTCTGCAGGCGTTCGGTATACGAAAAGGGCGATCTCATTATGGAAGAAGGCGAAGAGAAGTACAGCATGTTCTTTTTTATCGAGGGCGAGGCTATCGTATCCAATGTCATTACCATGAAGTTAAGCAACCGGATGGGGTACAGCGAAGTGGAAAAATCGCTGGTGCGCCTGAAGGCGGAGCAGGTGGGCATTCTCGGGGAGATGTCGGTGTTCGAAGAGCAGCCCCGTTCGGCCACGGTCAAGGCATTCGAAACCTGCATTCTGTACGAGATCGGAAAAGAAGATTTCGAGGATTTTATTAATGCACACCCTGATATCGGCACTGTCATTCTTTTGAACATCGCAAAGATGCTTTGCGCCCGCATTCGGCGGGGCAACAAGGATGTGTTGAAGCTCACCACCGCGCTCAGTATCGCTCTCTCGAAATAATCTTTTTGTTGACAGGCCGCTTCCACCGACGTTTGCTGTTGTATCTGGTTGGAATTCAATTGTGGCGTTGTGTACAATCCGACGAATCCGGGTCGCTTATAATTCCATAGGTGACCGACACTCTGGAATACTCTTATGAAAGCGATAATCATGGCCGGAGGCGAGGGGAACAGACTGCGCCCGCTTACCAGCAACCGCCCAAAACCGATGATTCCGGTTATCAACAAACCGGTTATCGAGCACGCGATCAATCTTCTTCGCGCGAATTCCATCACGGACATTACTATCAGCCTGTTTTATCTTCCCGATAGTGTGCAGAATTACTTCGGCGACGGTTCGGACTGGGATGTGAACATATCGTATTCGGTCGAGGAAATACCGCTCGGTACGGCCGGCGGCGTGAAGAAGGCTTTTGGCGGCGTCGACGAGCCCGTTATTATTTTGAGCGGCGACGGCATCGTCGATTTCGACATTCAAAAGGTGCTGCGATTTCATACTGAAAAGGAATCGAAGTTCACGATCGTGCTTACGCGGGTGAAGTCGCCCATCGAATACGGAATCGCCGTGCTGGATGAAAACAGCAGAATAGATAAATTTCTCGAAAAGCCCGCGTGGGGTGAGGTTTTCAGCGATACGGTGAATACCGGCATGTATGTTGTGGAACCGGAGATCATCCGCAGATATATACCGGAGGATGCGCAGTTCGATTTTTCGCTCGACCTTATCCCGCTGCTGAAATCGGAGGGAATCCCGATGTACGGCCATATTGCCGAGGGATACTGGTGCGATGTGGGCACCATGCATGCGTACCGTGAGGTACACCAGGCGATTCTTGACGGCAAGGTGCGGGTCGATTTTCCCGGCAAAAAAATCGGCGATGCCGTGTGGGTCGGCCGAAACGTCGAAATCGCGGCAAACGCAAAAATACGCGGGCCGGTGGTTCTCGGCAATTTTGTCAAGGTGAAAAACAACGCCGAGGTGTCGGAATTCTCGGTGATCGGCGACAACTGCGTCATAGAGGAAAACGCCTCGGTGCGCAGGAGCATAATACTGCATAACACTGTCATTGGGCCGAAAAGCGAGCTGCGGGGCGCCATCATCGGCAAGCGCTGCTATATCGAGGACGGCGTATCAATCTACGAGGGCGCCGTCGTCAGCGATGACTGTGAAATCGGCAGCGGCGCGGAAATACCGCCCGGTATCCGCGTGTGGCCCGAAAAAATAATCGAGTCGGGCGCGCGGCTTGCCTCCGATCTCATCTGGGGGCAGACGGAGAAAAAGGTGCTTTTCAGCGCCGACGGCATAGTCGGATCGTTCAACGTGAAGATTACGCCGGAATTCGCCGCGAAACTCGGCTCTGCGATCGGGGCGTATCTCGGGAAGAACTCCACGGTCATTATAAGCAGAGACGTGGCTTCGTCATCCAGGTTGATCAAACGGGCGCTTACGGCCGGTCTCCTCTCGATGGGGGTCGTCGTGTACGACATGGAAATAGAATCGATCCCGATAAACCGCTATTCGACGCGGTTTACCGGCGCGGATATGGGCATCTATGTGCAGATGTCGCCGACAACGGGACTCCAGTTTATACAGATAAAAATATTCAACAAGTTTGGGTTCCAGATTTCCGTGGCCGAGGAGAAAAAAATAGAAAACATCTTTTTTCGCGGGGATTATCCGCGCACCGACGCCTTCGAGGTGGGAAAGCTTGTGTATCCAATCCATCATAACGAATCG
>DHPI01000054.1:67191-69889 GCA_002407865.1 Spirochaetia bacterium UBA5368
CCATCCAATCCATCATAACGAATCGTACATCTCGTCGGCAAAAAGCCACGTGGACAGTGAGATATTGCGCCGCAGAAAATGGAGCATAATTCTCGATTGTTTTAATGGAACCACCTCGTATGTGTTCCCCGATGTGCTCGCTTCGTTTGGATGCAGTACGACGGTGCTCAGGGGTCAGATTAAGGAATACATGAGCGAAGAAGAGCTTAAAATAGAGACGCAGAAGGCAATTGACAATGTCATCACGATGTCGAAGGCAAACGGCGATATTGGCGTCATCATCGATCCGCACGGGGAGAATCTCACAATCATCGACGAGAGGGGGAACCTTCTGCTCGCCGACGATATAGGCGCCCTTCTGTGCGCCCATTACATGAAATATAAAAACGAAAGGATTCTCAACATCCCGGTAACGTCATCGATGGCGATAGAAAAAATCGCCGCGTTGTACGGCGGCGACGTGCGCCGTGTCAGTACCAAGCTGAGGTCGCCGCAGGGCGCCGGGGATATCTTCGCCGCGTCGCCGTCGGGCATTCATCCGTATCTTGCACTCGAGTACGACCCGATGATCGCGTTTCTTCTTGTTCTCGAGTTTGCAACCCTGGAGAACGCGCCCATCCATACGCTGCGAAAGGCCATCCCACGAGGGAATTTGAAGCGGATATCCATCCAGTGCACGATGGACGAGAAGGCCGGGATAATGCGAATGTTTTCGAATATCGCGCCATCCGCGTTCACGCGCATCGAGCTTGTCGACGGCGTGCGGATGCTGAGGGACAACGCATGGATACTGCTGCTGCCCGACGCCGCCCAGCCGCAATTGCACCTCTACGCCGAGGGCGACACTGTCGCGATACGGGATGCGCTGATTGAGGAATGCACCCGGATGATTCGAAAACAAAAACAAGGCTGATTTGACACGGAGGATATATGTACGAAGTCAACAACGAACGCGTGCTTGCGATGTTTATCGATCTTGTGAAAATTTCATCGCCGTCATGGAGGGAGCGCGGCGTTATCGAGTATATTTCGTCGGTGCTGAAGCGGCTCGATGTTCCCCTGACGCTCTATCCGTGCGGAGAATCGCACAACATCCTGGCCCGTATCGACGGTGACGCCTCGATTAAACCCGTACTTTTCTCCTGCCATATGGACACGGTTACCCCGTGCGAGGGCGTGCGCCCGGTGATAGCGAAAAATAAAATCAGCTCCGACGGCACTACCGTTCTCGGTTCCGACGACAAGGCGGCCGTGGCCGCGTTTCTCGAGGCCATGCATATTCTGCGCGAGCAAAAACCGCGCCACGGTCCCATAGAATTTTTATTCTCGTGCGCGGAAGAGGTCGGTCTGCACGGCATCAAGGGCTTTGACCTGACGCGCCTTAACGCCGACTATGCCTTTGTATTCGACAGCGGCGGAGATGTCGGCAAAATTGTCCTCGAGGCGCCGTCGCAGGTGATACTGGAGCTTGCTGTCAGGGGCAGGGCGGCGCATGCGGGCATAGAGCCTGAAAAGGGTGTCAGCGCTATCAGGGTGCTTTCGGAGATATTAAGCGCGATTCCCAACGGCAGGATCGACAGCGAAACGACATGTAATGCGGGCATAATAGCCGGGGGGAAGGCGACGAATATCGTTGCCGATGACGCGTACTGCAAGCTGGAATTCCGTTCAATCAGCCGTACAAAGCTTGCCGCCGTTGAGAAAAAAATACGCGATATCAGCGCGGCAACGGCGAAACGTCACGGTGCGCGCGTGAAGATTGTACGGCACCTCGAATATACGGGGTTCTCCATCAGCAAGGAGAGCCCCGTGGCCAGAATAGCCTCGGCGGCGTTGCGCAAAATGCGGATCGAACCGGTCTATGAAAGCTCGGGGGGCGGCAGCGATACCAATGTCATCAACAGGGCAGGGATCAAGGCGATAAACCTGTCGAGCGGGATGAGAAACGTGCACACGACACGCGAATACATTTTAAAGCGCGACCTCGTTAACTGCGCGCGGCTTGTTCTCGCGCTGATTGACGCGGTATAACGCGGTATCATCGTCCGCATCCCAGCTTTACGACAAAATACGCGCCGCAGATGAGCGTGAGCGGCAGGGTCAGAAAATACGTGAACACATCCACCGATGTCACCGCCGATGCGTGGATTACCTTTTTCCCGAAAAATGAATAATGATAATGGGCCGGGTCGCGCGTGCGCCGGTATATCCGTATTGTCACGCGCGCCTTGATCGCTATCATAAGAACGAATATCAAGCCCGATTCTATGAACAACAGCCGGTCGAGGTTTATCGCTTTGGTTTCCGCAGGATTTATCAGCACGAACACTGAAAGAAATATGGCGAGGAATATATTGGTAACCGACGTATAGAGGAATCCCTTAAAGCCGCGGTCGTCTTTTTTTGATATGAAAATAATCAAAAAATACACATGAGCGATTAAGGAAAGCTGGAGTAGGATAATAAAAAAAAGGGCAATCATTGACTATCAATATCCCATGGGTGTCCACTATATCCTGACAGATGTTTGAAGTATATCCGTGTACGGTACAAAGTCAAGTAAAAGGGGATAGAGCGCACGGGTTTGCACGGGGGTCTTACATGCGGCCAGCAGTCCGCCTGTAACAGGGAAACGACATTGTAGGATGTATACGTGTATTGTTTTCCGGACACACATTGGACAGCGCATGTTCGTTTT
>DHPI01000054.1:70011-78731 GCA_002407865.1 Spirochaetia bacterium UBA5368
TTATGCCTGCCTGCATATCACATTATTGCAGGGTGTGTATATAGAATTCGTTGGTATTTTGCACAATTTGCGCAATAAAGAGTATTTTATACTAAAAAAGGTAAAAAAAAGAGGTATTCATGGCGAATACCTCGCGCAAAATTTAGCGGAATATTTGGAAGGAAATTAAAGTGTACCAGGATTTTCCCAGCTCACTGCTATATATAATGCAACAATCGTGCCAAATTATTTTTTGCGTCATTGGGAGAGGTTTTTTTGCTGATTTATTGAGTATATTACGATTATTGTGGGATTTTCGTCGAATGCCGTATGATTAACGGTCAATTATAAGGAAAAACTACATTAAAAAGGGCGGTGTTCTTGAATTGAGTAAAAATATGTACTTGAGATTGGAAATTGTGTACTGAAATCAGAACATGTGTCCTGATTTCAGTACAGTTGGGTATTATTTGGTGCGATAAAACTCAACTGCTTCGGCGGAAAGTTTTTTTGCTGTTGCACTTACAAAGGGATCGAAGCTGTCTTTACAATACACGCCGATGGTTATTATCGGCAGCATTCTGACCTGGCCGACATTGATGTACTTTACCTCAAAGGCGAGGTCCGCGCCGTTGACATTGTTGTCCGAAAAGAAAAAGCTCACTCGCTCGAGATTGATATCGGGATCTGTGCCGGATACCCGGAATCCGTTTCTCATTTTCGTGATGTTCGAGGGCTTTTTCAACAGCATCCGAATGTAGGGTATCCCTTCGGAGTTCGGTGACAGTCGGGCGCTTTTTCCATTGACTATCTCTTCTTTCATCTGCGCGAATTGTGCTACGCTGTAGGTGGTTTCAGGCTTGGGATCGGTGTCAAGCTTATTGTCGTCCACAAACCATGTGTATGCGGAATCCACGGTGCCGTCGGCGTTGGAATCGGTGATGAGCGTAATGGTTCTGTCGCCCGTTTTGAATTTTCCGATCACAATGTTTGTCACCTTGCCGATGGATTGCAATACGACGTAGTCTTCGTTAGTTAACGGGATTGGCATTCCAGGGATTTTCTCCTTTGTTACAAGTTCCTGGTGAATGTACATGCCGCGTTCGATGTTCGATTGCAGCGGTTTTTTGGCGCTGGCTGCGTATCCGTACACAGACAGGGCGATGATTGCGACGTATAGCGTTCCGATGAACAAGCAGTTCTTTTTCAAAACGACCTCCCATGTATCAGGAAAATAATGGGGCTGTCCCAAAAGCCGCCTAATCCCGCTTCGACGCATCGCGGTGCCGCGCCGGAGTGGGACTTTTCGCATGCGTGGTTATGCGCCGCGCCTGCTGAATGTACGCTCCCCCCCGCGGGGGTGTTCTGAGACGACCTCCATTCATATATCGCCGGGCGGGTTGTTTTTTTCAATAACATTTTTTCATAAAACGTATACCCCGGCGCCGCCGTCTGCGGTGCGCGCCGGGGCGGGGTTCATGCGGTGAAACGATGGCCGGGTTTATTCCTGTCCGGTTTCAAGGTCAAGGGATTTTACGGCTCCCTTCCCGTACACGAACAGCCTGTCGCCTTTTATCTCGATTCTGCCGTTGTTCTGTATGTTTTTTCTCCACAGTACGGGGCCGTCGGCAGAGGCGCAATAGACGTAATCGCCGGATGCGATAAAAATTTTATCATTCATGCGAACCGGCTGCTGCAGCACCTTGCCTTCCCACAGCACCTTGCCGTTTTTAATGAAATAAATCTCGTACCGGGTAATAAGCAGCCTGCCGTCGGGCTTCGGCTTCTCTCTTTCAAGCCGCATCATCTGGGCGACCTGTTGTATCACCTCTTTCGGTTTTTCCTCGATGGTGATTATTTCGGCCGTTTCGTTCTTGAAATCCTCAACCTTGAAGGTCTGCACCTCTTTGCGCGATACAACCACATCGCCCTTGACCTGGTCGATTACCTTTACCATTGCCACTTCAAGCCCTTCGCCCGATTGTTTGCTGAGGAGTTCATCGACCTTTTTCCCGGCGTCAATGACATCCTTTTCGCTGACGACGACCTTTTCCTTTTCCTCGATCGCGGGGGCTTCCTCGAGCAGCATTTCTGTCTTGTCTTCGAGCTTCGCGACGCGCTTTATAACCTTGACCTTGCCGTCGAACACCTTGATGCGGGTGGTTTTGTTCGGGTCGGCTTCAACAATAAATTTAGTTCCCCGCACACCGGCAACCGCGGTTGGCGTTTTGACGAGGAAGCTTTCGGATTTCATCAGCTTTTTCGGTTTGCATAATATTTTTCCGACATCGAGTCCCAGCGACGTGTTTTCGACGGCGCCCTGGCGCATAAGCTGTGATATTAACACATTCGAATTTTCCTTCACGCGGATAATCGATTCGCCGATCCGGATGTCGCACGATGATTGTACGCCGGTCGTGATCCGGTCCTTCTCCTGTATGGCGTCGCCGATCTCAATGTCGGCGTTGTTCTTTTTAACATCGCCGATAAAAAAAGATACTATCGCATATTCTTCGGCAACCTTGCCGCACCCCGACCACGTAAAAAACAGGATGCACAGGAACAGCATTCCATATCGTCGCATACATATCCTCCATATTTTTAATGCACACATATATTGCATTCCATGCATAGATTAATACTTGATTTTGAAATAAAAATGCAAGCAAATACGGTACATTTTCAATATTTCAACATTAATGCGTAAAGAGGTAACGCAGTATGACACTCGCGTTTGCCGCGCCGGGGGCTGATGATAGTATGCGGGGGATGCTCCTTGGTTCGATAATAGGCGATGCGCTGGGAACACCCGTCGATACGCTTGGAAAAGGTCATATCAAGGCGGTTTTCCGGACGATTGAAGGATACGTCGATCCGGAGCCTGCACTGAAGAACAAAATGGACCGCTGGAAAAAGCCCGGATTATATTCGTCGCTTGCGCAGCTTATGATCGTCATGGCCGCGTGCCTGGCGTACGGAAAGAAAAACGGCATATCCGAATTTGAAAGAGCGCTCGCGGATATGCCGCCCGTCGAGGGATCGGCGCATGCGGTTGTGAGAGGGCCGGGCGCAGCCGAGCGCTATCTGCTGAACTGTGTGCGGGGCCAGAACGCGGACGCCGTGCGGCATGCGTTTCCGTGCGCGCGGCCTGTTGCCATCATCGCGCCGGCTGTTGCGTTGTGCTCCCGCGGCGCAGAATGGTTTACCGACGCCATGCGCGCGTCCCTTCTCTTTACGTCGGATATAACCACGGCGGCCGCTGCGGTCATCTGTGCGGGGCTTTTGCGGCGGCTTGGCGGCATGGCGGAGGCGCGCGGAGATGTTGATATTGTGCGCGTGGCGCGCGATGTCGCCGACGCTGTGCGCCGCGAGGCGGAGGAGAACCCGCAGTGCGTATTCGAGTGCGCCTCCAATCCCGATGCGTTTGCGGTTGCGGCCGGCAGATTTGCGGAGATATTCGGCGCGGTGGAATCGGCCGCTGGTTTGGCCGGCGCCGAATCGCTGATATGCGCGCTGGCCGGCAGGGACATGACGAATAAGGCGGCCCACGCCACGGTGAATCACCCGCTCTATGTGGTTCCGTATGCCGTGTTCATCTGCGCCCGGTTCGGCCATGATCCGGCTGGCGCGCTTTTTGCAATGGTCAGCGAGGGCGGCGCGGCGGCCGCTTCGGGCTGTGTCGCGGGATCGATACTCGGCGCTGCGTATGGAACCGGGTGGATTCCGGATACCCTCCGTGAGAACCTTGTGAACAGGAAAAAACTATCGGCCTGCATCGATAGCCTGATTCAGGGCCGCGCGTCGTTCGATATGGTGCGGGATTTTATTGCCTCGGAGGCTCCGCTTACCGCCAAAGAGATGCAGGAGCGGGCCGCGCGGGAAAAACACAATCAGCCGAAAAGGAAAAAAACGCCGTCCGGGAGTGAGAAGGAGCGCCGGCTCACGCAACACGTTGTAGAGAGCTGGACCAAACTTGACCGCGCGAAATGGAAAAAAGAGCGTAAAAAACTCGACCGGCGGAACGACTCGGAGTAACAAAAGGGGCAATGGGCGTTTGCTATTTTTGCAGCGCGGTTATTTGCCCAAGTGTTTCGGGCATTATGTAGCACAGCATTTTTTCCTTGTAGGTCGGATCGGTAAGCCATCGTCCGCGTGCGTAGACGGTGGGTACGATTGTATCGTCTCTGACGGCGAAGATGCCGCCCTCGCATGTGACGATTTTCCGCCGGTGTGCGCCTCTGATGTTGGTGCAGAGTCCCGCAGAAAATATCATATCGTTTCTTGTAAGCGCGCGGAGAAAATGCAGGTCGAGGTTGACCGTGACTCCGCCCTGCCATACGGTGAGAAAGCCGGACCACCCCATAGTTTCGTCGAGAATACTGATGAGCGATCCCGGATGCACGCGGTCATCGGAGATTCTGTTCATGCATGCGCAATTCATCAGGTCATTGCCGCTTCCATAGCGGCACGCCATATATGTGGCGCCCCTGTCGTCTTCGCGGATGTCGAATATGCGGTGCGTATTGCCGTCCCTGAAACCGTTTCTGAATATGACGCGTTCCGAGAAGACGGGGATGCGGAAACTGCCTTTCATGGCGACGGGCCTGGTTACCAGGTCGACCAGGTAATCGATGTTACCGCGAATCGTGTCCGTATCGCTGTTGGTGATGGTGCATTTCAGATAGGGGTGGCGGCCGCCTTTTTTTGTTATTTCGCCGGAACACACGGAATCCCGCACGCACACCTGCAGCGCGACCTCGTCGCCGGTGCCGATTTTTTCACCGCCGAATCTGAATTCAGCCCGCCACGGATACTCTTTAATCTGGCCGTTGTACAGATCGGCAAGCTCGACCAGCGATGACATGCCAACACCGCCGTGAGGAATGCCCGGCCACCCTTCGTGTTTGCGCTCGACAACAGCCGAGGAGGACAGGCCGTGCGGAAGCCGGCAGTAACCGGAAAACAGGTATTGCTCATCGCAGAAATCACAGTTGCTATGGTGTGCGCCTTCTTCGATCATTGGTTCCCGCATGATGTACCCGGACCGCCGTACGCACCTCGTCGAGCCCTTCCGGGCCGGCGGGAATGCGGGGCTTTTTCCGGAAAAGAGAAAATAACTTCACCTGTATGCCATGTCGCAGCATTTACTTTTTTAAATCAATTATCTTTTATTCCGGATCTGGTAAAACTTCAGGGTGCGGCGCACGATATGAGTTTTTTCGTGTCGTCTCATGGTTATGCGGTTCCCGGATAATAGCGGACAATGCCGCGCTCTTTTACGCGGCGCGCCAGCGCGTGTTTTTCGCAATAATCGAGCGTGAGCAGCACCCAGCCGCGCGCCATTTCTTTTTTAAACCGCCCGTCGCGTGCGTACAGTTCTTTCATTAAAGCGTCAACCGTAATGCCTCGGTCGGCATGCTTTTTTATTATTTCGCGCACCTGGGCGATGCGCGCCTTTCTGTAATCGATTATTTCGCGTATCCTCTCACGCGGATTCGTGATCGGGCTGCCGTGGGCGCTCAGGGCGAGCTTGAGGTTGGGCAGCGCGGCGATGTATTCGAGCGACGTGATGTAATCCTCGATATCGGAATCCGGGGGGCCGAGCCATGTGGTAATGGTTCTCAGAATATTGTCGCCGCAGAGGAGTATGCCCTTTTTCTCGCAGTAGAGTGAGATGTGGTCTGATTCGTGGCCGGGTGAGGGGAATATCGTCCATTCGTCGCCGTTGATTGAAATTGTCGATTCGGCCGATATGATTTCGTCGGGATCGGGAATGAATTCAAGCCCGGACATACGCCGGTAAAACGACCGATAGAATACACGCTCGAGGGCAGCGACGATTCTGCGCAATATTTCTTTGCGGCGGATTACGTTGCGCTCATCATCGTATTCCATGGCCGAATAATAGCTTTCGCGTGATTGCAGCACGCGCGCCATTCGTTCCGTCAGCAGTATGCGGAGATTAAGGCAAAGCCGCAACGCAAGAAGCCCCGAAACATGGTCGGGATGCGTGTGGCTGGGCAGTATGCGGCGTATGGCGAATGGCAGGGCGCGCGATTCGTACAGCTTTTTTATTTTCTCGATTTCGCCGAGAAAATGCGCCACCGAAGAACGGGTTCCGTATCCCGCGTCGAAAATGAGCCCGTCACCCCCGGCAAGCACGTATACATTCACTTCCGGCGTAAACGCGCCGAAAGGGCCCTTTTCTTTTATTTCGTAGATTCCCGGGTAGACTTCTTTCATAATGGTTTACTTTCCCGTGCGGTATATTGTTTTTTGCTGACAGTACAATTATTATACGTATGCGGGATAATCAAGAAAAAATGCCGGGCGCGCGGACGTTGTATGGCGCAGCGGCAGTAAAATTTTTTACCGCGAAAACAACAAAGTTCTTTACAAAAATATTGACAATTAAAATGTGATGCCCATTTTGGAGGGTGATTTTAAATTTTCCCTTGCAGATTTGCCCCATACGTGGCGAATGTAAAAAAAAGCGATTACCGCCGCGGAATACGACAAATGACATGATTTCGTCAGGGAAATAAACGACTCTATTCAATGGAAAGATACAATGAAATTCACGGAATTACAGTTGCACAGTGACATGATGCGCGGAATCGAGGAAGCGGGGTTTACCGACTGCACGCCCGTGCAGGAAAAAACGTTTGATAAGACCCTTACCGGCAGGGACGTGTATGTTCAGTCACAGACCGGATCGGGTAAAACGGCGGCGTTTCTCATCACCATCTACAACCTTTTTCTCGAGGGTAAAAAATTTACCAACAAAAAGGCCCTTGTAATCGTTCCCACGCGTGAACTCGCGGTACAGGTAGAAAAAGACGCGAAAATATTGGGAAAGTTCTGCGGCATGAAAATCGGATGTTTTTTCGGCGGTGTCGGCTATGACACGCAGGAAAAGCTGCTTTCGAAAAACCTTAACCTGTATATCGGCACCCCGGGCAGGCTGATCGACTTTTACAAGTCGGGCAAAATGACGCTTAACGATATCGATATACTGGTGATCGACGAGGCCGACCGCATGTTCGATATGGGGTTTATCCCCGACATACGGTACATGGTGAAAAAAATGAGGCCCGCCACAGAGCGGCTTACCATGCTGTACAGCGCGACGCTCTCCCAGAGGGTAAAGCAGCTTGCGTGGGAATATATGAACGACCCGTTCGAGATCGAGATTGAGCCGGAAAAGGTCACTGTCGAGACGATTACGCAGGAGCTGTATCACGTTTCGAAGGACCAGAAATTTAATCTGCTGCTTGGCGTATTACAGAAATATCAGCCTCGCAGCGTGCTGATATTCACCAACACGAAGCGTCTGGCCGAGGTTGTGTCGTACCGGCTTGAGGGTAACGGAATCGCCAATGAATTTATATCGGGCGACCTTCCGCAGAAAAAAAGACTTCGCATTATCGACGAGGTGAAGGCCGGGAAAACCGAGGTGCTCGTTGCCACCGACGTCGCGGCCCGCGGCCTGCATATTGAAGACCTTGACATGGTGATCAACTATGACCTTCCCGATGATGCGCAGAATTACGTGCATCGCATTGGCCGCACCGCGCGGGCGGGCAAATCGGGAAGGGCGGTGGCGCTTGCGTGCGAGGAATACGTGTATAACCTCGAACCAATCGAAACGCTTATCGGCATGAAAATACCGGCTGTCTGGGATTACGATAAAATGCTGCTTCCCGACGAGAGCGGCGGCGAGCGGGAAGCGATGAGAAAACGGCGAGCCCGTACGGCCGCTGATTCGGCGCATGCGCCTTCGCGCGCTGAGGGGCGTGAAGGTAAACGCAGGGGGCCGCGAAAACGCAAAAACGGGGCAGCGCCAGCGGCCGCGGCGGCGGAAAGCGGGTGCGCAAAGGAAAAGCGCGTTTCGGCCGCCGATACAGCCCGCAAACCGGCCGCCGCAAGGGAAAAGCATGCAGCAGTCGCGGCGGCTTCCGCGAAGCCGTCGGGCGCCGACAAGCAGGCGCGCGGCGCTCGTTCGGGGCAGGCGTCGCCACCAGCGCGCGACACGGCGAGAGGTCAGCGGTTGCAGGGACAGCGGCTTCAGAAACCAGGGAGGGAAGGCTCACCCGCTATGCGCCGTTTGAGCAAGGACGCCACGGCTGAAGAACGGCTCGAATTTTACAGGCAGAAATACGGCGAGGATTTCTTCGAGGTGAAGGGCGAGAAGGGGAAGCTGAAAAAGAAAAGGACGGTGAAAGACACACTGAAAAAGATCGTGTCGCTTTTCAAAATAACCGGATAAAACCGTGTTTCAAAATGCATAAAAAAAGCGCCCCCCGGGCGCTTTTTTTATGCAATGATTGATGCTGGTTAGAAAGAGGCTCTGACCCCTCCGTAGTATGAACGGCCGGGTGTGTTGTAGCCGGCGACTGTCTGGTAATCCTCGTTAGTAAGGTTTTCGATCTTGCCATATATGGTAATATCATTCATTACAGTGTACGAGGCTACAAGGTCGAACAGCAGGTAATCATCATCGGTAACATAGACTGTTGTATACGATGAATAATTGTACCAGTAGTCTTTTTTCTTGCCGACGTAGGTCATATTGAAGTTGAGATTTGCTTTTTCAAGAAAGGTCCAGTTTATGTTGAGTCCCCCCTGGTGCTCTGGCCTGCGGAGCAACTGTTCCTTTTTCTTCAAATCCTCGGTTTTTGTATACGTGTAGAAGGCGGCAATGACGAGATTTTTTACCGGAACCATGTTTAATGTGGCTT
>DHPI01000054.1:78874-84017 GCA_002407865.1 Spirochaetia bacterium UBA5368
AATGTGGCTTCAACACCCTGCGTTTCCACCTTTCCGATATTGATATTTTGAAAGGGAGGCGCCGGGTTAAAGGATATCATATCCTTATACCTGTTGTGAAAATATACGGCGCCGAGTGTCAAAAACCTGCCGAATACCGGCTGCTCGAATCCCGCATCGTAGCTGATGTTTTTTTCCTCTTTGAGATCGGCATTTCCGGAATACGGATCGTATAACTGGGATATCGACGGCGATTTAAACGCTGTTCCGTAGTTGGCTTTCAATTGCGTTTCAACGTAAGGAACAATTATTGAGGTAGAAACCTTGTAATTCACGGTATTGCCGAAAAGCTCGTGATGATCAAGGCGAACCCCGCCGGTTGTGAAAAAGCGCTTCCAGAGTTTGATCTGGTCTTGCAGGTAATATCCCACAGTAGTCAGGGCCTTTTCGGGCAGCACGTCCGTTGCTGGCCCGAATCCCATATCGTAATACGAGAGGGATGATCCGCGCTCCTCTTTTACGTCTATACCCGCGTTGATCTCATTTATCGATCCCATAGTAAAGTTGTGCTGCCAGTCGACTTTGCGTATGCTTCCTTCAAACCAGCTATTTGCCGACACAAATGAACCCATGTCTCCCGCGTTCGGCTTGTCGATATCCTTGCGTTGTACTTTCGCATATGAAAGGCTCAGTGTGTGGCTCCACCAGTCAAATACCGGCTGATAGAAATCGAGCATGGCGGAAAGGGTCTTCGAATAATTTTTTCTGTCGGGATCTTCGTAATAGGCGTCTTCGGGTACATGCGTGAGCGCGTCAGTGTATCGGAGGCTGAAGTTTACCCACGACTTCCCGAATGGATTCATTCCAAGGCGTGACGAGAGTGTGGTGTTCTCATAGCTTTTGTGCGCGGGTTTCAGCGTTGAGCCTGAACCTGCTATGTCACGGGCTTTCGGGATTCCCTTTGAATCGGTTCGCGCCAGTGAAAATGAATAGTTGGACCGTTCGCTGCCGCCCCTTAGCGATAATGATTCTTTAAATGTTGAATATGAACCGCCTTCAAAAGAGATGCCGAGCTTCGGATCGCCGCTTCCCTTTTTGGTGATGATGTTGATGACCCCGCCTGTCGCGTCGGAGCCGTAAAGCATGCTCTGCGGTCCCCTGATAATCTCGATTCGCTCGATATTATCGGTTGTGATGTTGCTGAAGTCGAATGATCTGTCGGGATTTGACGGGTCGTTGACCTCTACGCCATCGACAAGGACGAGCACGTTTCCCGATTTTCCGCCCCGCATGTAGACGCCCGCCATTCCACCAAATACGGAATTCTGTGTTATCGTGAGTCCCGGCACGTCTTTAAGGGCATCAATAACGTTTTCCTTCCCGCGCTGTTCAAGTTCCTTGTCAGTAATAATCGTGACCGACGCGCCTGTTTCGCGCCTGTTGATTTTGCTCTTTGTCGCGGTGACGACAATTTCGTTGTTGCTGAATTCGTGTTGTTTTGCTTCCGGAGTGACCGCCGTTTCGGGCGGGTGTGTTTCATTTTGCGCCCATGATAGTGAAGATATGCATACGACAAAAGCGGCGGCACATACCGCCTGTGCGATAAAATTAGTACGCATGTGAAGTCCTCCTTACAGTGAATGGTTTTTAATGTGACACGTGACACAAATTCCCATTGGACATGTGAGGAGGAATTGGGGGTACCGATGGTACGTTGTGCCGGGCGGATGTATCGCGGCAGGCATACCCGCGCGGCGTTAGCATCAATAAAGAAGAGAATGTTGCGATATTGATCCTAACTGGCTCCCAATCCCCGGGGATATCCAATTACAGAGTATCTGACTTATCCGTTGCGGTATTTTGCGCACCGCTGCGGAAACACAGTTGCGGGACAGTGCGGGATTTTCACCCGGCTTCCTCTGAAATGTTTTAGAGTATGAGCACACCTCCTTCCTGATTAGTTTGTTTCCCGTGCGCATGTGCATGCGCAGCGGAATCCATCCATGTTAATCAGTGCCCGGATAATTTAAAGCATTTTTTGATTTGGATTTCTTCCTGATTGATAAATCTGGAATTCCGGAATTGTAACGCCGGGGGAATATTTCAGCGTTGAATCGAGGGGGTATTCTTTCCTTACGCGCGGTTACTCATCCGCCATCTGCTCGCGCCCTTCCTTGCGAAAGCGGGCCGGTGAAACGCCGGTAAACTTACAGAACGCGCTGTAAAAAACGGATATTGTATTGAATCCAAGGTCGTAGGCGATGGATGTGATGGGGCGGTCGGGCTCGTTTCGCAGTATCTGTTTCGCCTCTTCGATGCGGTATTTATTGATAAAGGTGTTGAAATTCATATTGAGCCTGTCGTTGAGAAATTCAGAAAGCTGCTGCGGCGTGAGTGACAGTTCCTCCGCCATTATCATGAGTGAAAGGTCTTCCGTTTTGAATATCTTTTCTTTTTCCATGAGCTCCATAAGGCGCCTGTAGATAAGCTCGGTATTGACGCCCTTCAGAAGCGTGCGGCTGTACTGGCCTTTTCTGCCGTCGCCGCCGTCCCTGGAGGAATTGCCGATCGAGAGGGTCGTCTGGGTCGCGATAAGATTCAGTATTTCCATGGTTTCGGCGGTAAATGTCGTGCCGAATGACGGATATTCCAGATACATCATCCCGGCGAGTTCCCCCCTGTCGACCATAGGGACACAGGCGATAGCCGGAACCGCCGTTTTTTCAATATAGGGATCTGCGCTGAAATCATCGCCGCTGTCTCCGCGGTTAAAGAAAACCGGCTGGAGGTTCTTTTGCACATGATGGATGATGCTTGCCGCCAGTCTGCCGTCCGTATCATTCGCCTCTTTCCCCGTTGTCATAATGACAGTGTCGGGCGCGGCGCATTCCGCCTCGATCGAAAGTTTCGAGTCGCGCGCAAGCAGCAGCAGGGCCCGCGTGGCGCCGCTCATGGCGCACGCGAGCACGATCGCCCTTTTTATTACTGACGCGGTATTGCTTTCCGACGACATTTCTCTAAGCTCGCGAATGAGGGTCGAAAGAGAGATGGTGTTTGTTTTCTCGGAGGGGGCCGGTGCGCCGTGCGCCGCGGCGCCAGCCCAATCGGCCGGGATGGCGTCTTCCGCGATAATGCCGGCGTATTTCTGTTGCAGCATTTCGACCTTCAATGTGGCGCCCCACGCGGCGTAACCGCGCACCGCGGCTTCGAGGTGTGATTTCGCGTAATCGTTAAATTCTCGCGAGATACAGAATTTTGCCGCCAGCTCGTTGGCCATTGCCGAATTCTGGACATAGTCGTTCGCCAATGCCGAGGCAATCGCTTCGTTGTACAACTTCATCGCCCGCGTGTCTTTTCCCCTGATCCGGCTTATTTCAGCCTCCACCAGGAGGTATTTGTGCATAAAGTTTTCCGGCGCGCTCTTCGACCATTTTTTCATGATTTTCTGATTGTGCCGCAGTTTCTTTATGTAGACGGATTTTTCCTTTCCCTGCGCGCTGTCGCACCGGGCCGCGAGAATGAGCGAGTGGATGAAGTTGTGCTCGGGCAATACAAGCGATGAAAAATGCCATTCCCGCGTTTTTTCGTAATGCGTGATGAGGTCAAGCGCCTCGTCGTAATGTCCCAAGAGGTAGAGATTGCGCGATTTGAACAGGCAATACCAGTGCAGCGGCTGGATGACTTCGGATGTTTCAAGTTCGGAAAGAAATTTTTCCTCATCGAAATTCTCGTCCCCAAGGTTTACGCCGCTTTTTGTCTTTCCCTGAAGCTGCAAGGCGCACCGTATCACCACCGTGAGGGCGTTGCTGACATGGATATTCTTTCCTTTCGTTGTATAATCAAGATATTCGAACGCAACGGTAAGTACGTTGTTCAGGTTGTCGCCTTTCATCATCATCGCGCCCGCGTGCATAATGCCGGTAAGCCGCGAATAATAGAGATCGCCCGTGGCGATGCCGCAGCGGTATGCCCTGACGAGGTACTCTATGTCGTTGCGTGCATGTTCCTTCCAGTGGATGAGAAAGGCGCCCATCATGAAATTCAGCGTGCAGTTGAATCCGGTGTTCATGTATTTTTCGTTCAATTCTTTTGAGAGCGCGCCGAGCCTGTAGCCGCTTTCAAAGTCGCCCATGCCGTACCCCAGTAGCATGCCGAACGTGGCGTAGCCGAGGGACGAAATGTTGCAGTTGCCGTATTTCAGCGATGTGTTCACCATGAGGATGGGGAGAAACTGCATGAGGTTCAGGTTGCACGAGTATGCGGGCATCCACAGGTTCATAAAGAGCGACATGGCGGTTATCTGCGTTTCATCCTTCATGTCGGGAAGTCTCAGAATCGATTCAACGCCGTGGCGAGTAAGCTTGAATTTGAGAATAAAAAGCGACGAGAGTATGCGCGCGCGCGACGGTTCTTTTATGAGCCGTATCCCGAGGAGATCGAGCCCTTCCAGCCCGACTTCAATCGCCTCTCGCGGCATGCTGCTGTTCATCAATAGCGTAACCTTCAAGTCGTAAATCTGCGCCTTTTCGATTCTGGTCTTTGCGTGTTTCACGTACAGCGCGAAAATTGTATCGGCTTCTTCGCGATTGCCGACCAGGTATTCGCACTCGAACAGTTCCCTGTGCAGGCTCAACGTGAAGATGTAATCGGGTTCCCAGCTGTTTGCATCGAGGAGTGCGGCGCCCCTTCGAAAGTATTTCACCGCCGATTCGTACGCCACCGACAGCTTTGCGCGCATGCCGGCCTTGAGGTTGAGTTCGGCAAGGGCGAGTTTTTCGGCGGGTTCGGTAATGAGCGTGGAGCCCATATTTAACTGGTTGACAATGTCGAATATTTTTTCGGCAAAGTTGTGCTCGCCGGCCTTCGCCATGAGCGCGTTGCCGATCGCGGTATGTATGCGGTGCCTGTTTTGTTCGGGGATGAGCGAATACGCAGTCTCGTAAAACCTGTCGTGCGAAAATCGGTAATGGAGGGCCGACGCCACGACGTAGCCGTCGTCGATTACGGTGCGCAGGTCGGTAGCGACATCCTCCGCCGGCCGCCCCAGGATGCCGGATAGGATGTCGAGATCGAATGTGTTGCCGATGCACGACGCATACTTGAGCGTTTCGAGCGCGGATTTGGGAAGGCTCTTTATCCGGTTCGCCATGACCGTTACCACGGT
>DHPI01000054.1:84122-89513 GCA_002407865.1 Spirochaetia bacterium UBA5368
CATGACCGTTACCACGGTGTCCATTTTGTACATCCGGCGGATTGTTTCGATGTCCCATGTCCAGCCGGTTGCGGGGTCCCGGCGCAGTAGTTTTTCATCATTCAGCGACTTGAGAAACTGCGTTACGAAGAGCGGGTTTCCGGAGGTGTGCTGGTAGGCCAGCGCTGCAAGCTGCCATGCCCTGTCGTCGCGGCATTTCAGCGTGTCGGTGATCAGCTCGGCCACCTCGATCACGTCGAGCGGCTGGAGTTTTATCATATTGATGCGTATGCCGGCCTTTTCGAGATCGTCTCTGAACGCCCGCAGGCTGTGGTATTCGCCTATTTCGTTGTCACGGTACGCGCCGACGATGAAAAGATATTTAATCTTGGGATCTGTGATAATGTATTTAAAGAGCGTTACCGTTGCGGCGTCGACCCACTGAAGATCGTCGATGAAAATAGTCAGGGGCCGCTTGCTCGATATGAAGACGCGTATAAAATTTGTGAATACCAGGTTGAAACGGTTTTTTGTCTCCTCGGCGCCAAGTTCCGGGACGGGAGGCTGCGGGCTCGTTATCAGCTCGACCTCGGGGATTACGTCGATAATTATCCGGGCGTTCTGGCCGACAGAGTCGAGTATGGATTCCTTCCATATCTCAACAACCTCGTCGCTTTCCGTGAGGATCTGCCGCACAAGGCCCCTGAAGGCTTCGATCATCGGGCTGTAGGGCATTTCCATCTTAAGCTGGTCGCATTTACCGGTGATAAAGAGGCCCTTGATCCCCGCAAGCGGGCGGATAATCTTGGTGACAAAGGTTGTTTTACCGATTCCCGATGGTCCGATAACATTGATAATTTCCGAGCTGCCGTCCCGCACGCCCTTTAACGCATTATGTATAATACCGGTTTCTTTTATTCTTCCATACAGTTTTTTCGATATCGTAAAAAGTTGCGGGATGTCGTTGTCGCCGAGCACGATTGTCGACAGTTGAGAATCGCTTTTTGTGAGGCTGATGCATTTTTCTATGTCGGCTTTCAGTCCGCCGGTGCTCTGATACCTGTTTTCGGGGTCTTTCTGTATCAGCTTCATTGCCAGGTCGGACAAAACCGGCGGAATATCGCTTTTCAACTCGACGGGGGGTACCGGTACACGGATTGCGTGCGCATACACAATTTCCAGGGGGTCCTCGGACTGGAAGGGCGTTATTCCCGTCAGCATCTGGTATAGTACGATGCCGAGAGAATATCTGTCGGAGCGCGCGTCAACCTCCCTGCCGGTTTTGCCTGTTTGCTCGGGGGAGATATAGGGCAGTATCCTTTCGATGATGTAGGGATGCTGCATTAATTTATTTGTCCAAATAAAATCGCGCGAGCCAATGAACGGCATCAGTTTTACGGAAAGCGTATCGGGATCAACAAGGATGGTATGCGGGCTTATGCTTGCGTGGATGATTGCGCTGTCGTGCAGAATGCCGAGCGCATCGACTATACCAAGGGTTATCCGAAGAGTTTCCTCGGTTTTAATCTTTCTTTTTTTCAATAGTTCGCTGAGCGGTTTGCCCTGATAATCTTCACACACAATAGTGAGACGGCCGTTCTCGTCGATTATATCGTAAATTTTTATTAATTGCCCGGAATCTATATTTTGCAGCATCCCCAGATTATACCGCGCCTCTTGCATCACCCGGGTATCGAACAGGTCTTCGCTGAACATCTGGAGCAGAACGGCTGGCCCGGAGCGCCTGTGCTTACGCGCCCTGTGTATGCCCCAGAGGTCGTTTTCCTCGATGGTTTCCAGAATTGTATAACCGGAGATATATTCCATATGCCCTGCCTGTTGTATACCTGTACAATCAGTACAATTATTAAAAAGTATATACGAAATTTAATCCATTTCAAAAAAATAGCGAGTTGTCGCGGCCTGTCCAGCGATTTATAGGCGCTCTATGTGCAACGGGAAATTGTCCCGCTGTTAGTGGAAATTCTTTAGCGGTATAAATCTCATACTTTTAACCAGCCTTGCTGTCAATTTTTAATTTTTGATCTTCAAGTATTTTTTCCATGTTCTTTACAAGATAGCTTATCCCTACGAACCCTTTAACACGGTGCATGCGCTCTTCACTCTGCAGTATTGCCGAAGCAAGCCATCTCTTCTTCATGTCACCCTTGCCCCATTTTTTAACCCTGTGAGCAAATCGTTCAAGAGAGCTATTAAGGCTTTCTATCGGGTTAGTAGAGTATACTGTCTTATAAAGATAGGGGGAAACTCCAAGTTTTAAAACTGTCAGAGTTTCCTCCATGCCTTCGCGGACACTACGTCCCATGTCAGGATTAATATTGTCAGCCCATTTCGCAAATGAATTTAACAGGGCAAGGGCTTTCTCATAGTCTTGTTCTGCATATGCCGCATTAAGTCTGCGTTCAACTTCAACTTTCATTTTTTCCGGTGCATGATCTATGATGTTGCGTTTCTTATGCTCCCGGCATCGCTGAATAAAACAATTATCGAAGCGTTTTGTTATGGCTGAATAAATGGCCTTCGCTCCGTCAATCACAAACAGCACAGGCCGTTCCTTTTGCAATCCCCGGTTTTCCATGTCATCAAACATGGAATTGATAATACCGGCATTCTCTGTTCCTCCCTGGCGCATCGAAAGGGCCTTTTTTACGCCATTTTCATTGACTCCCAACGCAATAATCATCATGTCCCCACCAATTTCATATCCATCAATGAAAATTATAGGATAGTACCCGTCAATTGGACGCTCATCAAACTCTTTGAGAGCCCGGGCGCTTGCCTTGACAAAGTGACGGCTTACGCTTGATTTTTCTATCCCATATGAATCCTGAATTGCTTCAGCGACTGCTCTGTAGTTGCGGGTAGATACACCATGCAGCATTTTCGCCATTACACTGGCCTCAATTATGCTATTTCTCTGAAAATTATTATACATTTCAAGGGGCTCCTCTTTCTTCGAGCCTCCCCGTTTTACGATCCTCGGCTTTTCCAGTTGTATCTTTTGTCCGTTTACAATAACATAACCAGTCTTCTGTTTGCCATGACGATAACAGGCGTGGGATGTCGAGCGCTCATAAGGTTTGCCGCATTTGCTCTCTATTTCGGCATCTATCATTGCCTTGATCGCCAGCAGGGCTATACCGTTTACAAATTCATTGACTCCCTGTTCGTAAAGCTCCTTCAATTCTTTTCTCGGAGCAATGAAGTCATAGAGAGATAAAATCTCATTGAATTCTTTTTGTCTTGACTCTTTAACATTTGTCTTTTTTACTTTTTTTGAGTTCATAGTGGTTACTCCTTTGATTGTTATTTATCCAAGTACTAATCTTGGGTAACCGCTATGAATTTCAACTAAAACAGGGACATGCTCTGCAACGGATCAGTACCGATTTTCATAATTCCTGAATTATAAATTCGGAAGAATTACACGGGCCATGCCGTTACACTATTTCTGGATTTTTAATAATCCGTTCAGTAATTTATCATTATAATTCTGGAGAAAGTATAGCCCACGTAATGCCGTTTTTCAACGCGGCATTTCAGACGCATCCGATGAAGGGAGGAAGACGGGTGAAAATCCCGCACTGGCCCGCAACTGTGATTCTGGCAGGCGTTCTGAACGCCGGCGGATAAGTCAGGAACTCCATATCTGGTATCCCCGAGGACCATGGACCAGCAACCGGCATCAATGCATGCCGGCAGGCGGAAGAATAGCAGTGATTTCATGGAAAGGGGAACTCTACACGATGACACAATCAGCGACGGGCGGCAGGGAAACACTGGTACAGAAGATACTTCTGGTGCTTATTGTCATTGTTGCGGCCGCACTTATTATTCTCTCGTTTACGCACAAAAAAATGAAACGGGATTACCACTGGACCCGTGAGGATGCGGGCGTTGTTTCACAGCAATCCGGTTCGCCGGAAATCCGGCGTCCCGACACAACATCGATTTATTCCCTCCTCAGCGCTGTTTCAGATCCCGAGCTTGATATCGATATTGTGAGCCTGGGGCTTATTAATGATGTCGCGGTGAACGGCGGCCGTGTGAAAATCACCATGATGCTGACCACGCCGAGTTGCCCCTATGTTTCCGAGATGATCGGAAGCGTAAAAAAAGCGGTATTTACGCATCCGGGCGTTGAACGCGTCGATCTTCATATCTCACTGGATCCCCCCTGGACGTTCGACAGGGTATCGCCAGAGGCGAAGGAAAAGCTTTTGAAGATGTTTCAGCACAGGGAGGTTTCCCATGAGTAATCTGACAAGTCCCCTTGTGAATGGGTTTCTGCTGGGCATTGCAACCGGCCCGCTGTGTATGACGACCTGTTTCCCCGTGCTGCTGTCCGTGACCCTTGGCGAAAGCGATAGCAACCGTTCATTACAGAGCTGGCTTTTCATGGGGAAATTCGTGGCCGGCAGATTTTTCGCGTATCTTGGAGTGGGGCTGCTTGTCGGCTTTCTTGGCAGCCGCATGGGTGGCCTCAGTCGCACCATCGGTACAATCTCGTGGATTGTACTTGCCGCTATTCTTATCGCCTACGGCCTCGGCGTCAGCTTTGGGCATTTGCGGATGTGCGCTGTCGCGTCACGATTCGCGAAAAGCAGGTACTTTCCCCTTATCATCGGCGCGTTGACAGGGCTTAATGTATGTCCGCCGTTTCTGCTTGCGATCACCTTTTCGTTAGAGCGCTCGATTGATCCATCGTACGGGGTGGTGTTTTTTCTCGCGTTTTTTCTCGCTACCACGATTTTTATCCTGCCCGCCGGGCTCGTGACCTATATGCCCCGCCGCGATATCGTGTCACGCATCGGGAAAGCGGCGGCGGTGGTGGCGGGTATCGTATTTCTGTATCAGGGCATCTCTGTGCTGGTGACGGGGTGATGCAATGGACAGAAATGCGGCGGCGATTGATGCCGTAAAAATCCGTCCTCTGGACGACACACGGGAGAAGATTATGGATATCGCACTGTTTTATATCATCGCGTGCGCCTTCATGGGAATCTCCGCCATGCTGTCGGGATTGCAGTGGAATGAGGCGAACGGTATTCGCGATTACCTGCGGCTTGTTTTGATCGACAAGCCGTTCATTCCGGTTGTGACGCTTATAATCTTCGTGCTGAGCGGCGTCATGATGCAGCTGGGGAAACGCCATTTCAGTCTCAGCTATTACGAGATATCGATTATCTGGCTTGCGACATCCTGGGTGTCGATTGCGGTACTCTGGGTGTGGAGCAATATAAAACCATCATGGGCCGAGCTTACGGGAATTATTTTCTGCCATATCGGCCTGGCAATTGCGACGCTTGCGCGCCTGCTGCCAAAGACGTGATGTGCGGCATGTGTCATGATTGCGTATGCTGGAAATCTGCGAAAGGGGGTGAGTGACCA
>DHPI01000054.1:89618-93532 GCA_002407865.1 Spirochaetia bacterium UBA5368
GGGGTGAGTGACCAGAAAAGGCCCGGTCAGCCATGATAGATACACGGCTCATATTTTTAATGGAGGGTGAATTTTTATGAAAAAAGGTGACAAGTATGTGTTGATTGGCCTGTGGTCCGCGGCCGCCATTGCGCTTATATGGTTTTTCGCGGCCAGCCTCAACATCTTCGCCTTTCTGTGGTTTTTCGTGTTCGTCGCGGCCGCCATCGCGTGGTGGGGACTTCGGCTGGGCGTTACCGAAAAGATGCGGCAGAACGCGATACTCGGCGTCAGCGCCTTCTGGATAGTCATAGCGTTTTTGATGCTGTTCCCGTTCGCGCCGCCTGAAAGACCGCAGTATGTCGTTGGCGAGGTGCATCGTTTCAGCGAAATGGATACGGGATGGTCGCGGGTATTTCTCGGCGTTCTTGGTCCGAATGTCGCGTATCACGGGCTGGTGTTTACCGATCCCAAGGAGATTGAAGGCCTGGGGCAGTATGGAACGCTTCCAACCTTCGTTACAACGTATCCGCTGACGCGAGCGCTTTTTGGCGGAACAACGTTCCTGGATTCGTATCGCTCCCCGGTTTCCGAGGGCGGCGATCCGGTTGATCCGAAGCCGTTTACATGGACAACATGGAAAGGGAAATGTCGTCCCAACAAGATCGGCTGGAACAAGGGTGATCAGCTTCTGGGAAATGTGGCAAAAACAATGGGGTACGAAAAAGCCAAGTATACGCCAAAAGAGAATGCCCTGATGATCAAGGAAATTGCGTTATGGCTCGGCGCAAATGAAGTGGGCGTCGGCAAGATGGATCCGCGCTGGCTGTATTCGCACGACTTTCTGTCCATGGGAACGCCCCTTGATCTGAAGGAGGCGAAAGACTACAAGTACTTCATCCAGGTATATGTGGATCAGCGCTGGCGGCGTGTTCACAATGATCCCGGTGAATCGTGGTGGAGCCTCAGCAAGAGCGGGCAGTCGTACAGCACAAGCGCATGGATTGTCATCCGCATGGCGCAGATGCTCCGCGACATGGGCTATGTTGCCGAAGCCGGTTTTGGCGGCATCAACTACCATAACATCGAGAGCGCCATGTCGGTCTACAGCGGTCTTGGCGAATTCGGCCGTCTCAGCGACGCCGTCGTTCCGACCGCGGGCGGGCTTCGATTCAAATCCGCAAGTATAATGACGAATTTCCCGATGGAGCCTGACGAGTCGAATGTGGCGCTGGGTGTTACGCGGTTCTGCGACTACTGTGACCGTTGTGCGCGCGCGTGCCCGGTTAACGCAATACCGATGGGTGAACCGACGGTTGAAAACGGCGTCAAGATGTGGCATGTCGACAAAGACAAGTGTGTTCGTTTCAGGGCCGGTAATCTGGTCGGCAACTGCTGTAACGAGTGCCTCCGGGTGTGCCCCTACAACAAACCCGAAACGCTGTTCCACAAGTTCGGTATGTACATGGTGAAACATTCGCCCCTGGCGCCGGTTCTTTTTGGCAACGTGGGTGGTGTAGGCCTCGACGACTGGCTCGAATTCGACTACTCGTCTGATGCAGGCAAGTTCGGTGAAAACCGTCCTGCCCGATGGATACAGGAAGAAGAAGGTTTCACGATGAAGTTCCCCTATATTATCGGGAAATATATTTTCACCGAGGAAGACAGGTCGGCCGATGAGGAATGGGCCACAGGCGTTGGCGCAAAGATGGGCAAGGTTGGTCTTAGCTACAAGGGTATTGTCTATGGGAAGATACCCGAAAGATTTTTCGACAAAGACGGTCGTCATCGCAATGTACACTGGGACTTCGAAGGTGGAGAGCTCCCGAAAGGATTGAAGAATCCCGGGAAGAACATATCGAAAGAAGAGGCTCTGGCGCTTCTGAAATCCGGCAAGGCCTTCAGCGGCGGCTGGATGAAGAAGGACGAAAATGTGTATCCACGACGGGATCCCAAATATGAAAAGGGCCTGGTGACCTACGAGCAGGCCGCTAAAATGTGGGAAAAGGAGTAATGCCATGAAAGATATCAATATTGCCGTAAAATTTAAATGGTATGAGCTTATGCTCCTTTGCATTGAGGCGGGTCTTCTGCTTATTGCTGTGTGGTCGCTGGTTGACTCGCTTCTTATTGCCGCTCCGATTGCGGCGTGGCACTTTTTTCTGTTTTTCATAGTGCTGGCGCTGCCCGGCGCTGCCCTGCTGGTTTTTTTCAAGCCAAAGGGGGAGGCGTAAAAAAAAAGCAGCCGTATATGCTGCTTGTAAGGTGGTAGAGTAATTTTCGCTGGTGTTAGTATGGCTGTCCGGCGGTGCGCGTCGGACAGCCAGCACCAGTGTTTGTCTGGATTTTTGTACGATGATGAATATGAAACGAAAATGACGAATAGGTTACACATTAAACGGCAAACGGCATGTGCGCAAGCAATTTTATGTATGCGCTCTATCAGCCCTGGAAGAGGTGGACTGCGATGAAAACGAATTTACGATGGTATGAAATCTCGGGCGGCATTCTGTTGATTGCCGTTACCGTGTGCATGCTGTTGTTTTCGGCAATATCCCTTGCCGAGGGTGAGATGCGGGCCGCGATGTTCAGTTTCGGCGTATTCCTTCTGCTGTGCGTCGCCATTATCATCATTATTAACCTCAAGAGAAGAGGAGCGCTGGAGAGCGTAAAGGCGCAGCGCATTGTTAAAGCGGCGCTTGGAATAATAACTTTTTTTATCGCAATTTTATTTATACCGACGGACTACTATACGCCGAAGAAATCGTGCGGCACCACCGAGCTCGCGGGCCAGCAGGCGCGCTACGATTCACGCAAACAGCCCGGCGCGAAGCTGTTTGTGAAGGCGAATAAAACCGTGAACAGCGACGAGCTCACGCTTACCGTGTACGATATCTGCGTGGGTAAAATATCGCATAAAATCCGCAGAGACGGCCCCGTGAATCCTCAGAGGATAGAGATACTTGATCGCAAGGTGCTTACGGAAAAGATAAAGGACGAGGCTCGTTCATTCGGGGCGCAGGTTGTGGGCGTAACCGAGCTGAAGCCGCAGTATGTATTCAGTCACGATGTTGAGGGCAATCCCATCGCCATACATCATAAATACGCCATCGTTATCGGAGTAGGCATGAATTACAGGCTGGCCTCGCCCTCGGCGCCGCTCCCCTGGGAGGATTATTATTCCGCGCTGCCCGAGGATATCGCTGCGGAACTTTCGGGGCTGATGGTTCGCAGCAGTACGAAGGTGCCCCGTAAAGTTGTGGATGAAGTCAGGGAGGCAATGCAGTTTTTCAGCGAAGGAGGCTCGGCGGCGGTACAGCTTGCGAAATATGTCCGCTCGATGGGGTATCCCGCCCGCGCGCATCTGCACAACCGCGCCGGCGAGGTGCAGATAATACCGCTGGCGATAGAGGCCGGGCTTGGCGAGATGGGAAAAAACGGCATGCTGATTACGAAAGAATTCGGGCCGCGCGGCAGCTTTTGTGTTGTGACCACCGATCTGCCGCTTGTGCCCGACAGGTTCGTGGATATGGGCGTAAAGGATTTCTGCATGATGTGCAACAAGTGCGCGCGGAGCTGTCCCGTGCAGGCGATACCGTATGGCGATCCGAGGGCGGTGAACGGCGTGGTGAAGTGGCCGCTCGACGGCGAGAAGTGCTTCGAGTTTCTTGCGTCGAATCCGAAGTGCATGGCGTGTATCGGATCGTGCCCGTATAACAAACAGGATTATTTTATACACCGTATGGCGATATACATGATCTCACGAAAATCTATTATTACGAATTACCTGATGGTGCGGCTTGATGACGCGCTGGGATATGGCAAAGCGTCGATGGTCTACGCGAAAAAAATGGGAAACGCTGCCGCGGCCGATGGGGATACGGCAAAGTGAAAGATCCGGGGAATTGTGAAAAATGAATGCGCAATTGAAAAAG
>DHPI01000054.1:93639-97608 GCA_002407865.1 Spirochaetia bacterium UBA5368
ATTGAAAAAGGGAAAAGCCGGCATGGATGAATCGAAGGCGTCTGGCGGCCGGATAATGCGCCTTGCGATCGTGTTTGCGTGCGGGCTGACTGCAGGCGTATTGTTTAATCTCGCGTTTCACGCGAACGTGTACGGATTGGAAAGCATACTCGGGGGTGTTGCAAGCGCCCTTTTGATATACTGGATGTCATAAGCTGAACGGTGAGGAGAGTGCCACTGTATGATCGACATTATCACAACTGTTTTTCTTGTCGGTGCGGGACTGTATTTTCTGGTAGTGTACTGCTATCAGCATGTGCTGAAACCGGCGAGGGGTTGCCCCCCCGGATTTTCGGAAAATAAAGAGGGAAAACGAATACCCGCGCAGAATGTCGGATGCAATCCGGTTTCCGGATGCGACGGATGCATGGCTGGCTGCGGAATGTCTGGACGGAATGGTATAGAAGAAAATGTTTCACATAACGATCTGGCAAGTCCGAACGGTAACAAGTAATGGACCCGGTAGGAACTATCGCGCTCGCGATTTTTTTGTTCGCCGTGGTTGGATCGATCAGGGGATGGATACCGCAACGCGTGCTTCCTATTCAGACGGCGCTGCTGCTGGCTGCCGTCATCATCACGGTCGCGGGACTTGCTTTCGGGGAAAAAATACGTTTCGGAGAATTCGTGACCGCGACGAGCCTTCATCCGATAACGGCTACAATAGCAGGCTTTATCTTTGCTGGTGCGCTGAAGTCGGCGGGCGGGTTCGACGCCGCCACCGACATGCTGAAGAAAATTATGAGAACGCCGCTTGGCGCTCCTTTCGCGGTGATGCTGCTCGTCAATATCCCGACGGTGTTTGCCATGCCCTGCGGAAGGATATGGGTCGCGCCGCTTCTGCCGGTCGCGATGATGATCGGGTACGAACTGGCGCGGGAGAAAAATGACCGCCTGCTTCCTTCTATGGTAGTCTTCGGGCTTATTGTGAATGCCGCAGCGTCGTGCGGGCCGTCGCTTATCGGCGGTATCGGCACGCTGGGCGAGGGGATGGGCAGATATCCGGCGGGATCGTTTTCGAATCCGCAGTCTATCGCCATTGTTGTAATCACTGTGGCCGTTATGGCGCTTATCAAATACGTTTTCAAGATTGCTGTCGATCCCGTTGGACTGCAAACGCCGTCCGATAACGCGCCGGGTGTGCCCGAGCACGGGTATTTTTCGTTTATCCTGTTTGTCGCCGTGCTTGCGGTGACGGTGGTCGTCAATCCGCCGATTCCGCTGCAAACGATTCTTGTTATACTTACCGTCATTGTAATGATTGTCGCGCGGCTTTCATTCAACGACCTGATGCAGGGAATTATGCTGCACCCGCTTACCGCGATGATCTCCGGGTTTATCGTTGCGGGCGCTCTGTCGGCATTCGGCGGATTTGCGGTGCTGCTTCAGATACTCGAATATATTGCGCGGAATACGCCGCTTGGCTACATGGGTGTCGCGCTGATTTTGATCTATTTGCCCGTCATATTCCCCATGCCATGCGGGCGAATCCTCGCGGTAAGCCTTATTCCCGCCGCCTTGATGTACGGCGAACGCCTGGCTGAGGTGACCGGGCACCCCGAGCTGCAATCGGTGATGTTGATTGCGTTCATTCTCAGCGGTGCGGCGTCGTGCGGGCCGTCGCCCCTTGGAGGTATCGGCTGTATCGGTGAAGGCAACCTCCAGCTCAGGGGTTTCGTGTCGGGAAAGCCGCAGGCCCTTGGGATACTGCTGGGGGCGCCTGTCGCGGCGCTGATGGTGTCGTTCATGGGGCTTTCAGCTTCACTTTTTTCCTTCGGCTTTACGGCAGTCAGCCTGACGCTCTGTACAATCTGTGGTATACTTACGAATGTACTGCTTGGGTACAGGGCGTATCATCCCGGCGGCATTCTGGGCGGGGCGGCCATAGGGATATTAATGGTGATATTTTAATATGAAACGGAAGCTCGTAATAATAAATACAATCGGCATAGTTCTCATTGTCGGCTATCTCGCGTATCTGGCGTTTGGCGCGTTTCGCTCGGGATACCCGTGGTCGCTGGTTTGCTATAATTGCAAACAGTGCAATGCGTCGTGCATCCTCGGCATGGATCCGCAGGGCTTTATCGAGTCCGCATACGCCAACGACGCGGACATCTATATGTATGCGACAAATATCCGCATGACATTGCAAAAAGCGTATGACATTGATCCGGGGATGACGCTGAAGGCGGGCAATGACACAATCACCGCGCGCGAGGCGCTCGAAAGCCGGGGCATTCCACCCGAAGCCGAGATCATCACATATCGCATGAGGGCGCGCGACGCGGCGAAGATATGCCTTGACTGCGGGGCGTGCGACAAGTCATGTCCAATCAAACTGCCGGTGTCGTCCATTATCCGCCATCTCAAGCAGCACGATTCGTTCGGGAGTGAGTGATGTTTAAACAGCCGGTGACAAAACTTCTGTTGTGCATCCTGATAGTATTGCTGGGCGCGCTTGTGGCCCTGCAAAAAAGTTTCCCCACCTTCCCGGGCGATTATCCGCGGACTGCGCCTCCCATTGAATACAATTGTGCGTATTTTGATGAGAGGGTGGAAATACGACTTGCAAAAGGGTCGAAGCTTGGCCGGCTGATAGTGTTTGCCTATGACGGCAATAATAAATTTATCGGATTGTTGAAGCCGGTGGAAAACGGCGCGGTCGTGGTACGAAGGGGCGATTACGCCGATTTTACCGCGTGCGTGGAGGGCAGTGAAATCAGGGATGTCATCTTTCTGAAAAAGATGGACAGGTACGACAAAAAAATAGATATGTTCGATGCGCTGACGGGCGCGAGGAATAACAACCTTCGCTATGGGGTGCAGCGCTGCCTGTATCCGATCTGCACCCGGTGCGTGGAAGCGTGTAAAAGCGTGATATCGAATTCTGACATTCCGATTGTGATGACGGTAAAACCGGAGGGGGAGGTGCTGCCGGTATTCTCGAAAGGGAAATGTCCGCGTTGCGGCAAGTGCTTTACATTCTGTCCCACGGGATCGATTGTCAATTCGTCGGAGACCCAACACACGGAGGGGCAATAACGCCATGATGGACATTCTGCTTTTATCCTTTTATGTGGCCTGCGCGGTTGTCCCCGCCGGCGTCGTTGTGTATATGATTTTCCGCCTCATCTATCGAAAAAGCTATCAGGTTATTCTCTGCATGGAATGCGACCAGTGCAAACGGGTATGCCCCGTGAGTCGAAAGAAGGGGGCCTCGTTCGCCGGGCCGAAGGAGATCATGGCCGCGGTCAAAAGCGGGAACGTCTCTCAGGAAATAATAGCCGCCGCATTGCTGTGCACCGGCTGCGGGCTGTGCCAGCGCGCCTGCCCCAGGGGGCTTGCCCCATACAGGGAGATTGAGAAAATCACAGGCGGCGCTGCTCGTGTAAAATTGGCGGCGCTTCATGGCGATATTCCTGCTGCGGCCGCGATTGATGATGCGCGCCCGCCTTTCGCGCCTGTGGAAAATTCCGCGGAAGACCAAAAACAGGTCTTGCCGGAGTAAGACGTATGTGCAATGTTCACCGCGGCGTCATTGACTGGTAGTGCTGACGCACAATGCGCCGTTAGTATACTGAAAATTGAAAGGAGAACTCAATGAAAAAGAATTGTGCGATTCCGCTTGTCTGCCTTGTGTTTATTGCGGCGTGCGCTAACAAGGAGGCCGCGAAGGTCAACGGCAAAGTGATTTACGAGTCGGAGATTGCCGAACGTGAAAAGCAGGTCGACGCCGGTCTTCTAAAGCAACTTGGAAAAAACGCGGTGAAAAAGAGCCTGCTCGATGGTCTTATAGAACAGCAGTTGTTGCTTTCCGCTATTCACGATTCCGGTTTTGAGGAAACGCCCGGTGTGTTTGAGCAATGGCCTTCCCTGAAGCGGGAAATGTCGCTGAAATATTTTTTGAACGAATATCTGCCGAAGAAGACG
>DHPI01000054.1:97729-119415 GCA_002407865.1 Spirochaetia bacterium UBA5368
TCGAAGAAGACCCCCCTTTCCAGAAGCAGGCTGAAAGCTGAATACGAGAAAAAAAAGGAAATGTTCAAATCGGAAGGGCAGGTCAGGGCCCGGCATATCCTTGTGCGGACGGGCAAGGGTAACCATACCGACGCCGAAGCGCAAAAGCTCATCCGATCGGTACTGGGTATGATCAAAAATGACGGATCGAATTTCGGCGAACTGGCCCAGAAATACTCCGAATGTCCTTCGGCGAAAGACAGTGGCGATCTGGGTTATTTTGACCGAGGACAGATGGTGCAGGAGTTTGAGGACGCCGCATATGCGATGAAAAAGGGCGACTTTACGCGCGAGCCGGTGAAAACGGTTTTTGGCTATCACCTGATCTATGTCGAAGACATCAAGCCGCCCACGTACGCGCCGATTGACGATGTAAAGTCGTATTTGAGCAGTGATATGAATGTTGCGGACCTTATCGCCGAGTACGGAATTTCGGTGTACCCCGAGGCGTTGAAAAACGCGACGGCATCGACGGCCGTGGGCGCGGTAGATAAACTGAAGTTGTCATATACGTACGGCGAGTTTCTTGCGGAGCTTAATTCCATGGTGGGCAAAGCAAACGCCGGGATATTGTTGAAAAGCGAACAGGACGCCGTGAAGGCGGTGCGGGAGCTTCTCATGGGAAAGGTGCTGGAGGATAAAAGCGAAAGAATGAAGATGTCCGATGATGCCGATTATACACGTTTTATCGGCACCGTTTACAACGATTATATCATCAGGGAGTACCTGAACGCCGTTGTGTTGAAGCATGTCATTGTCAGTGACGCCGACGTGGCGTCGGTATATGCCGATCCGAGAATGAAGAAAAATCTTGAGAAACAATACGGAACGGAATACCGGGATAATCCCGCGTTCCGCCGGATAAAAGACCGCGATGAAGTGCTGCCCGGCATACGTCAGCAGTTGATGAACGAGAAGAAGGGCGAGGCGTATTCGAAGTACATCGCGTCGCTGAAAGCGAAATATCCCGTGGAAATATTGATGACGTTTGAAGAAAAGAAATAACCCGCAGTTGCAGGCTAATCCCCCTTGGTTTTCCGAGGGGGATTTTTTACACGTAATCTGCTTCCCATAGTGATTTCCGCGCCCCTTGCTGCTGCGCTATCGTGGTTACTCCTCCAGCTTGAATCGCTTCACGATATCCCGAAGCAGGTCGGCCTGCGACAGCAACTCTTCTGACGCGGCGGCAAGCTCTTCAGAGCCGCTCGACACCGACTGCGTCACGTTGTTGATCTGGTTGATGGCGTTGAGTATTTCGTTACTGGATATGCTTTGTTCCTCCATCATCACCGATATTTCTTCCGACATCCGGTTGACTGATGCGACGTCATCCTGCACGCTTTTACTCATTGTGGTGAGGTCGATGGCCGATTTTGCGGTGTTATCCATCAGCGAGGCCGTGGCCTTGACGTTGTCGATTATCTTTCGCAGCGACGCCGCGGTCTGCTGCACCAGGTTCGAACCCGCGTCGACCTTGCCGTTCGTTTCGAGGATGAGCTTGTTGATTTCCTTGGAACTCATTGCGGTCTGGTCGGCCAGCTTCGAAATCTCCTCGGCAACCACCGCGAATCCCCTGCCGTGCTCGCCGGCCCTGGCCGCCTCTATGGAAGCGTTGAGCGAAAGCAGGTTGATCTGGTCGGAAATGTCAGAGATTATCGTGACGATTTCCGTAATCTTGTTCGAGCTTTCGTTGATTTCCCTCATGCTGTCGACGGTGCTTACAAGGACGGTTTCGCCGTCTTTCGCGTAGTCGTGGGTCTCTTCGGCCATGCGGTTGGCGTTTTGCGCGTTCTGGTTGATCTTCTCGATGGCCGCCGCGAGGTATTCCATGGACGATGTGGTGGCTTCGGCCTTCTTTGCCTGCTGCCTTGCGTTCTCGGAGACGGAGTCTATCGTCGCCTTGATCTCCTCCATCGCCGACGAGGTTTCTTCAATAGACGCCGCCTGGTCCTGCGCAACGTTCGCGAGGCTCTGGCTCGATGTCGTCATTTCATTTGATGACGTGCCGACGTGATCGGCCGATTCGCGTATCGACATGATAATGCCCCTCATCTTGTCCAGGAATGTGTTGAAAAGCTCGGCGACGCGGCCCACCTCGTCATTTCGCGCGATGTCGAGTTTTCTGGAAAGATCGCCTGCCCCCTCGTTGATTTCGCCCAACGCTAATGCGATGGAATCGAGCGGATCAAGTGCCTTCTTGACGATCATCCGTATGAGTATCACGGATGCGAGTAAAATCAGCATGTTGATAATCATGGTAAGCCACATCGTGGTTTTCTTCGACTGTATGTGTTGCGCGATCGGGTAAATCAACTCGAACGCCCCATGCGCTTCGCCTTCCTTCCAGTTTTCCATTTTGCCGCCGGTCGGATCGGTGCCGTCGTTTCTGCCCCACAGTTCTTTTGAGAGTGCGGGATTTCCGTGGCACATGAGGCAGTCCTTCGTGAGGGCGATCGAACGGAAATAGCGCACCTCCCTTTTGTCGTAATCGAAGAAGCTGTATTCGCTAAGGCTCTCTTTCGCCATCTTTTCAAGGACGCGCGCCTCTTCGCGAGTGGGCTCGTTTTCCGGGTTTCTTGGATTAAATTTAGGAACCCTGAACATGAATCCCATTTCCGACGATTTGGATTTCATCGCCTCGATGGAGGAAAAAACCGGGACGGTATAGACAAATTTATTCTTTACATCCTTTTTCAGCGTGTCCCTGTCGTAGATGCCCCGTCCCCAGTTATCCGACATGTATTCGCGCATCGCCTCGCCCATTATGCATATCGACCGCGCCTTCGAAATTATTTCTGTCTCGAAATTTTTAGCGATCCTGTTGAGGTATAGTATGTTTGTGTTCGTGAGGCCCAGAACGAGAACGATAATAACGCCGACAATGACTTTTTGCTTTATTGTAAAATTTTTCAAAAAACGCGCCATGCTATCACCTGCACTCTAAGTAGTTTTGCGACCGCCTGCCGACGGGATACGGCATTATTGTAACAATGTTAAGATTTAATGAGAGATTACTACGATACAACGATACGCCGAATTTACATAGTATCAGTATATATCTTTTCTTTAAAGATACAATAAAAATTAAAAAATGCTTTACTGTCATGGGGACTGGCAATAGCGTCATCGGATACGCCCGGCGAACGGGCACGGAATAATGATGCGCACGAAGAGGGAGAGCCATGCGGATTGATGATGCCACGCTGAGGCGTATTTCGAATACGGTGAGAACGCTTGCCATGGACGCGGTGCAAAAGGCGAAGTCGGGGCATCCGGGGATGCCGATGGGGTGCGCGGATATCGCCGCAGTGCTCTGGACGAAGATTTTGCTGCACAATCCCGATGATCCCGCATGGCGCAACCGCGACCGTTTTGTGCTGTCGGCCGGGCACGGCTCGATGCTGTTATATTCAATGCTGCATCTTTCCGGCTACGACGTATCGCTCGACGATCTGAAAAATTTCCGGCAGTGGGGAAGCTGCACGCCGGGGCATCCCGAATACGGCCACACGCCCGGCGTGGAAACGACCACCGGCCCCCTCGGGCAGGGTATCGCCAACGCCGTCGGCATGGCGATTGCCGAACGCCTCCTTGCCGAAGAATTTAACGCCGGCGATTCGGTAATCGACCACTCGATATATGTGCTCGCGGGCGACGGCTGTCTTATGGAGGGGATATCGTACGAAGCCGCCTCGCTCGCCGGGCACCTCGGCCTTGGACGCATTGTGGTGATCTACGATTCTAACAGTATTTCAATCGAGGGCTCGACCGACCTGGCCTTTTCCGATGATGTTGCACGGCGTTTTGAGGCATGCCGCTGGCACGTGCAGACGATCGACGGGCATGAGTACAGCGCGATTGAGACGGCATTGCTGAACGCGAAGGCCGAAACCGGGCGCCCTTCGATCATCATCGCGAAAACGCGCATTGCGAAGGGGAGTCCCGGCAAGGAAGGCAGCGAGGAATCACATGGCGCACCGCTGGGCGACGACGAAGTAAAAAACACAAAACGCAATATAGGATGCGACGCGGATAGCGTATTTTGCGTTTCCGACGACGTGTACGAAATTTTCCGCCAGCGCAAAAAGGAACTCGCCGCGGAATACGCGGCGTGGAACGAAAAATTTGCGCGTTCGATAACCGGCGAAACGAAAAAGAAATGGGATGCGTATTTTGCGGCCCCCGACATACACGCGTTGCGGGAAAAGCTTCCCGTGTTCGATGCCGCAAAGCCCGTGGCGACCAGGACGGCAAGCGGAAGGGTGCTGGAGGCGCTCTTCAGGGAATTGCCGAATATGGCGGGCGGCTCGGCCGACCTTGCGCCCAGCAATAAATCGTTTGCCAAGGGTTTCGGTGAAACCGGCAGAAACACGGTTGGGCGCAACATCCACTTCGGCGTCCGCGAACACGCGATGGGCGCTATCCAGAACGGCATGGCCTATTACGGGGGGATGCTGCCCTATACGGCGACGTTCTTCGTGTTCTTCGATTATATGCGGCCGCCGGTGCGCATTGCGGCGCTTAGCAAGCTCCACGTGATATACATATTTACCCACGATTCTATTTTTGTCGGTGAAGACGGCCCAACGCACCAGCCCGTTGAACACCTTGCGGTGGCGCGCGCCATTCCCAATCTTGCGGTGATACGCCCTGCCGACGCCGAGGAAACGAAAGAGGCATGGCTTGCCGCGCTTGCGCGGACAGACGGCCCGACGGCGCTTGTCCTCACGCGTCAGGATATGCCGGTGCTGATGCGGGAATTTAAATCTGCCGATGGCCTGCACAGGGGCGCATACGTGCTCTGGGAGGCGGCCGATCCGAAGGTGTGCATAATGGCGAGCGGTTCCGAGGCGCACCTGGCGCTCGATGCGGCAAAGGATCTCTCGTCGCGCGGCGTTGGCGCGCGCGTTGTTTCATTCCCTTCATGGGAGCTTTTCGACGCTCAGAGCGCCGAATATAAAGCCGCCGTTCTTCCGGCGTCGATGCAAAAACGCGTCGTGGTGGAGACCGGCGTCCGCATGGGATGGGAGCGCTACGCGGGATGTGATGCGCTTTTTATCACAATGGACAATTTCGGCGCATCGGCCCCGGCGAACGTACTTGCCGAAAAGTTCGGTTTCACGAAAGAGAATATTGTGGCGCGGGTGCTGGAATTCGTTAAACGGTAGTGTGCGCCGCCGCGGCTTTTTTATTTGTAAGCTGTTAAAATAGGCCGCGGATATTGAAGGCCTCCCCAGTGCGGCGGTGAGTGTACCATACGATCGCCCGTAATAACGCAGTACGGGCAATCACAATACACAGCCGTGAAAATGGTTTGCTTTTTCTGAAATTTCATTGTACTGTCCGGTTACATCACAATGTGAGAGGAGAATTACAATGAAGCGGTTACTTTCATTCTCCTTTGCCATTGCCGCTATGATGCTGTTTCAGCCATCAGTTTTTGCGGAAAAGATCAATGTGACATCCCCCGCCTTTGAAAACGGCAAGAGAATCCCTGTCGAGTATACCTGCGATGGCGCGAACGCTTCGCCCGAACTGAAGTGGTCGTTTACGGGGAAGGTAAAATCATTCGCCGTTACCTGTACCGACCCTGATGCGCCCGGAGGAACATTCGTGCACTGGTTAATCTACAACATACCGGCCGATGCGCGAGTGCTGCCGCGCGGAATGTCGAGCGCCCCGCGTCAACCGGAAGGAATTCAGGGATACGCTGATTTCGGCTCTGTGGGCTACGGCGGCCCGTGCCCGCCTCCGGGGAAACCTCATCGCTACTATTTTACCGTGTACGCGCTCGATATACACATCGGGGAGGGCGGATTGCGTCTGCAATCGTTGCAGCAGAAGATGAAGGGACATGTACTGGCGCAGGGGAATGTTATGGGCTCGTATGGCCGCTGAATTACACGCGCACTATTACAGCGCGCCTTCATGACGAAGAAGGGATTCCTTGATGTCGACGCCGCCGGTGTAGTTGCCCATCGCGCCAGTGGCAAGGATTACCCTGTGGCAGGGGATGAAGATGGGGAAGATGTTTTTAGCCATCGTGTTTCCCACGAAGCGCGCGCCGCGTGGAATGCCCGACATGGCCGCCAGGGCGCCGTAGGTTACGGTTGCGCCGAACGGGATTGTCACGAGGGCGCTGTACACGGCGCGCTCCCTGTCCGTAAAGGGTGAAAGATCGAAATCCGGAAGGGCGCAGGGCGTACGTGCGATGTAGCAGGCAAGGTACTTTATCGCGCGTACAATCTGGCGGGGCTGGCCGCGCGGAAAGCGCTGCGCCACTTTCCGGCTTTCGATGTCGCGTGCAAACGCGGCATAGCGAAGCATTGTGTCGTCGCCGAAGAGGTATACCGCGCACACCGGCAACTGATATATGTCGTACGAGATATCCTGAAAAGAAAAAAGGCGCGCAAGTATATCGCTATTGCCTTCCTTTGTCACCGAGCACCTCGAGCACGCGCATTCGGTCCCTGTTCAGCTGCGCGACAAGCTCGTCTGCCGACGAAAACTTTATTTCGTCGCGCACCCTCTCGAAAAATTCAAGCTCTATTGTGCTCCCGTATATGTCGTTGTCGAGGCCGAAAATATTGACCTCGATGGTGCGCTCGGTGTTTGCGAAAGTGGGATTCGTGCCGATATTGAGCATCCCCTGCCGGCGCTCGCGAGCGTTGATGCGCAACGTGACCGCGTACACGCCGTCTTTCGGTATCACCTTGTCGGGATCGTCGGGAAGAATATTCGCGGTTGGAAAGCCAAGCTGTTTTTTGCCGCGGCCGACCCCGCGAACGACACTGCCCTGGAGCGTGTAGTTTCGGCCAAGCAGATCGGCGGCGATATCCATATTGCCGTCCTCAATTTCGGTTCGTATCCATGTCGACGATACCGGGCGGGCCGATATGTTTTTCGGCTCGACACGCGTGACGCCGAATCCCCGTGTTTTTGAAAGCTCGCGCAGAAAGTCGATGGTTCCCTGGCGGTTTTTCCCGAACGCGTGGTCATAGCCGACAACAACGTCGATGACGCCCAGCTTCTTTAAAATGATTTCGTTGAAGAAATCGGCCGCGTTCATATCCGCCATTTCGCGCGTAAAATTGAGCATGATGATGGTATTGATGCCGCAATCCTTGATCGCTCTGAGCTTTTCCTGCGCGGTGGTGAGTATCTTCGGCGGCGTCTTCGGCGTGAGTATCTTCCGCGGATGGTTCGCGAAGGTGATGACGATTGCGTCGCCGGATTTCTGGCGGGCGATATTAAGCAGCGTGGAAAAAATCCTTCTGTGCCCCATGTGCACGCCGTCGAAACTGCCGAGCGTCACCACGGGATTTTTAAATGTTTCCCTGTCGTCGGGGATGGAATACAATATGCTCATGGCCGGTTCTCGTGTTCTGTATGCAAAGAGTATAGCTCACTTTTTCAGGTGAACGGCGCCGTACGGCATGCCGATGATGTCAGCCCTGTTTGCGCAGTTGCCGCTGAATCGCGAACGCGTCCAGCAGCACCAGCGCCGTCATCGATTCGATCACCGGAATTATGCGCGGTACGATGCACGGATCGTGGCGTCCATGAACGGCAATTGTTCTGTCGGCGCCGGATTCGTCAATGGTAATTTGTTCCTGCGCTATCGATGGGGTCGGTTTCACCGCGATGCGGGCGACGATATCGGCGCCGGTCGATATGCCGCCGAGAACGCCGCCGGCGTTATTGGAGAGGAACGCGCCATCGCGCATGGCGTCGTTGTTGGCGCTCCCCCTGCGCCGCGCCGCGTCGAATCCCGAGCCGAACTCCACGCCCTTGACGGCGCCTATGGAAAAAAACGCCATCCCGAGGCGCGCATCAAGCTTGAAAAAAACCGGATCGCCGAGGCCCGCGGGCGCGTTTTTTACAATGAGCCTGACTATGCCGCCCACGGAATCGCGCGCCCGCTGTGCGTCGAGAATCGCCCGCTCCATGGCGGCGGCCGCGCGCGCATCCGCGGCGCGGACGGGGTTGCGCTCTATCGCGTTGAAGTCCTCCGCCTCGCCCCGTATGGAGGCTATTTCTTCGGCATATGCGATTATTCGTATCCCCTTCTCGAGAAGCAATTTTTTCGCCACAGCGCCCGCCGCCACACGTCCGGCCGTCTCCCGCCCGGACGATCTTCCGCCGCCGCGATGGTCACGGATGCCGTATTTTTTCCAGAAGGTGAAGTCGGCGTGTCCCGGCCGGAAGACGTCTTTCAAAGAATCGTACCGAGACGAATCCTGGTCGCGGCTGTACACAAGCATGCAGACGGGGGAACCGGTCGTTACGCCGTTGAATATTCCGGAGAGGATATGTACGCGGTCTTCCTCGTTTCTCGGGGTGCTGACGGCGCTCTGACCCGGCCTTCGCCGGTCCATTTCCCGCTGAATGTCTTCCTCGGAAAGGGGTATATTCGGGGGTATGCCGTCGAGCACTGCGCCCACCGCGGGACCGTGGCTTTCCCCGAAGGTCGTAACGCGGATGATTTCACCGAAGGTGCTGGGTGAGTGCATACGGGTGAACATGAGCTCGGAAATTCTTTCAAGCAGGGCTTCGTGCGCAGAGTCCTGATTGTCCGCCGTAACGGTGAAAACGATGTCGCAGCGGTGTTCTACCGCCTCGTGGAGCCGCTGTACGCGCTCTTCGTACTCGCGCAATCCGTCGGTGCACGAGAGAAACGGCGGCAGTCCGGTCGATTGCAGGCGTTCCCAGAGGAGGTGCACCGGGGCCTTTAATAGAATCGAGATCGCGCCGCCGAGCAGCGACTCCCGCGATTCGGGATCGAGCATGCTGCCGCCGCCGGTTGCGATGACGCACCAGTCGCGTTCCGCGAGGTCCCGCACCGCCGCTTTTTCGCGGGCCCTGAACGAGGACTCCCCTTCGAGCGAACAGATTTCGCGGCAGGTGCGCCGCGCCCCCGTCTCGCTGAAATACAGTTCTTCAAGGTGTCCGTCGGTCTCGATGAACGGAAGGCCCAGCCGGTCAGCCAGCTTTTTCCCGACGGTGCTTTTGCCCGATGCCTTCGAGCCGGTGATGACTATTTTCATTTCGCGCTACCAGATGAAATATGCTTGAATTTATCATAAAAAAACCGCACGATGGAGTAAAGTGATATTTTATGCGTACCGTGAAGTGTTCCGAAAAAAAATTCCCGTGAAGGCGGCGAGGAAAGCCGTGGCGATGCCGTGTGTGCTCGCGCTTGTCGTGTGCGCCCTTACGGGCGTGGCTGCCGCCGGCCCCGGTGAAAATGATGACGCGGGAGGCCTCCTGATGTCGCCCGCGGGCGATGAACGCGAGATTAACGCGCAGGGTGTTTTACTTCTAAAGAAAAACAAATTCCGCGAGGCGGAGCGCTGCTTTTTGCTCGCAATAGAAAAAAATCCCCGCAACAAGTATTATTATAACAACCTCGCCGTCGCGTACATCAATCAGGGAAATTACGGTGATGCGCGTCGCCGTCTTTCATCGGCGCTGGAGCTCGACCCGGCGTACGCGAAAGCCCTTGCGAACATGGCGGTAAGCAGCTTTTATCAGTTGAAATTCAGTGAGGCGTATTCGTACTACCTGCGCGCCCGCGCCGCCGATGGCGCATATGCGAAACAGCGCTTCGATGCTGCGAAGGCGCTCCCGCGGCTGGAAAAACTCAGCCGAGAAAATCCTGAAAACAGGGATTATCGGCGCATACTGGAATATGTACGGATATATGGGTTGGCGGCTCCCTAAAACAGCTTTGAGCTGTCCAGAAGGATCGTGACCGGCCCCTCGTTGATAAGCTGCAGCGACATGTCCGCTCCGAAAACGCCTTCATGCACCTTCGGGTATATCGATCTGCATAGTGCGGTAAATTCGGCAAATTTGCCGGCGGCCTCGGCGGGCGGCATCGCACATGAATACGACGGGCGTCTTCCCTTCCTGGCGTCGCCATAGAGGGTAAACTGCGATACAAGGAGCAGGCCTCCATCAATCTCCCCGAGCGTGAGATTCATAACGCCGTTCGCGTCGTCGAAAATCCTCAGGTTGATTATCTTCTGAGCGATATACTCCATATCGGTGCCCGTATCGCCGACGCCAAGTCCTATGAGCGCGACAACACCCCTCCCCATCGACGCGACGGTTTTCCCGCCCGTTTCGACGCTCGCTTCCGATACGCGTTGCACTACAGCCCGCATAAAAGTACATGCCCCGCAGAATCGGGGCATGTTCCTCCCGCCTGCTATTTCAGCTTTTCAAGGAGGATGTTCTCCGGCTGAACCCCGATGAAGCGTTCAATCTCGCTTCCGTTGTTGAACAGTATCAGTGTCGGGATCGAGTTGATGCCGAATTTCTGAGCTGTTTCAGGATTTTCGTCGGTATTGAGCTTGGTTATCTTCGTGCTGATTTTTCCGGATTTTGAAAGACGTTCGAGTATGGGTGTCTGCATCCTGCACGGCCCGCACCATGTCGCAAAAAAGTCAGTCAATACCGGTTTGCTCATTACTATCCCTCTTTCTGGAGATCATCGATCAGAGATAATAAAATGCTTTCGAGCGTCTCCCCGTCCGTGACCATCTCAAACCTCCCGACCACAACCCCGTCCGCCTCGATGACGACCGTCGGAACGGTCGTCAGGCGGTAGGCCGAAACAAGATCGCGTCTCTCCGCAACATCGATCATCCTGAATTCCACCCTGTCACCGAGCCTTTCCGCCACCTCCTCCACAATGGCCGTCTGCTCCCGGCAGGGCTCGCACCACGCAGAGAAGAAATCGATCAGCACAGGTCTACCCATGAGAGCGGTATGGAAAAAAAGAGAAGATAGATTTTCCGGTTATTTGGAGAGGATCGCCATGATGATCTTACCGTATGCAGGCCGGGTGATCAGCACACCGACGAGCACGCCAAGGATCGTGATGATGGCGAAACCGCGGAGGGTCGAGAGGTCCATCAGGGCGAGAGGCAGCATCGCGAAGATGACAGTCCCTGCAGAGACGACAATGATCCCGAGGGCCCGCGAGAGCCTCTTCATGTAGATGCTCGACGACGGCACCCGGCCCTCGTGGAGCACCTCGTCGGTGATCACGACGAGCTGGTCGATACCCGTACCCATCACGGCGATGATACCGGCGATCGATGCCAGGTCAAGCTGCTGGGCAAACCGTGCAATACCGAGCAGGATGACGATCTCCGAGAGGTTGGTCAGGACCATGGGGAGCACGATGCTCGGTTCACGGTACCGGAAGTAGACCACGACACCGACGACGACCAGGGCGGCGAGCGCCGCAAGGATGCAGAGGAACTTGTAGTAGTCGCCGAGTGTCGCCGAGACAGAGCCCGACCCCGCGACCGTCACGTCCACAGGCAGGGCGCCTGCCCGGAGGTGGATCTCAAGGTTGCTTGCGTCCTGGAGGCCCTCGTCACCGACGCCGGTGGAGGCGCTGAGGCTGCGGATCGGACTGGCCTTCAGCTGCGAGGCGAGGTCAGGGGAGAGAGGAGCCGAGTAGACGGTCTTGTTGTCGAGGTACATGACCAGTTCGTGCTTCTGCGGGTCGTTCACCGCATTCGAGGCGATGGCGGCTTTCTGGAAGGCGGCCGCACCCTCGGGGTTGAGCGTGAAGCCGACGCCCCACATACCCTGCTGGTCCTTCTTCGGCACGTCGACGCTCGTGATCACGTCGCCAAAGATGACATGCTCGGTCTGGTTCCCGCTTGTCTGGACACGGATCTCGAACTTGCCCTGCTGACCGACGATCTCGTTCGCCGTTTCCATATCGACGCCGGCGAGTTCGACACGCACATAGCGGGTGATACCGTTGAGACCGGTGAGGATGTTCACCCGTGCGTCCTTCGTGCCGAGGCTGTTCACCTTCTCGTCAAGGGTCCGCTTCACAAGTTCGGCGGTGTCCTTGGAGACACCCTGGTTCACGGTGACGATCGTCGCCCCGGCCTTCTCGAAGACAGGTTTGAGTTCTTCGCGCGTGAACGCCTTCCTGACCTCGACCTGGTCTGCCGAAAGCGGGATGACCTCGGTGTCCAGTTCAGCGCTCAGGGTCTCGGCGAGTTTGTTGATGTCGATGCCGGGCTCGACGGTGACAACTTCGGCCTGGAACTCCATCTGGAGCCAGGAACCCTGCTGGAGGTCGAGACCGTACTGGAGGTTGGTCGTGAATTTCCCGTCCTCAAAGTGAGGGCCGATAGAGATGACTGAGAGGATGACAAGGGCCACCAGGAGGATGACCCTCCAGTCTCTACTGAGTTTCTTGAGTGTATCGCTGTTCATGCTCGTCTCCCATTCTTTTCCAGGTATGCCTTGAGGACACCGGCGTTGAAGACCCAGGTGTTCATAAGGTCCACAAAGAGACCGATGAGAAGGACGGCCGAGATCTGGGCGATGACTTCAACGCCGCCGAAGGCCGTGACCAGGAACATCGCCGCGACGGCGGCGATCGTCGTCGTCGTCATGATGATGCCTGTCCTGTAGGCCCCGGCGAACTTGTCTTCCGTCTTCCCCTGTCTTTTGAGGACACGGGTCGTGAGGAGGACGTCGCTGTCCACCGAGTAACCGATGAGCATCAACAGGGCCGCCGTCGTCGGCAGGGTGAGAGTGATGCCGAGGAGGCTCATGATCGCCGCCGTGATCGTGATGTCGGAGAACGCGGCGAAGACAACGGCCAGCGAGGGGATGAAGGTCCTGAAAGCGACGAAGACCACAATCGCCATACCGAGGAAGGAGAAGATCAGGGCGATGAAGGCCTGCTGCTGGAGGGTGCTCCCGAAGGCCTCGCCGATATGGTCGACCTTGGCGTCAGGGTAACGGTCCATGACCCTATCATTGAGCGCCTTTGTCTGCTCGTCGCTCATGGGGCCGAACTTGATGTACTTACCGCCGTCAAGCCCCTCGCCGACGTCAGTCAGGGGGTATCCTGCAAAATAGTCTTTGATCTCATCAATACTGTCGTCAGTGATGACGTTGACGGCAGTACCGCCTGCAAAGTCGATGCCGGGCTCTAACGGCATCCCTGTGCTCAGCCAGTTGAAGGTGAGGAGGCCGAGCGCCAGGAGAAGCAGAATGAGTGGTATCGTCACCATCTGCTTCGGCGGGTATTTGTTGATATCGTAGGTGACAAAACCCATAGGTATATGGTCTGCCGTAGAAGGGATTAATATTTGGATATTCCCCACTACAAAGCGCATTTTGGGGACGGAAAAACTGTTCGATCTGTCCTTTCGCGGGGGGCTTTTTTTCCAGATACCCCTCCCCGGAGAGTCCAGAAGAAAATAGGAACGTATATATTGAGTCCGGCACCACACACCAGTATGCGGTCGCCGGCCAACATCAAGAGAGAGATCGAGGCCCGCCTGAAGACATATCTCTCACGAGACAGCACAGGCATCAGGCACGAAGTTCTGACCTTTTTCGTCAGGATCAGGTCGACGACGATCCCCGATCTCTATACACTGCTCTCCCGGACCTTTACGATCAGCTACCACTCCATCGCCTCGATGGTGGGGATCATCGCCTCGCGCATCGGCATCCTCCGCGTGCGGCGGGACCAGGAGAGCCCGAATGCCGTCTACGAACTCAAGGACGAGTACGTCGGCATGGTCACCCGCCTCCTCGACAGTGGATAGGCGGGCGATCACAACAGTTTTACCCTTTCCTGCGGTGACGTATAAGGGATGATAAGGACCGGGAAAGAACCCTCTCTCCCGAGGATAAAAGTCTCGGAGGAGGTTCTGTCATATGTTCAGAAACGGGACTGCGATTTCAGGGTGTGTACCTCCTGCGGAGGCCCGATTTTACTTCCGATCTCGGTCAAGCCCCCGAAGGCCACCGACGCGACAGTGAAGGCCGGGCGCCACTGGATTTATATTTCCATGTATCAGGCGCCGTACCTGGACACCATAGACCTCGGCCTTGTGCCGGCCTACGACCTGGAGTGAGGATGTCGTTCGAGGAACTTCCCCACCAGGCCGACGTGCGGGTTCGGGTGCGGGCGGAGGACTGCAACGTCCTCTTTGCCGAAGCGGCGAGGGCGATGTTCTCCATCATGTATGTCACCTGCGACGAAGGGGAGATCGAGCGGAGGGTCTCGGTCACATCGGACGACATGCAGTCCCTGTTGATCGACTTTCTCTCCGAACTCCTCTTCGTATCAGAGGTGGACCGTGTCGTCTTCTCCTCCTTCGATGTCGTCATCACCGGCACGAGCCTTACGGCGACGGCACGGGGAGAACCTTTCAACCCGGCGAAGCACCTGGGCGGCATGGAGGTGAAGGGAGTATCCTACTCCGGGCTGACGATCACGAGAGACGGGGAAGGGTTTTGTAGCGAGATACTCTTTGATGTGTGAGGTGTCGAAATGCTTGAAGGGATCACGAAGATCAGCGAGGTCGAATGGGAGGTGCCGGTCGGGTATGTCCCGGGGATGCGGGTACCAGGCCGGTTCTTCCTCTCCGAAGACCTCTCGGAGACGCTGGAAGGGGGAGCGGTCCAGCAACTCGCCAATGTCGCCACGCTCCCGGGCGTTGTCAGATATTCCCTTGCCATGCCCGACATCCACTCGGGCTACGGCTTTCCCATCGGGGGTGTCGCCGCCTTTGAAGAAGATACGGGCGTCGTCTCGCCGGGCGGGGTCGGCTACGACATCAACTGCGGCGTCCGCCTGATCACGACGCCCCTCACCATCGCCGACATCAAAAACCCGCGGGCCCTGATCGAGGAACTCTTCAGGACGGTGCCGACCGGCGTCGGGGCTGAGAGCACGATGCGCCTCTCCGAGGCCGACCTCGACGACCTGATGGCCGATGGCGTGGACTGGGCGATAGACCACGGTTTCGGCATGGCCGCCGACGCCGAGCACTGCGAGGAGAAGGGACAGATGCAACAGGCAGACCCGGCCGCGGTGAGCAAGAAGGCCCGGCAGAGGGGCAGGCCGCAGGCCGGCACCCTGGGGTCGGGCAACCACTTCCTGGAGGTGCAGGCGGTGGACGCCATCTTCGACCCGGAGGCGGCGAAGGCCTTCGGGCTTGAGGCCGGCCAGATCTGCTGCATGATCCACTGCGGGTCCCGCGGCCTTGGCCATCAGGTCTGCACCGACCACCTGCGTGTCCTCGAGTCGGCGACCCGGAAGTACGGGATCGAGATCCCGGACAGACAACTCGCCTGCGCCCCTGTCCACTCCCCTGAAGGAGAGGCGTATTTCGGGGCGATGGCGGCGGCGGCAAACTATGCCTGGGTGAACAGGCAGGTGATCACCCACCAGGTGCGCACCGTCTTCGCCCGCCTTTTCGGGATCGCCTACGAGGAGATGCCCCTCGTCTACGACGTCGCCCACAATGTGGCGAAGAGAGAGGAGCACGACGTCGACGGGAAGAGGCAGACCCTCTGCGTCCACAGGAAGGGCGCCACCCGCGCCTTCGGCCCCGGACTCACCGAGGTGCCGCAGGCCTACCGTTCCATCGGCCAACCCGTGATCATACCGGGGAGCATGGGCAGTTCCTCCTACGTCCTCCGCGGCACGGCGACGGCGATGGCGAGGACCTTCGGGAGCACCTGCCACGGCGCTGGCCGGGTCATGAGCCGCACAAAGGCCAAACACGCCACACCTGGCCGGGAGATCAGGGAAGAACTCCTGAAACAGGGGATCATCGTCAGGGCGACAAGCGACGCCTCGATCGCCGAGGAAGCGCCGGACGCGTACAAGGAGAGCGACAAAGTCGTCGACGTCGTCCGCCGGGCAGGGCTCTCCCTCCCGGTGGTCAGGCTCCACCCTGTCGGGGTGATCAAGGGGTGACCGCAAAGGCGGCAGTCCTCTGGGACGAACCAGGCACCTTCAACAGGTTCGTCAACGAGTGCTGCGGGGTCAGTTGCGACCCCGTCAACCAGTTGCTCGTCGCCTCTCCCTTCTACCGGGGGAAATACGTCGCCCTCATCGTGCCGACCGGGTTTGCGAACCCCCGCTACTCCCGCCTCCTCCCGGCACTCCGGGCCGCCGCCCCCCGCATCAAGGCCTTCGTCGAGAACGGTGGCCACCTCCTCGTCTTCGGGGCGATGGACGAGAGGCCCGGCGCCTATGACTGGCTCCCCTTCAGGGTGGAGTACAGGCACGAGTTCAAACAGAGAAAACTTGTCTTCTCCTCCGGGAGCGAGTACGCCGCCATCGTCGAGGACTACGACCCCGAGGCCGTCGAGACCGACGGCGTCTTCCCCGCCACCGACGCCGAGATCGTCGCCGCAACACCCGAAGGGGAGGCGGTCGTCCTTGCAAAGACAGTCGGGAAGGGCATTGTCGTCGTCACCAGCATCCACGAATACCCCTCAGCCCGGTTTGTCGGTACATTCTGTACCGCTGAAAGAGAAACCTTATTTTAGAAGAGTGTAATGGAGAGTACAGGTGGAATAATGGACCAGTATATCATTTCCGCTTCATCCACGACAGACGATCTCATGCCGGTGGTGATGGCGGTCCATCTCCTCCTCAACAAGTTGCCGGTCACGGCACGGTCGCGGGACGCCCCCGGACTGCGTGTTGAGGACGGGAGAGTGATCGACGGTCACTATACCGGTCCGCTCCTCGAAGCCGCCATTGCAGAGAACAGACTGAAAAAAGATGTGCCGCCCTCAGGCCCGTACAAGGGGGTGCCTGTCGTCGTCGCACCTGTCCGCGATTCCGAAGGGAAGGCGATCGGCGCGATCGGCGTCGTCGACATCACCGGGATCTTCGACCTCGCCACCCTCATGGAGCACCAGTCTGCGATCCTGCAACAGGTCTGCGGAAAAGACCCCTGTCCCCTCCCCACAGAATCGATCTCCGCAAAAAGGTAATAGCCATGAATGATGTTACTGAGAAAGTTCTGAAGATACTCGAATCGGCCGAAGACCCCATCACCGCTGACCAGATCAGCGAGGCCCTCGATATACCCGGTTCGTCGGTCGCACGCCATATCAAGAGCCTGCGCGAGACCGGGCACGACATCGAGTTCTCGCGGGGGTCGGGTTATCTCCTTGTGAAGGGCGGGGGAGCGATCACACCCGAAGAGATCGGACGGACGCTCAGGACCACGGTGATGGGCCGGGAGATCAGGTACTACGAGAGTGTCGGTTCGACGAACTGGACGGCACGGAAACTCTGTACCGAAGAGGACCCGGCGGCCCTCCACGGCACCCTGATCGTCGCCGAAGAACAGACCGGCGGCTTCGGGCGGATGGGCCGCGCCTGGGTCTCGCCGAAGGGCGGTATCTGGGCGAGCCTCATCCTGAAACCGACGATCCCGGTCAATTCGCTCTTCCTGATCACGATGGCCGCCTCCATTGCGATCGCCCGCGCGATCAGGCGGAAGTACGACCTCGGCGCACTGATCAAGTGGCCGAACGACGTCTTCATCGGCGACAAGAAGGTGGCCGGACTCCTGGTCGAACTCTCGACCGAGGGGGAGAATGTCAACTACTGTCTCCTCGGCATCGGCATCGACGCCAACGTGGACCTCGGCGACCTTCCCCCCGACCTCCAGAAGACGGTCACCTCTGTCATGACCGAACTCGGCCACGAAGTCGACCGGGCGTCCCTGCTCACGACAGTCCTGAAAGAGTTCGAGGGGAAGTACCAGATCCTGGAAAGCGGCGAGTACGACCCGATCGTCAGGGAGTGGAAGAGTCTCTCCCGCACTCTCGATAGCCGCGTCTCGATCAGGACGATGCGGAAGACCTTCGAGGGCGTCGCCATCGACATCGACCAGCACGGCGCCCTGATCATCAGGCGTGACAACGGCAGGATCGAGAAGGTCGTGGCAGGCGACTGCATGCACCTCTGAAGGCGGACCATGTACGGCAGTGAAGAGCGTTCCCGCATTATCGCAGAGTCTGCCGGCTTTGTCGCCCTGATCACCGCGGGGTCGTGGGTTTCCATCCCCTTCGTCCCCGTGCCTCTCACCCTCCAGACCTTCTTCGTCCTCCTCTCCGGGGCGGTCATGAAGAGGTGGGCGGTGGTGCCCGCGGCGCTGTACCTCCTCCTCGGCCTCCTCGGTCTCCCGGTCTTCCACAACGGCACGGCAGGCATCGGCGTCCTGATGGGGCCGACAGGGGGGTTCATCGTCGGGTTCGTCGCCGCGGCCCTCATTGCAGGCCTTGCGTACGAGAGGGACGCCGAGATGGTCAGGGCCGCCGGCCTTGCCGCCGCATCGCTGGCGATCTACCTCTTCGGGGTCTCCTGGCTTGCGTACTCGACAGGCATGGGACTTGTGGCCGCAACTCTCGTCGGGATGGTGCCCTTCCTCCCCGGCGACGCCGTCAAGGCGGCGGCCGCATATATCGTCGCACGAAGACTGACATGATCGAGATCGCCGGCCTCGTCCATGGTATCCTCTCTGTCCCCTCCCTCAGGATCGGTGAGGGGCACACCGCCCTCATCGGCGAGAACGGGAGCGGCAAGTCAACTCTTCTCTCTCTTCTTTCCGGCATCGCTGTCCCCCACAAGGGCAGGATCACCATCGACGGCCGCCTGCCACGGCAGGTCGACGTCGGGTGGGTCACTGAGTTCCCGGACCAGAGCATCCTCTTCACCCGCGTCGACGACGAGATCGCGAGTCCCTCTCGTTTCGCCGGTATCCCCTGCAGGGAAGTGGAGAGGCGGGTCGACGCGGCCGCACGTCTCGTCGGGATCGAGGACTTCCTCCCCCGCACGGTCAGGGAACTCTCCGGCGGCGAGCGGGCCCTTGTAGCACTCGCGACCGCCCTCTCGACAGACCCGGAGGTGCTCGTCCTCGACGAGTTCGACTCCCACCTCGACGGCGAGACGGCGGAGGTCGTCGAGGAGGCCCTATCGAGGTCGAGGTGCCGGTACTGCGTCCGCTGCACCCAGGACATGGCCACCGCAGCGCGGGCCGATACCGTGCTCTACCTGGAGAAAGGACGGGTCGGCGAGATCGGCACGCCCGCCGCCGTCTTCGCCGCCCGCGAACAGACCTGTTTCTACCCGCCCCTCTGGAGGATCGCCCGTGGACGTCAGGCTTGAGGGCGTCACCTTCAGGCGCGGCGCCTTCACCCTCACCTGCTCCGGCGTCTTCGGGGAAGGCGTCCACCTTGTCAGCGGGAGAGTGGGGAGCGGGAAGACGACCCTCGCCCTCCTCCTCGCCGGCCTCGTCCGACCCCCGGAGGGGACGGTCACGAGGGACGGCATCTCCTCCCTCACCCTCTCCTTCCAGAACCCTGAATACCATGTCACCGAGGCAACGGTCGGGGCCGAGGTGAGTTCATACGGCGCCGACCCGGCAGAGGTCACGGCCCTCTGCGGCCTTGCCGACCGCCGGGAGGACGACCCCTTCACCCTCTCCCGCGGCGAACTCAAGCGCCTCCACCTCGCCTGCGTTTTTACGAGGGCGTACGACCTCCTCATCCTCGACGAACCCTTCAGTTCCCTTGACTGCGTCCAGAAAAAGCGCGTGTGCACTCTGGTGAACGAGCGAAAAGGGGGCGTCACCGTCATCTTCACCCACGAGAGACAGGTGCTCCCGCAGGTCGACTACCTCTGGGAGGTCGAGGACGGACAGGTTGTCTGTCTCGGCAGGGTGCCGGACGCCATCCCGGCATGGCGTCACGCCCCGCCGTACCTCAGGTACGCCCTCGACGCCGGTGTCGTGCCGGAGAACATCAGGTTTCAGGACGCGATGGAGGCGTTATGCAGGACGCACGACTGAGACTCTTCTGTATCTTTGCCCTCTCCATTGCCGCCTTCCAGTCGGTGCACGGCGCCGCCCTCGTCTTCCTCTGGTGGGCGGTATTCAGCAGGAGACGCGCCTCCCTCCCGCCGCGGACCGCCGGGGCCGTCGTCCTCCTCACCCTCGGCATCACCGCCGCCGTCACCGAGGTCACCGCAGGCGGCGGCCTCGCCTACTTCTTTCGCCTTGCGGCAGTCTTTCTCATTGCTTTCTGGGCGTACAGCGAACGCATCCCGGGCGAACTCCTCGGCGCCGGCGTCTCCCTCTTCGGGAAACATCTGGGTTTCGACATCGGCCTTGCCGGCGAGATGGGCATGGAAGCGCTCGCCTCCCTGGAGGGGGACATCGCGCGGATGAGGATGGCCCTGAGACTGAAGGGAAAAGGCCGCGGTATCGGCGCAGTCGTCCCCCTCGGCCTCGGCCTCCTCCATGCACAGATGCAGAGGTCGAGGGAGCGTGCCTCACTCCTTGCCGTGCGCGGCTACACCGGCGGGGGGTCGGTCTGCCCGGTCTTCATACGGACACGAGCAGACGTGTACGCCGCTGCTCTTGCCGGAATTATCGTAATTTTCTCTTTTGTACCTCTTAGTGATGTATTTATATGATCAGATTGAAAAATTGAGAGGCTTGTTGATATTTTGGAGCCCCGAGGTATTCAGATGAGTGCTGCCAGTTCTAAAAGGGTATATATCACCGATACAACGCTCAGGGATGCCCATCAGTCGCTCATCGCCACCCGCATGAGAACAGAGGACATGATCCCTCTGGCTCGGAAGATGGATGATGTGGGCTTTTTCTCCCTGGAGGCCTGGGGGGGTGCGACTTTCGACAGTTGCATCCGTTTTCTCGATGAGGACCCGTGGGACCGCCTGCGAGACCTGAAGGCCGAACTCGCAAAGACGCCGATCCAGATGCTGCTGCGGGGGCAGAACCTGGTGGGCTACCGGCACTACCCCGACGATGTCGTGGAACGCTTTGTCGGTGCCGCCTACAAGAACGGCGTTGATATCTTCCGCGTCTTTGACGCCCTGAACGATATCAGGAACATGGAGAAGGCCTTCACCAGCGTGAAGGCGGCAGGCGCCCACCTGCAGGGTACGATCTCGTACACGACAAGTCCTGTGCACACCACGGCCACTTTTATCGATATGGCCGAGGAGATGGCCGCACGTGACTGCGACTCCATCTGCATCAAGGACATGGCCGGACTGATCATGCCCGAGGCCGCCCGCGAACTCATTGCAGGGATCAAGGAGAGGGTCGATATACCGGTCTGTCTCCACTCCCACTCGACGAGCGGGATCGCCCCCATGAGTTACCAGGCGGCGATCGAGGCGGGCGTCGACATCCTGGACACGGCGATGTCGCCGTTCGGCCTCGGCACCTCCCAGCCCCCGACGGAGAGCATTGTCGCAAGCGTCGTCGGGACGTCGCGCGACACCGGTATCGACCTGCTTCCGCTCCGGAACGTCAGAAACATCTGCCGGGATCTGCGGGAGAAGTACGGGCCGCTCTTCTCCCCCATCGCGGACCGGGTCGACTCGGACGTGCTGATCTACCAGCTTCCGGGCGGTATGATCACAAACCTCGTCTCCCAGTTGAAGGANNCATCCTGGACACGGCGATGTCGCCCTTCGCCCTCGGCACCTCGCAGCCCCCGACGGAGAGCGTGGTCGCCGCACTCAAGGGCACGGCCCGCGACACCGGGATCGACCTCCACGCTCTCCATAAGGTCAGGGACCTCTGTGTCAAGGTCAGGGAGAAGTACGACGGTCTCCTCAACCCGATCTCCGAGAGGGTGGACAGCGACGTCCTGATCTACCAGCTCCCCGGCGGCATGATCTCGAACCTTGTCTCCCAGTTGAAGGAGCAGGACGCCCTCAACCGCCTGGACGAGGTCTTCGCCGAGTTGCCGAAGGTGCGTGCAGACCTCGGCTACCCGCCCCTTGTCACCCC
>DHPI01000054.1:119539-119739 GCA_002407865.1 Spirochaetia bacterium UBA5368
ACCTCCCAGATCGTGGGGACGCAGGCGGTCCTGAACGTCCTGATGGGCGGAAAGAGGTACGCCAATGTCACAAAGGAGGTCAAGGACTATGTCCGCGGCCTGTACGGCCGGTCGCCGGCGCCGATCTCGCCCGAGATCAGGACGCTCATCATCGGCGACGAGGACGTGATCACGGTGCGGCCCGCCGACCTCCTCGAACC
>DHPI01000079.1:0-1157 GCA_002407865.1 Spirochaetia bacterium UBA5368
GTATGATGGTGCGTATTTTCGCGGCGTTCGTAATGCTGTCGAACGGGCCCAGTGCGATGGCGTAGGTGGTCGGCGCGTCCGATGCCGCGCTGTCGGGGGCATCCATTTCAGGGTTGAGCTCTATCGTATGCCGCGAGGTAATCATCGCGTCGTTGGGAAGGTATTCTGCTCTGACCGGATTTGGCGCCTTGACCTTATTCAATCTGTTTTCAGCGAATAGTGACTCCGGTGATTGCGGATAACGTGTTTTTACGTCGGTATACGCGGAGTATGCCCGGTTTGCGTCATTTTGAGATTCGTAGAACCTTCCGAGCAGATAGAGGGCGGCCGGTGCGGATTTTGAATTTCCGAAACCGGTGATGATTTCACGCAACCGGGACAGGTACGAGCGTGAATACCCTGTGGTTTTTCTATCGATATCCGCAAGCGCAAGCAGCGCCGCCGCAAGATCTTCATAGCCGTGGTGGGAGTCAATGATGTCGTTACATGCGACGCGCGCGTCATCGTAGCGTTCGCGGTAGAGATACGCGTGTGCGAGAAAAAAGCGGTATTGTATGGCATACCCGCTTTTGCCGCACAGTTCGAGCGCCTTGCGTGACGTGGTTATCAGATCGTCCCAGCGCGCTAAAAGATACAGCGTTTCGCAGATTTTATAATATACGAGATCGCGTTTCACGTAATAGCGGTAATTTTCGGCAAGAATTCGGTACAGTCGAAGCGCTTCGTCGGGTTTTTCCTCAGTGTCGGCGAGCATCAGTCGTATGTCGGGAATGTGCCCGCTTTTGGGATATGTCTTGAAGAACTGTTTCGCGGCGGACTGAAGATCTTCCACGCGTCCGCTGTTAAAATGACGCTCCATAGCGCGAAATTGCTCGTCCTCCTTTGGCAGCGCCGAGGCTGCGCTGTGAACGGTGAAGATGAGCATCAGCGCGGCTGCGGCGGTGTGCGGGCGGTTACGCAATTTTCTCTCCGTACAGGGTCGATCCCTTCACGGCGGTGACGGTGATCGAGAATTTTTTTCCGATATCGTCGTTTGTGCCCGGCGTGACGATGGGGTGGTTGAGAAATGTTTTTCCCATCATTTCGGTATCTGACTTTTTGCTCATGGATTCAATAATGACGCTTTCGGTGTGATGAAGCCGGGCGTGCAGCTTCTG
>DHPI01000079.1:1262-2721 GCA_002407865.1 Spirochaetia bacterium UBA5368
AGCTTCTGAAGCGAAATCTCCCGCTGCGTGTCAATAAGGCACTGAAGCCGGTCGAGCTTTTCCTCCCTGGAGAGGGTTTCTTCCATATCGTATGCCGCCGTTCCTTCGCGTGGAGAATACGCGTACATATACGCCTCATCGAAACGAATAGCGCGCACTGCGCTCAGCGTGCGCTCGAAATCGTCGGCGGTTTCCCCCGGAAATCCGACGATGAGGTCCGTGGAAATAGAATACGAACTGAGCGTATGTTCAATGCGCTCGACCAGCGCCATGTATTGTGAAAATGTGTACTGCCGGTTCATGCGGGCAAGAACAGGGTCCGATCCGCTTTGCAGCGGAAGGTGCAGGGCGCGGCTTATAATGTCGTGATCGCGCACTATCTCGATGATGTCGGCGGTAAAATCCTTCGGGTGCGATGTGAGAAAATTGACGCGCAGCAGTCCGTCAATTTCCGCGATGCGTCCCAGCAGGCGCGAAAACGGGATGTCGCCGCTGTCCATGCCGTACTGATTGACGTTCTGGCCGAGGAGCGTGATCTCTTTTATGCCTTCGTGAGCGCATATGCGGGCATACCGCAGAATCGATTCCGATGGAAAGGAGACAAGCCGTCCGCGCACATGGGGAACGATGCAGTAGGCGCAGAAATTTTCGCAGCCGTGGGTGATGGTGATCCACGTATGCCAGGGGAGCGCATCCTTTTCGCGCGCGAGCGAATCGTGTATTCTCGATTCGAGGTCGCCGGTTTCCTGCGAGAGGTGCAGCGCCGCGCCGCCGGCAAACAGGTAGCCGGCGAGTATCGCACCGGCCGCCGGCGAGCGGTACGGCCCGATAACGATATCCGCGCCGTACTTCTCGATAAGAGTGTTTCCGAGCCGCTGCGCCATGCATCCGGCGACCGCGACGGCCCCGTGCTTCTTTTTGCGCGATACGGCGGCCCCTATCCTCGCAAGGGCCCTCTCTTCGGCGTGCTGGCGGACGGAACACGTATTGAAAATCACGATATCGGCGTTTGCTTCCGAATCCGCCTCCTCGAATCCGTGCGCCTTCATTGAATGCGCCATCAGTTCCGAGTCACCCTTGTTCATCTGACAGCCGAATGTTGTGATAAAATAGGTAAGGGCCATTATGCGACAACCCCCCGTGATTTCAACGCGTTGATTTCATCGTCACTGTAGCCTGCCGAGGCGAGGATTGCAGCGGTGTGACATCCCAGCGGGACGCCCGCCGACTTTGCGGTGTATTTCCCCGACGCGAATTTTATAGGGTTCGCGATCTGCCGCAGGGTTTCTCCAGTATGGCTCATAACGTCGCATATCATGTCTCTCTCCGAAATTGGGTGATTCGACGCCGCTTCTTCGAGGGTGCGGACCGGCTCAACGCATGCATCGATGCGGGAAAAAATCCCCATCCAGTGCTCCAGCGTGTTCGATGCAATTATCGACGCGACCCTGCGCTTGAT
>DHPI01000079.1:2830-8144 GCA_002407865.1 Spirochaetia bacterium UBA5368
GCGACCCTGCGCTTGATAGCGCTCATTGCGGCGCCGTCGGCCAGCGCGGGTTCCGCCATTTCGTCGATTCCCAGCGCGGAATAAAAGGCCGCCGCAAATTTCGGCTCAAGCGCGCCGACCGAGATATAGCGCCCGTCCGAGGTGCGGTAAAAATCGTACACGGAGCCGCCGTTGAAGATTTCCGTCTCAGGTGACGGCATGCTGCCGCCGGAAAGATAGTCCGCCGCCTGCATCGCCTGAATGGCGAACGTGCCGTCTGTTATCGACAGGTCAATATAATCGCCTTCGCCGGTGTTCAGCCGTTTTATATATGCTGCGAGCACCGCAATGACGAGATTTTTCGATCCGCCGCATACGTCGGCAATCTGTATGCCTTCCGGGCAGGGGCCTGCCGCCGTCCTGCCGGAAAACGATTCGATGCCCGAAAGCGCCATGTAATTAATGTCATGGCCGGCCCTTCGCGCGTAGCGCCCGGTCTGGCCGTACCCGGTGAGGGAACAGTAGATTATCGATGGATTGATCTTTATAATGTCGTCGTAGCCGAGCCCGAAGCTGCCCATTACGCCGGGACGAAACTGTTCCACAATAATGTCGTATGTTTCAGCAAGGCGGTATACAATCGATCGGGCCCCCTCTTTTTTCAGGTCGAGCGCCAGGGATTTTTTTCCACGGTTCACATGGGCGTAGGCGGCCGACATGCCGCTGCGCATCGTCCCTGCAAACCGCATAAGATCGGGGTTTGACGGATTTTCCACCTTGATGATGTCGGCGCCCATATCCGCGAGCATCATGGTGCCGTAGGGGCCTGGAAGAAGATAGGTAAAATCGAGTATCTTCATTCCGCCAAGAGGATGATTCATGGTACGCTCCGTGTGGTTCCAAAGGCGGGATCAGTCGATCCCGGCCTTTTTATATATGAAGTCGACATTCTTTAAATACGCTTGCAGATCGAAGATGGCGTCCATCTCCCGCGGTTCGATTTTCGACGCGATCTCCGTGTCGTCAAGAGCGAGTTCCTTCAACGATCCCTCGCGCTTCCATACGCGCATCGCGATTCCCTGGACGCAACGGTACGCATCCTCGCGGGTAAGCCCCTTCTCGACCAGCTTGAGCAGCAGCGATTGCGAAAAAAAGAGGCCGCCCGAACGCTCGATGTTTTCCATCATGGCGTCGGGATACACGACGAGGTTTTCGAGGACGAAGATCATTCTATGGAGAATGTAATCCAGCGCGATCGTGGAATCGGGCAGAATAACGCGCTCCGCCGACGAGTGCGATATGTCGCGTTCGTGCCAGAGCGTCACGTTGTCGAGCGCCGTGTTCATATTCGCCTTTATCACGCGGGAGAGCCCCGATATCCTTTCGCAGGTGATGGGGTTCCGTTTGTGAGGCATTGCCGACGAGCCCTTCTGTCCCTTCTGGAACGGCTCTTCGGCCTCGCGAACCTCGGTACGCTGAAGGTGGCGTATTTCGGTGGCGAGCTTGTCCAGGCTTGCGGCGGTGATGGCAATGGCCGACAGAAATTCGGCATGCCGGTCGCGCTGGATGATCTGCGTCGAGATGGGCGCGGGCTTCAGGCCCAGCTTATCGCACACGTATTTTTCGACCTCGGGCGAGATATTGCTGAAGGTGCCGACCGCGCCCGAAAGCTTGCCGTATGATATGGTGTCGATCGCCGTCACGAGCCGCTGCCGGTTGCGCTCGAATTCCTTGTAATAGAGCGCCATTTTCAGGCCGAACGTGGTCGGTTCGGCATGCACGCCGTGCGAGCGGCCCATGCAGGGCGTATATTTATAGGCGGTCGCGAGATTTCTAAGCGCCGTCAGCAGCCTGTCAATTCCCGAAAGCAGAATTTCGCCCGACTGCTTCATCTGGATGGAAAGTGCTGTGTCCACGATATCGCTCGAGGTGAGGCCGTAATGTATAAAACGGCTGGAAGGCCCGACGTATTCTCCCACCGTCGTGAGAAAAGCGATCACATCGTGATGCACCTGACTTTCAATTTCGTTGACCCTCTCGACGGTAAATGCCGCTTTCTCTTTGATGATTGCGAGGTCTTCCTGGGGGATGAGTCCCAGACGGGTATTGGCTTCGCACGCGGCTATTTCGATTTCGAGCCATATCCTGAATTTATTTTCCAGCGTCCAGATGTTACTGATTTCTTTTCGTGAATATCGGTCTATCATTGGTGTCCCATATTTGTCGTGATTGTACCCCGTCGATCTGCATGTCGTGCCGCCGGTCGGCGTAAAGCGTCTTGCGCGATATTGCGCCGGATGGATGGTTGAGCAGAAGCAAACGAGTTTACCCCCAATTCTCCCGGCACTGCCCGTGTAAAATCAAGCAATTTTTAATCACCCCTGGCGATGGAAAAGAGCATGTCCTTCGATTTAAGCTCGGCATGGAAATAATTTTCGATAAAAAGGGCAAGATAGAAAACGATATTCAATATTTCAGCGCTGTCGTAGTGCGCGTGATTGATTGCCGCGTATTTGGAAACGAGAGACTGCCGTATAAATTCACGGGCGTCGCGGCCAAGTGCGAGAGAACCGCCGGTGCGGCGCGCGCCGCACGAATCGCACACGGGAAAAAAATCGGTTGTATCGATAGAAAAGGCTTTGAAATCCTCCCGTCCGCACACTTTGCACCGTGAAAGGTCGGGCAGTATGCCGTGAATACGCAGCATATGTATTATAAAAAAAGCGGTAAACATCTCCGCGTTCTCTGTTTCCGCGAGTGCGTGTATGCCCGAGTCGATGAGCCTGAACAGCGGGGTCGAGGGGTCGTTGTAGCCGGTGGTCTTATCGGCGATATCGAGCAAAAAGTACAGGTGCAGTATCTTTTTCAAGTCGCTTCGAATGCGGATCGAATGAGAGCTGACTTTGAATTCATTGACGGTGTGATAGTCCCTCGTATCGTGATAATAGTATACAAGTTCCAGCCGCGTTCCCGGCTCGGCCGCCGACGGCGCCCGCGATCTGCTTTTTTTCAGCCCCTTGAATACAAAGTTTCTTTTTCCGTACTCACGGGTGAAAATCCGGGCAAGCACATCCGCCTCACCAAAGTGGCGCGAATGGAGTACGATGCCTGTCGCTTTCTGGATTTCCATTTGACAATGCGGAGCCGCCCCGGCGCGGAGTGTTATGGTTGCGTGATAGTGACAGTGATTCTGCTGAGCCGGGTGCCCTTAATCGCCTTGATTTTAAAAGAAATGTTTTCGTGCCGCACAATGTCATTTTTTACCGGAATCTTTCCGAAAAGATCGAGCACAAGCCCCCCGATAGTGTCGAACTCCTCGGTCGGAAGGTGTGCGCCGGTTGACTCGTTAAAATCGGAAATTGTCATCCGCGAATCGACTTCGTAGGCGTTTTTTCCGACCTTTTTAAGCTCTGGCAGTTCATCATCGTCGAATTCGTCTTTAATTTCACCGACGATTTCCTCGAGTATGTCCTCCATCGTTACAATGCCGCCGAATCCGCCGTATTCGTCGACGATGCACGCAAGGTGCAGTTGCCGCCGCTTGAATTCGACAAGCAGATCGTCAAGCGGCATTGTTTCCGGAACGAAATACGGCTTATGAAGAATCTTTTTCAGGTCAAACCGCTGCGGCTTCTGGATTATGAAGTTCAGAAGGTTTTTGACGTACAGTATCCCGGTAATGTTGTCGATCGTCGTGTTATACACGGGGATTCGTGAGTGTCCGGCATTGTCGACGATTTTAACAAGCTCTTTCAGCGATATTCCCGAATGTACGGCAACCACGTCAACGCGGGGAATCATTATCTCTCTCGCGTTTTTCGAGGAGAGGCCGATAATGCCGCGGATCATCTCCTGTTTGGAAGACTCAAGATTCTCACACGTTGCAATATCGAAGGCGCTGTTGCTGGTGGCGAAATTTTTCTCGTCTGGCTTCTTAAAAATGCGCGATATATACTTCCTGAATCTTGATCCACGGTTGTGCGAATCGGAAGTGTCTGATGTCATGTTCGGTCGGTTATCCTGTCTGTATCAACTGTGTTTTATGTTATGACTTTTTCAAGTCTGCCGTAATTGTCAATAAGTTTTATTCACTACGCCGGATGATTCATTTCCAGATCGTAAACGCCTTTATTGTTTTCAACGCGGCATTTGACGCCTCGAGCGCCTCATCACGGGTGAGATTGCAGTCGTTATAGAGCGAATCGGCAATAAATTTCTTGATCGCCATATACACGTCTTCGGTCGGATAAAAAAGAAAACAGAAATTATCGCCGACGTTGTTCAGGATGGTGAACGAAGAATACAGCATGATCGGGTTTTTCGACACCATTATTTTCTCAAGTTTTTTGCCTTCAAAAATATTAAGTTCACTGAAGCGGTAGGGGATTGCTTTTTCTTTTTCCCTGTGTACGGGTTCGGCGTATCGCTGTGTATAACTCGGCGGTTCAACGAGTATATGCATTCTGTTGCCGTCGGTTTTAAATATAAGACCCTCAGGATTTTTGAAGATATCTTTCACGTTCGAATAGGCGGTTATTTCGTAAATTGTGTATGTCGTTTCGGCGTCGAAAAAAGAAGATACAATGAATCCGCCGTTTGAGGGTATCTCGTTATTAAGATATGCCTTTAGAAGTGATGTCGCTTTTGCCATGCCGATACCCTCTCACGTAAATATTTCGGACTTTTCAATATGCCGGTTGGATATACACTACTATTACGGTGATTAAAATCAATAAAAAATTTTTACTTGATGCGCATCGGCAGAGTCAACTGCGCCGTATTGATGCCGTATGGTGTGGTGCATATATATAATGATTTTAGTGTTGATTTTTTAGCAGCATAATGTAATATTACAAAAAATAAATAATATCTATGGAGGGTGCCAGTGGCTGACGGCCGTGAAGAAATTGTACAGGCGTACGCCGATTATGTGTCTCCGGGAAAAGTCGCCTCATACCGGACATACGACATGGTATTCGTTCCCGAAAAAAGAAACGGTTGTTACATCCGGGATATGAACGGCAGGCGGCTTATCAACTGTCACTCGAACGGCGGCGTATTTAATCTCGGGCACAGAAACAGGAGAATTATCGCCGCGGTCGCCGCAGCGATGAAAACATATGATATCGGCAACCATCATCTCATCAGCAAACCGAAGGCGGCGCTTGCACGGCGTATCGCCGGGCTGATGCCGCCCGGCCTTGATCAGGTTGTCTATGGCGTTGGCGGGGGGGAGGCGATCGACCTCGCGATCAAGCTTGCGCGGGGCGTTACGGGGAGGGCGGAAATCATATCCGCGCGCGGGGGATATCACGGCCATACCGGATTTGCGCTT
>DHPI01000079.1:8285-11623 GCA_002407865.1 Spirochaetia bacterium UBA5368
CCATACCGGATTTGCGCTTGCCGCCGGCGATAAAAAATTCAAAGAAAAGTTCAGACCCATGCCGCCCGGTTTTCGGCAGGTTCCGTTCAACGATATCGCCGCGCTTGAAAAATCTATATCCAAAAAAACAGCGGCCGTGATATTTGAAACGATACCGGCAACGCTTGGAATCGTCGTTCCGGACAAGAAATATTTTCAATCAGTGAGGAAACTCTGCGATCGCGTCGGCGCGCTTTTTATCCTCGATGAAGTGCAGACGGGATTTGCACGCACGGGACCGCTGTGGGGATTCGAAAATTTTCACACCGTGCCTGATATCGTGGTTCTCGGAAAGGGAATGAGCGGTGGGATCTATCCGATAAGCGCGACGGTCTACAACAGAAAGTACCGGCAGTTTTTTACCGACGATCCATTTCTGCACATATCGACATTCGGCGGCAGTGAAATAGGCTGTTGCGCCGCCCTTGAAGCGCTTGAAATCTCCGCGGACAAAGAATTTCAGGATGCCGTTGCCTGGATGGGAATTTATTTTCGTGGAGCGTTCGAGTCGCTTGCGGCGCGATATCCGGCCGCGGGGATGAAAATTCGCGGGATCGGCTTGATGATGGGACTCGAGTTCGTGGATGACGTGACATCGCTGATGATGATGAAGCTCCTGTTCGATAACGGCGTATATGTCGTCTACTCGGGAAATGACATGAAAGTGCTGCAATTTCTGCCGCCGCTTATTGTGACCGAAAGAGAAGGCGGGGAGATAGTCGCCGCCCTTGAAAAGTCTTTGAAGGCCCTCACTGGCGCCGGAAAACAGGGGAGTGTTCGTTAATGGGAGAATATTCACAGGTTGAAGCGTTCCTGGTGCGGCTTGACGGGGCATACCGCTTCAAGGCCCGCCGTCTTAATTTCATGCGGCTTGCGACGGTAAATCGTGAAATACTGTATATGAGGGATAATTTCAATTCACTCTGGAGCGTCTCGGGAGAGGAATATCTGCTTAAAAAGTCAGACATATCTCTGAAGGGCATGCGCGTTATACTCGGCATATTTGCCGCGCCGGTTGAGGCCCGCGCCATACTGAATGCATGCAGGGAGATCGAAGCGTTCGATCGCGTTCATTTCAATAATTTCCTTTCGGAGAAGATCAGGAATTCCGCCGCCGTGAAGAACCTCTATTCATTGTTTTATGCGGCGGAGGGTGAGTGTATCGAGCGGCTCGTAAAGGAACAGATACCGTATCTTGAAAAGTACATTCCCACGTTTGCCGCGATCGAGTCGTGCGATCCGCAGAACATACGGCTGAAACGGGACGATATCGATACTATTAAAAATATCATACAGCTCTTTGACGTTATAAAGGATAATTTTTCGAAGGACATTGCGCTGTTCCGAAGGTTCCAGCGGGATTACCGGAATCTATACCGCGAGTCGCTGGCCCTCGGCATCCTTGGATACGGTGAAATTTCCACCGTGATGCATCTGGTTAAGGGCAAAATGATCAACCGCTATTTTGAGACCGAAAAGATCGAGACGACACCGTGGATATGGAAGCGGATGCCGTCATTGCAGTCAATCGATGACGTAAAAAATTATGAGATCGCCTACAGGGAATACCGGGAACTTCTCACCAATGAGGTGGGGATCATGGTTCCGGCGCAAACCATCCGGCACTTCGATAACGCGGGCTCGTATACGGTATATGCCGGCCAGGAAAAAATAGAGCCCGTAAATGTCGGCAACAGGCTTTTGCGCAGGTGCGATGTGGAAAATTCAAAGCGTCTTTTTGCGCTCGTTCTCGGCGAATTAAAAAAATTGTACGATTTTAACAGGCAAAGTTCATATTATTCTATCGGGCTTGACGGCCAGATATCGAACTGGGTGCTTGTGCCGCACAACGGCGCCATAAATTATGTCGGTAACAACGATACGCTTCTCTATATTGACACCAGTACGCCGCTGTATCGGAAAAATGGACACGAGCAGATCAATGCTGAAATTTTTATACGAAACACCCCTTCGTTCCTTCGTGGTATTATACGGATGTTTTTTTTACAGGAAGTGCTCGACCGGTATTATGATGTCCGTTCGATCATCGTCGATTGTATCGCGAACCTTCACAAGGAGAAGGTATCCGGTCTCATAGGGCATTTTATTCCAATGGCGAACAACTTTTTAAAGGAAAATGAGATACCCGGAACTGAAATTACCTCCGATGAGGTTGACAAATACTACGCGAGCGACGCATTCATATGGAAATTTTTCCAGTTTTCCCGCAAAGTTGACAAGTTTATTACGGAAAAAATATTCAGGAAAAAGTATACCTACCGTCTTCCGGGCGCTATCGAACGTTGATAATGTTCTTGACGTATCGATGCGCGTGGTGCACCACACGGGGCATGTCGCGGCGGCCTCAATACGCGCCGGCGCGAATAATCATGTTTGCACGAAAAGGAACCGGCTATGGATAAAAAATTTTTTTCACCGGAACCCCGCGTTATTGCGCACAGGGGTGCGTCGGGAGGCTACCCGGAAAATACGAAGCTGGCTTTTACTAAGGCCGTGGAAATCGGCTCCGATATTATCGAAACCGATATGCATTTTACGAAGGATAATAATTTCGTCATAGCGCACGACGAGGTGCTCGAGAGAATATCAAACGGAACCGGCAGGATCGTCGATCATACGGTTGCGGAGCTTAAGCGTTTCGACGTTGCGTATAACTTTACTACCGACGGCGGTTCGACGTATCCGTATCGCGGCAGGGGGCATACCTTTATGACCCTTGAGGAGATGCTGGAGGAATTTCCCGCACAGCGCTTCAATATCGATTTAAAGGCGAAAAATCCGGCGCAGGTTTTTTATTATGCGGAAATAATACGAAAAACAGACGCATTCGATCGGGTGCTGACTGCCTCGGAATACGGGCCAAACGTAAAAGAGGCAAGGAAACAACTGCCCGGTATTGCCACATCAATATCCCTGTGGGAAGGGCTCTGGCTGTATTTCCTTTTTAAAAGCGGCCTCCTCTTTGTAAAAAACAAATTTCCGTACGATGCGCTGCAGATACCGGAGTATCTGGGTACATCGCATGTCGTGACTGAAACTTTTGTTAACGCCATGCATGAGAAAGGTTTGCGCGTGCACGTGTGGACGGTGAATGAGGAAAAGGACATGCGCCGGCTTTTCGATATCGGGGTTGACGCCATCGTATCCGACGAGCCGTTGCTGCTGAAAAAAATAGTCGCCGAATATTTTAAAGACTAACCGCGGCTTACCAATCCGGCCATCAGCGACGGCCGGATTGATAAGCGGTATTGCATGCGGTATGAGCGGCGTCATGCATC
>DHPI01000079.1:11749-15027 GCA_002407865.1 Spirochaetia bacterium UBA5368
GCCTGTGCCCCGCCATCCTTTTTTTCTTCGCTCGATTTATGCTCCGTGCCCGGGCCGAGAAACCGCACCTGGTTTCCTACAAGCTTGATTTTTGACTGGGTCTTGCCGTCTTTGCCCTCCCACCTGTCTTGTTTTAACGTGCCGATTATCATTACATGCTTGCCTTTGCTGATGTTTTTTGCGCACATGTCGGCGAGCTTTTCCCATGTTTCAATATCGATGAATGAAACCTTGGGCGGCGTATCGGGACTTGAATAATGATTGATCGCGATACTGAACAGGCAGACATTTTTTCCCGTTTTGGTGGTTCGAATAATCGGCTCGTGGGTTACATGCCCCTCGACCGTTGCGGCGGTGTAATTTGACATTGAAATTCTCCTCATCGAATAGTGTATCAGCCTTCTATGCGTACTACGATTTCGGAGCGGAATTAATGAACTATTTTTTATACGGGATTCTGCGGCGCATCCGAGCTTCCGAATGGAATGATGGGTGCGATATTATAGCGCTCGCGCGGAAGAATACGCTGCGTTCCGCGCGATGATGACACTGCGGCCGTCAGCGCGGTTTGCGACCGAATTCGCTGTGATGACGGCTGTAGGCGAAATAGACGACGAGCCCGATGGCGAGCCACACAAAAAAGCGTATCCATGTTTCGACTGGAAGGCTTGCCATTAATACAAGACAGCTCGCGATGGATGCGATGGGGATAAGGGGAACCCATGGCGTGCGGAAGACGCGCGTGCGTTCCGGCTGCGCTTTTCTGAATACGAGCACGCCCGCTGATACGAGTATGAACGCGAATAGTGTGCCGATATTCGAGAGGTCGGCCAGAGTCCCAATATCGAAGATACCGGCGGGTATTGCCACGAAAAAACCGGCCACCCACGTGCTGATGTGCGGAGTACGGAAACGTGGATGCACGCTCGAAAACGCCTTTGGCAGCAGACCATCGCGCGACATGGCGAACCACACGCGCGCCTGACCGAGCTGGTACACCAGCAGGGAGCTTATCATCCCGGCCAGCGCGCCGACGGTCACCCAGCGCTGCACCGACGTGAGGCCCAGCGCGTTGAGCGCGTTTGCGACGGGAGCGGCGTTTCGAAGGCTTTCCCAGTGCTGAACGCCTGTCAGGACGACGGCCACGGAAATATAGAGTGTGGCGCAGACAACGAGCGAAACGATGATCGCGAAGGGGATGTTGCGCTGCGGGTTGGGGCATTCCTCTGCGGCAGTGGAGACCGAATCGAATCCGATATATGTGAAAAACACGATTGCGCCGCCTGTCAGCACGCCCTGCCATCCGTTCGGCATGAACGGCGTCCAGTTCGACGGTTGGATATAATGACCCGCGGTAATAATGAAGACAAGGATTGCCGTAATTTTAACAACGACCATAAAGTTATTTGCGCCGGCGCTTTCGCGTATGCCGATAACCAGTATCACCGTCAGTATCATGATGATGATGAAACCCGGAAAATTGAAGTATGCGCCGGTATATACGCCGCCCGAGAAAATAGGTTGCATATACTGCCATGGGATGTGAATGCCAAAACTCTGAAGAAATGCATTGATGTAGGCGGAAAACCCCACGGCTGTCGCCATGTTGCTTACCGCGTATTCGAGAATCAGGTCCCAGCCGATGATCCACGCTACGATTTCACCAAGGGTAGCGTATGCGTAGGTATACGCGCTCCCTGCCACAGGGATCATGGATGCCAGCTCTGCGTAACAGAGGCCGGCCAGCGCGCAGACGAACGCTACCAGCAGGAACGAAAGGGCTATCCCCGGCCCGGCTCCGGGCCGGCCGGCGCTGCCGATCGCGTTTTTTCCGTGAAGAATCACATCGATAAGCGGCGCCTTGAAAATCGAGTTGAATTTGAGCACCTCTCCCGCTGCAGCGGTCCCCGTGAGGATAAAAATGCCCGTGCCGATTATCGCGCCGATTCCCAGTGCGGCAAGCGACCACGGACCAAGGCTTTTGCGAAGCCGGTGCTCGGAATTGTTGGCATTACTGATGAGCCGTTCGATATTTTTCGTGCGGAATAGCTGGTTCATTATGTGTGTTCCTGAATGAATTTGCCGACCAGTGTGTTTAATGCACAAGTATACAGGCGCGGCGTGTCAAGTAGAAAAGCGTGTGTGTAATCAGCCAGGCCCCGAATTCAAAACTGAAGTGCACAGGTAGCAAATATACGTGAAACGGTGATTGACGCCCCGGGAAATACACAGTATATTGAATCATCAAACTGACTGGAGAGGAATGGTATGCAATATCTGATCGTGACGCTGATTCTGGCATTATCAGCGGTCTATGTTGCTCTCCGTGTGAAACGGTATTTTAAGAGCGATACGAGCTGTGATTGTACTGTGTGCGGCGAAAACTGCGGCAATAGGAGGCTCTGACCCCTCCATTAGCATTTATACGAGATATGGGGCTCTGACCCCTGATCACGGTAAGTATGGATTTACTTTGTATCGGGATTTTTTATGCGGTCGATTACCGTGCGTACAATCTCGAGATACTCTTTTTGCGCAGTGATGAATTCCTTGACTTTGTTGTTGGAGCGAAGCTCGGAGTCAATCACTCTGTGACGCTCCGCTTCGTCCGGGCTTATTTCATCGTTGCCCGCGCGAATGGTGCCAATCCTCTTCCCGATCTCGATGAGAGAGTAGAGGAGTTCACGCGATTTCCGGTCGTCTTTCATTGCGGCAATGCATTCCTTGTATCTCATCCCGACGGGATGACGGCGGATGAGCTGTGATAGCTCGTCCGCTTTTATTAGTATATCCTGAATTTCCTTATCCATACGGGCAGTGCGCCTTCTGATGTGAAATGTTACGGTGTCGTGACCGCGCTGTGCTACTTTCCATATGTCCCGTGAATTATGCAATGAATAATTCATGTCGATCTGCGGATTGAATGAAGGAGGATGTAAATCATAGTAAGGAGGGTGATGCCCGCGAACACCATCAAAACGCCGCGTATGCCGAGCCGCGGAATGAGCAGCATCGACGTAAAGAGCGCCCCTGCGATGGAGCCAAGATAGTCCATGGCATCGATATTCGATGCTGTGATGTGTGCGCTCTGGTCTGAAAGCCGCAGAAAAAGCGACGGGAACACGGTGCCGGCGGCCGCGGCAAACAGAAAAAGTGAAAACCAGAAGATCCCCTCGGATCGTGTTACCGTAAAGATTAACACACACCCCGCCGAGATGATAAACACCGCGAAGCTCTTCCATGTGCGCAACATCGACATGCGCACCGCGACGACGCTG
>DHPI01000079.1:15140-18647 GCA_002407865.1 Spirochaetia bacterium UBA5368
ACCTGCCGTAAGGCCGAGCATGAATACAGCGTTTATCAATGAAATCCTGTAATATACGAGGCCGTAAAAACTCTGATACAGCATGATCAACAGAATGACCATGGAAATACTGACGAAACCGGTAACCGCTATAACGATGCCCGCATGCATCTGGAGGGCGCCGAGGCGATGCCGTACGCGCAGAATTATCGCAATAAAAATAAGCATCGCGAATGATGCCGGAATGTGCGGATATTGCATACAATAATACCACAGGGAATTTTCCTGGAAGGCTGACAGCAAAAAATAACGTAGATACAGCCCCGGTGAAAGTTCGGAGTTCTCGTCAATGTTTGCGAGAAGCGGCGAAACGGTTGCGTCGATATACATGCGTTGCGATGACTCAAACAGCATTTGCAGTTCCAGCGGAGAAAAATTTCCGGTTAACTCGTTTTCCGCGCGACTGAAATTCCGCCGCGGATAGTCATCGGCGTATCTGTGTATAAGCGCTTCCGGGGTGGGGGGGATGATATGCGGCGTTTGCGCACCGATCAGATATCCCGGATCGCCGGATGTTGTGAGCATATATGGGTATACCGATGAAAAGCTTTTATAGATTGAGGCAAGATATCGCGCGCGTTCCGGACTCAGGTAGTTTGCGGGGCCCTGTATGCCGCAAATAAATATTCCCTGTTCGGAAAGCCGACTGGCACACAGGGTAAAGAATTCGCGCGTATAGTACCTGTTCAGCATGGCGTTTTCTGGAGGCGGCGGCATGCTCAGAATAATATCGAATTTTTCGTCAGCTTTCAACAGATACTCCACGTAATCGCGCAGTATCACCCGAATACCGCCTCCAGTGTAATCGTCAGGATACATATCCTTGAGTTTCGTAAGCACACGCCGCCATAATCCTGCATCGTATTCGCAATATTGTACATCATTAAAGCCGGTAGCGGCGAGATTATGAGCAAGCGTTCCCGGGGCGCCGCCGAGCATGCAAATCCTGCTCCCGGGCTTTTGCCGCAACGCCTGGATGAGATGAAACAGGGGGCGTGCGCCGTATTTGTCGGGAAGCGCATAGTAGAAAACGCCGTTGCCGTATACGTGAATTTGTCCGTTCAGTGATTCGATGAAAATCGTCTGGTGCTTTGTCCGTGCGTATCTGACGAGCGCGCTCCTGTGCGTGGTATTCCATAGTTGTGTAAAAAATGCCTGTTCGATTCCGTCGGATGCGAACAGGCAGGCAATCGGCGCGATCAACAACACGCGAAGATATTTCGATCCCGTCATAGAAAAATACAACGCGAGCGATATGAGCGTCAGAAGGGCGGTAATGCCCAGCGGATTTAGCATGTCGACGAAAATGAATGAAAAGACTGCACCGCCGGTGAAGGCCCCGAATGATTCGATTGCGTATATCCTGCCGCCCGTCGCGATGCCACATCGTGCGAGGTTCACGGCCGGAGGAAAAAAATATCCAACTGGAAAACTCACCGGCAGCGATATAAGAAACGCGATACAACATTCCGCCGAGAAGGAATAAAATACGCCAGGGGCAGGCGGGAATACGATAGCTATCAGGTGTGGCAGATATATGAATATAGGCAGCGTCAGGGGAAAGACCAGAAGGATAATGCGCAGTTGGCGTTCATGGTATGCGGTGTCCCGTTCGGGATTGAACCGGGCTCCCGCGAAAATGCCGAGAAACCATGCGGCAAAAATAATGCCGATGATGAATTCGTTGCCGCGGAAGATAGTAAGCATCTCGCGGATAAGAAGCACCTGCGCAATCGCGGAAGCGAAGCCGAAATAGAACGTGATGCAGTAGAGATGTGTGCGCCTCATATGGCGGTCACCCGCTCAGGGTATACGGTTTTCTCCGATTGCGCATGAACCATTTTATTATACCCAGACGCCGGGTATTCGCGTTGCGCAATGTGGACAGTGGCCGTTTCGCAGCATGGAAGTCACCGCGTAAAAGCCGCCTCGCCGGATAATCATTGCGCCGCAATTATGGCAATAGGTGTTTTCCCAGCGGTGTCCGGGTACATTACCCACATACGCGTACCGTATGCCTTCCGCGCGCGCTGCTTCCCTGCACCGTTCGAGCGCTTCCACGGGGGTGGGCGGGAGGTTCCGCATGAGGTAGGTCGATTGAAATCGTGTGAAATGCATCGGCACGTCCGCGGAGAGATTGCGCTTTACCCATCGGACCATCGACCGTATCTCGGATTCTGAATCATTCAGCGTAGGGATGACAAGCACGACTATTTCGAGCCATGTTCCCGATTTGTGGACGAGTTCCAGATTTTTTAATACGTGGTTGAGGACTCCGCCACATATTTCGCCGTAGAATTTCTGCGAAAACGATTTAAGGTCGATTTTTATCGCATCAAGGCTTGTCGTTAATTGCCTTCCCGCCTCCGGCCTTATATAGCCGTTGGATACGATCACCGGTCGCAGGTGTTTTTCGCGCGCCTTCCTCGACGCATCGATAATGTATTCATATTGTATTGTCGGTTCATTATAGGTAAACGCAATTATCCGCGATGATGACGCATGTGCCCTGTGTGCAAGGGCGTCTGGGCTGACCATAACGGCGTCGAGATCTTCAGGTTTTGCCTGGGAGAGCTCCCAGTTCTGGCAGAATTTACATGAGAAATTGCATCCGGCGGTCGCGACAGAGTAAGCCATGCTGCCGGGCAAAAAGTGGAAAAAAGGCTTTTTTTCCACTGGATCGACATGCATTGTCGCCAGGCGCGAATAGACCAGCGTATAAAGAGTGCCCTTCCTGTTTTCTCTTACGCGGCACGCGCCGCGTTCGCCGTTTCCGAGAACACATTCATTTGGACACAGCCCGCACTGCACCGTGGATTTATCGAGCTTTTTCCAGTGCATGGCTATTTTTGCAAAACCTTCGGTGGCATCCTTTGATGCGGAGCTTTCGTCGATGCACGATACTATATTGAAATCCCCCAGCGCACACAGGCATAGTGCGCCGCCGCTGCGGAAGAGAAAGCTGCGGCGATCAAGAGCGTCATGAGGGGTCAGAGCCCTCCATTTGCTACCGGTTTTACCTGGTGGGGTCAGAGCCTTTATTATATACGCAAGGTTTTTCATGGTTTGTGCTCGTCAAATACGATGGCCTGGAATGTCAAAATCCGAGCGCCGTGTTTCCAAGCATAATCCGGCAGTCCGGCTTTCCGGCATGTATGTATAAGAAATTCCTCTTTGCTCCATCCCCATTCAATAGGCACCTGAGGTAGCAACAGTCCGCGCCGGTCTCCCTGCTCGATAATAAGACCATCCCTTCCAACAATAATATCTTCTAAAGACTCAATCTGTCGGGGCGCTGTTATCACGGATATTTCAATGGTGATATTCTCAAATTCTTCTTGTGAAAGCGCAGGAAAACGGGGGTCGTGGAATGCCGCATTGTAAGAGTTGTCTATTACTGTGCGGAATAAGGGCTGACTCGGTTCTATGCTGCCGATGCATCCTCGTAGCATGCCATCTTTTTTCAGT
>DHPI01000079.1:18753-19328 GCA_002407865.1 Spirochaetia bacterium UBA5368
ATGCCATCTTTTTTCAGTGTTACAAAGGCGCCGGCATTCCTTTGGCAATTTGCCGGAACTTCGTGTGTATCAGGCTCTGACCCCATTTTTCGAAAAAGTTGTGAGCGGATATTTTGCCTGGCAAGATTCAGTAAATACTTTTTATCTTTGTCAGTCAGACTTGTATCCGGTATTGAAGAAGCGGCATTTTTATGGAGGAGTACACCAGTTGCAGTTATTGCGGCATACGACACAGTGTTTTCGTAATCGCCGGAGACAGAGCCTGACGTAGCGTATCGAACTAATCGGGCATTAAAATGATTAATTGGCAATGACAACGCGATGAGAATCGGGTTTTTACCGCAGATTGTAATGCCGGTTTTTTTCACATATTGCTCGAATCCTGTCGCATCTTTTTTAACTATGTAATCAATTGCTTTATTGTCGAGGTCATGGATTTTTTGCATTTGGTGTCTATCGGTGGATTTAAAAGGAGTATACCCAAATCTATCACCATAATGCGTAAAATCGCTGCTGATTATAAAAAGCGGCATTTTTTTATCTTTAATTGCCTGGGTTAACGTGGTTGCCGCCTT
>DHPI01000079.1:19457-24017 GCA_002407865.1 Spirochaetia bacterium UBA5368
GAAATGATGGGGAGTACGGCAATGTCTTTCGATAATTTTTCACCATAAATCATCTGTAGAAAAGGAAGCTGTATTTCTATGGCATGCTCCTGACTGAACTCATTCCTGTTATTGTTGAAAAGGTCAGAATTCCCTAAAATTTCAGTGTATTCTTTTGCCAGTTTTATTCTTCCAAGTGGGGTCTCGTAATAATCGGCGCTGAGGAGGGCGCAACCGTAAAAAGAGCTGTAATGCGATGGCGCAATGATGATAATGATATCGGGTATATTATTTTTGATCGTAGTATAACCGGCTGCCGCAACATCGCCTGAATGCGCATATCCTGCGTGTGGAACAATCAGCAGGAGGGGACGCGTGAGCGTAAAGGGGTCAGAGCCTTTATCGCGCGCAAGCAATTTCCGTATTTGAGAGGAAAGTTCTTCCCGATTTGCGGAATACCATTGTCCTGCCAGTATGGACTTCTGAACTTCTGGTCGTGATGGGGTTTCGCAGAAGAGTGTGAAACATACACTTATACATGCAATTAATCTCTTCATGTGAGTATAGTATATGCATTGTTAGTATAAATCAAGAGCAAATTATGGGGAGGGGGATAAGGCTCTGACCCTTTTTCCTGCGAGTATCATATCAAAACATAATAGCAAGTCTTTTTCTGTACGCTTCCTCGTAATACAGAAACGATTTCATCCTGTCTGCGAATGTATCCCCCAACCATAAAAAATATTGATGCAGGGTGATTTTCAAGGGGCAGATGTGCTGTTCGTCCAGATAACAGTTTATACTGCTGTAACGGTACTTCCGAGGATTTGTGGTTAATTTCTTTCTGACCGGATTAAATGCCAGGTACCATAAAAGCCATAGGAGATAATGCATGGGATTATCCGATTGCTCAATGACAATATCTTTGAACCGCTCATTCCAGAAAGGACCGCAACGCTCGTTTGCCCGATTGTATCGTTCTGCAAATCGAGCTTTAATGTACTGCATTATCCTCGAAATCGTTTTTCCATCTTCTACCGTTTGAATTACAAAATGAAAATGGTTGTCCATAATCTGAAAAGCGATCAGCTCGAAAGCATATTTATCCTGGGCCATGTGTAGTACTTCGATGAGTAATTCTGATGCAAAAGTGTCATTGAGCAGTCCTTTTTTCTCGATACACCGGGAGAATACATGATGAGTCATTCCTAATTGTGTAAGGCGTGGTTTTCGGGGCATAGGTATCACCTTATATGCAGTATTTATTGTTATACGAATTTGGTGCATTATTCTGTAACTATTTTTTTATAAAGGGGTCAGAGCCTTCACTGAGCCTTCACTTTTACTTATTTTTACTTTCCCCTGCTAAGCTCTGCCCTATGCTCTGACCCCTCGGTTCTATGTTAATATTAATATATTTTTAACAGAGTTTTTGCTTGCGAATAGTCCGGCTTTGTAGGCGAATGATCAGCGGTATGAAGAAGTGAAATATTTTTTCGTTGAAAAGTACGACAATGCGTGTAGTAGATAAGATTTTGAAATCGAAGCGATCAAAGGAAACGTTATGGATGAAGACTACAAACGCGCGGCAGAAATAATCAAAAAATCAAAGCATCTCATAGCACTGACCGGCGCGGGAATATCCGTTGAAAGCGGTATACCCGATTTCAGGAGCGCATGCGGATTGTGGCAGAAATATGATCCGATGGAATACGCGCATATCGACGCGTTTCGCCGCAATCCGGCAAAAATCTGGCAGATGATCTTTGAATTAATCGACCTCACGCGAAACGCGCCGTCGAATCCTGCGCACAAGGCGCTGGTAACGCTTGAAAAAATGAATATCCTGAAGGCGATAATAACCCAGAATATCGACAATCTTCATCAATCCGCGGGAAGCCGCAATGTCATCGAATTTCACGGCAACGCGAGTGTGCTCGAATGTCTCAATTGCGGCAGCAGCTACGATGCGTCAGAATTTGAACTGAAAGGCAACGTGCCTCGATGCCGTGAATGCGATGAGATGCTCAAGCCGAGCGTCATTTTCTTTGGCGAGGCCATTCCGCCGCATGCGTTGGATGAGTCCGAACGGCAGGCGTCAATGGCCGATGCCATTCTGGTGATTGGGACTTCCGCTGTCGTGTATCCCGCAAGCAGCATTCCGTATATGGTGAAAGCGAATGGTTCGCCGGTAATGAGATGAACATGGAAACCACGGGGTTGACGAATTCTATCACGGATGTGTTTATCCAGGGCCCGGCCGGCACTACACTTCCGAAATTGCTCGAATTTCTGTAGCGGGCACAGGCGTTGTGTTTGATGAGGTTGCGCACCGGTGACGGTATCGGTATTTACACAGTAAAGACATTATCGAAAGAGATATCGCATGTGGCACTAACCGCGGTAATGCGCCGTGTCGTTTCGCGGATTACTCCGCACTTTCAATACATGCAAATTCAATTACAGGATACAGCGCGTGCAGAGAATTCAGGTACTCCCTGATGCCGTAAAAAAAATGATTGCAGCCGGCGAGGTAATAGAAGGCCCGTTTTCCGTGGTGAAAGAACTCATGGAGAATTCGCTCGATGCGCATGCGACCGAAATAGACGTGGAGGTCGCGGATAGCGGGCTTAAAAAGATGCTGGTGCGCGATGACGGCGATGGTATACTCAGTGACGACCTCCCGCTGGCGGTGATGGAACATGCCACAAGCAAAATAACCAGTGCTTCGGATATCGAGCGTATAGGAACTTTCGGCTTTCGTGGAGAGGCGTTGTCGAGCATTTCGTCAATATCGAGGGTGGCAATTTATACGCGGTCGCGTAAAGAAGAAACGGGCGCACGGCTTGTATGCAACGACGGCGCCGTCGAGGTGAGCGATTATGCGGGTCTTCCGGGAACTTCCATTATCGTTGAAAACCTCTTCTACAATACCCCGGCCCGTAAGAAATTTCTGAAGGGAAAAAACACAGAATTAAAAAATATCAGGGATGTTTTTATAAAAATGGCGCTTGCCGCGCCGCCGGTTGCCATGTCGTTTTCGAGCGACGAGAAGCGCGTTATGACGTTGCGGGGCGCGGATGACGCGCTTTCGCGGATAGCGCAGGTATACGGCGACAGCATCAGGGAAAATCTATATTCTGATACGCTCAACGACTTGCGCGTACAGGTGCGCGGATTTATATCAGGACCTAATTTTTTTAAGGCGAACCGCTCTATGCAGCGCCTCTTTGTCAACAACAGGCCTGTTGAGTATTGCTATCTTGGATTTTTGCTGTCAAAGGCGTACGAGGCCATTGCTCCGCAGGGACGCTATCCCGCCGCGTTCTTTTTTATTACGATAGATCCAGCGCTTATCGACGTGAATATCCATCCCGCAAAGCGCGAGATTAAATTTTTTGACCAGAAATATATTGACTCGCTGATTATGGGACTGTGCAGAAAAATTCTCGGCGATACTATCCATCCTGTATCGACAAGCATTTTCAGCAGCGTTGGGCCGGCGCCAATCGGGAAACGGGAATCCGGCAATACGCCGTCATTCAGCGACGGCCTGGCGCGACTTGAGCAATTTCCCGGCCCGAAAATGTTGACAGGGACGGGCGGACAGCAGTATTTTTTTCATGACGAAGGTTTAGATGTGCGGTCGGTGGTTTCCGAATCGGTGCGGTTGTATAAAAACGCGGGCCGCGATACGCCGGTAAAAATTTTCGGCGTGGCGTTCGAAACGTATATCCTGTTTGAGGACAATGAGTCGCTCCATTTTATCGATTTTCACGCCGCGCACGAGCGGTTTATCTACGACCGCATCATGAAGGATAAACAAGGATTTGAAACGCAGGAGCTGATGTTTCCGCGGGAGATTGAACTCTCGCCGGACGACGTGGAGGCGCTTGTGCACTACGCTGTGCAACTTGGTGAAATAGGATTTGACATCGAACAATTTTCTGATAGCTCTGTCATTATTCGGGGCGTGCCGGCGCTTCCCGGGGGCTTCGATGTGGAAGAATTCATACCCGATCTAATAGAAGAATTTAAGAGCGGCGCCCTGGGGGCGGAATCCGTTAAGGATAAAATTGCGAAGACAGCCGCGTGCCACAGCGCCATGCGTTGCGGCGACGATATGGCGCTGATCGACATGGAAGACATTGTCCGCGAAGCGCTTTCCGGCGAACACGAGTTACGGTGTCCTCACGGCAGACCGTATCTGTACAGGCTGGATAAAAAAGACCTGGAAAAATTGTTTAAACGGATACTTTAATATGAGAAACTGGCGGTAACGCATGAAAAAAGTGATTCTTGGCATCAGCTCATCGATTGCTGCGTATAAGGCATGCGATCTTGCGCGGTTGCTGGTAAAAGACGGTTGTTCCGTATTTACCATTCTTACTGAAAACGCGGTTCACCTGGTGACGCCGCTGACACTCGAAACATTGACTGGAAACCCCGTGTATACAGAAAGCTTCGCAAGGGAGCGCCGGGAGATGGGGCATATCGAGCTTAAGGAGAACGCGTCGCTGTTTCTGGTTGCGCCCGCGACCGCGAATATCATCGGCAAATTTGCGAACGGTATTGCCGATG
>DHPI01000079.1:24114-24987 GCA_002407865.1 Spirochaetia bacterium UBA5368
GCGAACGGTATTGCCGATGATTTGCTTAGCACTACCTTCCTCGCGGTCGCCTGCCCGGTGCTTGTGGCCCCCGCGATGAATCCGAACATGTGGAATCATCCCGCCGTGCAGGAGAACATCAATAAACTGAAGACATGGAATGTCCGTTTCGTCGAGCCGGAGGCGGGGCCTGTGGCCTGCGGCGATACCGGGTACGGGAGGCTCGCCGAGATTGATACGATATTCAGGGCGGCAAAGGATGTTCTTGAAGGATAGAAAAATAATCGTTACCGGCGGGCCAACGCGTGAGTGGATCGATCCGGTGCGCTACATATCCAACGCGTCGTCCGGCAAGATGGGCATTGCGCTTGCCGACGAGGCGGATTTGGTGTCGAAGAATGTCGTGTTTATACACGGCCCGATCAACGACGGGCTGCTGAACGACAGGGAATACCGATGCGTTGCCGTCGAGAGTACGGTTGATCTCCTGAATGCGGTCGTAAGCGAGCTGTGTGCCGGGTCTGTGCTTATCATGGCGGCGGCCCCTGCGGATTATGCGCCTTTAGAAAAATCACAGGAGAAGATGAAGAAGAGCAGCGATGAGCTCGGGTTGCGTTTAAAAAAGAATCCGGATATCCTCAGGCACGTTGCGAAGCTTCGCCTTGAAAGCAATTTTCTGAACGATATTTTTGTTGTGGGATTTGCGGCTGAAACGCACAATATCGAGGACTATGCGCGGACAAAGCTGAAAGAAAAGAATCTTGATATGATTTGCCTCAACGATGTCGGCAGACCGGGTGCGGGATTTTCCGGCGACACCAACATCATTACGATATTTACACGCCATGGAGAGAGGGAGGATATTCCTCTTTCTTCCAAGCGGGATGTGGCGAA
>DHPI01000079.1:25214-37509 GCA_002407865.1 Spirochaetia bacterium UBA5368
TGTGGCCGGCTCGTTTTATCCTTCTTCCAAGCGGGATGTGGCGAAGCGAATCCTCAAACGGGTGGACGCGGAACTGGAAAAAAGAGGTTAATACATCATAAGGAGGAAACCATGTGGCGCAGAAGTCCTGTTGTGGCCGGCTCGTTTTATCCTTCGAACCCTCAGAGGCTTACAAGCGATATAGACACCTACATTAAGAAAGCGGGAAAAACAGCAATAAAAGAAACACTGTACGGCCTTGTTGTGCCCCATGCCGGCTATATATATTCGGGGCCGGTTGCCGCGTATTCGTACGCGCAGCTTGCGGGTTCGGGCGTCGAGGTCGCTGTCGTGCTTGCCCCTTCGCACAGGGCCCGGTTTGACGGCGCGTCGATAATCCCTTCGGGTATTTTCGAAACACCGCTGGGAGATGTCACGATCGATGCGACGCTTGGCGATGAATTGATGAAACAGCCGCATATCGATTTTATTAAAGAAGCGCATCTGCAAGAGCATTCGCTTGAGGTGCAGGTGCCGTTTCTTCAGCGTGTGCTCGGCGCCTTCACTCTTGTGCCGATCATTATCGGCAGTATCGATATCGATGTCTGCGCTGACCTCGCGAAAGAGATAGCCGCCGTGCTTGCCCATGAGAAGCGGAAATATGTCGTCGTAATCTCGACGGACCTTTCCCATTACTATTCGTATGAACGCGCGAAACAGATGGACGGTCTTTTTATCGACACGCTCAAATCATTTGACGCGGAAAAGCTGTACGGTGTGCTCGGTTCGGAGAAGGCGCAGGCGTGCGGGGAGGGGCCGGTGCTGACGGGGATGATGCTTACCGGCATGCTTGGTGCGAAAAACGTGCACATATTGAAGTATGCAAACTCGGGGGATACCGCCGGCCCCCGCGACCAGGTGGTTGGCTATTGCGCGGCGGCGATTACGGGATAGGGGATTGGCAATGATAGAAATAAACGGGGATCAGCAGGTACGATTATTGCGGCTGGCGCGCGCAACGATTGCGCAGTATCTTGAGAGCAGAACGCTGCCGGGAGAAGAAACGGTACGCGAATTTCAGGATGCCGTGTATAGCGAAAAATGCGGCGCGTTTGTCAGTCTCCATATCGGCGATAATCTTCGCGGATGCATTGGATATATTTCTGGCATAAAAACGGTGCCTGAAACAATTATAGATATGGCGAAGGCGTCCGCGTTTCAGGATCCCCGGTTTCCACCCCTGTCGAAAAAGGAATTTGAACAGATGGATATCGAAATATCGCTTATGTCGCCGGTTGAAAGGGTGAAGGATGTGTCGGAAATAGAAGTGGGGAGGGATGGGCTTATCGTGTCCGATGGCTATCACTCAGGGCTTTTGCTTCCTCAGGTTGCCACTGAATATGGATGGAGCAGGGAGCGGTTTCTGGAGCATACCTGTTACAAGGCTGGCCTTCCGGGCGATGCGTGGAAGAAAAAGGGCGTAAAAATAGAAAAGTTCTCTGCGCAGGTTTTCGGCGAGAAGAGCCTCGGCCTTCGGTGAGCGGTGTAATCAGTGCGTAATTCCGTCACCCGGCGCTATATCGTCGATGCAACTGAATATCTGTGATACATCGAACGGCTTATCGATCCAGGCATCGACGTTCTTTTCAAGTTTCTTCTTTTTGATCGGTGATGATACCCATCCGCTGATCATGATTATTTTCGCCTGCGGCAGGTGCTCCTTTATTACCGGAATGAGGTTATCCCCGTTTTGTTCTGGCAGTATGTAATCGAGAAATACTATATCGAACAGGTCCGATTTGCAATATGCTATTGCTTCCTCGGCGTTACGCGCAAGTATTACCTCCATTTCGATTGCTGTGAGCGCCTTGAAGAGCAGTTCCCGGATGCTTATTTCATCGTCAACGACAAGTATCTTCAGGGGTTTTCGTTTGCAGTGGAGGGGATATCGGCATGCTGCGGCATCGGTCTGCGGACGCATATTGGCGATAATTTTTGGCAAAATAACCGTAAAACATGATCCTTTTCCGCGGACGCTTGAAACGGTAATCTCGCCGCCGTGTTTTCGTATTATGGAACTGGAAACGGAAAGACCGAGCCCGGAGCCCTTTATTTCTTTGCCCGCGACATGCAGGCCGATAACGCCTTTTGATGTATAGAATGGGTCGAATATCCTTCGGATATTCTTTTCCTCGATGCCGATACCGGTATCTTCGATATCGATATGTATGGTTTTACCATGGTCCATGATTCGAACGGTAATCGTGCCGTATCCCTTCTGTAAAATCGCATGCCGTGCGTTGATGATCAGGTTCAGTATTACCTGTTGTATCTGGAATTTATCGATCATGATATCGGGGATATCATCATATTGTTTTTCGATTGTTACCTTTTCCTGCTGAAAGTATCTTTTTTGCAGTGACAGAACGGTTTCAGCAAGATCCCTCAGCATTACGGGCTCGGGATTGATTTTTGTGCGTGAAGAGTACAGGCTCATGTTTTTGCACAGTTCAGCGCCGCGCTGACATTCGGCTTCAATTATGGTGAATGCCTTTTCGAGAAGCCTTGTATTGGTAAGATCTTTATCCGCAAGCTGTGCATATCCGCGAATTCCTGTAAGCACGTTGTTGAATTCGTGCACAATACCCGAGGAGAAGGTGCCGATGGAAGCAAGATGTTGAAGGTGCTCCATCTTGCTGTTCATTTCGATGGATGGTGTCTGATCGACGGCGCTTACGATGTGGCACGTTTCACCGCCATATGGCACGGGAAAAATCCTGCAACTCAATTCGGCGGTTGCACCGTCTCGTTTGATAGCGTGCAGCACGATGCCCCTGTATTCCTTGTGTGGCGGGTCGGATCGGTGTATAATTCGCATCAGCCTGGCGGTGTCGTTTTTTGCGATACAATCGCGGATATGCTTGTTACCGCAGTCGTTGTCGTGAATGTTCAGCAACCTGCGAAATGCCTCATTTGCAAACAGGATGATGCCGTTTTTATCGATGATGAGTATGCATTCCTGTAAATGGGTTACCAGCGCACGCACCGATGCGTCTCGATCGTCGACACTGCATTTTCTGTTTTTGCGCTTTAGCGTCCCCTGCTGCATGCCATTGTTCTTGCGCTTCATTATACCATGATGTCTGCTTGATGTGTTCCGTCTACCGTGAAAATCATGCCGCTTTTATGTATTCGGCACAGCAGGCGTTTTGTCTCGTCCTTATCATTTTACAGTCAAGACATTGTGCAATTGCAACGATAAACTATCTATACCGGCTTTTCCGGGGAAATGTCGCGTACAAACGCAATTCACAATGTCTCCACGACTGCGCATTATCCACCTGCATACGGTAATTCAATGCGGTATTGGAGATTATGTCAATAATTTTTAATATCTTAACAGTAAATAAGTTAAAGCAAAACCGGGGGATTTATGAAAAAATCGTATGTCATGTTTCTTGTTTTCTGTATTATGCTGGGAGGGTGTGGAAAAAAGGAGAGTTTTACCGAACCGGGATATGTGTTGCAGAAATGGTCAAAGGCGATACAGAACCTTGATTATGATGCGTATGCCCGGTGTGAGGCATATCCCAAGAGCGAGGAAATATTCCGCGAGATGTACAGGGACTATTATTTCATTGATATAATGGTGACTGGCATGGAAGACGCTAACGAAAAAGATATACGGAAAGACCACGACGGCAATCCGTTTGTATTTCGTTCGGTATCTTTCGAGGGAAGTGTCGTTAAGCGCAGCACCGGCAAGCCATACGAGTTGCTGAGGGGTGATGCCATATTTATACGGTTTATCGATGGAAAACGCGCGAAACAGGGGTGGATTATTTCAAACCGCACGTTTGTTACGATAAAAAGGTAATGATTGCATAAACCTGCATATTCCAGTATATTATATCCATGCAATATGGAATGAATCGCGGCTCGATAAAAAAATTCCTTTCGTGGGCAATCGTTATAGGGACGATAATGATGGGCGGCGTTCTGTATCCTGAAAGCGTCGATGAGATTGACCGCCGCGCCACAGACTATTATAATAACAAGGAATTCAGCAAGGCGCTCGGGGAATGGCTGGGTATTCTCGAAATCGATCCCGAAAACGAAAGCGCTCAGAAGAAAATAGAGATGCTGTACGAGGAAAAGCATCGCAAGGATGTATCTTTTCAAACGGCGAAGTATCTTTATCGGGACTCCCTTGATAGTATTGCGAAGGGGGACATAGAAAAAGCGAAGGACAATTCTGACAGGGCGATAGCGAGTTTTGTCACCGCGTATAGAATCGACCCGAAAGACGCGGAATTGCAGATCATGAAGGAAGATATGCGCAAATTGCAGGAGGAGGTGCAAATTGAACTCGCCAAAAAGAGGCTGTCAGAAGGACTGAAAAAACGCTACCTTGCCCTCATGAAAGAAGCGGATGCCAATATAAAGTCCCAGCAATTCGAGACCGCGGTTAAAAATTATAAAGAGGTTCTGTCGTTTGTGCCGAACGACATCGCCGCGATGGAGGGATTGCGAAATGCCGAACTGGCGATCAGCAACAGGCTAAAATACGAGCGCATACAGTCACTGCTTGTGGCCGGGATAGCTCTTTTCGATGGAAAAAAATATAAGGAAGCGCGGGGCGATTTTAACGAGGTGCTTGGCCTTGACGCGAAAAACCGTGAGGCGAAAGATTATATACGAAAAATTGATGATATTCTCGAGGAAAGCAGAAACTATGAAATGAAGCGGTTGCAGGCCGAACAATTTTATCTTTCCGGAATCGAGAACATAAAGAATAAAAATTTCGATCAGGCCGTAGACGATTTCGAGAACGTTCTTGCATTGATAAAAAATTACAAGGACACCGTCGAGCGGCTCAACAGCATCGACCGCCTGCGAAGGGAATACCTGGAGGAGTTGAAGCTGTTAAAGCTCAAGAATATCGATAGGGAGTTTCAGAACGGGCTGATTGCATACGCCGATGCGCGCTATAAGGAAGCCCTCTCGTACTTTGAACGAACGATCGTGCTCGATCCCGCCAACGATCTCGCGAAAAAGTATATTCAGCGCGTCAAGGACGCACTGAAAGATATCGAGGAGGAGGTTGTTGACAACGATTCCCCATATTATGACGTGGTGAATTCGCTTGCGGTATCCGGAAGGCAGTTGTACGACAAAGGCGATTATATCGGCTCGCGGCAGCGCTGGGAAAAGATACTGAGGTTGTTTCCCAAGAACAGGCTTGCGCAGGAGTTTCTGCTCAAATGCGAATTTCGGATAAATCCCGAGGCTTTTTCGCAATTCGCGACGAAAATCGTTGATGAGGGGCAGAATTTTCTCAGGGAAAAGAAGTATGAAAGGGCGCTGCGCCAGTTCGACCTGATCCAGACGATAGTGCCGACATACCCCGGCATAGGCGCACTGATAGCTGCTGCGAAGAACGGAATGGAAAAGAAGGCGGAGCCGCCGGGCGCGTCGCCGCAGGAAATCGAAGCGCGTTATGCGAAAGCCATGGATCTGTACCGGCGTGGCGGCAGAGAGAACACGGAACAGGCGCTGAAGAATTTCAGGTGGATTATAGCGAAAGACCCGAATAACGTGAAAGCCCTGATAAACGTGAATAGAATCGAGTCGCAGCTGCGGCTCGGCGGTGTCGAAGCGACGGAGAAAAGAGGGGCGCTGACGGAAAAGCAGAAGCAACTTGTACGAACATATTATTATAACGGGATAAATTACTATACGAACAATAATTTTGACAGGGCCATAGAGGAATGGAGAAAGGTGCTCGCCATAGATCCGGAGCATGAAAAGGCCCGCAATAACATTCGAAAATGTCTGGTGCTGCTTGGCAGGTGATTGCATGGAATCGGACAGGAAAAAATTTGAAACGCGGATAAATTCGCTGGGAAGGGGAATCTGGCTATGAAAAAAAAATCGGCAACATCCGCATCCCCGGCGCGTGCGCCGAAAGTGCGCTTCGGGCTGCGATGGAAATTTTCGCTGGCTATCATTGCGCTGCTGACGATGGTGATTGTCGTTATGACCTACTACTTCATCAAGATGGAAAGCGATACGATGAAGACCGATATCATTAAAATGGCCGAGCGGGAGATCGAGCACTTGACCAATACGGCGCAGGAATCCATAAGCGCCAAGGACGAACTGACGCTGCTTGCCGCCGTAAAAAATATACAGAAAGTTCCCTCCATTAAGTATGTGTACATTTATGATACGTCAAACAGAATAATCCAGAATTTTGATCCAGCGAAAAACGGAACGCTCCTTGAAAACGACGATATCACGAAGCGGGCCAGCGCCTACTCCGCGACCGATACGCCGTTGATGCTCGACTATCCCGACCCGCTTGAACGGAGCGGAATTATTTATGATTTTTCAAAGCCGGTAATGCACACGCTGTATAAAAACCGCATCGCGACAGTGAGAATGGGGTTTTCCGATAAAATAATACGGGATGAGATACTGCGCGTTACCCGCAACATCATGATTATCGCGGTGTTTTTTCTCCTTGCCGGAATTTTTGGCTCGCTTGTGCTTGCCAGCATTACGCTGAAGCCCATTAAGAAGCTATCCGAAGGCGCTGCCGTTATAGGCACGGGTGACCTCGATCATAAAATTGACATCAGACGATCCGATGAGCTTGGGCTCCTGGCGCACGAATTCAATGTTATGACAGAGCAGTTGAAACGGGCGAAAGACATGGAGATTCAGACACGTATAATGGAGGAACAGCTCGAGCTTGCGAAGGAGATACAGGAGGGGCTGAACCCGATGGGCCTGTACAGTAAAAACGGGCTCGAGATAAAGGGTTTTACCCGCGCCGCGAAAGGTGTCGGGGGCGATTACTTCGATTACATCGACATCGGCGATTCAAGCGTCGGCGCGCTTATCAGCGATGTGTCGGGAAAAGGCGTTCCCGCATCGCTTGTCATGGTGATGATCCGCACGGTGTTTATGAACCTGATAAAGAACAACCGCAATGTGGATTGCGCAACTATTGTCCGAAACATCAACGACGCGCTGAGCGCCGATTTCGCCATCGACAAGTTTGCGACGCTGTTTTTTATGATTTATAACCGTGATAACGGCATGATATCGTTTTCCAACGCCGGCCACGGGCCCCTTTTCTGTTACCGTGCATCGCTGAAAAAATGCACCATCACCAAACTGGAAGGCATGCCTATCGGCATTACCGAGGACGTTGAATATCCGCAGGCGCGCGTCAGGTTCAATCCGGGCGATGTGGTTGTTCTCTACACCGACGGAATCACGGAAATGCGAAATGAGCAAAAGGAAGAATATGGCCGCACCCGGCTGCAAAAACTGCTGATGGATATTCACGAATTGAACGCGGGAGAGATAGTGGAGCGTATTGTGGCCGATGTAGACGCGTTTCGCGGCGCCGCAAGCCCTCACGATGATATGACGACCCTCGTGATGAAGCGGGTATCATAAGGCGCCGCTACAACAATTCGTCCTCACTTTCGTATATTTTGAAAAATTTATCGAGCGTGGCGAGTTTCAGGATATTCAAAACATCGTCATGTATGTTTACCAGCGCGAATTTGCCGTTATGCGCCTTCATTTTCTTTTGCCCGGCCACAAGCGCCCCGATCCCGGATGAGTCCATGTAGTTGACGTTCTTCAGATCGACTATAACGCTCTGGTGCTGCCCATCGGTGATGCTGAAAAGGGCTTTTTTTAATTCGCTTACATTATATAGATCAACTTCACCGCCCACCAGAACGATTTTATGTTCTCCGAGGTCTTTGAATTCAATTTCCATTACTTCCTCCAAGCTGGATCAGAAAGAAGTATAAACAAAATGAGCTATTTTTGTAAAGAATATTTTATGTTTCAAACCGACCGCGTCGTGCCGTCGCTGACCTTTCGGCGCCAAAATGAATTTGGGCGATATCAATATGTCGCTCCTTATTCTGGCATATATCGATAGTTACTTGTAAAGTATAAAATTAATCTTTTTTAATAGTTTTCGGCAGCGAGATGAGAAATTTTACCCATTTTCCTTGTTCGGATTCCACCCATATTCTGCCGTTGTGTTTTTCGACAATGCTTTTGCATATATAAAGCCCCAGCCCGGAGCCTTTGATGCCTTCAGTTCCTTTCTGTTTCAGGCGGGAAAATCTCTGAAATAACTTTGTAGTGATATCTTCTTTTGATACACCGACACCTTCATTATATATGGAAAAGACAAAGCCATCTTTCTCTTCGTAAAGTTCGATTTTGATTTCCGTATCTGGCTTTCCGTATTTTATCGCGTTGTTCACAAGGTTTGTAAAGACGATCTTAAGCAGATTGGGATCCCCGTTGATAACAGGTTTTATGGAAAAGTCAGTGACAATTTTCATGTTCCGCATGTTGTGCTGGTGTTCGGGGATTTGCAGAACCGGCATTATGATATCATTGACGAGATTGACCTGCTGAGTGAACGATTCGAGATCGTCCATTTCCATTTTCGAGAGGTCGAGATAATTTCGGATGATATCCTCGAGATACTGACAGTTGCGAAGGATTGTTTCGATCGTTTTTTGCTTTTCCGGATCAAGCTTGCCGAAGTATCCTTTATACAGCGTTTCCGCTGTCGTATGAACCACGGCGATAGGGCTCTTCAGCTCATGCGATACAATCGACATAAGGTCGAGCATCTTTGCCTCGGAATTACTCTGCCGCGAGGACACTGCGTTATGGACAACGTCGCGAAGCTCGTCGGGGGTAAACGGTTTGGGGATATAGTCAAATGCTCCGTTTTTTAGCGCCTCACGCGCGGTTTCCACTGTTGCGTAGCCGGTAAAAATTATGACCGTTACGTCGGGCTGTTCCTTTTTCAGTGTTTTAAGGATTTCCATGCCCCCGAGTTTCGGCATTTTAAGGTCGGTGATAACGATATCATATTTTTTTGCCGTAGCTTTTTCGAGCCCCTCGATGCCTGAAGGCGCCGTATCAATCTCATAGTTCTCGCTGCGCAGGATTCTGAGAGAGCTTTTTAAAACAACATCCTCATCGTCGATAATCAACAACCTGGTTGTGCTTGACATAAATAGCTCTTTTGTAAATAATATATTATTTATCCAATATCGTATAAAGCATACTATTCAATATACAGTATACAGCCGAAACTGTCCAATTATTCAGAGTGTTCCGTTAATTTCAAGTACATTATCCCCGGTGAGTCAGGTTATTTGATACATGCGCGTCTTGTTACAGTGTGCGTCGTTATCATGCCACCGGCAGCGTTATGGTGAAGGTTGTGCCATTACCAATGCTGCTTTTTACCGTTATCGTGCCGTTGTGACGCTTAATTATGCCATAGGTGACCGACAGACCGAGGCCTGTTCCCTTGCCTGTCCGCTTGGTGGAAAAAAATGGATCGAAAATCTTTGTAAGGTTTTCTTCCGGGATGCCATGGCCCGTGTCGGTAAATTCTATCGTTACGGATTGCGCTGATTCATCGAATCGGGTGATTATCGAGAGGTGCCCGCCCTCCGTCATGGCGTCGGCGGCGTTTAACGCGAGATTGTTTATCACCGATTTGATTTGATTTATATCGAGATTGAGGGTCGGCAGATTATCGCCAAAGTCTTTTGTGATGCCGATGTTCTGAAAGGCGACATGTTTTTCCAGGATTGTCAGTATTTCGTTAATTATCTGGTTGAGGTTGACGGATTCCTTTTCTATGCGTGTTTCGCGCGCGAAGTTCAGTATCTCGCGGACAATTTTTCTACAGCGGAGCGTTTCGTTGACGATGATTTCGAGGTCTTCCTTGTATTCCGTTTCTTTCAATTCTTCCAGTAATATCGAACTGTACGTCAGTACGCCGGTGAGCGGATTGTTGATTTCGTGTGCGATTCCCGCCGCGAGTTTTCCAAGGGATGCGAGCTTTTCAGAATGTAAAATCTGTTTCTGCGTATCCTCTTTCAGCATATTGTCCCGTTCAACAATTGCGCCGACCATTGTATTGAAGGTTTTGCACAGGTATCCGAGTTCGTCGGATGAGTCGACGGAAATATTAATATTGTAATTTCCCTTTGCGATTTCATTTGATGCGTTGACCAGTGTTTTCACCGGATTCAGTATGTTTTGAATAAGATATATTGCGAGCAAGATCGCGATTTGCAGCGATATTATGATTATGATAAGGAAGAATATCGTTGTTTCCTTTTTTATCTGGTTAAACTTGTCTTCCAGTATCCCCACGTAGAGAATGCCAATGACCTGATTGTGAATGGTGTAAATAGGGCTGTACGCGGAAATATACCAGTTATTGACGACAAAAGCCTTGTCGAGCCACAGCTTGCCCTGTTTGAAAACCCTGTTGTAAACCTCTTCCGAGATGCGCGTGCCGATTGCCCGTACGCCGTCCTTGTGTACGTTCGTTGATATCCTGAGATCGTCGAAAAATATGGTCGCGGTGCCGTAATCCTGGTTGTTGAACTTTTTGTCCTTGAAAACGAGGCTTTTTATCTGATCGACGATTTCATAGTTCTTGTTGAGAAGTTGCGCGCCGTAGATAATGCCGATAAGCTCGCCATCGTAATATATCGGGGCCGCCGCCTTCAGCACCATGCCGCGCTCTTCCGTCATTTCCACCGATTCACTGGCTTTGGGGGTGGGCAGCACCTGAATCAGAGCCTGATCGGCGAGGTCCTGGCCTTCACGCTGAAGATGCGCGCGGGAAATGACGTCGGTGCCGTAGCACGATATGGCGTTATGCTGAATGTAGTCTATGAAATTGTCACCCCTGATATTGTCGCCGTAGAGTTTTGGATTGCGCGCCCGGACGATGACATTGCCGTTGCGGTCGACAATGTTCAGTATGTCGAGATTGAGCTCCTTTTTTACTTCCTGCAGCTTGTTAATAAGCAGATAACGGTTGTTCGATATTACCGCTTCTTTAATATAAGGCAGGGACGCGAGGTGTTTTACGAAGAGATGAATGATGTTTATTTTGTCGTTGTAAATGTACTCGGCTGTTTTCAGGTCGTTTTGCACCTGCTCGTATGCCTGGCCCACAATATTATTATTGATGATTCTGAGGCCGAGAATGATCGATGCGATTCCGATGATAAGCACAACCGAAAGGAGGCTGGCGATAAGCTTGACGCGCAGGTTTGTTTTAAAGATAACTTTCATCGGTTATAAATGGTGTTTGATCGTCCGCCAGTATCCGCCGTTCAGTGTCTTTATAATATCACAGAGGCGATAAAAATCAAGAAAATGAATTATTTAATAAACAGTCTATCGATAAATTCAGAAAGATCGAGAAAGCTGTTCACTTCTTTCATTTCGGTGCAGTGGGGCATGTAAAGCGTCGCGATGCTGTCGCTCCAGTCCCACAGGTGGCGCCTGTCAGGATTCAGCCAGAAGAGATTGCGGCACCGTTCGCGTATTTTGATAAACGCATCGAGGCCGGGGTCTTGATTGTTGTTGCGTGCGTCGCCGAGAATCAAAACGGTCGTTTTCCTTGTAAGAGAGTCGCTGTAATCGTGTATGAATTGCGTGAAGCATCTGCCGTAGTTGCTGCCGAAGCCATATGTAAAATCGGTATCGGTGAAAATTGAGTTGAGCGCTTTTTCGGGGTCCATTTCCATGAAAAGCGGGGTGATTTCAACCATGCTGCTGATGAAGGCGAATGTGCGCACTTTCGAGAAAAGGCCCTGCAGCATGTAGGTTAGCAGCAACATAAACCGGGAATACTGGTTAACAGAGCTCGATATATCGCACAAGATAACAAGCTGGGGCCTGTCGATCTTCCTGTTGCGGAAATACAGCTTAAACGGCGTGCCGCCGTGCTTCAGGTTGAACCTGAGCGTCCGTTTTATATCGAGCCCGCCGTGTTTCACCTTTTTTTTTCGAAGCGATATCCGGTTTTTCAGCTTCTGGCCGAAGCGCCGCACCAGTTCGCGCATTTCCTGCACCTCGTGGGGCTTCAACTGATACAGCGGCCTGTGCAGCAGAAAATCCTCCCTGCGGTGGATGTTTCTGCCGATTGTTTTTTCGGCCATTCTGCGCCGAATGCGGGGCAGCAGCACGCGCGTGATAGGATCATTCTCCTCGTTGCCGTCATCGTCGTTTCCCGCGCCGGACGCATTGCGCGAACGCGCGTTCATGATCATCATGCCCAGAGCGCCGGATGACGACGCGATGACGGGGTCGTCTAATATCATCGAAAGAATATCGCGCGCGTTTCTTCTGAAGAGTATATCATCCGGCAGGCTGTCGAGGTATTCGTCGATATCCGACTGCAACTCGAGAAGTTCGTCTTCGGAAAGATCTATCG
>DHPI01000079.1:37667-41776 GCA_002407865.1 Spirochaetia bacterium UBA5368
AGTGTCGCGCATTGCCGCGTCGATGTCGAATCCTCTCACGGCGCTTTTTTTCTCGAAGAATTCCCTGAAGCACCGATCGAACACCGGAAGGTCGGTATAATCTTTAATGAGGGTCGTGCCAAGCGTCTGTCTGAACACCGGCCTGTTTGTGAAATCGACATGTTGCAGGGCGGTAAACATGTCTAAAATCTCGGCCGGCGATACGCGGACATCGGCCTCTTTGAGCACTTTGACAAAATCCAGAAAAACGCCCCTGGATTTTTCATGTTCATCTTTTAGCTGTCGCATATATGGGTTTTATGGAGCATAACAAATAATGCCGCTTAGTGTACGAAAATTTCATTCACCTTTTTTTCGACCTGCTCGATGTCTTTTTCATATTTTAAAATAAAGTTGAGCGTATCGATCGCGACGTCCCTGTTCAACACTTCACATCCGAGAAGGGCAAGCGCCTTGGCCCAGTCGAGTGTTTCGCTTATGCTTGGCTCCTTTTTAAGCGGCAGCGCCCGTATTTTATGCACGGCCGCCACGATTTCTTTTATGAGATAGCCGCCGCATTCGGGCACCTTCATCGTGACGATTTTTTCCTCGAGCTCTTGCGTTGGGAAATCGATGTACAAATGGAGGCAGCGTCTTTTAATCGCGTCGGACATTTCTCTCGCATTGTTGGATGTCAGCAGCACGAACGGCTTGCGTTCGGCCCTGATTGTGCCGATTTCGGGGATGGATACCTGAAAATCTGATAGCACCTCGAGCAGAAATGCCTCGAACTCGGAATCGGATTTATCGATTTCGTCGATCAACAACAGTGTCGGCCGTTTCGCGGTGATTGCCTTGAGTATCGGGCGGGGGATGAGGAATTTTTCTGAAAAGAATACATTTTCCTCGGCGCTGAGCCTGTTGACCGCGTCCCTGAGTGTGTGTTCACCCTCAAATATGGAAGAAAGCTTGTCTTTCAGAATCTGGGTATAGAGAAGCTGTTTTGCGTACTCCCATTCGTAGAGCGCCTTCGCTTCGTCAAGACCCTCGTAACATTGCATGCGGATGAGCTCCATGCCCAGCGCGCCTGCGATGCATTTACCAAGTTCGGTTTTTCCCACGCCGGCAGGCCCCTCAACCAGCACCGGTTTTTCCATTTTCATTGCGAGAAATACCGTGGTTGCAATATCCTTCGAACAGATGTACTTCTGCCCTTCGAGGGCTTTAATCGTCAGTTCAACAGTCTGGAACATTGAGCGGCACCATCGTACAATAATTTGATACAACACTACACCATGTCCAATAACCGATGGATGGCGGTAATTTCAAGTACTTTATTGAATAAATGGCCAGCGGCCAGACGAGTGTTTTTTATGGTTGTAATTTAAAAGGTTTTTTGTTTTGTATTTTGAATGATCATTCTCTGTGGGGTTTTCGTAATCATGTGCCGATAATAACGGCAGTATCGGGCGCCGGGGCGGTTTTTCCCGATTGAAAGAAGGCAGGGGGATGCCCGTGGAATCGATTCAGAGGTATCATTCGGAGGTATGCTGATGGGCGGTGATGTTATACTCAACAGGGACGATATCGACCGGATCATACGTGAAAATGCCGATAGAATATACGGCGACATACGCGACATGGACAATTTTGCGATCGTTGGCATTCAGACGCGCGGGGTTGAACTGGCGTCACGGATTAAAAGCCGTATAGAATCGCAAAGCGGCCGGGCGGTGAAAAGCGGCATACTCGACATTACCTTTTACAGGGACGATCTCGCGACACGGGGTGTTTTGCCGGTTATTAAAGAAACGCGCATAGAATTTGACATCAATGATATGACGATTTTGCTTGTCGATGACGTTATTTTTACCGGAAGAACGACAAAGGCCGCGCTTGAAACGCTGACCGCATTCGGCAGGCCGCGGGCAATACGCCTTTTTGTGTTGATCGACAGGGGAAACCGCGAATTGCCGATTCAACCCGATTACTGCGGTTTTAAAGTCACTACGGCGCCTGCCGACACGATAAAAGTGCGACTGAGTCCCATCGATGATAATGGCGATTCGGTGATATTTGCACGCCAGTAAGGCGGGCTGCGAAAATTCACAATTTTTTCATATTCGTTTTATCCTTCGTGTATGTCATCTGTGCATATTTATCCCGAACAAATATGAAATAGCGTCTGCATGAGCTATGCTGAATGGTAAGGGATATACGTAATGATGAGGATTCTTGTACACAAAATCGGCGCCTTCGATATACATCTCAGCAGGAAGATATCATTTCTTGCCGGAAAGCGATTTCTCGATGGCTTGATGTACTGGATTTCGAGAAGCGGCGATGGCTACCTGTACGGGCTCTTCGCCGTGGCAATGCTGACGGGCAAAATTGCCTATGGAACGAAAATGTTGACTGCAGGCGCGATCTCCTTTGCCGTTGAATTAGGGGTACAGAAGGCGGTTAAGCATCTGGTGCGGCGGGAGCGTCCGTGTCTGGATGTCGGCACCAGGTACCGTATGAGCCCGCCCGATAAATTCAGCTTTCCTTCGGGGCATACCGCAGGCGCGTTTCTCATGGCGACGATTGTAGGCTTTTTTTACCCCCTCTGGTCGATAGCCCTCTACGTGTGGGCCGTACTGATGGGATTTTCCCGCATCTATAACGGTATGCATTATACCACAGATGTGATAATGGGCTGCGTTTTAGGAGTATCGACGGCGTACCTCGGCCTTGGTATCGTAATGTAAATATTCTTTATTCAATCTGATCGCGGTCGCGTCGAATGCGCAGCATCCCCCTGTTGTTGACATCATCAAATAAAACATTGATTTAAATCAGATCCAATGAATCATATGTACTTTTGCGGCATGAATGCCGAATGTGTTTGTCATTGGCCGCTGAAAACTATAGATGATACGGTTACGACAATGAATATGACAACCGACTGTCTCCTCTGCAGTATACGGCAGATCGACACGCTGCTGAAAAATATGGATATCGGGGAAGAAACGCGGCTGCGCCATATGCAGGAGCTTTTGCGCATCCTTGCCGAAATTGACGCGTCGATGTCTCCGCCCGCAGCGGCCGCGGTATTTCATGCGCGAATAAAGCAGCTTACCGGCATCGACGATCCATTTGAAGGCGTAAAACGTGACAGCAACGCCATTGCGCTCGGCGTGTTGAGCGAGGTCCGGAGCATTGTCAACGGCAGCCGGCAGCCGCTTGCGTCGGCGTTGCTGGCATCGGTGGCGGGCAATATCATTGATTACGGTGTGCGAGATAAAATCAGTAAGGCGGATATTATCAACGCGCTGTACGATTCTCTCGATGGAGCCATTGGTGACGGATTTGTCGCGCGTTTTGAAAATGACATGAAAAACTCGACGCGGATATTGTTTGTCTGCGATAATGCCGGTGAAATAGTGTTCGACAGACTGTTGATAGAAAAGATGCCGGCTGAGAAGATTACCGTGGCCGTACGGGGATTTCCTATCATCAATGACGCGACATTCGATGACGCGCGTCAGGCGGGACTCGATTCAATGGTAAGGGTCATCACGACGGGCGATGCGACGCCGGGCATCGATATCGGCAGGTCGTCCGAAGAATTTATGGAAGCATTTGCCTCATCTGAGATGATCATTTTCAAGGGGCAGGGGAATCTTGAAACGATGCTGCATGCGGATGTGAGTAATTTCGTGAAAGATGGCGCAACGCTGTATTTTCTTCTTAAAATCAAGTGCGGCAGGGTCGCTGAGCTTTTACATAAAAAAATCAATGATAACTTCTTTTTTGCGAAAGAAACATAAAGGGAGGATGCACAGTTGCGCATCCTCCCGGGCGTCGTGTGAGATTATTGTTCAACCGTGACGGCGATTCGTTTCGGTTTTATCCGTTCGCTTTTCTGCAGCGTGAGTGTCAGCACTCCTTTTTCGAGCGTGGCCTGTATGCCGTCCCTGTTAACTGAATCGCCGGCCGTGAATGCGCGATTGTAATTGTACAGCCTGTATTCGCGGTACTTCATCTCGTTTTCGGGTATGGCGTCTTCCGTTACCTTCGCGTTAATTTCAAGCTGATTGTTTTCAAGCGTGATCTCCACGTCTTCCTTTTTTACGCCTGGCATATCG
>DHPI01000079.1:41903-56958 GCA_002407865.1 Spirochaetia bacterium UBA5368
CATATCGGCCTTGACGACAAACTCGTTTTCAGTTTCGTAAATGTCGGTTGCGGGCACAAGAACGCATTCTTCGCAATTATACGCGTCTTTCTTGAATTTTCTAACATCGTGTGTCATGGTATCACCTCCCGGTTTATTGAATGGTTATCCGTTTCGGCTTTGCCTCTTCAGCCTTTGCCAGCGTTATGGTGAGAATGCCGTTGGTCAGGTTCGCCTTCACGCTACTTCCGTCGACATGATAGGGCAGTTTCACCGATCTTTGAAATTTCCCGAATACGCGCTCCCGCCTGATATATGCCGTATCTTTAAGGTCGCTTTTCTTTTCGCCCTCGATTACCAGCGCTGTATTGACAAGCTGGATATTCAGGGAGTCCGAATCAACGCCGGGCATCATCGCGGTGATTGTCACCGTGTCGTCCTTTTCTGAAAGGTTGACCGGCGGAAATTCGCTCCTCCTGGCGGAGGCGGGCACCCTGTTGAAAAAATTGTCTACAACGTTTCTTAACTCGAGAATGTCGTCGAAAATATCACGGTTTGTATACATAATTACACCTCCGTCGTTGTTTAATGAACATCTATTGTAATCTTTTTTGGCTTTGCTTCTTCAGTCCTGGGGATTTCGATGTGCAAAACACCGTTCTTGAATTTCGCGGTAATTTTGTTTGCGTCAATCCCTTCGGGCAGCGCTATTGAGCGATAAAACGAGCCAAACTGACGCTCGGACACAACATATCGTTTATTCTCGCTCTTCTTTTCCTCGCTCTTTTCGCCGGATATCGTCAGCATGTTTTGTTCAATTACTACATGCAGATCCTTTTCCTCGATGCCCGGAATTTCGGCCTTAACATGAATGCCGTTTTCGTCTTCATCGACATCAATCGAGGGCATCCACCTGGTTTCAAAGAGAGACGATGGTTTCATTTCAAAGAAATCATCGAAAAGCTGTGAAAGTTGCTTCTCAAAACGGTCCTCGCGCAACATTGGTTCGTTATTTCGTGTTGTTATGCCCCATCTCATGGTAATCCTCCTATAAATCTGCGTATTCTGTTAGCACTCACTTAAGATGAGTGCTAACAGAATTAATATACAAACACCCTGCCAAATCGTCAAGGGGTGAATTAAAAATTTCAGGGTATTTTAGAAAAAAATTAAATATTGCATGGCGGACACGGGTTAGCAGAGGCTCTGACCCCTATAATTCGGTAAGGCTGAAAGAAACACTGCGTACGTTGTTAATCGCTATCTTTATCGATGGATATGCCCGACATCGCTTTAACCGGGCATGCCATTTTGCACAGGCCGCACGCAACACATTTTTCAGGATAGAATATCACTTCCATTGTCTCCCGGTTTATTGACAGTGCGTCAGTCCGGCATACCGCGGTGCATGCGCCGCAGTTGACGCATTTCGCGTTATCGCGTTTCATCTTGTCGGCAAGTATCTCTACCTGCACGTGTTCCTCTTCTAAATACGCGATTGCCCTTTCGATTTGGCCGGTATCGCCGATAAGTTCGAGAATGAGCCGGCCTTCCTGTTTCGGAAGGATTTTAGCTTCGAGTACATTGAAAATGATCCCGTAATCGGTCGCGAGTTTATATATTATGGGTCTGTACATAATCTGCTGTTTAAAAATTAAGAGGACATTTCTCGATTCCATGTATAATTCTCCCCATTTGTTCAATTCAGCGGCGCCAGTTCAATGCCGCCCTGTATTATAATTGCATCCCGGTAGATTACAAGCGCGCCGGAGACGCCGTCGATTCTCATAGCATAGTGCACTGCGGATTCCATGTCTTTTTCGTCTTTCACCCTGTTGCCGGTTTCGGTGGCGACGGCGTCGGACAGGGCGGCGTTTTTCGCGAGTATCGTTGCCGCATCGGCCCTGCCGAATGAAAAAGAATGCCCTATGCGCCCGGAAGATGTGCACACGCCAAGCGGGCACATCTTCGGATGTATTCGTATACCGACCGTCCCCGAAAACGGGGAACTGCCGGCGAATATCGAAAGGGTGACCGGCTCGGTTACCGTCAGCCAGATATCCCCCCCGTTTTCAATAATCACCTCATCCGAAATACAGGCGCATTGACGGCCCACAAATTCGGCGATTGCGCCTGCCACTGCCGCCATCGGTCCGACCCCCGCGGCTTCTGACGCTGCGTACATCGATTCTACCAGCGGATGAACCCCCGCAACACGGGGAACCGGCACGAACGATGTTAAAAAAGCACTCTGAATCCTGATATGCCGTTCAAGCTCCTCGCGCAAATTGCGCACCATCGCGTGCACCTCTTCCGAGCGGTCGCCGCGCATTCGTATAAAAAGATCCGTGGATTCCACCTTTACCCTGTAACTTGTCCATCGTTGTGTGTCGGTAAAATCCCTGTAAAAGCGCTCGGCATATTTCACGTTATTTTTTCCTGAACGGTACGGTTGGCAGCGGCTCCTGCGGTATGCCGAGCGTAAAATGGCCTTCCTGAATCCAGCGTTTCAGCGATTCGGCGATTTTCTTCGCCATTGGATAGCTTGACAGGGGCGCTGTCGGGATTGATTTCCCCATTAAATCGATTTTTCCGGATTTTAACTCGGCATAGCTGACCTCTCCGAGGGAGCGGTTTATGGCGTTGGGGTAGTCGATGCCGTAATCCACCACCTGGCAGCATATGTCCCTGTCGGATACGCCGGTAAAATACGCGAGGTCTTCGTTGAGTATCGGAATCGGTATGCCGAGCCCTACCATCAGAGAGCAGCCGTACCCCGTGAGCGACGCGCCGCGTATGTATTCCGGCGACATGAGCTTCATGTCGCCCGTGACCGCGATTGTCCCGGCGCCCTCGCGTACCACGCCGTTTTCGCCCCTCGGCGAGTCGGGAGCGTGCTGCGTTCCTCGCCATGTCACCATGCCCGCGGCGCCCCCGAGAAATATGCGCGTTCCCACGCCGATGGTCCAGTAATACGGATCGTTGAGCAGCGGCGATAATTGGCCGGCGCTGGAATATGTGGCGTTTCCCATGTTCGGGCGGAGTATGCCCATGTACGTATATATTGTCCGTTTCGACAGATTGACCGCGCAGTTATAGTTCTGATACGCGTTTCTCGGATTATAGAGGAACGCGTCGCGGAGATCCTGTATTGTTACCGTCGTTTCGTATTCGCGCAGAGGATAACAGTCGGTGCCATACGCTTTGGCTTTCAATTTCACCGGTCTTCCGGCGATCAGGTCTTCAATCACATGCCCGCCGCCGTAACGGAAGCGTCCCGGGTGCACCTTGTTCAATGGATCGTCATCCTGAACCTGTGTTGCACCGATATAGATGTCGACTGCCGCAAGGCCGCCGTACGCCTCGACATCGTTCAACCATGCCTTCGTGGCTTTAATTTTTGGGCGGGTATGCCCAAAGTTGATAAACGCGCCGGACGAGCACATGGTGCCAAATGTGCCGGTGGTGACCACATCGACCTTTTTAAAGGCGTTTTTTGCGCCTTCTTCTGCAACCAGTCCGGTCATCTCCTCGGCGGTAAGCACAACGGCCGTGCCCTCTTTTATTTTTTTGTTTATTTCATTGTAACTTTTCTTTTCAACGCATTCACCCATCCGTCGTCCCCCCTTGCAACCGCGGCGTTTTATCGCCATGTTTCAGTTTCGCGCGAATTCTATAAACACGCGGCGCGCAGTCAAATTTAATTTATGATTTTATCAGGGTCAAGCACGCCGTGCGTGCCAATAAATTTTAATTGCCTTTTAACTCACAATTGTGCATATGATTATATAGTAGCATTTGTCTGCATTGTTCAACATGTATTTAAAATTTATTGGAACCAGTGGCGGTTATGAAAATAAAATCGATTACCCTGATTCTTCTGCTGTCCGTAACGTCATTGTTTGCACAGGAGAAAACCCCGGAAAACGCGGGGCCCGAGAAACTTGTGCCATCCAGCGCCATACTTTTCGCTGAAACGGCGCGGATTGACAGTTTCATCCCGGTTATTAAGTATTTTATCACCAATTTTTCGAGTCCCGATTCGGAGGGCGCGTTAACGTGGTGTGAAAATTTTAAGGCGAAAACAGGCATCGATCCTCTCGATTCTGTGTCGCTGTCGAAGGCTGATATTGACGTGACACGATCGGCGTACCTTGCGTATCTGCAGGCGGGAAGCAACGCGGATAAAATACTGATATTCATTCCGGTAAAAAATGAAAAAAGCTTCCCTATGAAATTCGTCGAAATCCTGAAAAAGTATAACAAGGACAAAAAAGACGTCAATTTGAACCCGGCAATTGCGCCGTATAAAAAATATCCCATCTACCAGATACAGAAAGACATCTTTTTTACGCCCGTTGACGGATTTCTGGTTCTTGCATCGTCATCGGAGATCATTGCCGGCGTGATCGACAGAAAGCTTGACGAAAAGGGCGGGCAGTCACTTGGCGATGATCCGACATTCCTTGATTATCGCGATAAGAACAGGCAATGTACCGATGTGCGGGTTTATATAAAAAAGGAATTTCTCGATGAGACCTATGCGTCCAGGATAGAGAAGAAAGCGGCGGAGGAAAAACAGAATGGTGATGGTCTGAACGACAGCGAAAGCGGCGATGCGATAACGCCGAATGGCGGGGAGGGCGACGTTGAAAAAATGCCCGACGAAGGGGCCGGCACAACTGCTGTTCAAAAGCCCGTCCCGCCCGACTTCAGCTACCTGAAGTATATGGGGCTGGGATTAAAAAAAGATGACGAGCAGATCAGCGTGCACTTTGGAATATCGCTCAATGAGGATTTACCGGCCACAAAGGTTATGACGAGCATTTTTAAACCCGGGAAGCCGCGTGACCTGCTGCCGGTCAGCAATCCGCTTGCGTATTATTATATATCGTTCGACCTGTCGGCCTTTAATGAATGGTGTAACCGCGGCGAGGCCGGATCGGAACACATATGCGATCAGTACAAAAAGGCGCTAAAGAGCGTCAGCGAGGCGTTGAGCATCAACGTCGAGAAGGATTTTATTCCGTATTTTGCGGGATATGTCAATGTGGCGGCGAGAAAGGCGAAGATAGCCGGTACGCTCGATAACTTCGTATTCAAGCTTCCAATGACCGACGAAGGAAAGTGCAAAGCCTTCTGGAAGACGTTGAAATCCAGCTTTGAGAAACAATATGCCGGCGTTCAAAAATTTGGCGAGGAAAAAATCGATGCCATGCCGTCATTCTGGTTCAAGGATAAAACCGGCAATAAAATCAGCGTTATTGCGCATCAAAAAAACATTTATCTTGGGAATAATACCGAGTTCCTTCGGTTGTCCCTTGACACGAAGGGAGGGGATTTCTTTCAGAATACCCAGATCGACTGCCTGAAAAATCTTGACGACAACATGTTTCTCGTCTCGTATCTCAAGGTCGATAATGAGAGTTATATGAAAGCGCTGCTGATGCTGCTGACCTACAACGCCGGTCCGCAGGTAAGCGGAATGGTAAACAGGATAAACACGATCACCCTTGTCGGCAACAGAATCGATACATTCTTTTCGCTGTATTTGACGGTAACGCTGCAGCCGCAGATGCAGCCCGCGAAATAAATGGATGCGGGTGATGAAATATCTGTTTGGTCCCGTCAATTCAAGACGGCTGGGCATTTCTCTTGGCGTAGACCTTGTTCCGTATAAAACGTGCAGCCTCAATTGCGTGTACTGCGAATGCGGCGAAACCGACAGGCTGACCGCGGAAATCAGGGAGTATGCGCCTTCCAGCGAGGTGATTGACGAGCTTGGAAGGTACCTGTCTCGGAAGCCGGTACTTGACGTGATAACGTTCGCGGGATCGGGCGAACCGACCCTGCATTCTGGCATAGGCGGCATACTGGACTTCATAAAAGACAATTATCCCGCCTACAGGGTAGTGGTTCTGACAAACGGAACCCTCCTTTACAGGGATGATGTCAGGAAGTCGTTGCTGCGCGCGGATACGATTATTCCTTCGCTCGATGCCGCCGGCGATGCGGCATTTACTGCAATCAACAGGCCGGCGCCCGGAATTACCGCGCAGCGTCTTATTGATGGGCTTGTACGGTTACGCGAAGAATTTGGCGGCGAGATTTTACTTGAGATTTTTATTGTACCTGGAATCAATGACACGCCGGATGAGCTGCAACGTATAAAAAATGCGTGTGAGAGGATACTTCCCAACCGCATTCAGCTTAACACGCTCGACCGGCCGGGTACGGAAGCGCGGATAAAGCCCGCCACGCCGAACAGAATGAAAGAAATCGGCGAATTTTTTTCGACATTTCCGGTCGATGTGGTCGGCGCGCCGCGCCGGCATAATGAACCGGCTGTCGCAGCCGACGCGATGAATCTTCAAAGAATCATCATCGAGACATTAGAGCGGAGGCCGTCAACGCTCGACGACCTTCGCGACTCTCTTGGAGTTGGCGAAAATGACCTGCGGGCGGTTATTGACGCTCTTGTAAGCGAGAATCTCGTTGAGGTGAAATCCCTCGAACGGGGCGATTTTTACACGATAAAAAAATAATCTTGGCACGGTGACGCATGACGACACGCAATTTTGGAAAAAAAGAGGAACAGAGAAAAAATCAGATTATCCAGGCCGCGTTCGATGTTATTTCATCCAAAGGATACAATAATTTTACCATCGAGGATATCGCGAATCAGGCAGGGCTTTCCAAAGGTGGCGTGTTGCACTATTTTAAAGCAAAAGAGGATATCCTCATTTTTCTCCTCGAAAGAATTTACATGGTGATCGAGGAAACTATCATAAAGCGTTCAGGAAAATACCGGACGCCTGAAAAGAAGATGAAGGCGATTATTATCGCTTTCATCATCACCGCGAAGCGCTATCCGGCGATGTACACCGTTATGGTGGATTTCTGGGCGCAGATTCCCATCAACGAGCGGATAAAAAATATTAACACTAAAATATTTATGATTATATGCAGTGAAGTGAAAAAAATCGTCGATCTCGGCATTGAGCGGAAAGAATTCAACGATATAGACTCGAACAACGCGTCATACCTTATCGTTTCGATGATTCTCAACGTGGCCATACAGTGGACTTTTAACAACACGCTCTATAACATAGATCACATGACGAAAACCTGCATGTCGATGGTGATGGCGTACCTGAAGAAACGGCCTATGCTTTCACAAGCGGGACAATGATGCGTGCGATGGTTTTTTCCCTCGTGTCGGTAGTAACTGAGAAGTTTTTATAATTGATGTTGATGCTTTTGAGAAGAAGAACGACCATCGAAAGGCCGAGGCCCATCCCTTCCGCCGCGGGGTCGGGATTTTCGATATAAAACTCGGCTATGGAATCGTACTTCGCGGCTTTTTCTATCCGCTCGATAATTCTCCGTATCTCCCGCTTGCTGATTGGAAGGTTGTTGATAACCTCTATTACGAGCCCGTCGCCCTGCACCTTGAAATATGTCCGGGTGGTCAGACGGTGTTGCTTGCATTTCAGGCCGTATTCGAGCAGCGCTTCTTCGTTGAGGATGGTGCGCACCTTGTTGACCACCTCGACGATATCATCGGTGTCCTTGATGATTCCTTCTTCGACAAGGATATGTTTTGCATTCGCCTTGGTGGCGTTGGATGTGAGCTCTTTAATGCACGAAAACAGGGGCGTGAGAAGCTCCTGCATGCCATATTTTTCGAGTATCCTGGCCAGCGTGAAACGGATCCTTTCCTCGGTACTCTCTATCATTGAATACGTGATAAAGACGATGTCATTGCCGCTGGTAATTGCGTTGAGGATCTCCGGTTGAATGGCGCTCTGCCGTGCCTGTTGTTGCATGCTCCCTTTCCCGAGCATAACGACGCTCTGTTATGAATGCTATCGGCAAACAGCGTACAATTGTTGTGAATAATTTCAAGCAGAAAAAATGTCATGGCAGGGATGTGCTGTAAAATATGGCTAAAATGTATTGACATATTTTTCTGACGCACAATAAGAATATAAATTTCAGATTACTATGATGTTTTTTTGTTACAGGGCGCCTTGCGTATGGTCTGTGGCGTTGTAAGGAGCGTATATGATTGATGCTGTATTCCCGTCTGTCGCCTCAATTGTGAGCATTACCGTACTGGGAGCGGTCTTTGGCATTTTGCTTTCGTACGCCAAAATAAAGCTTCATGTCGAGCGTGACGAGCGACTTGGCTATATTATAGAAGCGTTGCCGGGCGCGAACTGTGGCGCATGCGGGTTTCCGGGATGTTCCGGATACGCAATGAAGATACTTGAAGGAAGCATACCGCTCAACCTGTGTATGGTGGGGGGCTCGGAAACCGTTGAAAAGATCTCCAGGATTATGGGTATTGAATCAGGGGTTATAAGGTCGAAAAAGGCCCGCGTTCACTGCCAGGGCGGCTCCGATGTGACAAAATTCCGGTTTACCTACGATGGGCCGTTGAGCTGCTACGCGGCAAAGCAGATTCGCGATGGATTCAAGGTGTGCAGATACGGCTGTCTCGGTCTGGGCGATTGCGAGAAAAGCTGTCCGTTTGACGCAATCCATATGAACGATCGCGGTTTGCCCGTTATCGACCGTGATACGTGTACGGGATGCGGAAATTGTGTTGCCGCATGTCCGAGAAACATCATCAGCCTGGTGAACAGCGAATTCGACGTGCATGTGATTTGCCGCAATACTGAAAAAGCGCCTATGATGAAAAAGGGCTGTACGGTAGGATGCATTGCATGTAACAGGTGCGTTAAGGCGTGCAAGGAGGTTTTTGCCGACAATCCCGATATTGAAACGGCGATTACTGTTGTCAATTTTCTTGCCGATATAGATTATACCAAATGCATTAATTGCGGCAAGTGTGCCGAGGTGTGTCCGCAGAAGGTGATAGAATTCAAAAAGAAACCCGTGATGGCCGGATGAAGTCCATATATGAAATGAACGGAGTTGAGAGGGCTGCTGCGCTGCTCATCGCGCTGGGGCCCGATATCGCCGCGGAGATACTCAAGCATCTCGATGAAATGAGCGTCAATAAAATAAGCCTCGAAATCGCCAGAATCGATACCCTTTCCGTCGAAGACCGTGAAAATCTCATCGGAGAGTTTCTCATTGACCTCCGAAAAAACAGGAAATCAACGTTCGGTGGGGAAAACGTTGCCAGGAACCTGCTTGTAAGCGCATTTGGCGACGAAAAGGCCGAAGGAATATTGAAAAAACTTACCCGCCAGAACCTTGAGAAGGGCTTCGATTATCTTGCTGAAATTGATGCCGAAACGCTGGTGTCGCTTATTCAAAATGAACATCCTCAAACGATTGCCGTAACGCTTGCGTACCTGCCGTCGGCCAGGTCGGCACAGGTGCTGCAATTGCTTGCGCCGAGTACCGCAAAAGAGGTTGCACGGCGTATGGCGAAGATGGAAAAGACGTCGCCCGAGGCGGTGCTCGAAATCGCCCGTGTTGTAAAAAAGAAATACGAATCGAGCCTGGCCGCCAGCCGCGGATTCGAGGCGGCAGGAGGCATGGATTCCCTTGTCAGTATAATGAGCTATATGAGCGGCGATCAGGAGAAGAAGCTCATGGACCATTTCGACAGGAACATGCCCGATGTCTCCCGTGAAATACGTGACAGAGTGTTCACGTTCGAAAATGTGGTTAACCTGAACAATCAGGAAATGCGTATTTTAATCGATGAAATAAACGATGATTTTTTTATTGCGCGGGCCTTAAAAGGGGCGACGGATGAAATACGCTTCAAATTTCTGCGAAACATGAGCCGCAATCGCGCGACCGATGTGCTTACCGATATCGATTCCATGGGGCCGGTGCGCACAAGCGAAATACAGGATGCCCGTGATTCAATTGTCGCGATTATCAGAAGGCTCGATGACGAAGGTTCTATCATCGTCCGTAAAGGGAAGGAAAAATACGTAGAGTGATTTATTTTCCGTATATCTCGATAGTCCCGTCATTCTGAATTCTCTGGTAGAGACGCCTGACTTTCACCTCGACGGCGTCAGTACCGTTCTTCCCGCGATAATACCGCATCACCGAACCGACATAATCGACGGTGGATTTTATCGGCGGTATCGACATGTTCTTTTTTACTCGTCCGAGGCCGGCATGGTACGCTGCGACGGCGAGCATTGCGTCGTTGGCGAAATAATCCATAAGTGTCCGGAAGTGCTTAACGCCCGCACGGAGGTTCGCTTCCGGTTGAAGCGGATCGGTAACGCCGTAGTGACGGGCTATATCCTGCATGATCTGCATCAGCCCCATCGCGCCGGCGACGGATACCGCGTCAGGATTGAAGTCGGATTCTACCTTGACAATGCATTGCACAAGCCATGGGTCGACGCCTTCTTCACGGGAAATCTTTTCGATAAGCGGGATATACGGGCTGGTGAATCTGGCGCGTGTCTCCGCACGTGGCTGAATGCGGCCTGCCGTGTTGCTGTAGTTGATGATGCCATCATGCGTTATCGCCTGGCGTATACCTGCGTGTGCCGTTCGTTGCGGATATGCGGCAAACGCAGTGATGAGGGCGCCTACGCCGAACAGCGCGGTTATAGACGCCGTCGCACGACGGCGGGATGCGTATTTTGCGGACATGACTATTGTGTACGTGAAATGCATGGCGTGTCAATTCATAAACTTTTTGTCGCCACGATATAAAAAAATTGAAAGCCAAAAATTTAATAGGTAATAATGTAGAATCATGAATCGATATATGTCTTTTATTTATCGTTCTTTGTCATTTAAATAGTATTGGATACCTGCAGAAAAATAATTTTTAGATATTGCCTATTATATCCGATATTTCTCTACATCGAATTAACGCTACAAAATTATATATTTGACGCTCGAAAAATGTTTGGACGTCGGTTGCAGGCTGATTCGGGGGGCCGGTGTGTATGTGCAATTTTTTAATGATGAATAACGAGTACGGTTTTACCTGATTATATTCTAACTATTACGCGGAGGATAACAGCCATGAAGTGGCCAATAATCTGAAAATAGCGTCGAAGCCTATAACCGGGTTTGTGATGGTTGCGATTGAAAAGGATAAAAAGCTCTTCGCGAAATTCGGCGATGGCGACACTGGCAAGAACAATATCGAAAATAATGGCGGCATCACAGAACCTCTCGCAGGCGGTACAGCAAATTGCGGGCAGCAACCAGAACCTTTCGCAGCGCACACCTGAACAGGCGTCAGCGCTTGAGGAGATTGCTTCTACGATAGAGGAGGCGACGGCAAATATCCGCGCCTTGAACCCCCCGAAGAACGAAAAGCCGCAGGCAAGGGCCTCGTCGGCTCGTTGAAACTGGCGGCGTATCATCAGGAGGGAAATATCTATATCGAAGTTATCGTCGATGGCAGGGGAATCGACAGGGCGAAAATCAGGGAAAAATCCGAATCGACGGGACTGGTGCGGCAGGGAGAAGAGATAAGCGATGCCCTGCTGCTTTCTTTTCTCTTAATTCCGGGATTTTTAACCCTTGAAAAGGTGGGCGATCTGTCAGTTGCGCAGATTATCATTGCCGCCGTGAAGGAAGCAAGGGGCAGGTCTGCCGTGATTAAAATGAAGACCGTATCGGAAACGGTAAAAACGCAGATGAAAATATGCGGTATTCTACGGTAACGCCATCGCGCAAATAAATGGTGGCTAACGTGTGCAATTAAGTATTTGACGTAAGGCGCTTTTGGGAGCATGGTTGTGCAACATTGCGTTATAATTCTTGGAGGTACTCATGAAATATATCATGGTCATAGACGATTCCCCGACAATACGGGTAAGCGTGGAGTTTACAATAAAAAACCTCGGGTATCCCATACAACAGGCGGAAAACGGAAACGACGCTCTAAAAAAGATCGCCGATATAAAGGGCAAGGGCGACGATATCGCGATGTGCATCTGTGATGTGAACATGCCAGAAATGGATGGCATTACGTTTATTAAGGAGTTTCGAAAAATCGACAAATTCGCTCCGGTGCTTGTTCTCACAACGGAATCGGAAAACGATAAAATCAAGGCGGGAAAAGATGCCGGCGCTTCAGGATGGCTTATTAAACCTTTTAAAGCGGAACAACTTATGAGCATTGTAGAAAAATTTATTAGATGAGAGGGTATGCCATGACTGCGATAGATGAAAAAATTGAGGTCGCGAAAGAACGCGATGCCCCTTTACAGAACCGCAGGAGTGATAAAAATGCCGAAATAAAGCAGGATCACAGGCAGTATGTAACATTTGTAATCGGTGCGGAAACATACGGGGTCGAAGTGCTCAATGTGCAGGAAATTATCGGTATGATGCAAATCATCCATGTTCCGAATACAATGAATTTCATGAAAGGCGTCATCAACCTGCGCGGCTCCGTGGTGCCGGTAATCGACATGCGGCTCAAATTTACCATGGAAGAGCGCAGTTACGATGCCTTTACCGTAATCATCATTGTAGAAGTGAAGAAAAGAATGATTGGAATGATCGTAGACGCCGTTTCCGATGTCGTGATCATTCCCGTGAAAACCATTCAAAATACTCTGCATTTCAGTTCGAAGATCGAGACGGACTTCATCAAAGGGATCGGGCAGGTCGAAGAAAAGATGGTTATTATCCTTGATGTCGACAGGATTTTAACAACGGAGCAGATCGATGAAATAGACAGGGAGAAGATCGCCTGATCCAGCCTGCCATGATTAAAACACGATCTGAAAGATTTGGCAAAGATATGTACGTAATATATCCGGGCGAGTATTTCGCGACGAGAGCGGATTGCGTACTGGGCACGGTTACGGGTTCGTGCGTGTGCGTGTGCCTGTACGATGAAGTCAAGCGGATCGGCGGGATGGGCCATTTTATCGTTCCCGGCATGATCGGAACGGAGGGGATTATCGCCGACGAGATAGCAAAGCAGGGGATTACGTCGATGGAATACCTCATTGGCGAAATAGTCAAGCTCGGTGGCGACAGAAGATTTTTAAAGGCGAAAATCTTCGGCGCCGGATACTTAAAAATGATAAATGTCGAAATGGGCGGTATCATTAACAGTAATATCAGGTTTCTCAATGAATATTTCGCTCTTGAAAGGATACAGGTTGTCCGCGAGGATCTTGGAGGTAATTTCAGAAGAAAGGTCTATTTTGTTCCGATAACCGGTGTTGCGTACCGGCGTCTGCAGAAACGAAACGAGGATTCATCGGAATTTATCCGGCTGGAGCAGGAATACATTGACCGAGTTTTCAAGAATAAAGAACGCTATGGGAAAGTCTACATCTTCGAATAATCCTGTCCATCGTCAGGGACTTTTCGCATTGGAGCTTTGCGACAGGGAATTTGGGTTCTTCAGGGAAGTAATATACAGGGAATGCGGAATCAAGCTTACCGAAATGAAAAAGGCGCTTATGCAGGCGCGTTTGATGAAACGCCTGCGCGAACTGAACATGAAGGATTACAGTGAGTATCGCGATTACGTCATAGAAAATTATTCGAGCGAGATAGTCAATCTCATCAATTGCATTACCACAAATAAAACCGATTTCTTCAGGGAATCGAACCACTTCGATTTTATGCACAGCGTGGTGCTGCCGGAATTCGAAAAATTAGGCAAAAAAAGCCTCAGAATCTGGAGTGCGGGATGCTCGACAGGAGAAGAGCCGTACACAATCGCGATTACGTTATTTGAATATTTCAGAGACAGGCGTATGCCCGATATAAAGATCCTCGCAACCGATATAGATACGCAGGTTATCGAGAAGGGGCGACATGGCGTTTATAAGGCCGATATAATAGATGTGATTGAGCCCGAGGTTGCGAAACGGTATTTTCTTAAGGGAAAGGACGACAACGAGGGATTTTTCAGGATAAAAGAATTTGTAAGGGACATCGTATATTTCCGGAGGCTCAACCTGCTCGATGAAACGTTTCCGATGAAGCGCATGTTTGATATCATATTGTGCCGCAATGTGATTATTTATTTTGACAGGGAATCGCAAAAAAAGCTTTTTGCGAATTTTTACAGGTATCTCCATGATGACGGATACCTTTTTGTCGGCCATTCGGAGACATTGACCGGCATTACCGACAAATTCAATTTTGTTAAAAACACGATTTATAAAAAAGCACTATAAGTAATTATAAGGATGTGCGATGTATATCAGAAATAGTAGCAAATATGGTAAAAATATTAAAACTATCCATCCGGGCGAGTATTATATTTCAACGGAAGATGAAATAATCGGGACCCTGCTTGGCTCGTGTGTTGCTCTCTGCCTGTTCGATGTGAAACGCGGTATTGCCGGAATGAACCATTTTATGCTGCCCGGGAAAATCAGGAACGACAACATTCATGACGACAGGTCGGCGAAATACGGCATAACGGCAATCAACAAGCTCCTTTCGGAAATGATAAAAAAAGGCGCGGTGAAGAACGATATCATCGCCAAGGTATTTGGCGGCGGAAAAGTGCTGGAGCATATTATAGAGACAAATACGATTCCGGCCGATAATATACGGGTGGCGAAGATCATGATGGAGATGGAAGATATACAGATTGCACAGATCGATGTCGGCGGAAATTTCACAAGGAAGATATTAATGGAAGTGAAATCCGGCAGCGTGTTTCTGAAAAAATCCACTCGCGGTGATATTACACGTGAAGTGGAAAAAATGGAAATGGATTACGCGAGGGAGCTTGCCGGAAGGTTATGAGAAAAATAAAGGTATTAATCGTTGATGATTCTGCGGTCACTAGAAAACTGCTGACCGATGCGCTGTCGCAGTCGAGGGCGATAGAAGTGGTGGGTACAGCGATCGATCCCTTTATTGCTGTGAACAAGATAAAGTCCCTTCAGCCCGATGTGCTTACGCTCGATGTGGAAATGCCCCGTATGGACGGAATAACATTTCTTTCCAAACTCATGATAGCGCATCCGATGCCGGTGGTTATGGTGAGCGCGCTTACCGATGCCGGAGCGACTTCGACGATCAGGGCGCTGCATGCCGGCGCAGTTGATTTTATATTGAAGCCGCAGATTGACGATAAAAGCGCGTGGGACAGTTTTTCCGACGACCTGATTGAAAA
>DHPI01000079.1:57111-59128 GCA_002407865.1 Spirochaetia bacterium UBA5368
TGAAAAAATTCTCACGGCGGCCGAATCAAAGGTCAAAAGGAAGTTAGAGGCCCCTCCGGCGGATAACCGCTATCATTTCACCCAGAAAAAATACTCGGCTGATGTAATTCTGCCGAAAAAAGCGCTGCAGGCGCGTCGCGCGAGAACGGAACAAATTATCGCTATCGGCGCCTCGACGGGCGGTACGGAGGTTATAGCTGAAATAATAAGCAGACTGCCTGAAAGTGTCCCCGGAATACTCATAGTACAGCACATGCCCGAGAAATTTACCAGGGCGTTCGCGGACAGGGTCAATGGTATATCGAAGCTGTATGTAAAGGAGGCCGAGCATGGTGACAGGCTCTACCGGGGGATGGCGTTTGTGGCACCGGGAAACAGACATATGCTTCTGCGGCATGATTCGAACGGCTACTGGGTGGAGATAAACGACGGGCTTCCGGTAAACCGGCACCGGCCGTCGGTCGATGTCATATTTAGATCTGTGGCGCAGATTGCCGGCAAAAACGCGCATGGAATACTGCTTACAGGAATGGGAGCTGACGGAGCCGCAGGTCTTCTCGAGATGAAAGAGGCGGGAGCGACGACGATTGCGCAGGACGAAGCGTCATCTGTCGTTTTCGGTATGCCACGGGAAGCAATCAAGCTCGGGGCGGCAGACATGGTGAAAAATATCGATGGGATCGTAGATTATATTGAACGACTTAAGGCGTAAAGTGCCGTATTACCGGCAAATGATAGTTCAAATTCGTTAGACCCCGAGAAAATCGCTGATTTTCGCTTCATCGAATATTTTTTTCAGGGGTTCGCTGATAGCGATTATTTTAATGTCCATCCCCCTGCTGTTGAGCGCGCGCTTCTTTCCCATTATATACCCTAACAATTCAGACGGAATGTAGACGGTTTTGCTGAGGTCAACGTTGATGATAGTATTATTTTCGTTGATGAGTTTATTTACGGCGTTTTCAAAGGCCGTTTTATCGTCCAGCGTTGCCCGCGGATTATCTATCACGATTGTCTTTCCCTCGATGGTTACCATGCGCTTTCACTCCTTTAATAGTATGTGCTCTCGCAGTTACCGAAACAAAACGCCCACGTGATATCGGAACATCTATCACGAAAACTAAATATACAAAATATACTAATAATAACAAGCAAAATAACTATTGAGCGACTCTTTAAATGCCGTTGCCGACGTAACGATAACAGCTTTCATTGAATTATTCAATACGATTAGCATGTTCATTTATAAAACACTATCACGCACGGTATTATTTTCAAAGGATTAGTGCCGGTTTCCGGTGCGATAATCATGTGTCGATTGTATTGCGCCAAACAACGGCGATGAAAATATCCTGCGCTCCATTATAGGTGATACATGAAATGTTCTTTACATTCTTCATGCAGTTCATGAAAATATAATATAACAATAAAAACAATATATATGTATATATTTATTCGATGATCCTTTCCGGGAGCAGTGGGACGGCACGGAAAGTTGAAGCGATAGGAGGAGGGATAATGCGTGATCAATTGAGAAAGATAATGGAGCCTGAGTCAGTCGTATTTTTTGGTGCCTCAAATTCGGTTATGACCCCCGGAACAAACCAGCTTGTCACGATACTCGCGAACGGCTTTCGCGGGAGGGTATACCCGGTTCATCTGCGGGAAGACACGGTTCTCGGCCTGAAGGCGTATAAATCCGTGCGTGATATTCCGGAAGCGGCGGATGTCGCGGTTATTATACTGCCAAAGGCGGCTATACCCGACGTTTTACGGGAATGCGCGGAAAAAGGCATACGACAGGCCGTGATAATATCAGCTGGATTCAGTGAAACCGGCAATACGGGCGATGAGGATATTATAAAAAAAATTGCCGACGAGAATGGGATTGCAATCATCGGTCCCAACTGTATCGGCGTATTTAATATTCATAAAAGTTTTAATTGCACATGGTTTTTGAATAAAAACGAACCGGGGGGCCTCTCAATTGTATCGCAGAGCGGGAGTTATGTTACGC
>DHPI01000079.1:59249-65912 GCA_002407865.1 Spirochaetia bacterium UBA5368
GAGCGGGAGTTATGTTACGCACATGCTTCCGTACTTTGCCGAAAAAGGCATTTGTGTGTCAAAGGGGATCAGTGTCGGCAACATGCTGAATACAGATCTCGCTGATTGCCTCGATTATCTGAAAGACGATCCCGAAACGAAATCGGTAGCGTTGTATGTAGAGGGCATACCCTCCGGGGAAAAATTTATGCGCGCCGCGCGGGAGATTACCAGGGAAAAGCCGGTCGTGGCGTATTATGTCAGCGGTTCTGAAGCCGGCGCACGCTCGTCGGCGTCGCATACCGGCGCTATCGGTGGGCCGGCTGAAATCTACGAGGCAGTTTTCAGGCAGACTGGAATAATGCATGCAAAAACAATAATGGAATTATATGATTTCGCGTATGCGATGTCCCTGCTCCCGATGATGAACGGCAATCGAGTGGCTATCGTGTCAAATTCGGGCGGGCCCGCGGCGTCGCTTGCTCACGCGAGCAACCTGTACGGTTTTGATGTGCCGCTGTTTTCCGATGATCTCCAGAAAAAGCTTCGCGCGATCATCCCACCGGTTGGTTCAACACGTAATCCAATGGATTATACAATGAGCCTGGATATGAAAACATTCCTTAATAGCTGTCTTGAGCTGATATTACAAAGCGGTGAAATCGATGCCGTTTTACTGTACGGAGTATTCGATTCGAGCCATATAACGGAGAAATTCGACAGGATAGGAGTCAACCTTCCAATTGAACCGTACATTGTAATGCTGGATGAAACCATGAAAGAATTCGCTGCGATTATCCAACGGCAGTCGCTACCCGTTATTATCTCGACGTTCTTCTGTCATACGGACAGCAGAATCGACGAAGTTCGCCGTGCAGGCATACCGGTATTTGAAGGCCCTGAAAGGGCCGCTGCGGCGCTGTATGCGCTGCGGCGTTACAGTATGTATCGAATGGCGAGGGAAAACACAAAGGAACGGATTTAATCCGTCCCTTTGTGCGTGGAATCAAGTGCGTGCGTTTTTTCCTCATGAGCCTTGTTCTGATCCACAGAACATGTCTGCGACATTCAGGTTGGCACGCCAAATTTCGGTAAGATCCATTTATTGAGCGCGAACCATACAATAAAAATCAATACGTAAATGAGAAACGAGTTCATAAAATTTCCCTCTTTACGAGCAGCGTGATCCGCCTTCAACTGTAAAACCCGCTCCATAAGGAGTTTCGTGATAATCAATCGTCAATGGATTACCGGTTTCCACAAAACGCCGCACATCCTTATCAAGAAGTATGTGTATATCGTTTTCCTGTACTACATAATCGGTGCTGTTTTCCGACTCGTCCAGAGCCAGTCCCAGACGGGGTCCTCCTCAACCCACGCCAGAGAATACAATGCGCAGGGCTGGACTGGTCAATCCGGACTCCATAAACACTTTGCTTAACTTTTCTTTCGCTGTCGCGGTAACTTTAATCGCCATATGCACCTCAATAATAAGATGAAGTAGTTAGTGCTTAACAATGTACTAAAATAATGAAATACCGTCAACAAAAAAAATCCTCCGCAGCGCCGGTGATATTCAACGGCACTGCGTCATAGGTGGGGATTTTACCAGTCGTCGCTCTGGCGGTCGGTATATTTTTCGCGGACACGCGCAGTAATGTCATCCAGATAAAAATAATTCCACATGCGGAGGCGGCCTGAATTACCCGGTTTATATAAGAACTTCATTATTTCCATTTGCCGCTGTTGTGTAAGGTGCTTATCTTCCTGCGATATGTCGTCAGAAAGGGTCGTCGTCAATTTTCTCCAGCCGAGATAATTGAGCTTGCCGAATGAAAGCCTGTGTGTGCGCCCGTCGGCGTCTTTGAGAAACATGGAAAGTTCACCGGAGAAGTTTTTACCGTACACCCAGATTGAGATCGATTTGCAGTATTTGTCTATGATTATCGGTTTCGGCGGTGTGATTGTGAGCGCATCACCGACTTTTCCAAAGAACTTTGCGCCCAGATATTTTTTCGATTCCTTAATTGGCGCGGGAAACTGATCTCGTATTGCGATGCCTGCCTGCTGATCATGGGACTTCGTGAAAGTGATGTCCTTATCCGCGTACGGTGTCGTTTCGAAATCCTCAATCGTAATTTCGGTATACAACTGATCGCCGGTAACTACTGTTTCAGAATCGGCGGGTGTTCTGGGTGTTTCTGTTTTTCCCTGGGCATATGCGGCAATGCCGAAAATCATTACAAAAGCCAGTATGGCAACGATTCGTTTCATGTGGCAAACCCCTCCGTGAAAATTGGTGCGATATATCATTGCATTCTATTGTATAATACCGCAACGTCTGTTTCGCTCAGTATGTATACCAGTGATAGCTATCTGTCAATCAAATTATCGGCGTGCGGTGTAAGCAAAGCAGGCGTATAACCACGGCAGGCGAGGCGAATAGTGCAAGCGGGTGTGAATGGTTATCTGTCTCGGCATGCTAAAAAAATTGGAACAAATGTAACAAATTATTGACTTCGCTGAACATACGTGGCTATTGCATAAAGGGCGGCCGGGACGTGATGCAGCCTGCTTTCTTTCGTGGTGGTAAGTGGAGCAGTGGTGAAACAACGACCGTTGCCCGGGAAAGATGAATACGATATGAAGACAGGGCTACACTGAATACAATGAACGCTGTCAGGAAAGTATCTTCGCTCCGCTCGATTTGGACAGGGAAGCGCTCTCGTCGGGGGAGTGCAAAAACGGCGCTTGTTTGGCTCGCAGCTTGGATCATTGTTTGTGTTGCCGGCGGCACGAGCGTGGCCGCGCAGACCGCGCCGACATATTCATGGTGCTGGTTTTTTTATGAAAAGGATTTGAATTCCCTCTATTCGACTGTCGCATATCGACCATTTTATGTGAAAACAACGCATGGCGACAAAAGCGCCTTTGAGGCGTCGCTGATGCCTGTTGTCTACTGGAAATATACGCGGGAAAGAATGACCGAATGGAAATCGCTCTTCGGTCTTGTCGATTCGCTCGATTATATTCATACCGATGGGGTCGAGGATTACGATTTTGCCGCGTTTCCCCTTGTGTTTTACGGCGATTCCCCGGACCCGAAGGATAGATATTTCATGATTATGCCGTTCGGGGGCACGGTGCGGGGAAAACTTGGGCAGGATAGAATTTCCGCGTACGTGTTTCCGGGTGTTGCGCTGTTCTTTGTTTTGCCGCCGTCAAATATCTATATTGCGCTTGCCTATCTGGCGGCGTCGTTTGTTCCCGCATATGTGGATTATGAAAGCAGGGAATATCATGCGAAAGGAATTTTCTGGCCGCTGATGCAGTGGGGTCAGAGCCCGGACCGCAAAGATATCAGGATACTGCCGCTGTATGCCCATAATTACAGAAAGGACCGTTACGATAATTATTCCTTTCTGCTGCTCGCGAATTTTCAGAATGTATCGGTTGGGCGTGATGAACAGAAAACGGCATTCATCCTTCCTTTTTACGGGAGGCGATGGAATACCTCCGGCAACAGCAATGCCAGCACGCTTTTCTGGCCTCTCTTCTCGTGGGGATATAATAAGAAAATGGGCGATTTCGAGCTTAATTTTCCCTGGCCGCTCGTGATGATCCAGGATTCGGTATCGCCGTATATCCATAAACGAATTTTCTTTCCCGTGTACGGAAACTATGTCAATAACAACCAGCAGACGTTTTTCATCACGCCGTTGTATTTTACGCTAAAAAAGAAAGCTGAAAATTTTGTATCGGAATACTATATTAATGCCCTCATAGTCTGGTATTTTAAAAGGGATTATAAAAAATCGGCGGATCCGGTCTACGGCAGTTCGTGGCGGTATTTCAAGCTATGGCCGCTGTTTCATTACGAGCACGATACCAGGGGCAACGTATCGTTTAATTTCCTGTCACTGCTTCCGTTTCGAGATCCGGAGGGATACGAAATGCTGTACCAGCCCTTCTGGACGCTTTTCGAATACAAAAAATTTTCGTCGGGGGAAAAACGGCTCGGCATTCTGCTGAGAACATATTATCAGAACTGGGGGGATGATTTTCTGCGAATAAAAATTCCCTTTCTTTTCAGCTATGGACGCTCGAACAATGTGTTGACGGAATTGTCTTTTTTGTGTTCGCTATTCGGGTATTATAGGGATGCGTCGGGAGAGCGATTACGTGTATTCTGGATACCGGTCAAACTCGCGGAAGGAGCACCGGGGCTGGCGGGGGGCGGGGATTCGCCGGAGACGATGGAGGATGGGGCGTGTGAGGATGCCGTTTTGCGGAATGCCCTGCGGTATGGTTCGCGATGCGTAATCGGGGATGGAATCGGTATGCGAAATAACGACTATATGCACTATTCAATGATGGCATTTTAGGCTTCAAAAGAATATGAAAATGAAAAATGAATTACGGGCGCGCATTCTCGGATTGTTCGATTTTATCGGCAGGGAGATTCTTGACTTTTTCGAGCAGACGGGATTTACCATACTGCTTCTGTTTCAAACGATATTTTATACAAAGCATGTGCTTAGAAAGTGGCAGGAAGTCGTAAAGCAGATGTATATTGCCGGGGTAAAAACCCTGCTGGTGTGTTCGCTGGTCGGTGTTTTTACCGGAATGATTCTCGCGCTTCAGACCGGCGTTGAAATGAGTGAATACGGTCAGCAGGCGCAGGTGGGGCATCTTATTATCGCGAGCATGACGCGTGAGATGGGCCCTTTCATGTCGGCGATCATCCTTATTGCGTCGGTTGGTTCGGCAATGGCGGCCGAGCTGGGAACGATGAAGGTGTCCGACGAGATTGACGCGCTCGAAATGATGTCGATAAGCCCCGTTTCCTTTCTCGTGATGCCCCGCGTTGTTGCGTTGTCGATCATGCTTCCCATTGTCTCCGTGTATATTATCACGCTTGCGTCAATAGGCGGAGGTGTTGTGGCAAACAGCCTTTTGCATGTTTCATATAATGTGTACTTCAAGCACCTGTTAAAGGGCATACATTTTAAGGCGATGTATGTAGGGCTTTTGAAGGCGTATGTGTTCGGCATCATTATTTCCATAATAGGATGCGCGCGTGGCCTTAAGGCGGAAAGCGGCGAGCTTGGCGTGGGGCATGCTACGCGCTCGGCGGTAGTTGCGTCGTTTCTTATGGTGCTGATTATAGGCTATATTATCACCGCGTTTTTCTATGGCTGAGATGGGTTTCTATGATTAAACTGATCAACGTACATAAGGCATTTAACGGAAAGCAGGTGCTCAAGGGATTTAATCTGAAGATTGAGCGGGGCGAATCTTTTGTCATTATAGGACAGTCGGGGATCGGAAAAACTGTCGCGCTGCGGCACATTGCCGGTCTTGTCGAGCCCGATTCGGGCGACGTGCTGATCGATGGCGTGAAAATGAGCGGAGCCAGCAGCGAGACGAGGAAAAAATTGCGGGAAAAGATGGGTGTTCTTTTTCAATCGGGGGCGCTGATAAGCTGGATGACCGTTGCTGAAAATGTAGCGCTGCCGCTTGCCGAACACAGGCTGTACCCGAAAAGCCAGATAGACGACATGGTGGATGAAAAGCTCCGGTTGTTGCAGCTGTTCGATGCGCGAAATAAAATACCGGCGGAGCTGAGCGGCGGCATGAAGAAACGTGTGGCGCTGGCGCGTGCGTTAATGAAGAGCCCCGAAATTATCCTTTATGACGAGCCGACAACCGGCCTCGATCCGGTGATGTCCAGCGTCATTAACGACCTCATACGGCAGATGCAGCATGATTTCAACGTTACATCGCTTGTGGTGACGCACGACATGAAAAGTGCCTTTCATGTGGGCGACAGAATCGGTATGTTATACGATGGGGTGCTCGTCCAGTGCGATACGCCTGACGGCATCAAGAACAGCACGAATCAGGTCGTGCAGCAATTTATCAACGGCTCGCTGGAAGGGCCGATAAAGGTGGTCGATTAGCGCATTATTACATTGAGAGTAAGGAGGCAACCGGCATGAAGAATGAGATCGCGGTGGGAATTCTCTTCACTGTCGCCCTTGTTATCCTTGGCTATTTCACGATAATGGTCAAGGAAGAGATATTCGAGTCGAGGGAGTATTACATAATGAGCGCGCGTTTTCCGAATGTCGAGGGTCTGGAGTCTGGCGATGATGTCAAGGTCAACGGCGTAAAGGCCGGCGTTGTGAAGAACATATCTCTCGAGGGGGAGCATGTCTGCGCTTATTTCAAGATGTACAGCACATTTCCCATGTTCGAGAATTATCGCATTAAAATAGCGAATGAATCCGCCCTTGGCGGTAAATTTATCAGCATTTATCCGGGCGTGAGGTTGTCAGAAGGAAAAATCCATCATGAAGTGATTGAGAAAACGAATCTCAAGGGATTTTCCGGTGACGATCCGATTGCGCTTATTTCCGATCTTATAGCCGATAACAGGGAAAGCATCAATGCCACGCTTCGGAACATACAGCAGATAACCGGAAAGATCAATTCCGGGCAGGGCACTCTCGGGAAGCTTGTTAACCAGGCGCAGGTGTACGATAATGCTAACGATATGGTGCGCGATCTTCGGAATACTCTTGAGGATGTCCGCGAGCAGGCGCCGGTCACAAGCTTTATCCGGGCTGCGCTTACCGCGTTTTAACGCGGCAGGTGAAGGTAGCAGTAGAACTTTAGGGG
>DHPI01000010.1:0-4836 GCA_002407865.1 Spirochaetia bacterium UBA5368
TCAATAACAACCGGTCCCGGCCGGCCTGTCGAGGCGATATAAAACGCCTCCTTGATAATACGGGCAAGGTCGTTGACATCCTGAACAAGATAGTTGTGCTTGGAAATAGGGCGGGTAATGCCGGTGGTATCGGCCTCCTGGAATGCGTCGTTGCCGATCATTTCAGTCGATACCTGCCCTGTGAAAATCACGAGGGGCACGGAATCCATGTATGCCGTGGCGATACCGGTAACGAGATTGGTCGCTCCCGGCCCGGACGTGGCCACAACCACGCCGACGCGGCCTGATGCGCGGGCATACCCATCGGCGGCATGCACCGCCCCCTGCTCGTGCCGTGAAAGAATAAATTTAAAAGGCGCGTTGAACAACTGGTGGAAGATGGGAATTACCGCTCCGCCCGGATATCCAAACATGTATTCCACACCTTCTTTTTTTAGGCATTCAACTAAAATCTCTGCACCTGTCATTTTCACTACAAGCTCCTCTGATAAGAAAAAATAAAACTTCCCTCATTACAGTAGATAAATCATAATAACAAGAAAAAATTGAACCGCAACGCAATAAATAATGTCAACTTATTTTCATGCATCATGGCGCCCTGAGAAAAATATACGGTCGGCATGGCCGCCGCGCACTGCGCGGCAATAACGCGACGATCAAAATATGCCACATATTCCGAAATACATGGATACCGGACGCGCCGGGGGGGTTACCGGTGTTTTACAAGGTTTTCAGCCGCCATCTGGGCGGGGCTCATGAACGTGACATTGACGGTATACGAATCGCTTATCCGCCTGTCAATGTACCTGTTCAGCACGCGCATAGGATTTAAAACAAAAACTGCCGCGTCGCGGAAAAAGCCACGCCTGAAATTTCTTTCAATGTATATGCTGGTCTGTGTGAGCGCCTCGCCAAGCAGCGCTCCGCCGATAGCGGTATAGACAAAGTCGTTCGCCGATACTGTTTCCTTCCATTCTCCGACAGTCTCCCACATGACACTGCCAACAAATGCGAAGACCGTCGATCCCCAAAAGCCGTAACCGTTGCTGCGCGCCATAGTGTAATAGAGATTGCCCGCATAGACATGCCCCACCGCGTTCGTCATAAAATCGTTCGCGTCAAGCTCGGCGCCGTCCGACATCTTCTTCTTCATGCCTTCCCACGTCATCGGATATTTCCAGTCGCGTGAATTGGTATCAATCTTAAGGAAATAATCTATTTCACCGACGGCATTGAGAAGCGTGATGCCGCCAAGGGCCCGCCAGAACCGATGGCGCGGCGACAGAACTGTATCGACGCGCATGCTGTACCCGCTTATCGCGCTGCCGGCTTCATCGTCACGATAGCTGACATCGATCAGGCTGACATTCCCGGAGTTGCGGCACACGTTGAAAACAGACTCGGCATAGTCGCCATTTCGCGCTTCCGCCGTTGTCGTCAGTATCGACCGTAAGGATTCACCGTTGAGCCTGTCAGACCGTCCTTTGTTGGGGATGTCCCATTCTATTTTAACGGCTTCGCTTTTCTTGTTCATCGAATAGAGCACAAACCGCGTTGCCGACTGCCCGCCGTTCATTACCGGCATGCCCCCGATAATGATGCTTTCCTCGTCCAGCGTCACATCGCCGCGCCTGCCGATATAGCGCAAAAACGGAAACGCCGCGTGGTCAAGCACGCCTGTCATGAAGATATTCTTCATGACAGGCGACGCTTCGTCGGCATCATAAAGCCGCACGGTGACATCTTCATACGGCGCCCCTTCCGCCGCATGAGAACCCCCGGCCGGCAACAGGCCACACAGCACAAAAAGCACGGCGATAAAGCTATATATACTCTTGTTTTTCATGTGTAATCACTCGGTTAAAACGCGTATTCGACGGCGCTGACAAGACGGTTCCAGTTGTGTCGCGCATATTCGCCTTCCAGCCTGCTGTCAGCATGCCAGTATTCATAAACTATTTTTATAAGAATATTTTCACGCGCGTGGTACCCGCACGACACATTCGCGATATGCAGCACGTCCCATGCATCCTCTTTCTCTACAGGGATAAAATAATAGAAATTATACCCCACTTCAAATTTACACCTGAAGATGTTATCGGCCGTCAATGATATGGCTGCCGGAAACGCCCATGCGTAATAATAGTTCTGCCTGCTGTCCGTATATTTCATCGATTTGAATATCCGGCTCAGATCGGCTTCTTCCTGCGGTGTGAGACCGACCGCGTTCAGTGATGAATTGATGGAAAAACCCGGCCCTGTGTTGAAAGAAAACGTGTACTTTTTCACGCTCTCCTTTGTAAGAATAAATCCCCACATACACGGCTTGTAAATAATATACTGCACATGCGGCCTGTTCGTGTAAAGCGAATCACGCCACGTAAACTCAGTATAGCCAATGGTGGGCCGTCTGTATTCCAGTCCCATGAACAGGCCATTGATGGTCCTTTTTTCGGATTCGCCGTTTTTTCCGTACCACTGTGTGCCGTACAAAAGCAGATGTATATCGTATTGGGTTTCGCTGATCATTGGATCGGCGGTAAGAAATCCGGAAAATGACAGGTAGTCCCCGATTGTAAGCGCCACAGCGTCCTGTTTAACGCGCGACGCAGGGTCATAGAGCAGTTTAAACCCCAGATACAACGCCCCCTCGTTCCACGCAGGGTAAATCGCAGCGGTGTCGTTGACGCGGCTATATCCCGCGGTCAGGCGTGCAAAAAAAACCACATTGCCGCCGGACAGCCGCTCGCCGGCCGACGCTTCCATTAAATACGGCAGAACCGTATATCTCACCCTGTTCTTTTCGGCGGGCGTATACCCGGGAAAACGGAAATCGCGCGATTTCAGAGTATCATTTCGCTGTACGGAAACATGAAGCACAAGCTCGCCATCATTATTTTCTTCATCAATTGAAGAGGTAATCGCGTCAAAGTCGTTATTAAAACGGTATGCCGTAAGCGAATTCCCTTCAACAGTGGGGGTCCATCCCTTTTCCTTCAGGATGCCGCCAAATTCCGAGAGCAGGTATGCAGACACCCCCTCAATCTCGGATGTTTGAGGCAGCGCCGCAGGCTGCGCACGAAGGATGGAAAACGGCGCAACGGCATGAAAGATAAACATGCCAACAATAAAAGCGGCATATGCCGGCAGTTTACTACGCACATACATCATCTTCATATAATCAATCCATATCCGGCCACCCATCTATGTGTCATGCGAATAGCCGCAGACAATGGGTGGATGGAGAAATTGAAAACGCATAACGTTAATAAAAGATAAAATAGTCAATTCATTTTTATTAAATGATCCCGCACGATGGCCTGACATAACGGGTGCACCGCGGCATTCCGCAGCGATGTGATGAAATATTCTTAATAAAATGGGTATTTTTGCTTGAAATCTATCCCCCGATATAAAATGTGAGAGTTGAATTTCCCGCCCGTACGTGATATATTATTATGAAGCTGCATAGTGGCGGCATATCAGTGGCAATGTCAAGCAGGTAACCAGATGAAACGAAAACTTGTTTTTTACGGCAATGAAACGCTGCGGCAGACCGCCGAGAAAATAACAAACATCGATCAGAAAACGATAGACCTGATCGAAACCATGTTCAACATTATGTACAGGGAACGGGGCTTCGGACTTGCCGCTCCGCAGATTGATATCCCTCAGCGCCTTATCGTGCTGGATATAGAGTCGTACGAAGGCCCGTCGATGGCGCTTATCAATCCGGAAATACAGCGGCGATCCGAAGAGATGGACCATTTCGAAGAAGGGTGCCTTTCGCTGCCCGGCATTTCCGCCGACATTTTGCGCCCGGCGGCGATAACGGTTAAGGGCGTTACCGCCGAAGGAAAGGATATCGTGTTCGACGCGGACGGCCTGCTGGCAAGGGTGCTGCAACACGAGATAGACCACCTCGACGGCAGGCTTTTCATCGACTATCTCGAAGGCCATGTAAAGAAAGAGATCTGTTCAGAATTAAAGAAAATAAAAAAGCTCAACCATCATCGATGATTAAAATCGGATTTTTCGGAACACCCGGCATCGCCGCATACAATCTGCAAAAACTGGCTGAACGATACGACATCGCGTTCGTCGTATCGGGCGACGACAAACCCGCAGGACGGCATTTGAAAACGCAGTGCTGCCCCGCAAAATATTTCGCGCTCGAGAAAAACTTCAAGGTGCTGCATCCTGCGAAGCTTCGTGACGAACCATTTCTCGATGAGCTGCGCAAGGCAAACGCCGACATTTTTGTGGTGGTTGCGTACGGCAGGATTATCCCCCCCGAGGTGTTCACCATGCCGCGCCTCAAAACGATAAATCTGCATCCTTCGCTTCTGCCGAAACTGCGGGGCGCCGCGCCGATCGAATGGGCGCTGATCAACGGCGAGCGCGAAAGCGGCGTCACAGTTCAGTTGATCAACGAAGAGCTCGACGCCGGCGACATTATTCTTCAAGAGAGGATAGCGATTCCCGAGAGCATGACCGCAGGCGAAATGTACGATGCCGTGCTGCCGATCGGCGCGCGGCTGCTTACGAACGCAATTGAACAGTTGCATGGCGGCAGCGCCAGGCCGGTACAGCAAAACGGCGCGGAAGCGACATACTGCGGCAAACTCGACCGGGATACCGCACGCATACGATGGGACAACGAACCCTTCCAGATACACAACCTCGTAAGGGGGCTCAATCCGCGGCCGGGCGCCTGGTGCGTATTCAGGGGAAAGCAGGTAAAGATATGGAAAACCGCGCCGTTCGCGGGAGAGATTTCCACCGCACCCGCTCCGGGACGCCTGCTGCCGTTTCAAAAAAAGCGCCTGATCGCGG
>DHPI01000010.1:4925-6007 GCA_002407865.1 Spirochaetia bacterium UBA5368
GATCGCGGGCACCGGCGGCGGGCCGCTGGAAATACTGGCCATTCAACCCGAAAACAAGAAGGTGATGGACGGGCTCTCGTTTATCAACGGGTACAGGCTTTCGCCCAACGACTATCTGGAATGAACAGGCACGGGACAATGCGGCATGTCATATAAAGACGATAAAAGAAAGAAACGCGACCGGAGGGGGCCGCGGCATATCGATACGGCTTTTTTCGCACCGGAGGCGCACGATATCACTCACGAAAAACAGAAGGCCCGCAATTTACGAAACACCGCGTGGTGGAACAGAAAAAAATCACGCGGCCTGTGCTATTATTGCGGCAAACGTGTGCCCCCCGACCAACTGACAATGGACCATCTCATTCCACTGGCACGCGGCGGAAAATCCGAACGCCACAACCTCGTACCCGCATGCAAGGAGTGCAACAATAAAAAAAAGTATCTCCTTCCAACTGAATGGGACGAATACCTCGAATCCATAAAAAATGCCGGCAAAGAAATTATTTAATTGAATATATACGCCTTCATAATGTAGTATTGAAATCAGTACAATCCGCCGTTGTTCCTTTACTAAATACTATGCAGAGAATGTCAACAATGAGTGATAATCGTGCCACATCCAGGTCTGAAACAATCAAAAAAGGCGAACTATTGCTGATACAGGGGCAGGAACCCAGGTATATGTATTATCTGCAGCAGGGGGCGCTTGAAATCCTTTCCGCACCCAGAGAATACGAGGGACTGCACACCGACATACTCATATCGAAAAGCAAACGCGTCGGCACGATCAGGGGTAAAAATCTTATATCCGGACTCAGCATCCTTTTCACCGAACCCAATAAAAAATCGATCAGGGCAATCGAGAACTGCACCGTCTCCCGTTATCCGATAAGGGAAGGCGGCTTCAACCAGATTGTGAAAGACAACCCTTCGCTGGCGATCGCGCTGCTGAACCATCTCCACGGGAGGGTCATGGTGTCACTGCAAGACGCCGTGAAATATACGCGGCTTTTTGTCAACATCGCGCGTATCAACGACAACCTGTCGCTCATGTACAAGAACCTCTCTCAATCGACGCT
>DHPI01000010.1:6121-8061 GCA_002407865.1 Spirochaetia bacterium UBA5368
CTACTCTCTCAATCGACGCTGCCCGAGAAACTACAGCACAGGGCCGATGCCCTCTACGACGCGTATGTGAGTAACGGCGGCAGTTTCCCGTCGACGTTCGACGCTCGTTTTCTGGTGGCCGACAACAGCAGCCTTCTTAAAAAGAAATATGCGTTTCCCGGCCTCCCTATGGAATCGCTTCTCGACATTAAACAGTGCAATTTTATACAAAAAATAATCAGTCTCGAGGAGGGGATACTTACTGCGGCCATTAACAGGGACCCTTCGATCCCCATTTATATGTTCGAGACCGTCTCGGAAAATCTTTTAAAGGCGCTCGACAGGATTGAAGCGATACATAACGAGATCGACGAAGAACTGGCCATGCTCTTCGGCGAGAATCCAAGTTGGACCTCCCATCTCCTCGGGAGCGGCGCCATTGATGCCTGGCGGGAAAACGGCAGCATGAATGCCGATTTCGTGAAAAACCTGCTCTCGATGGCAGTAAAAATTCATTCGTACTTCGAAGAAATCTCGGGAAGGAAGCTTTCGGAAATTTATCCCGGATTCAAAAAACTGCACGATTATTACATCTCGCAAAAGCAGGCCGCGCCCGACGAGCGCCAGTCGGCCGTATCGAAAGGCGGGCCGATGGGAAGGCTATACGCCAATTCGGTGCAGCAGATATTCGAGTTCTCGCTCATTGACAAGGAGTTTCAGAAAAACTTTCTTAAAGTGCTCAATGATTTCAAGAAGATGCAAAATCCGTTCAACACCGAAACCGAGGGCAGAAAAATACGGCGGTTCATTACGCGCATGTACCTCGACCTGTACAAGCAGGTGTTCGTGCGAAGCAAAACGGAATCCGCGATCCCGGCGCCGGTAAAGCTGATGCTGAACTTCGGCTTCTTCGACGAAACGATGATCGAGAGCGAACAGCTATCAGAGCTGCACGATCTATCATCGCGAATCGCCGAGACGGCAGGCATGCCGATATATCTCGAAGAGGAATTCCTCACGCGCATTTACAACGGCGAGGAAAATCCGAGCATTACCGAGATGGGCCTTACGTACGAGGCGCATCTTCGTGAGGAAGAAAGACACAAAAAGCCAGGCAAAAATGCCGGAGCGGCCGACGATCCGGCGCAAAAAACGATGTACGAAATCGACCACAGGCTGCTCACCACGATGGCCGTATGCTCCGGCTCCACAGCAACCGCGTTCCCGATTCTCACGTCGATGACGATGAAGGGAAATCCCATAAACTTTCATGTCTCCAAAAAAAAGCTCGAATCAATCGTCAGCTCGCTTCGAGATATCGACTTTTCCGCATTCTACCGCGAGACCGTCGAGCGGGTCGGCGAAGCGCGGGAGCTTATACAGGAAGAGGTTATCCCGAACTTTATTCTTATACCGTCGTTCGGCACCAAAACCATGCTCTGGCAGGAGCTTGACGGCACAAACCGGAAAACACGCGGGAGGATCGTTGTGCCGATTCTGTTCATGGGCGACCTGGAGCGGAGGATGGCCCACACGATCGCATGTTTCCGCTGGGAGCTTAACCGCACGCTCAGGGGGGCGATGTGGGCCGATCCCGTGGAGGGCGGCGTGACCGGCGTATATTTCGATTATGTGAACTTCTTCAAGAAGAACCCGAAACTCTCGGCCGAATCGAAAGAGAAAATCGCCGAGCGTTTTAAAAGCATACGCACAAACCGCGACAGGTTCGCCGAAGATTATGTGATGTGGGTGCTCTTCGAAAAAGACGGCATAATGAAGCTCAACAACGTTGTACGCGAGATGTTTTTCCGATACATCCCGTTTAAAAAGGAGCTGCGGGACAAACTCGAGAACATGCCCGCATTCAACGAAATCGCCACAAAATTCAAAAACATCCGCACCAGGGACATGACCGCATACCAACGAAAGTTTAAAAAGTACATGGACGAAAGCGGCAATCT
>DHPI01000010.1:8170-33176 GCA_002407865.1 Spirochaetia bacterium UBA5368
CGAAAGCGGCAATCTCCCGGACGCACTGCAGTGTTTTATGCAGTTTATGGAGATGTAACGGCGCCGAATTCAGTAGATCAAATATTTCGAGCGCACGCGATTGAAATCTTTCATCTCGTCCTTTATGTCCTCCTGAAACTGGCGGGACGGTCTGCCGGCGTCGATCGATTTTCTGAACAGGTCGGTTCCCGCGAGAAAATCGACGCTGTACTGTCCGCCGTACTGCTCCCAGCGGAACCACGGCCACTTTTTCAGGTGCGAAATAATTGCGTATGAAACCTCCAGCGGGCTGAACTCACCGCCTACATAAAAGATCTGCACGCCGCCGCACCGCTCGCCTTTGTATTTCGAAAACGTGGGATTGAAATAAATCGGCCGGAATTTAAAATTCTTGATGCCAAGCCTGTTAAGACCGTCGCACAGTACAGCCGGGTCGAGCCACGGCGCGCCGATATACTCGAATGGTTTGGTGGTGCCGCGCCCCACCGATATATTGATTCCCTCCATGAACACAATCGAGGCATACACGATGGACGATTCGTATGTCGGCAAATTCGGCGACGGCGGGATCCACGGCAGCATCGATTCGTTATACATCAGATCGCGGCGATAGTTTTTCAGCGGCACCACGCACAGCTTCACATCCTTCGCGAACTCGCCCCTGTAATACGCGGCGGCCTCACCGATCGTCATGTTATACATAAACGTGGCCGGAAACGCACTGACGTGCCGCGAATAAAAATCCCTGTTCAAAAACGGCCCGTCCGCTCCGAGAAAGCCTATTGGATTGGGCCTGTCGAGCACGATAAGTTCGATTGAACTTCCGCACAGCGCATCCATCACCATTTTTAACGACGATATATACGTGTAGCAGCGCAGCCCCATATCCTGAATGTCGAAGATCACGATATCGACGACTCTGAACAGGTAGCGCAGCGTGGCTGGCGTACAGTGATGCATGTTATAGACTATCGCGTTAAGGCCGTCGTCCGACTGGCAGAGCCGACTGTCGTATTCATTCTGATACCCGTACAGGCCATGCTCGGGAGCAAGGACAAGCGCTATTTCAATCCCCCTGCTCCTGATAAGATCTATGTTCGTACGGAGATGATAATCGACCCCTGAATGATTCGTGACGACAGCCGCCCGTTTCCCGCGGTATTTTTTCGCGTCATTTTCAATGAAATTTTCCAGGCCCGTATATACCCGTTTATATTTTCTGGGCGGCACATTATAGTTTACCTGCCGGCCGCACGAGGCAACGACCATCACAGCCAGCAGCAATGCCGCAACACAATAGTTTCGTCCGCTATTCATCATCTATCAACCTTTGTCGCCATACTTCGGCACGCACGATTGCCCGCACGCGCACATGAAAAATATCGCATATTTCAGTATCATTCTTGAGCGGGGTCAACCGGTTTTTTCAAACAGCTTGACATGCGGGCCGGGATTGTGTAGCGTCGGGTTCATGGAACACGGAACACCCAACATGCTGCGCCCGACGTGCGGGGAAAATTCTTTCCATACAGGCCGAAACACGATCGTCAATTGTCTGCTTGCGGTAATGCTTATCGCCTCCAGCAATGGATGCGCCACTGCATCGGAGCGCGAAAAGTCGATACTGAACTACGCGCAGAACAGCCCCGCCCGCTACGACGACTGCCTCGTGCAATCGGATCAGTACACAACGAACGGCGCCTATTACCACAAAAAGTATTACACTTATCTCATCGGCATAGCCGGCCGCATCGCCGATACGCGAAAGGCGACGGTTGCAAAACACAGCATCGGATTTTATTACGATAAAAAGGAAAACCGGAAGGAGCGGCTGTACCTGGGCGTCGATATTATAATCCCCCCCGATCAGGATGGGAAGGAAGTCCCCTACGGGAAAAAAGCGGCTATGGTGCTGGATGAATATCTCAGGGACGTAATGGACGTAATACACTCGTGCACCGCGATCTTTCTGGAAAAAGAAATTGTCGGCATGGTCATCGGGTTCCAATGGGAGGCCGGCGGCCACAGCGAATATATCAACATATGGATTGACGAAAAAGACGTGCTCCGGTTCGAGAACAGCCAGCTTACCCTTCAGGAACTGATCAGCAGAAGCTATATCACAGACAGCGACGGAAAAATTATCCGGCTGCTGTTATAGATTCAAGTTCCTTTATAAGCGCGCGCAGCTCCATCATCGTACCGATTGAAATGCGGACATATTCCGACTGCACGGGCCCTTCAAAATACCGCACCAGTATTTTTCTCTCCTTCAGCGCTTCGTACAACGCTTGTGCGCCCACCGACGGATGGCGCACAAAAAGGAAATTCGCCTGTGACGGCACTATTTCGAAACCCATTGCGTCAAGCCGCTCCTCAAGGTACTCCTTGTTGTTTCTGACCATCCCGATATTGTAATCAAAGCTTTTTTTATCGAGGAGCGCCGCGCACGCGCCCGCCTCGGCCAGCCGGTCAACATTGTACGAATCCTTGAGCTTGATAAGCCCGCGGATGATTCCCTTATCGGCGGCGGCGATTCCCACCCTGAGTCCGGCAAGCGAATATGACTTGGACATCGAGCGGGTGATGATGACGTTATCGTGCGTGTGCACAAAATCAATCGCGGTCTCGCCGTAAAAATCCACATACGCTTCGTCGATCACCAGAAGCCCCTTGAACGCGTCGAGGAAATCTTCAAGCTGATCGAGGTCGCACCCCCTGCCCGTCGGATTGTTGGGATTGGCAATGATCACGAGATTGTATTCTTTCTTTAAAAATCCGGAAAAATCGATCTCCAGATTTTCCGTAAGCGGAATTTTTTCATACTGCACGCCGTTCGCTTCGGCAAGCGTATAATACAGCGAATATGACGGATATGGAAACGCGGCGATTCCGTCGTTCTCAATAAACCCGCGGAAGAGCAGCGTAAAAATCTCGTCAGAGCCGTTGGCGATAAAGACATTCGATGTGTGAAGCTTGTTCTGTGCCGCAAAAACCTCGCGGACCGACATGGATGTCGGGTTCGGATAGCGCCGCAGATTGTCGTTGCACGCCTTGCGCAGCGCCTCGATCACCGACGGAAACGGAGAAAACGGATTTTCGTTTGTATTAAGCTTAATATACTCATCAAGGTTTTCCGGCTGTTCGCCTGGAATATACTCGGCCATGTTTTTCAGTTTACGGTTCCAATACTTCATCTGCGTCTCCTTTCGTGCTATTCTGATTGCCGCGCGGCGGAAGCCGCCGGCATTTTTCGGATACAGGCGGGGGGGGTCAGGCCGTTGGGTGCGCAACGCCGATTATTTCGCGCAGGGAATGTATTTTCTCCGAGCGCATGTACGCCGCGATGCCGTCGACGCACGCCATCGCGGCGTCCGGATTTACGAGGTTCATCGTGCCGACCGATACCGCAGAAGCCCCGGCCATGAGAAACTCGAGCACATCGCCGGTATCGGCGATGCCGCCGATGCCGATTATCGGGATATCGACCTTCGCGAAGATTTCGTACACCATGCGGACGGCAACCGGTTTTATCGCCGGGCCGCTTAAGCCCGCCACCCTGTTATAAAAATGCGGCTTTTTTTTCTTAATATCGATTTTCATGCCCAGCAGCGTGTTGATCGCCGAAACGGCATCGGCGCCGGATTCCCTGGCTCCCCGCGCGAACTCCGCGATATCCGCAACGTTAGGCGACAGTTTCACAATCAGCGGAACGGCGGTGACCTTTCTCACCGCCTCGACCAGCCGTGTAAACACCGGCATACTGGTGCCGAACGCCATGCCTCCCTCCTTCACGTTGGGGCAGGACACGTTAAGCTCGACCGCGACGATTCCGGGCGTGTGGGATAAAACGGCGCAAAGCTCCACGTTCTCATCGATCGAATGACCGGCAACGTTCGGGATGACCGTCGCCCCGTGCTCCAGCAGAAACGGCAGTTTCTCTCCGAGGAAGCGCTCAAGCCCGACATTCTCAAGGCCTATGGAATTGAGCATGCCCGACGGCGTTTCCATTATCCTCGGGCCCCTGTTTCCGGGACGCGGCTTAAGCGACAGCCCCTTTGTAAACACGGCCCCCAGAGCGCCGATGTCGTAGAAACGCGAGAGTTCCTCGCCGTAGCCGGCGGTGCCCGACGCCACAGTTATGGGATTTTTGAGCCGCAACGGCCCGATTTGCACCGATGTATCAATCATGCTTTCCACCGCAATGCTCCATTAAGTCCACCCCATAACAGTACCACTCCCGCCAACCGTCAAGAAATAAAAAGGGACACCGTTTCCGATGTCCCAGAAAATCATATCCGTCTAAGGTGACAACTTTATTATTTTTCCACAGCCATCTTCCTCCGTGAAACGCCTCCCGGCAGACACTCATCTCTTTGTATTATTGTATTACCATTATTCGATGTGCGCGTCAAGAAAAATATGTAAAAAAAATAATGCGTTGCCATCAGAATTTTTTATTAGTCTTCGGCTTTGCCGGCAAAATCCACCGCGATTACGCGACGGCATGCCGTTTCCCCACACGGCGCCTGCGGCCGTTGCGAACTCAATCATGAAGCGCAACAGGCCGTTAATGTTCTTTACAAATTGAAATGAAGCTATTCCTGTTCACACGACGCATTACAATCCAAACGTCACAGAGGCGTATGCATGATGATACGATGGAGTCCGTATTTTGCATCACTGGCAATCGCGATACTCGTCTTCTGCGGATGCGGGAGAAAGGGCGAGCTGTACACCTTCAGCCGGATGCAGATCGGCACGCTGATCAATATCACGGTAATAGCCGATACGCCGGAGCGGGGGGTCAGAGCATCGAACGCGGCATTTAGCGAAATCGCGCGCGTCGAATCTCTGATGAGCCCGAAACGCGCGGGCAGCGACATCGTATCCATCAACAACAGCGCGTGGAAGGCACCGGTCCATATCTCCGGGGAAACATATGCGCTGATGCGTAAATCAATCGCCATTTCAGAGCAGACTGACGGCGCTTTCGACATAACATTCGCATCGGTCGGCAAACTCTGGCAACTGGCAAATCCATCATTTGTTCCGCCTGACAGCGCAGTTGTAAAAAAGAGGCTTTTTCTTGTCAACTTCAGGAATATTAAGCTCGATGATGCAGCCCATACCGTTATGTTCAAGCACAAAGGCATACAGATCGGGCTGGGGGGCATCGCCAAGGGGCACGCGGTGGGGCTGGCGGCCGCGGCGCTGCGGCGGGAAGGGGTCAGAGCCTCAATTATCGATGCCGGCGGCGACCTGATAGTACACGGTACGAAATTCGGCAATACGTGGCGCGTGGGGCTTCGCCACCCCCGAAACGACGAAATTTTGCTGGTTTTTACCGCGCACGATGGCGACGCAATAGTTACGTCCGGGGATTACGAGCGTTACAAAATAGTAAAGGGTGTACGATACCATCACATTCTCGATCCGCATACCGGATTCCCGGCAAAGGGGCTGATTTCAGCGACGGTGGTATGCTCTGACCCCATAGATGCCGATGCTTACGCGACAGCGCTTTTTGTGATGGGAGGGGTCAGAGCCCGCGAATTTACCAAAAAGCACCCCGAATTGCGGGTAATTCTGATTGATGAAGGAATGAAAATATCCGCCTCAAAAGCATTGAAAAAAAGGATTACCCCCCTGGAGAAGGTAGCAATCGAGTGGTTTTAGTGTGGATGGGGTCAGAGCCCTTAAAGATCTATCTTCAACAAAGCCGGCATGTTTTAACGTAAAGCCGGTCAATATGAACCTGTATCAGCAACATGCTCATAATAAATATCTGGTGCAGTAGCGCCATCTCTGTAATCCAGCCATAACGGTGTTAATCCGAAAGGCGCAGCTCCGTCATCCCAGTACAGCAATTTCAAATCCAGCGTATCATAGCCATAGGAGGTGGGAGTCGATATAAACACATCCGGAGCCCACACCGCGGCGCCAGCGCTGGTAAACCGCTGGCCGAAGAGAGCGAATCCGGCCGTTCCAAAATATCTGCCATCAAACCACGCGATATAAAATTCGCTGGCTCCCGCAGCGGCATCCGCCACAATCACCTGCGGCAATCTGCAATCATATGATGCAGCCGTGCTTGAGACATTGATCGCGGCAAATCCTGGAGCAGCGGTAAGGCCAGCGGCGTTGTACGCCACGGCCCTGATGTGATAATAGTCGGCCGGAATGTGCCCGGCATTGTCCCGATACGTGACGATAACGCGATTGGCCGTACCGGCCACCGTATCGACCGCCATGTGCGGTTCATAGCCGGTGGCGCTCACTGCGTTGTTCCAGGCCACGGCGCCGGTGGCCCCGTTGATTCGAAGTACGCGTATCGAGCCTGAACCGTTCTTCGCCAGCAGGTACGCTCCCCCTACAGCGCCGGTTGATCTGGTGGGAAGCACCTGCACAATGCTGTACCCCGTAAGCGTCGCATCAGTGATCCCGGCGTCAGAGACCTGGTCTGCCAGCGGATCGCTCCACACAAACGCCCCGTCGGCAGAGACCTTTTTCCACCGTATCGCTCCGGCGTTCTGATAGAAAATCATCACGTCGCCCGCCCCGTCCGAGAGGGCCACGGGATTACTGCTTATACCGCTGGTTGTGACCGCAAACACGGCGCCCAGCGGCGATCCGTCGGCCAGATTAAACGCGCGCGCCATTACAAAATCACCGGCATCGATAAAGGCTACAAGAAATCCGCGGCGCTGAAATATGATGTATTTTTCCAGCGTTCCATTGAATATATCCGCCGAAAGGGTAAGCGTCGCGCCTGCGACATTTGTCACCATTGCGGAAAGATCGGCGTCGATATTGTACACGACATCGCCGGTGGCAACACCAACACCCCCATAGTTCAATCCCGTAAAATCCGTAAGCGTAAAATCGGCCGGCGCCACCGCCGGCGAGAAGCCCACATCCTCCGTCCCGGCTGGCGTCATGGGAAGACGAAGAATAGAATAACTGTCACCACTATTCATTATATCAGAGCTGAGCTGCAAAGCATAGTCGGTATCCTCCGCAAGGTTAATGGCGTTGACACGCGCCCATGTGGCCGCGACGGTATTATTGTTTTCATTTACCACCACATCGTTCGCCAGGACGGTGACGACGGGATTGAAAAGCACCACCGGCAGCTGATCCCACAATGGATTGGCAACCGCTTCCGAAGCGAGCGGCCCGGCTATACGTGGATACACGTTGAAAGGATTACCTGCTGCGAGACCGTGATTTACATCGGTCCGGATGCGGTAGGCGCCGCCGCCAAGATCGGTTTTGTTGGTGACAATTGCCCATGTTGTTCCATTGCAGTTGATTACATCATTCACGACAATCAGCGGAAGGTTAATATCGTCAGCGTTGAATTCTGTGACCGAAAAGACAGAATCAACCGTTCCCGTAGCTACCGCCGTCTGGTCGGCAAGATAATAGCTCGTTGCCGCCAGGCTGGTGACGCCGGTGCTCCGTATTACAAACCTGAACACGTTAAATGAATCGACGTCAAATATTGCGGCCTGGCTCCAGGGGCCGCCACCCCATATAAGCAGATCATTGGCCGCCAGCCCGAGAACCGAAAAATCGGTATCTTTATCGTATAGCAGATTCGTCGCCACACCGTTTGCCGGCATGTCCGCCGTTCCTGAGCTTATGGGAGCAGGCCATTCGTGGGCCAGGGCCGCCGAGTACGTAGAACCGGCCTTGACGGCAATGCCAAGCGGCACGCCTTGCGCCGCTGCGTCCACGCCCCAGCGGAAGCCCACCACACCCACATTATTATACACCATCTTGGCGTAGAGATCATTCCCGACCGTTGCATCGCGGTAAACGAGGACGACATCGTTAAAACCGTTGCTCACGGCCTCTATCCCGCTCTGATTATTCGCGTGGTTTGACACGGCCGCGCCGTTCGCGCCCCATTGCGGCGCGCCTGCGGTATTAAAGAATTGCCCGTAAATATCGTCATTACCGCCATGACTTTCCCAGAAAACAAATGCAGAACCATCAGAAACCTGCACTGTCCTGATGGCATCCTGGCCGTTTGCGGCGCTGGTGAGTGGAAAATTGACGCCTGCCGTTATATCCGCGTCAGTAATGAACGTAGATTCCGCTGAAGTGAGCGCGCCCGCCCTTACCCTGTAATAATATACAGTCGAGCGTAACAGGCCGGTAATCTGGATCTTATGCAACGTATGAAGGTCTTTTCCATCCCCGTCCCAATCGGTTTCCGCAAGTGATGTCCAAGCATATGGGGCCCCCGAATTAACATCATAGTCCACAAAGCAGGTCGTACGGTCCGACGGTTTGTTGGTGGTAAAGTAGATCCATGCGGATGTCGGCGTAACCGAATCGACCCATACGGAATTGATTGCCAGCGGACCGACCGTATCGGGGTCCGGCTCAGTGGTAAACGACCACGTATCGTTACCATCTTCAAACAGCGGATTGGATACTGTATCTGTAATTGCATTCGTAAGATCTACGGTATATACCTGGTTATAGGCAAGCGGATTGAGATCGAGCCTGTATGTTTTTGAATTTACCGGCGTAACACCTGCGCCTGCTGCCGGGAATAGCGTAAAACTTGCCGTATCGATGCTTGCCAGAGACATGTCCCTCGTGAAAGTGACCTCAACATACGCAAGATCGGCGCTCACGCCTGTCGCGCCATTGGCCGGAAACCGCGTCGCGGCGACCACCCTCGGCAAAGCGGGCGGCAAGCTGTCGGCGGCCGTCGTGAATGTGGTATTGTACACAGCATCCAGATTCAGCGGCGGGACACTGAAATCCTGAATTGCTGTTGTAAGCTGCAATGTATGCAGATGGCTGTATTGCAAATTCCCTGCTACCGGCCCCGTGATATTGACAATCACAGTATTGCCGCCCGAGACCGGCGTTATCGAATTAATAGCCATCACCTCAGATGTAACGGTATCTCTAATAATGAGACTGGCCGCATCTATTGTTGCGGGATCAATTGCCCTGGAAAATACCAGAATAATGTCCGCATCAACAGGGATGTCGATATCGCCAGTATCCGGATATATGCCTATCAGGCGGGGGATGTTGTCGCCAGGTTCGGTGCCGGTAAAAGTTCCCGTAATGGCCCCGGGGACAACTGTCGGCGCCTCATTTGCACACGCTGTAATAAATACCAGCACGGCAACCGCAATGCCTGTATACAAGACCTTTTTCATGGTATTAATCTGCTGAATTCGTTGAAATATCCCGATTGTGTTCAATATAGTAAAAAATAATAAACATAACAAAATTCCTGATGTCGTCATGCCCGAGTGATTATTTTGTTGATTTCTTTCTGTTTATTGCACTACCATGATAGACAGATAGTACTACCGGCAAATAGAATAACAGTGCAATAAAAATAAATCAACCAGAAATGACGCGAAAAAAACACTCTAGTATAGTCATTATGGCAATCGCCGTGTCGCTTCTCCTGACTGCGCGGGGAAGTGGAACTATTAACTCGGTCACACTCACGCCGGCAAATCCCACACTTCTTAGCAGCGGGCTTGGCTATTACCTGGCGGGCCTTACATATAATTTTGACGTGAATGTCATCGATCCGGATATAACCGGATGGGCCCAGCTTACCGACGTGCGTATAACCATCCCGAATTCGACCAACATACTACTCGTCATTAACCCGTCGGGTACGGGAACCGATCTGCCGGTAACGGTCAGCTCGGGCAACGTAAACGCGGTTGCCGATATCACCGGTACGTATAACAACTGCACGGTGACATTCAAGGTTACGTTCAGATGGGACACGCCTGAATCGGCGTATACGGCGTCACGGAACGTAACTGCGTCTGCAACAAGTTCCAATACGGTTACAAATACACGACAGGTGCCGTACGGCGTCTGCTCGACATTGCGGGTTTTTAATTTTTCACAGGACGGCGTTGCCGCCGACGGGATGATCAATCCGTGGCATTCTGCCTTCAGTGTCAGCGGTATCGTTGTCTATAATGTTCCGGGGGCAAGCGGAACCGACACGCCCGTAACTGTAGACCCCGGCGAAATCACGGGCGCAGAGCTGTATCTCGACGGGGCCCCAACCGGTTTTACCGATACCATACCAGGCGGATCGAATGAATACAGCATGGCGGTTGCCGCCGCATATATTACCGCAATGGGCACTCATACCTGGGCAATGCAGGTGACCGTGGCAACGCCCGGGGGGCCGGTTACATCCACGAATCAACTCGCAATCAATTGCGATCAGGTTGAAATAACCGCGATTCAGTTCATCAACGGCGGGGGCGTGGATTCGCCCTCATATTATCGCAGCGTAAATGCGCCAGGAACGCAGGTGCGCATTACCGCGCGCATGCGCAATTCACTCGGGCCGATGGTCGGCAACACAACGATAACCATCCGCAATACCACCGAAGGAGCGGATTTTCCGGTTCAAATCAACAACGGACAGACCACGGGTGTGGCAAATGTGCCGAATCCAACGGTGCCCGCCAGCGATACCGAGCAGAATGTATATAGAATACAAACCATCAGCGGCGGCGCGTACGACAATGAACAAAACGATTTTACCCGCATAAATCAGCCTGCCAGTCCAGTCATCTACTGGGACAACGACGATCCGCCCGGAGCCAATACCGCCCCGTTTACCGCATGGGGCGGGTTGTCACAAACTGCCTTTTCGCTTACATTCAACTGGACCGCGCTCAATGCCGCCCTTCCCGACTATGATGGGGATTTCTATACCTACAGGGTGTATTACCGTGAATCCGGCGCGACGGACTGGACGATTGTTGACCGCACCACGACAGGGTACGCATCACTGGGCACGATCTCGACAAACAGCGTCACCATTCAGCCGCTCCGGTCGCTGACGACTTACGAATACTATATTACCGCAATCGACGTGTTCGGACAGGATGTGGCGCCGGCAAACAGCCTTTACGATCCCCTTCCCGGCCCGGGTTATGGTTCGGCCAGCACCCTGGCTTCATCAATTGTCGTGTCCATTTCGGACGGCATAACAACGTACGATGACAACTCTTTTACCATAAATCCCGCAGCTTCGGCGCGGCCTCTGCGAAAAGCCAACACGAGGGTATCGATGTTTATCATCGCAGAGGGCGGTCTTCCTGATGTGGTAAACCTTATCGTCGCACAGGATGGTGCTGGTTCACTGGTAACCGGCGGCGTTATAACATCAAGCCTGGTCGAAGGTACAGACTATTACAGAATTTCCAGTATTAAGAAGGGGCCAAACGAATGGGTAGCGTACATTCCCGAGACGCTTCCCATAATGGCGGCGGCAAGCAATGTACGGTTCATCATTGAGGCAAACAAGGGGGGTGTTATCTCCTATTCAGATCACAACTCTGAAACCGAGCCGGCTCCCGGCAATCCCAACGATTACGAATGGACGTTTACGATAGGTATCGCAACCGCATTTACGCCATGGCCCACACGCATATTGAACAATGTCATAACAGATAAAAATCCCGTTGCCTACCCGGCATATTATCTCTCCGATGACGCATATGTTACCATACAGGTTTTTGATATCAAGGGAAGGCCGCTGGTCACGCTCACCGACAACGAATATCGAAGGGGCGGACAGAATATAAAGGAAAACGGCTGGCGCGGCGATAACAAGGCGCGCAACAAGCTTGGCATGGGGCTCTATTATATCCATATCGAGGCAAAGCGTGTATCAGATGGAAAAACCATTCTCAACAGTTTTCAAAAGGTTGTTATTGCGAAATAATATGTGCGTTAAAACGCAATATTATTTGCCCTTATGCGCACGTCCATGATTATAATGGTTTGGATACAACAGCATCTCGCGGTTAATGCGTACTTGTATAGCATGTAGATTTACAAATATCATACGCGATGCATGTTTCAGAACATATAATTGAATTTTTGGATTGGAAACAGACAAATGCGGTTCCCTTCTATTAAAATTCGTTTTACGCTGCTCTGGATCACATGTATGGTGTTCGGATTGTTTTCCTGTTACTTCGGCTCGCCTGAGATTGTAGAATACCCTGATGAGAACGCGCCAGAAATCAACATCCGTCAGGGTAGTACGCTTATACACTCCGGCGACACCTTCGATTTCGGCTCCATTCCGACATCCGGTACCCAATCAATTACCTACGCCATCGAGAATCTCGGAAGAGGCGATCTTGTATTAAAGGGAACTCCCATCGTCGTTATAAGCGGCGCCGGTGCGGCAATGTTTTCTGTGTCAACACAACCGGCATCCCCGATTGCGATGTTCAGCTACAGATACTTTACAATTGATTTTACCCCGGCAGCCGCAGCAGTATATAATGCAACCGTAACGATTATCAGCAACGATCCCGACGAAAGTTCCTTTTCATTTACTATTACGGGGACAGGTATTACTGTTGCAGCGCCTGAAATTAATGTGCAGGTCAGCGGAGCCGACATCCTTTCACCTGCCGGCAACGACGATTTCGGCAGTGTAAATATCGGCACACCGGGCAATCATGTATATACCATTTATAATATAGGGACTCTTACTCTTACATTAACCGGATCTCCTCTCGTTCTGCTTACGGGTTCCAGCGATTTTTCCGTAACAGCTGATCCCGTGTCACCGGTCATCCCATCGGGCAGCACATCTTTTACAATACGTTTCACTCCATCGTCGGCCGGTGTAAAATCCGCCACTGTCACAATTGTCAATAACGACAGCGATGAAAATCCTTATACATTTACAATAACTGGCACCGGATCTGTCGCGCCAGCGCCGGAAATAAATATACGGCATGGCTCAACGCCTCTTCTTTCTGGCGCGGGAACATTCAGCTTCGGCAATATCAACCAGGGTTTTACAAGCGCGGCAACCACGTTTACTATTGAGAACAACGGGACAAGTCCGCTTCTGCTGACAGGCGGCCCAAATTACGTGACATCAAGCGATCCGCAGTTTGCGATAACCGCACAACCCATCACCCCCGTCGCAGCGCCCGGAACAACGACATTCATAATGACATTTACTCCATCAGCGCTTGGATTGCAATCATCCACTATTTCTATTGCAAACAATGATGCGGATGAAAATCCATATACATTTACGGTAAATGGAACGGGTGTGGCAATACCAGAAATCAACATTTTGGACGACGCGTCTGCGACACTCCTAAGCGGCAGCGCCAAAAGCTTCGGAACTACGCCAGTCGGCACTCCGAAACCGCTGCTTTTTACAATTCAAAATCTTGATGCAACCAGTACGCTCAATCTGCCATCAAATCCGATTGTCACTATCACCGGCGATAGCGTTTTCACTGTGACCACTCAACCTGCGTCCAGTTCTGTCGCCCCGGGCGGAAATATACCCTTTTGGGTCACCTTTAATCCTGACACGGCGGGGGTTTTAAATACGGCCATACTCTCAATAGCCAACGACGATCCCGATGGCAACGAAAATCCATACATCATCACCATATCGGGAACGGGGACAGCAATTCCGGAACCGGAAATAAGCGTATACCAGGGAGTCAGTACGAACTGCATACTGTCCGGCGGCACATACGATTTCGGCGGCATGAGCGTCGGCGGGACCGCCATCGATATTACGTTCACAATCGAAAATATCGGGGCGGCAAATCTCGACCTTACCGCCGGAGTAATAGTGGCCGGGGCTGGCTTCAGTCGCATTCTTGATGCCGCCACTCCGATAGCACCTGGCGCATCAACCACATTTACCATACGTTTTAACGCGCCTGGAGCCGGAGCATATACGGGAACGGTTACTATCGCCAATAACGATTCCGACGAAAATCCCTACACCTTCACCGTGACCGCCACAGGCATGAATCCCGAGATACAAGTGCGCGAGGGCACAACCAATATCGCCGACGGGGGAACTTACACGTACGGAAATGTTAATGTCGGGTCGTCAAGACAGTTAACGTTCACAATAGAAAATGGTGCCGCCGCGACATCTAACCTGTATCTGACCGGCGCTCCCAAAGTCTCCATCACCGGTTCGGCAGATTTCGTCATCGCAAGCCAGCCGGCTTCAACCAGCATAAATCCGGGGGGCAGTACAACCTTTGCCGTACGATACACGCCATCCGGCACGGGGGCGGATACCGCAACCATCTCAATAGCCAACAATGACGTGAATGAAAATCCATATAATTTTACAATTACCGGAACCGGCGTTAATCCGGAGATTGAGGTGCGGGATCCATCAAATGTACCGCTCTTTGATGGCACAGGATCATACAGCCACGGAAATCAGAAGGTAAACACTGCCGGAGCGGCTCTGACCTATACCATACGCAATACCGGCACTATGGGCGACCTGCACCTGCTCGGGGCTCCGGCATCGCGGGTCGTAGTACACGGGGCCGATGCCGTATATTTCGCGGTCGTCCAGCCAGCCTCCGGCACCATTGCGCCCGGCGGCAGCACCACATTCACTATTGCCTTTAATCCGACGGGGATACCCGGCATCGGCGCAAAAAGCGTGACGGTCTCAATCTATAATGACGATTTAGATGAATCTATTTACAGCTTTACGGTAACCGGCGCGGGCACTGTTCCGGATATTAACGTAACCTACGGCTCCAACGACTTCGGCAACGTAAAGCAGGGTACCGCCAGCGGCGCTCTCGTTTTCACCATAGCAAATAACGCACCCGCGGGCTCCAATGCGCCTCTGGTGCTCAACGGTACTCCCCGAGCGCGCCTTACCGGCGTCAATCCCGGCGATTTTACTATCACCGTTCAGCCGAGCACGCCCATCAATCCTGCAGCCACCTCAACCATGCAGATCACCTTCACTCCGTCGTCCACTGGGCTCAGAACCGCCACCGTGGAGATCGACAGCGATGATCCCGACACACCGACATACTCCTTTACTATCCGGGGCGCGGGCACCGTTCCGGATATTAACGTAACCTACGGCTCCAACGACTTCGGCAACGTAACGGTAAGCACAACAAGCGCACCATTAACCTTTACACTGCAAAATACAGCCGTATTAGCCAGCAACGCAGATTTAATTTTAACTGGTACGCCCTTTGTAATTATTACAGGTGCGGACGCTGCCATGTTCACCATTACAGTGCAACCTTCTTCCCCTGTTGGTCCAGCCTCAAATTCAAACTTTGAGATTACTTTTACACCGGGAAGTACTGGCCTCAAAACGGCGACAGTCGAAATAGCAAGCGATGATCCTGACGCCTTTGAAAATCCCTATACCTTCTCCATACAGGGTACCGGGAATTGAGAGGAGTGTTTATTGATGCTGTTTAAGAACCAGAAGTTTGTTTTTTGCGGCGGTAATACCGAGTGAAAGGGCCTTGTGATAATCAGTCGCAGCTCTGACGCTATCGCCTTTCATGGAAAAAGCATTACCCCGTCCCAGGTATGCAATCCCGAATTTTGGATTCGCGGAAAGAACTGCTGTATAATCCTTAATAGATTCATCATAATCCCCTGAATAATAATACGCAATTGCACGGTTATTTAGCGCAGAAGTGTTCTCTGGATTCAGTTTAATAGCTTCACTAAAATCCGCAATGGCTTGAGGATATTCCCCTTTTCCTAGATACGCTACTCCACGATTATAATATACCATCACGTCCTGTTCATAGTCGAGTATATCCGAATAGTCCCTGATAGCGGAGTCGTAATCGCCTTTTTTCAAATTCTCTATACCCCTAATTTTAAGTTTATTTATATCTTCCGCTGATCCTGATTTATGCAGAATATACATAATCCCTAAACTTATCATTACCGCAATAAAAAGAACAACTGCAATATATTTCCCATACCCTACCTTTTTCACCTGTTCAAATTTCATTTTCGTTTTTCCGTTTCCTTTTAATATTCCCGAATATATCAATGTACCCACCAGAGATACCGTTCTTTCCTTCAGCCGAACGGCTCGTCCCTTGCGAAATCAGGCAGGTAGTTACCGGCGCTTCCGAATTCCTGCACCCATCCCCGGTAAAAACCGAGCCGGTAAAATTCATCCAGCACCTCCTCGTATTCCTCCCGCGTGATTGTCCTGCCAAGTGTCGCATGATGTTTCACCGCCGGCACAGGGTAATACTGCGACATAAGCGATACATGCACCGACGTTGAAAGCTCTTCGGCAATGGCGCGCAGGCACTTTTTGCTGTTTTCCACATGCCCCGGCAATATCAGATGACGGATAATCATGCCGGATGTAATTGCGCCTTCATCATCGCAGAGAATGTTCGAGCCCTTCTGCCTGTACATTTCTCGCAGCGCTCTGACCCCAACGCCGGGATAATTGCCGGCGCCTGAAAACTCCCGCGCGAGATCACTCTCCATATATTTAAAATCAGGAAGGTAGACATCGATTACGCCATCAAGCGATGCAAGCTTTTCCGGCCGGTCATAGGCGTTAGTATTCATCACATAGACAGGCCGGCGGCCGGTCGCATTGATGCCATGAATTATTTCCCTCATCTGCGAAATCATATGCGACGGAGAGACAAATCCAACGCATTTAACTCCCGCATCGAGCATTTTGGAAACAGTATCGATAACGAATTCGAGCAATGCGTCACTCACCGGCACGCTGTTATTGCTGATCTGATAGTTCTGGCAATAGACACACTGCAAATTGCAATGATAAAAGAAAATATTGCATATGCCGCTCCTCCCCGTTATGACCGGCTCCTCACCACGATGCAGACACACTGACGCGACGGATAATCTCTCCCCTGTTCGACAGAAGCCCTGTGCCGCGGTTCTGTGGATTGCGCGGCACGCCCGCGGACAGATATCACAATGCATGTGGGTCATTGCACGTTACCCGACACCCCATATGAAGCGTATTCATTAAATATACAACTTTCATATAATAAATAATACCTAACATACTCTCTATAATAATATATGATAAAAAAGTATAAAAAAATAATTTTTATGTTGACTTTTATCAAAACCATAAATATTGAATTTATTCTCAGTTACAAACACAGTATACTACACACAAAAAACGTTATCTGAGCAACACTTGCATATTTTCTGATTTGCGCCGTTTTCTATGCAACTGCCAGTCCGCACAGTCACCATTACGGCACTGATCAGTTGATAGATACAGTATATTGCGAATACTGATTGGATGAAACAAATATTCGTGCGACGCATATAACTACTATAATCTGCAAGGTATGAAATGGACACACTCGATACGCCGAAAGATTTGCCTCCCGCCGATTCGGATGACATCCCAGGCGAGACCCACGCACCCCCCATACCGCTCCTCGCTGAAATAGAGCTGACTGACGAATTGTTTTCATCTCTTGAGAACTATCGCCTGGAAGGCGAGGTTATCTCAACAAGCGGCGCATCCTCTAAGGCAAACCATATGCTCGATCTAAATCCATTTATCAGTAAAACCATGGCGCTCAAAAAATAAATACGAGAAAAGGGCACGACACCGGCACAGACGATAAAACCGGCGATTTCATTTTATCCGATACCTATCGCCTCTCCGCACGATAAATCCTTCTTGCATTAGCTCGGATACAATTTTTCCGGTAAGCCCCGCATCCTGCGCAATCGTATCGGCAAGATCATCCAGCGTTATTCCGGGATTTCCAAGTACCGCCCTGAGTATTTTTCCGCGCCGCTGGCGATGCGAATTTTTAAATGGGCTCTGACCCCTCGTCGCCGCGCTCCTTCTGCCCGGGTTGCCGTACGACTCCTTAAGCAGTACACCGTAATCCATGAGCGCGTTATACCATCGCGATGGGTCCCTGCGATAGAGTGTTTTTTCAACGAGGGGGAATATCTGCTTGTCCATGATACCCTCCATCCCTGGGAAGAAGAAGTGGATGAATACCGTTCTGATATTTGTTTCTATAAAAACAACCGGCCTGTGAAACGCGTAGACCGCTATCGCCGATGCTGTCGCCTTTCCGATGCCGGGCAAAAGCGAGAGATCTTCAATCGATTCGGGCAAAATACCATCATATTTTCTTTGCAGTATTTGCGCGCTCTCCCGTAATGCTACCGCCCGGCGGTTGTATCCCAGGCCCTGCCAGAGAGCCAGCACCGACGACAGTGACGCTGATGCAAGGCTGTTAAAATCGGGAAAAGCCCTGACAAAAGCCTCAAACTTGGGAATAACCCGGCTTACCTGTGTTTGCTGAAGCATTATTTCCGATACAAACACGGCATATGGGGTGGGATTCACCCTCCACGGCAGCACGCGCCCAGATTTGCGATAGTGCGTAAGAATTATTCTCCTGAACGTCGCGATACTTTCCCCGGTAATACCGCAATCGCACACGCGCAGGGGGTCAGAGCCTCTCGTATCGTTATACGTTAAACCTGAAGTTGACGATATCGCCATCTTGCACCGTATAATCTTTACCCATTACGTGCAGCCTTCCCGCTTTTTTTACCGCATCCTCAGAACCGTATTCCGTGAGATCATCGTATTTTATCACCTCGGCGCGGATAAAACCTCGCTGGATATCCGTATGGATAACGCCGCCGGCCTCCGGCGCGAGCGCGCCTCTGCGCAGCAGCCACTGCTTCACCTCATCAGAACCGACAGTAAAAAATGATATCAGCCCGAGCGCTTCCATGCACAGCCGCGACAACAGGTTGATCGCCGGTTCGGCAATCCCGGCCGCCTCCATGAAATCACGTTTCTCCTGCGCGGTATCAAGCTGTGCAATCTCCGATTCGAGCTTTGCGCATATCTGCATCAGGGTAATCCCCTGCGGCAGGTACTTCGCGCTCAGCGTGTGCAGCAGCGCCGTATCGTCCATGGCGCTGTCGGAAACATTCAGGGCGATAATCATTTGCTTAATCGTAATGAAAGGATAGCTGCCGATTATTTTTTTTTCTTCGTCGGATATATCACAGACGCGCAGCGGCAGATCATTCTCCAGATGGGCCCTGAACCGCAGCAGCAACTCCTCCTCGTTTTTAAGCTGATCCTCGCGTGACTTTTTTTTGTTCTGTTCCAACCGCTCCAGTCTTTTTTCGACGAAGAGGAGATCGTGGAGCACAAGCTCCGAATTGACAGAGTCGATATCCCGTTCCGGATTCACCGAGCCGCTGACATGATATATCGCGTCGTCGGCAAAAGCGCGCACCACATGACACAGCGCATCCATGTCGGCAATGTCCTTGAAAATATCGCCGTCTCTGATTGATGTTGCCTCGATTTTCGGCAGCAACTCTATATTGATTCTCGCGCGCGACGATTTTTTCGGCGCATACATAGATTCCAGCACATCGAACCGCGGGTCGATTATTTCCGCCACACCGGAGACCGATTTTTTCTGGTCAGCGGCTGGCATAACACCCGATGCCCCGGTCAGCAACTGGAACAGGGTCTTTTTCCCGGTCTGCGGCAATCCGGTTATTCCTATCTTCATTCTTCGCACCTTGTACTATAATATCGGCGCACATCGTTATCCGGCGCCGGCGGGTTCCACCTCTCTACAACAGTGGTACTTAACCGCAACAATATTTCTATTATTATTTTGACAATCACGCTCCCCCATATACCATTACTACACGTATAAGCACCATGCAAGGAGCTACAGGTCATGGAAACGATCGCATTGTCATCCACTCCCGCCCCCGATGAATCGGGCGCGGTGCGCTACAACAGAATCAAAATCCGGCTTTCAATTATCGATATCGTTCTAAGCGCCGTATTGCTCGCAGTACTGGCATTCAGCGGCATCGCAACACTCCTTCTTGGCTATATTTCTTCGTACACGGAAAATGAATATTTTCAATTCCTTTTATTCCTTACAATCGCGGGTACGGCATCCGCGATATTCACGATCCCGCTCGATTTTTACGGCGGGTTTATGCTGGAACACAGGTTCGGGCTGTCACACCAGACACTACGTTCATGGTGCGCGGAGAGTCTCAAATCCCTGGCGGTCACCATCGCGCTGGGTGTCCCTATTGCGCTCCTTTTCTTTTTTTTCCTGCGTACATCGGGCGCTCTCTGGTGGTTGTATTTCAGTGTCGCCATCATTGGCGTCGCGGTGCTCCTTGCGCGGATCGCGCCGATAGTGCTGTTCCCCCTTTTTTATAAATTCACACCCGTTAGCAATGATGACATACGCTCAAGAATCGAAACCCTCCTTGCGGCCAATAACATCGATATTCGGGGAATTTATTCGTTCAACATGAGCAAAGACACGCGCAAGGCCAACGCGGGATTCACCGGCATCGGCAAAAGCAGGCGCATACTGTTAAGCGACACATTGCTCGAAAATTTCTCACCGGAGGAAATAGAGGTTATCTTTGCTCACGAAATAGGACATTACGTGAAACGGCATATACTGAAAAACATTTTTTTCAGCAGCGCTGTTATTCTGCTGACATTTTATCTCTGCGGCCTGCTGTACGCGGAAACTGTCGCACACATGGGCTTCAGCACACTGTATCAGATAGACGCTATCCCCGTCCTTCTTCTGTATCTGTCCGTTTTCGGATTTGTGTGCATGCCGCTTACAAACGCGATATCGCGAAGGTACGAACGCCAGGCCGACCGCATCGCCATTGAGTTTACGCGCGGCAGGGACGCATTCATATCGGGGATGGAGAAAATAGCGCGCCTCAACCTGGCGGAAATTCAGCCTCACCCTCTCGTGGAATTCCTGCTTTACAGCCATCCGTCAATCGCGAAGCGCATCGATTTCGCCAGAAAGATTCAGCCCTGATCGACGGGCGAAACCGGACACGACGTAAAATACAGCTTGTGCATTACCGCACGTTCGAGGTCGTTAAGCTCGGTTTCGTACTGCTTCAGATTAGCATCGAAATTCATGTGCGATTTTACCCTTTGAAGCATTTCCCGCAATTGCAAAAGATCCGAGCGTTTCTTTAGTTGTCCGTCCGTCACGATCTTTTCGAGGTATGAAAAATTGTATTTGCGAAGGTTCACCTGTAAAAAAAAGCGTATGCCATAAATTTTCAGGATTCGCTGCAACGGATAGCTTTTGCTTTTGGCGGCAAAATCATCATACTGCGGCGAATCGACGGCCCTCATCAAATTTTTCGCCGCCTGCGCGCGCACTGCGGGCTTCGCGCCGGGAGCCGCAGCCGGCCCGGCACCGATATTCGCCTTGCTCATTTCATCCGCCAAATGCTCTGCTTTCCATTCCTCGGTAAATTCCGCGAAATTCTTTTCAAGAAGGCGCTCAAACTCCTCCAGCATAATCGCCTTGTTGGCGAGCTGGCCGACAAGCGTATTGTTCAGGCTCCTGATTATTGGAAAAAGCTCCTTCACAATTTGATGAACAAGCAGGTTTTTTCGAAACTGCTTCTGATACTCGATAACAAGTTCGCTTTGAAAATAGTTTTTCAGCCGGCGGACAATGGTCAGATCTGCCGCGATAAATCCTTCAACACGGGGAATGTTTCTGTTTTTATCCTCGGCCACGATTTCAATTGCAAATATTTTATGCGCATCAACGAGAACTTTAATACAGCGCCTGACGAGATCGGTTTCGATACCGAAGTATCCCGTTATATATTTGTAGAAATCATCTGAATGCGGAATTGCCCGTATTCCCATCAGGTTGTTCTGCTTAACAATTTCTTGAAAAATTTCATCGACAATGGTTGTGGTTGCTGTCATAAAGTCCCCGTAAGTGCGCACTATGCGGGTAATGCGCCGCAAAAATCTCCCTGCCGGATTATTTCCATGATAGTGGCATATTTTGCACGTAATAGCCACACCTTTTTCACAATCTTGTGATTTTTTTTGTTGACACCAATCGGCATTTTTTGCATTAGTTATGGTGCGTCGTGAATGGGGTGTTAGCTCAGTTTGGTTAGAGCGCCTGCCTGTCACGCAGGAGGCCGAGGGTTCAAGTCCCTTACACCCCGCAAAAAAAAAGAACCGTACGGTTCTTTTTTTTTATCCTCCGATCCTTGACATGGTTCTTCCGTTTATAAGCGCCGAACACCCATCATCACCGCCCGTTCCGGGCTTTATTTCGTGTTCCTTCGGCTTGTGCAGAATGGACGTTTGTATAATCCCCCGCATTTCGTCATCGCTCCCATTCGTTCGGATGATTTTTTTCAGGTCGTATTCGCCCCGCGAGTAAAGGCATGTTTTAAGTTTGCCGTCGCACGTCAACCTCAGGCGATTGCAGCGTGCACAGAACTTATGGCTCATAGGCGGAATGACGCCAATCCTGATCGGATATATTCCCCTGTATTGAAGCGTGTACATCATCGCAACATTCGTATCGATGGTCCGGCTCCTCTCGAGGCTGCCCTTCCTTTTCAAAACTTCGATAAGCCTGTCCGACGGCAGGTACGTATAATCCGCATCTTCTGCGACAAACGGCATCCGTTCAATAAAACGCAACGATACGTTTTTATCCTTAAAATAATCAAGCAGCGCATCGATCTCATCAAGCGATTGCTCGAAAAGGACGGAATTTATTTTAATATCAAACCATCCATACGACACGGCCTTCTCGATATTCGCAATTACTCGCGAAAAACAATCCCTCCCTGTGATTCGCCTGTACCGCTCATCCGAAACGGTATCGAGACTTATGTTGAGCCTCTTCACTTCGCATTCTCTGAGATACTCCAGCGCCCCATCAAGCAGCAGCCCGTTCGTGGTGAGACAAAGATCCACGTCTGGCGCAAGCTCCCTGGTTGCCATGATAATATCCTGAAATCCCTTGCGCACAAGCGGTTCCCCGCCGGTAAACCGTATTTTCTTTATTCCAAGTTCCGTAAAAATCCTGATTATATCGACAAATTCCTCGTTACGCAACACCTCATCGTGCGCAAGCAAATCCACCCCCTGCGGGGGCATGCAGTAAATACATCGCAAATTGCATTTGTCGGTTATCGAGACCCGTAAATAATCGAGCACGCGCCCAAATCCGTCTTTCAGCATGGCTACATCCTTAAAGTGCATCCGAGGGAAAATGCGTATTCCCGCGTACCCGTAAGTATATCTCGTCCGTACGATATTTCAAACGTGGGCAGCGATCTTTCCCTGGATTCATCAATTTTATACAACGTGTATATCAAGGACGCCGCGTATACCGCGGCGGTCCCCAGCACGGCAAACGTAATATTCTGGGCGCTTCTGTCGTAGTCATGATGAAGCTCTTCGACAGTTTTGTATCCGCCGCCGGGAACCTTGAACCGCAATTTATGATCCGGGTCCAATTCCGCATTTGCCCGCTTCGCCGCAAAATAGAGCGACCTCTGATAGCGCCAGTCATTGTAAGAATAATACATCGCGCAGATACCCGCAATTTTCAACACGCCGAACAGCGCCCCATAATAATAATTCTTATAGTACAGCGCCCCGCCGCCGGGAACCACGAAATCGATCGCCGCTATGCGGAGGGGTGATGCGGCCTCGCCCGTTTTCGGCGCACGTGAGCCAATTTCACGCGGAGCTCCATCGGCCGCATTTTTTTCATCGGACACGGCGACTGCATACTCGGCGGCAACGAACGCAAGCAAAATGAAACAGCAGGCGCAGGATGCCGCATAACGTACCGTTCTCGCTTTCATCGCGTTATTCCAGACAATCATGGAATCACAATACTCACGACATTCGAATGATCGCTTTCTCTCCCCCCATCATACGATGTCATCCAGAAATACAGCGCGCCATGAAATGCGGGATTTACTTTACCGACAATCACGCTTTTCGGATCTTTCCCGTTAAAGGCGGCTTCGGATGTATATCCCACATAATATACAGAATTATAATACTCGCCTTCATCTTCGAAGAACGCGGGATCGGCATCCAGGTAATAAATAAAATAATATAAACCGCTGTTGTTTCCCGTATCTGGATCTATCGCGCCGCTCGACGTAAACGTAATGATTATAACGAGCGGGTCCGCCACGTCGGTTTCGACTGTCTGGATAGCCGGAGGCGTCGGCTTTTCGCCGCCCTTGATTTTCTCCACATCCAGATAATAGCCGCCGCCGACCGGATCATGAATGCACGAAACAAACACCATCGGCAGCGCAATAACAGCGCCCGCAATCATCATACGCAGACGATCATTCGTGCGCGCCATCATTCGAATACAAAAAATTGCGCCTGACATAATCATTATCCGGCTCCAGCAGACAAGACTTCGAATACATCTCGAACGCTTTTTCAGTGTCACCGAAAATTTCGTACACAATGCCAAGATTGTTATACACCGCGCCGAAATTCGCGTCTTTCTTTACCGCATCTAAGAACAGTATTTTCGCTTCCTCTAATTCTCCCCTGAGTCCGTGCTCCACGCCCCTGTTGTTTATCACGGCTGCCGACGTATGCGATGAGGAAAGCACAAAATACCGTTTGTGATATACTACATGCTCATTTTTTTTCGACTTTTCAACATTGCTGCCGGAAAAAACGCGAGCATCTGTCTGCTTTTCGGGATCTCCACCATTCATTTTTTCATGATAGCAGGAGATATCAAACTGGCGCGCCAGCCTGACCGGCGCATACGAATAGCATCCGATCGCCGATGCGGCAAGGACGGCGCACAGCAGGCGGATCTTACAATTTCGGAGTAATCGGTCCACACACGGACTCCACCGCTTTCGCGACATTGAAGACGGTTTTTTCCTGAAAATGGCTGCCCATGATCTGGAGTCCGATGGGCAATCCATTGCCGTCCCTGCCAACAGGAACGCTGATTCCCGGTATGCCCGCGAGATTTGCGGAACTCGTTAAAATATCCGCCATGTACATCTCGAGCGGATTGCTGATTTTTTCGCCAAGCCGGAACGCCGTGGTCGTCGTCACCGGCGTCACAATCGCGTTCACCCTGGAAAACGCCTTTTTAAAATCCTCTATGATGAGGGTCCGTCCCTTCAGCGCCTTGAGATAATACGCATCGTAATACCCTGAACTCAGCGAGTATGTCCCCAGTATTATTCTGCGCTTCACCTCTTTGCCAAATCCCTCGTTGCGCGTCTTCATATACAATTCCGCGAGATCCGCCGCGTCAGCCGT
>DHPI01000010.1:33343-36804 GCA_002407865.1 Spirochaetia bacterium UBA5368
ATGCCATCGTATCTCGCAAGATTCGACGACGCCTCCGCCGTCGCGATTATGTAATAAATTGGGATGGCATACTCGATATATTTCAGTGAAATCGGCTCGATCTTCGCCCCCATATCCTCAAGCTTTTTTATCGTGCCATGAATTGCGCCGCTGATCTCGGGAGCCACGCCGCCGAAATATTCATCGGGAACGCCAATCACCGTGCTGCGCACATCGCCGGAAAGACGCTCCGGCTGAAAATCGACCGGCTGCGAAATCGACGTAGAATCCAGATCGTCGCCGCCGCAGATAAAGCCAAGCATCGCGGCCGCGTCGTCAACCGAGCGGGTGAAACACCCTATCTCGTCAAGCGACGATGCGAACGCAACAAGCCCGTAACGGGACACCCTTCCATACGTTGGCTTTATGCCGACGACGCCGCAGAAGGCCGCGGGCTGGCGTATCGAGCCGCCGGTATCCGAACCGAGGGCAGCGGGGGCCATCATCGCGGCAACCGCAGCGGCCGACCCGCCAGAGCTCCCGCCGGGTACGCGCCCGGGATCGTGCGGATTTTTTACAGGCCCGAAAAACGACGTTTCCGTCGTAGCCCCCATCGCAAATTCATCCATATTGGTCTTTCCAAGCGGCACAATCCCGCGCTCAAGCAGCTTCCGGTACGCCGTCGCATTATAGGGCGGAACAAAATTTCTCAGCATGCCCGAACCGCACGTTGTAAGAATATTCTTCGTGCATATATTATCCTTGATGGCGATCGGAATTCCGTCCCACGGAGAAAGGCTGCCGCCCTGGCGACGACGATGGTCGGATTTTTCCGCCTCCGCAATCGCGATTTCATCGGTAATGGTGATATACGCGTTAAGAGCCCCGTTTCGGTTCTTCGCGTTATCGATATATTCGCGCGTTATCTCGACAGACGAGACTTTCCCTCTGTCGAGAAGCTGCGATAATTCTGCAACGGTCTTTTCGGCCAGCATGTATATCCTCCAGAACGCCGGGACGGCATCCCTTATGTATGATTGCCGTACAGAATGCGGTCAATTATTTTTTTGCAGCACGTATGGATTCGCAATAATTGTTATTGACGGTACCAAATACCGGGACTATAGTACCCTGCCGCGGAAGACATCGAAACATAAACCGGACAACCGATACAACTGAATTCAGGAGCACACACCCGTCATGGCAAAAAAACGATATAAGGTAACTATTACCATATTCACAATGATTTTATTCATATTTGGATGTTTCAGTAGAACGGACGGACTGAAACAATCGGACATTAAACCGCTTATCGCGGTGTTCCTTTCCCGTCACGTACAGCATCACTCATTCAATGACGAGCTTTCAAAAAAAACGCTGAACAACCTGATATCGTACATCGATCCCGGAAAATATTATTTTTACAAGAAAGATGTCGACCACTTCCTGACGTATGAAACGAAAATTGACGATCTCGTGGAAAGCGGCAAGTACACGATACTATTTGAAATATTCGATCTCTACAAAAAGCGCTTTAACGAAAACATGACACTCTTCGATGAGCTGCTCAAGCTCGACTACGACTTCAATAAAGACGAAACCATCATCGTCGACAGCGACAAAATAGAGTTTGCATCCACAAAACAGGATATGCGCGAGCGCTGGAGAAAGAATATAAAGCTCCAGCTTTTGAATTATCTTACGGCGGTCAACAATATAAGCGAAGCAAAAGACAAACTCAGAAAAAAATACAGTCTCAATAAAAAAAGGATCGCCGAGATTGACGAAAACCGGATGATTTCCGTTTTTATAAACGCGTTTTCCACGGCGCTCGATCCGCATTCGAATTATCTCTCACAGGAAGAGCATGAGGATTTCATGATCTCGACGAAGCTCAAACTCGAGGGCATCGGCGTGCTTCTCCGGTCTGACGACGGGTTTGTAATCGTGGAATCGATCATCCCCGGCGGAGCGGCGGCAAAACTCCCGGCGCAGTTTCAATTAAAGCCAAACGACAAAATCGTCGCCGTTGCGCAGCACGACGACGATCCCGTCGACGTTATCGATATGGATTTGCGTGACGTGGTAAAGCTGATCCGCGGCAAAACGGGAAAAATCGTACGGCTTACCATTCTCCGCAAGGATGAAGTTTCCAATAAGCAGATCAGGATGATAATACCGATCGCGCGCGAAGAGGTAAAGCTTGAAGACCGCGCCGCAAAATCAGATGTGTACACGATAAAAAGGGCCGACCGCGATATGCGCATCGGCTATATCAAGCTCCCTTCTTTTTATCTTGATTTCGACGCCGCACAGAAAAACGATCCGTCCGCGAAAAGTTCGTCGACCGACGTAATCAAGCAGATCAACAAGCTGAAAAATCTTGGCATCGACGGCATGATAATCGACCTTCGCGGAAATCCCGGCGGCGCGCTGACGGAGGCAGTCAACCTTGCCGGCCTGTATATCGACCAGGGCCCGGTGGTGAAAATTAAAGACGGCAACAACAACATTGAATCCATGAACGATGAAGATCCGGGCGTCTATTACGACGGCCCGCTTGTCGTGCTCATCGACAGGTTCAGCGCAAGCGCTTCCGAAATTTTCGCGGGCGCCATCAAGGATTACCGGCGCGGTATAATCATCGGGCCTTCAAACACGTTCGGCAAAGGCTCCGTGCAGACCTACAATCCCCTCCCGTCGAAAAAGGGAGCCGTAAAAATTACGACGGCCCTGTTCTACCAGCCGGGCGGCACGTCGAACCAGTTGAACGGAATTATGCCCGATATTACGATCCCCGATATCAGCACGGTATGGGACATCGGCGAATACAAGATGCGTTACCCCCTCAAATGGGAAAAAATACCGAGCGGGAATTTCGCACCGTACCGCAATTACGTGAACAAAGCGATACTTTCGTCGCTTGGAAATAATTCGTCCGCAAGGATTGCCGGCAGCAAGGACTTTATCGAATTGAATAAAAAAATCGCTTCCTTCGAGAAGATTATGAACACAAAAGAGATCAGCCTCAAGGAAGAAGCGTCTATCGAAAAACACAAGATCAAGGACATGGAGAAACAGATAAAGCGGGAAAACAACGAGAGACTGATCGACCTTGAAAACGACCTGTTCCTCAGGGAGTCTTTTAATATAACATCCGACTACGTAGAGCTGATCAAATAAGCGGGCGTTACCGCCCGCTTGCCGCGGCAAGGTAATCGCGTATTACTGTACCCGCGTCGGCGGAGCGGAGTATCACCGGGTCGATGCCGGTCCGCATAAGCCGCACGCGAAGATATTCCATCTGCTGACGCGCCTTCGGGCACATGGTGTCCGATAAAAATACGACAGTCTCGATGCCATAATTTTTCAGCATTTTGTACAGCAATTCAAAACGCTCTTCCGCCGGGCGCACCGACGGACAGAGAGGCCTGTACGTGCACGCGTCGAGAATCTCGTAATAGAGATACTCCGACGACGCG
>DHPI01000010.1:36927-42995 GCA_002407865.1 Spirochaetia bacterium UBA5368
AATAGAGATACTCCGACGACGCGTTGTGCGACAGATCGAACTGCCTGCGCCCGTTGCAGAAATCATCCTCAGTGACAACGCAGCCGGCATCCTCTATTTCATCCAGCACGCTCCAGTCGCAGGGCAGGCCGCCGCTGACCATCAGCGCCGGGCATTCACGCATCCCGCCGCCCGCCGCGCCGTTCAGCGCATCCAGCACCATCGCAAGGGGGTCCGTCAGCATTGCCGGCGGGAATGCGGCAGCGGCCTCAAAAATCACCCGCAGGTCTTCCTGCGAAAGCGTATCGGGCTTTTGCGCCCGCACCATGGATATGCCCCGCACAAGCCGCCGCATAGTATTATAGACTTCAACGGTGTCCCTCAGCATGTCCGTATCGAGCTGGCGAATTTCGGCAACCCCCATCGTCCTGAGAAGCCTGTCTGTTTCATTATGAAGGGCTTCAGCCGCGTTTTCACCGTACCCCGGCGCAACAGAATACTCAATACAGCGCACTCCCGCGCCGCTGTCACGATACGGCTCGGTGCAGCAGCCAGCGGGCGTAATAACATAGTCATACAAACCGGCGTATTCCTCAAGATTTGCGCGGCCCCCACCACAGCCGCACCCGCTTTTATTTCTGAAACCGGGAATGCGAAGCGGCGCAACCTGAAACGAGGCAAGTATTTCAGCGGGAACACCATCGCACACAATCCCCGCGACTTTTATTCCGTGCTGTTCCTTATACCTTTGCACAAGCATCGAATAATTTTCCATCATATCGCGGAACGGCTCGACAATGTGCGCCAGTTTTGATTCGTTCATTCTCTTTTCCACGCAGCCGGTTCGTACGAACCTGTCGTTGAAGCCCTCTTTCGTTACATATTGAACTTCTCGCATTCAGGCGGCAGGTCAATGAAAAAATAATGCGTCAATTGCAAAAAACATTTGCTCAAATGGTTCTCCGATGCAAATGTAGTTACCTGATATCCGCGCAACGCGGAAAACTCATATCACGATTCATGAAAGGATGATTTACATGGCCATTACAAAGGCGCCGGCCCGGTCGAACAAGATTAAAATGTCGATAATACTTCCGGTGTATAACGAGGAAGATAACATACGACTCCAGTACGAAGAGATAATTAGCGCGGTAAATCCGCTCAAGCTTCGTTACGAAATCATATTTGTCGACGACGGAAGCGCAGATTCGTCAGTGAAAATTTTGCGGGAGATCTGCCGTACAGACAAGCGGGTAAAACTCATCGAATTCAGGCGCAATTTCGGTCAGACCGCCGCAATGTCGGCAGGTATCGCCAATTCGAAAGGGGAAATCATTATTTTTATGGATTCCGACCTCCAAAACGACCCGACGGATATAGCCCGGCTGCTTGAAAAAATCGACGAGGGCTACGACGTCGTCAGCGGCTGGCGCAAGCACCGCGCCGACAAACTTATGTCACGGACAATACCGTCACGAATCGCGAACAGGTTGATTTCCCGCGTCAGCGGCATCAAGCTCCACGACCTGGGATGCTCGCTCAAGGCGTATCGCGGGGAAATACTTAGGCAGGTAAAGCTCTACGGTGAAATGCACCGATTCATACCAATTCACGCCTCATGGGTGGGCGCTCGAATCACTGAAATACCGGTTAATCATAATCCGCGACGGTTCGGAAAGTCAAAATACGGCATCGTTCGCACATTTAAGGTCATCCTCGACCTGTTCACCGTAAAATTTATGGGTTCATACGCGACAAAACCGATCTATATCTTTGGCGGCGCCGGCGCCGTGCTTTTCGGGCTCAGCGTTTTAAGTGGAATCGCGGTTATACTGATGAAAATCTTTCTTCACCATTCGATGATCAGAAACCCGCTCTTGCTGCTGACCGTGATGCTGATAATTCTGAGCGTGATGTTTGTTCTTCTGGGGCTGCTCGCCGAGATTTCAATACGGATTTATCACGAATCGCAGAGCAAGCCGCCATATTCGATCAAACGAACGATGAACCTGTAGCGCCTAAAAGTTCCGCTGCAAAAAATCGATAAATGTAGCGATATCGGTATCGTTCATTTTTCCAAGTTTTTTCATTGATTCGAGGGCGATGATGGCAAAAACGGCGCGTCCCCGCGCGCACAGAACATTGTTCGAATTAAAAATCTCCCCCTGAACGATTACCTCTTTGTCGCCGTTTTTTTCCAGCACAACACCGACAGCATGCAATTCATCATCGACATACACCGGCTTCAGGTAATCGATGGAAATGTTCTTTGTTACAATAAAGGTCTTCAGCATATAAATGGCGGTCCAGCTCATAATCTCATCGAGTATCGTCGCGAGGATGCCGCCGTGCATCATGTTAAGCCATCCGCACATTAACTCCGGGACTTTTACGCTTGTTACCACCGACCGTTCATCGGTATAAAATTCCATGCGCAGCCCGATCGGGTTGGCCGAGCCACATCCAAAGCACTTATTATTTTCCATATTTGGAAGTTTTTTAAAGGCATTGCCGTGCATCGCGGTTGGATTTTCCATCACTGCCTCCGTTCAAATCACGTTTACCACACCGCGCATAACCGTCAAGATAAATTTTTCTATATGAAATCATGCAATATGAGGAATTAACGCATTCAAACTTCGTTATCAGAGGGTTCATCGGCCATTCCGTTACATTCGCGATCGGGGGCATTCATAACCGCACCCTGAAACAATAAGCAGGGCGCGTCGTGTGACGCGCCCTGCGCAGTGTGTCAAATGTCTGTGGATTTTAATACATCCCCATTCCGCCGCCGGGAGGCATGCCGCCGGGCATTCCCGCTTTTTCTTCTTCCGGCTTGTCGGTAATAAGAACTTCGGTCGTGGAAAGCATTCCGGCAACCGACGCCGCGTTCTGCAATGCCGAACGCACAACCTTCGCCGGGTCGATGATGCCGGCCTTGATCATGTCTTCCCATACCATCGTTGCCGCGTTGAAACCGACTCCCTGTTTTTCATTGCGGGCCTTTTCAACAACAACCGAACCTTCAACACCCGCGTTATTCGCAATCTGCTTCATCGGCTCCTCAATGGACTTCGCGATGATCTCGGCACCAATTTTTTCATCGCCAGTGAGCTTCGCCGCCATATCCTGTACCGCCTTCTGCGCATAGAGCAGCGTAAGGCCGCCGCCGGGAACAATCCCTTCCTCGACAGCCGAACGAGTCGCGGACAGCGCATCCTCGACGCGCGCCTTCTTTTCCTTCAGCTCGACCTCGGTCGCCGCGCCCACATTGATAACCGCAACGCCGCCGGCAAGCTTGGCAAGCCTTTCCTGGAGTTTTTCCTTGTCGTATTCGGACGTCGACTCTTCGATCTGTTTCTTGATAATTGTTATACGGCCCTGTACATCCTTCTGCGAACCGGCGCCTTCGATAATCGTGGTGTTTTCCTTGTCCACAACGATCTTCTTTGCCCTTCCGAGCATATCCATGGTCGTATTTTCAAGCTTCAGTCCGATATCCTCGGAAATAACCTGTCCCTTTGTGAGAATGGCAATATCTTCGAGCATTGCCTTTCTTCTGTCGCCAAAACCCGGCGCCTTGACGGCAACGCAACTGATGGTCTTTCTCAGGGTATTCACAACAATAGTAGCAAGCGCTTCGCCTTCAACCTCTTCCGCAATTATCAGAAGCGGTTTCCCCGCCTGCGCCACCTTCTCGAGAACCGGCAGAAGGTCTTTCATTGTGGATACCTTTTTGTCATGGATAAGGATGTACGCATCCTCAAGAACCGCTTCCATGTTTTCCGGATCATTTACCATGTACGGTGAAATGTAACCGCGGTCAAACTGCATCCCCTCAACAACCTCGAGGTTGGTCTCGATAGACTTCGCTTCTTCAACCGTAATAACGCCGTCTTTGCCGACCTTTTCCATCGACTCGGCAATAAGATCGCCGATTTCGGTATCATTATTCGCGGAAATAGACGCTACCTGCGCAATTTCCTTCTTATCATTGATTTCACGCGCTGCATCGGCGATAAATTTTACGCATACGTCAACCGCTTTGTCGATGCCGCGCTTAAGGCTCATCGGATTCGCGCCCGCAGTGACATTCTTCAGCGATTCCCTGTAAATAGCGGCGGCTAATATCGTCGCGGTTGTCGTTCCGTCGCCGGCGACATCGTTTGTTTTTGTGGCGACTTCCTTCACCATCTGAGCGCCCATATTCTCGAAACTGTCTTCAAGCTCTATTTCTTTCGCAACGGTAACACCGTCTTTCGTAATCGTCGGGGAACCAAATTTCTTGTCGATAACAACGTTGCGGCCGCGGGGTCCGAGAGTCACCATCACCGCATCGCTCAATTTTGTCACACCCTCAAGGATGTAACGTCGTGCTTCATCATTATACTTTAATAATTTTGCCATAGTACAACCTTCCTCTCCTTTTAATTATTCAATAACCGCCAGAATATCGTTCTCTCGCACAATCAGGTATTCCTTACCCTGGTGCTTGATCTCAGTTCCCGCATATTTTCCATACAGCACGGTGTCTCCCACCTTCACATCCAGCGGAACCCACTTCCCATCCTCATATCTTCCCTTACCAACCGCCACAACCTTCCCTTCCTGGGGTTTTTCCTTCGCGGTGTCCGGAATATACAGAGAACCCTGTTTCTGCATATCCTCTTCCAAAACCTCAACGAGGACACGATCACCTAATGGTTTAATAGCCACTTGACTCCTCCTTAATCATTGTAATAAAATATTAAATTTGCTTTCTACAGCATATGGGGGATATTCAACTTTTCAATAAATACACCTATTGAAAGAATATGCCACCTTACCTGCAATAATTATATACTTTAATGGTTGCAACGCGGGAATGCTGCACCTCGTATAAATTATTAGCACTCACTTAGAAGAGTGCTAATAATTTATTAATATAGTAAAACCCCTGATTTATGCAAGCTATTTATAGGCTGATTTTCGGAATTTATCAGCAAATATGGGCATTTATAACAAATTATGGTCTTTTTTTATAGTGATCAAAAAAATTTCGTTTTACTGATTTTTATTCTGCATCCCGTCATCATTTTTTTTGTCGAAAACAACATTTATCCTGTAAATAACATCTTTTTCAACAAGAAGCTTCACAACATATTTTACCGGATTCGCTATCACAAACGAATACCCTTTCCGGGAATACCGCTCGGCAACCCTTACGATAGCCTGAATGCCGCAATCATCAATAAGCTCTATTCCGGAAAAATCAAACACGACGTGCCGCCTGTCATGTTTTTTAATGGAATCGACAATTTCGTCGTACAGGGTCACATTGTTTAAAAGCACCGACTCAGCAGGGCGGATTACAATGCTCTGATTATGTACATATTCCCGTATCATTTTCATGTTACTGTGTTACATCCGACTTGCCGCCCCGTTTCTCTGTCAGGCGTATATTCTCGAAGCTCATGCTTTTGTCCACGGCCTTGCACATGTCGTAAATTGTGAGAGCGGCGACAGACACGGCGGTCAGGGCTTCCATCTCCACGCCCGTTTTTCCATCAAGCCGAACCTCCGATTCTATGCCAACGCCGCCCCTTTCGCTGTCAACATGTATCACGATGTCAATAAAATTCAGCGCAAGTGGATGGCACATCGGTATAAGATCGGAGGTTTTTTTCGCGGCGAGAATCCCGGCAATGCGCGCGACCTCAAATACATTGCCCTTTGGGATCAGGTTTTTTTTTATCAGCTCAATCGTTGCCGGATTCATTTTTACAAATCCGGCCGCGCGAGCTGTACGCGACGTAACCTTCTTCCCGGAGATATCGACCATTCGGGAAAGTCCTTCGCCGCTGTAATGACTGAATTCGCCCATCAGTACTTATGGTCCTGAATAAATTGTATTATGAAGCTTAAAATACCGGAAAGAATATACAGTGAAATAACGACAAAAACAGCCCATTGTTTAAGAAAAACAATCAGCAGCGCCAAAATAATGACAAACATCAAAAGTTTGATGCCATGAATGTTCTTGAATATGTACGACTGCGGCTTTGAATATTGAACTGTGGAAACCATAAGCAGCCCGACCGCCGCGAAAC
>DHPI01000010.1:43068-48910 GCA_002407865.1 Spirochaetia bacterium UBA5368
AAGCAGCCCGACCGCCGCGAAAAAAACCGCAAACGCGAGGCGTGGAATTTCGTGCGAGCGAAAACATACCGGCACAAGGGCGATTATAATACCGGCAACCGGCGACGGAAGCCCGCTGAACGAATTCGGATCGTGCTCCACATTGAATCGCGCGAGCCTGTACGCGGCGCAAATCGGGAATATTGACGCGATAAAGATGCCAAAATCGATAGGCTTTCCGAACACAGGCACTATAAGGCCCGAAAGATACGCCTTGTAGGCGAAATATCCCGGCGCCACGCCAAAGGTGACGCAATCGGCAAGCGAATCCAGCTCTTTGCCAAGCTCGCTGTCGACCTTCAGCGCCCGCGCCACCTGCCCGTCAAGGCCGTCCAGTAACGCCGCTCCAAGAATTAAAAGCCCGGCGGTAAAGTACCCCGGCGTCGTACCAAGGCTTGAGAATATAACCGATATAAAACCACAGAGAAGGTTTCCCATTGTCAGGGAATTTGGTATCCAGGCAAGATTCATAGTAGTTCCTTTTTTGTGAAATTTCTTCACGATAATCATGACCGCGCGTTACACCGACCGCGCCCCTATACTGATTATATTATGAAATCCTGATGTCAATGAAAAAACGCTGTACCGGCGCTTACAGCACGATTTTGAAGTAATCGAGCAATTCCCGGTGCGAAAGAAAGACGCGGTCGGCGTGCGTTAAAAATGAAGCGTCAAGCGTCGTCTGCAGGGCGACACAATCGAGTCCCGCACCCTTTGCGGACTGAATGCCGAGGGGCGCATTCTCAACCGCAAGCACGGCCCGCTCCATACATGCAAGATTGTTGCAGGCGCGCAGATACGGCTCGGGATGCGGTTTGCCGCTGGTAATATCCTCGACAGTGACTATTGTCGCGAAATAGTCAATAATTCGCTCCGGCAACACATGGGACACCGACCGCCTGAGCGAGCCGGTCACAAGGCCCATGGCTATTCCACGCTCACGGCACCACACAAGCATATCTTCGGCGAAAGGATACAGGGCTATCTCGCGCTCCTCGAAGAGCCGCAGTTTTTTCAGTTGCAGTTTTTTTAATTCTTCCTGGGACGGAACGGGCATTTTCTTTTCCCGGAAAATATCAACGATCGATTCCAATCCCGACATGCCTTCGCGCCTGAAAATTTCGTTTTTAGTAAGGTGTACGCCGTATTCCTGAAAGACCGAAATCCACGACTCGGCGTGGTGATGCATCGAATCGACAAGCACGCCGTCCATGTCAAAGAGCACCGCGCAATAGCGTTTTGTACCGAGATCATCCTTCATAATTGAAATATTCGGCTCCCGGTTCATTGCGGGCGTTCCTGTTTTTTAAGAATATACGGCCTTGATTTTTGACTCATTTAAAACAATCCTCGCTGCAATGCCATACTGAAAAATTAACTACAAACGACCCGCCGCAAATGGATGGCTTATGTTGCGTTCATCTCCGTTTTTATCAGCTTTCGTTTCATGTGCCGCTCAAACGCAAGATCAATCAGCCTGCCAAGCAACGTTGAATAATCCATGCCCGATGCTTCCCATAATTTGGGATACATGCTTATGGAGGTAAAACCGGGGATCGTATTAATCTCATTCAGATACAGGCCGCTGCCGCTTTTTTCGAGAAAGAAATCAACACGGGCCATGCCGCTACAGCCGAGGGCGCGATATCCTTCGACAGCAAGCCGCCGCACCCTTTCCGCGGTCACGGCATCGAGCGAAGCCGGTATCACAAGCGCCGCGCCCTCGGGATCGATATATTTCGCCTCATATGAATAAAACTCGTGCCGGGGAACGATCTCACCCGGAACTGAGGCTTCAGGATTATCGTTGCCGATCACCGAACATTCGATTTCCCTGCAATCCACGCTTTTTTCGATAAGCGCGCGCGTATCGTACTGCAACGCGGTTTCGACTGCATCGCCGAGCAGCGCCGCGTCTTTCACCTTTGTGATGCCGACCGACGAACCGGCACACACGGGTTTTACAAACAGCGGCAATCCGATATCATTCAGCGCCTGTTGCGTTATGGCGTTTTTGTTCGCGCTCCAGTCAGCGTTCCGAACGGTAATCCACGGCACCACGGGGATTCCCGCCTCCTTCAGCAGGCGTTTGGCGAATTCCTTGTCCATACCGACCGCCGAACCCAGCACATCCGCCCCGACATACGGCACCATCGCCAGCTCCAGAAGCCCCTGCAGCGTTCCATCCTCTCCGTATGTTCCATGGAGTACGGGAAAAACCACATCCACAACGGCACGCTCGCCGCTGTCCATGTCGACGAGGCATAACGTGTTGCCGTCCTCGAAATGATTGAGCAGCCACGAACCGGTCTTTTTTATCGTGAGAATCTTTCCGAAGTCTTTGTCGTTCACGATTTCGGGGGGATTTTGCACATACCACCGACCGTCTTTATCAATACCGATGGCAAGCACCTCGTAACGGCCGCGATCGAGGGATGAAAAAACCGACGCGGCGGAGCACAGGGACACCTCGTGTTCACCCGAGCGCCCGCCGTACAGCAATCCTACTTTTATCATTGTCTTATTCGATAAATTCCTTGTGAATGATCTTGATTGCAAGCTCAATATATTTTGTGTCAATAACGCACGATATGCCGATTTCCGAGGTCGCGATCATCTCGATATTGACGCCGTGTTCGGCAAGCACCCTGAACATCCGCGCAGCGACACCGTACGAGGATATCATACCGACGCCGACGGCTGAAACAACGGCGATATCATCCTTCGAATCCACCTGTGTGCCGCCCATTTCCGACTTCATGCTTTCGCAAATTCCCAGAGTCTTTTTCAGGTCGTCCTTCTCTATCGTGAAGGATATGGACGCTATCCCGTCCTTTCCTGTAGACTGCACAATCATATCGACAGATATCTTGTTTTCGGCGAGCCTGCCGAACAGCGACGCGGCGATACCGGGCCTGTCGGGAATGTCGCGTATCGTCACTTTCGCCTGGTTCATTTTATGGGTTACGCCGCTTATGACAAATTTTTCCATCATTTCTTCCCGTGGCATCACTATAGTACCCTCCTCGTAATTGAAACTTGATCGCACATGAAGGCGAATATTGAATTTTTTCGCAAATTCGACCGAGCGCGAATGCAGCACCTTTGCGCCGAGGCGCGCCAGCTCTAACATTTCGTCATAGCTTATTTCATTCAGCTTTTTCGGATTCGCTATAATGCGCGGGTCGGCCGTATACACGCCATCGACATCGGTATAAATTTCGCAATCGCGCGTCTTCAATACCGTCGCAAGCGCCACTGCCGATGTATCCGAACCGCCGCGCCCCAGTGTCGTGATATTTTCGTCCGCGTCAATCCCCTGAAATCCCGCGACAATGACAACCTTGCCCTGCCGCAGCGACCCTTCAAGCCGCTCCGTGGCGATGCTGTTTATTTTCGCGTTGGAGAAATTCCCATCCGTCATCATCTTCACCTGCGAGCCGGTATACGATATGGCGTCAACACCGACTTCCTGAAGCGCCATGGCGAGAAGCGCGATGGAAACCTGCTCCCCCGTCGCAAGGAGCATGTCCATCTCCCTCCTGTTTGGAGCAGCGGAGATTTCGCCCGCCAACTTAATGAGCCCGTCGGTCGTCTTCCCCATCGCGGAGACAACAACCACGACTGAATAGCCGTTCGCGACATACCCCTTAATGCGTTCGGCGACCGCCTTGATGCGTTCGGGTGTGGCCACCGAACTGCCGCCGTATTTTTGTACTATAATTTTAAGGTCGGACATAGATCGCACTCCTCATACATAAAATCTGACTATCTATCGGCACTCCTCTCGCGCCTCCGAAACCAGGGGGATATCACACTATATAGGGAAAAGGAGTGTAGTTCCGTTCACGCAACGCTTCACGCGGCAACAATCCAGGGAAATAAACATTAATACCATGCATTTATGCAACTAAAATTTTAAAAATGCAGGATTTACACTGAACGCTTTCTTGTAAATGTTATATTCAATTCAGGCGAAATAGAAAGTGAAATCATTCTCTCCGACCTTGATGGACGCGCCTTGCCATCAATAGCACCAAGGGAGGAATAGGAGAGGAATAAGATAAATTGCCTAATTCAAGTAAATTATAATTACAAATCATGTATTATTGTTCCCGTATCAGTATCATTGATTGTAACATCTTTATTAATGGGGGTAAATGAAACCGGCACAGTCCAATCGCCGGGATCAACCGCATAATAAAATTGATATGTTTTACCAATTGGAACATTTAACAAAGTATAATTAGCATCACTCGTCCATGTTATTAACGGAGGTATTAAAATAACAGTTCCTTCATAGTTAGTTATCACATCTTCACTTGTAATTGCGATTAAATAGTAACCTACAGTTGCTGTTCCCGACAGCGTTACCGTCTTGCCCGGCACATACGTTCGCGCCACCGCCCGTGCGGCTGGCATTTTGTAGTAATGAACAAAATTTGTCGTGTTGTACGACTTCTCGTATTTCTTTACATAATTTTTCACGACGACACGTATCTCAAGTATTGTCTCATCCTCGGTGTTGTCGTACCGAAAGCCTCCCGGAATGGAAATCGTCAGCGGATACATCGGATACGGTTCAACGCGGTCCTGATTGAAATCATATCCATTGACAATTTCCTCGTGGAAATACGTCTGCATATCCTTTATAAACGCATATGATGCGTCATACTCCTTCGCATTGTCGAATATCAGCTTTCGGATGTACATGCTCACACGGTCATAGCTCTTGCCGGGCGTCACGTCATCGTTTTCGTATCGAATGCCGGCGCCGTTAAAAAACGGATCGGCATCATCAATGCCGGTGCGATAGGTTACGCGATAGTTGGCAAAGCTCTTCCCGTTTAGCTTCAGCTCGGCAATGTCAATCATAAACTGAGTCGGATTCGCATCTTCGCCTGGAGAAAATGTAACAGATCCATCATCAGTGAATACATCCCACGGCCGCGCATCATTCGACTCATAGGTGCCTTTCACAATGACCTTGAGCCGGCTGGTCGAAAGCTCATCGAAGAGCGCCTGGCCGCCGCACCCGGCAAAGGAGCCGAACATCGCGGCAATCATGATAAACACGCCGAATATCTTTACGCTCTGTCTCATTTTCCGCCCATATTAAAATACAGTGTCAGGCCCGTGTTGATAACATGCCCGTTCCGCGTCGCGCCCTTTAAGTAGCTTTCATAAATAAAAAGATAATCTATGCGCAAACCAATATTTACAATTTTGCCCGCCGGAAACGAGCCTTCCACGCCGATCATTCCCATCGGGTCCCACTGCTGCTCATTGTCCGGCTTTATCCTTACCGAACATCCGCCCGCGCCGGCCTTCAGTTGAAACGTCAGCGCAAATTTTATCGGTATCCGGTAAATAAACGACCCGTACACGGGCCATAACGTCAGCTCGTTTACGCCCCGCGAATTAAAATGCTGGTACGATGTGTCGAGGCCTATTTTCAGCGGCTTGAACGGCGTATTATATCTGAAATAAACGCCGCCGCCCAGATTGGTATCGACTTCCTGCCCGGTCGTGAACACCGGCGTAATAGGGCCAAACCACAGGCCGGCCTGCGGCTTGAGAAAATAATCACCGGCATCCCGGCGCTCCGCATACAGTCCCGTCACGGCAAAAAAAACGAAAACTACAGGGAGGATAAATTTCACCAGCTTCATACGTTGCATAGCATTGCCATAGTTAGTGTCCGGAACCGCAAAATGTTACGCATTCCGGAAAATAATCCCGGTACTATCCACAATTCATATTTTTATGTCAATACAAATAATTAAAACGCCGATTCCATGCC
>DHPI01000010.1:49050-49636 GCA_002407865.1 Spirochaetia bacterium UBA5368
AACGCCGATTCCATGCCTTCAAGCGGCGGGTCGAAGGTAACGCGGTTCAGGTACAGTCCGTACGGCGGCGCGGTGATGCCGCCGAAGTCCCTGTCGCGCATATCGAGAATTTCCCGCATGTGCGATGGGGGCATGTTGTTTTTGCACATATCACAGAGGGTGCCGACGATGATGCGTATCATATTATGGAGAAATGCGTTGCCGCGGATGCGTATGCTGATCAGCTCGTCATTACCGGTAATATCGATCTCATCGATTCGGCGCACGGTTTTTTCTTCGGCCGAAATTTTTTTGCAGAACGATTTAAAATCCTTCTCGCCGATCAGATGCGAAGCGGCCTCACGCATGGACTCCACATCCAACCGATAGTTCACCCACATCGCCCGGTATCGCATGAAAGGGTTCCGCTGTTTATGATTATAAATAAGGTAAACGTACTCCCTGCTTACCGCGCTGTATCGAGCGTGGAAATCACCCGGCACATTGTACGCGTTTTTAATCGCAATATCCCATCCGAGAATGCCGTTTAATCCGATACACAATCGCTGCAGCCCGAGCGCACTGGATGTAGTGAAATGCGCAACCT
>DHPI01000010.1:49797-54537 GCA_002407865.1 Spirochaetia bacterium UBA5368
CGGTTCTTCCCGAGGCGACAACGCGGATTTTTTCTCGCGTCAGAACCTCCAGCGCCCTTTCTATTTCCCCCTGCACGGTGATGCCGCCGCTCTGAACCTGCCACCCGTTGTAGGCGGAACCGTCATACTGCACAAGGAGGGCTATTCTGCGGCCTGTTGCTGCTGATTCTCTTTGTTCCATTCGTCAAGCAGAGCGTTCATTCTGTCATAAAGGTCGCGCGTCATGTCGATAAGCGGGCCCGGCTTCGATTTCGACGCCTTGCCGCTGCCGAAGAGCCTGCTGAGATAGCGCTTTGTTTTCTCAAAATTTTCGATCCTTTTATTGATGTCCGGTTCGAGAGCGCCGACCTTCAGCGTCAGCACGGCGCACATATAGAGTATGCCTTCATATCCCCAGTTTTTATCATAATCAGGACCGATATTGCCCGCCGCCTCGATAGGTTCCGCGCCTGTCTGCACAATCTCGAGCGCAAGCTGGTAGAACTGATAGGCCTTCCGATAAAAAAAATCAGAAATTTTTTTATACGGCTTTTCCGGCACCTGCTTCGCAATATCACCGAACAGCCAGGCGGCGCGAATTGACGATGCGGCTTTTTTAAACGTCGGCGCTACATTTTTCGTTCGAAATGTATAACAATCAACCGCAAGCAGATACGAGGCCGCCCCCAGTACAAGGTCCCTGTTGTTTTCAAAGTTGATCCCGCCGAAAAATTTTTTAATAGAATTCTGCCTTCCCTGCGTTGTCGCGCTTATTTTATCTATCTCCGGCTGCGTAAGCTCCAGAAAATCCTTCGGGTATGCGCTGTAAAGACAACCTGGGCAGACTGTCACGAGGTACGCAAGCGGATATACTACCCCGTATTTTTCATTCTTATCAAACAGGCGTCGCAGCTCGTCCGTAAGTTTTCCCGCGATAAGCCTTCCGCCGCCCGTCATCATCTCTTCCCTGTGAAATTCATACGAGCATATCGGACACTTTATAGCATCTTTCAATCTGTATGATATTTTTTTGTCTTCGTTATTTTTTCTGTTCTTGTCCATTATCCCCCACACATAACTACATTAAACGCATCGTACGTTCAAAACGCCATCCCATATATACAACACTGCACGATTATTTTTCAATACAATATTTTATTATCGCTTGAAAATCCTTTGAAATCTGGTGTTTTCATGTAAGCATTTTATAATCAAGAGCACGTGTTTTTATGACGATAATGATGAAAACACCCTTGTTCGAGGTTTATTGTATGCACATTCACGGATTTCTACACGTTTTTATAATTATTACAGTGCTTCTTGCTGGAAGCGCGCCCTCGTATGCGGTATCTGCTGCGGTAAAAACGCAGAACGATTACATATATTCGCTCGATCATCTTCGCAACGTTCGAATAATCGTCGAAAATTACGGTAATGAAGACCAGAAAAAGCAATATGACGATATCAAGATACAGTTCAACGGCGCTTCAGAGGATTTTTACGCGCAAAATTATTCTTCTTCGTATCAGAAATTTTATAACGTAAAAGAGAGGCTTGCGGCGCTGATGGAAAACATTGCTGCGATGTACATCAGCAGAACACAGCAAATACTCGATTCAACATCCAAGGCGTCGTTCGATATTATTATTAAATACAGCAATTCAGGCGGGCTAAAAAAATATTTTGCAAAACCATATAATCCCGTTGAAGACATTAAACCGTATAAAGAGGATGAATATCATTTTTTTTACGATAAAAAAACCATTGAAAGGTATCTGCACGGCGGGTATAAGAAACTTCAGGACGCTAAAAATATTATGAATGATCCGGATCTTCAAATGATCAAGGCGAAAAAAACACGTACCTCTTCCAATCTCGACTTTATTCTGTCGAAATACTCCGATGTCATTTCGACATGTCGGCTTTCAAAACAATATGGCATTGAAATTCACAAATTATTAAAGACGCACCAGATCGGCGATATTCTCCGCAAATATAACCTCGAATCTGCCGCACTTGATCCCATATTCGACGACAGAATTCCTGAAGAGTTTAAAGTCGACGCAAACGACAACCTGAAACTCATCCACTCAATCGAAAAAGAACGTCTTATAAAAAACAATTCCGTAAATCGATAAAAATTTATGATTCTGCATATAAAAAAACCTGCCCGGAAGCAGGTTTTTTTATATGCATTATTTATCGCTGTCTTTTTTCTTTTCTTTATCCTTCGATTTCTCTTTCTTTTTACCTTTCTCATCAGCCTTCGCCGCTTTTGCTTCCTTCGGCTTTCTGTCGACAAGCTCGACAATCGCCATTTCAGCGGCATCACCGGGACGCCTGCCTAAAAGATACAGCCTTGTATAACCGCCGTTACGCGACTGAAATCTGACCGCAATATCATCGAACAGCTTCTTGATAATGTCTCTGTTTCTGATAATACGCATAGCCATCCGCTTGTTGTGCAGCTTTTTATCAGCGTCACCGTCAGTAAGAGAAAGATTACCTTTCGCCCGCGTAATAAGCTTCTCGGATATTTTCTTAAGCTCTTTCCCCTTTTCTTTCGTGGTTACAATTCTTTCTTCCATGAACAAAGAAGTCACCATATTGGAAAACATCGCCTTCCGATGCGAGTGTGTTCTGCCAAGCTGCCGCACGCCATTCTTGTGTCTCATCTCTCAACTCCTGTCTTATTCCTTCAATCCAAGACTCAGATGCATGGATTCCAGTTTTCCTTTTATATCCTTCATTATTTGATCGCTGAAGTGCTTTGACTTCCTCATCTCATCTTCTGTCTTACGCACCAGGCTTTCGAGATCATTAATATCCAGGCTCTTCAGAGTGTTATAAGCCCGTACTGAAAGTTCAAGTTCGTCAATGGACTTGAGAAGCATATTTTTCATTTTCTCAAGGTTCTCATCAACAACCTCGGCTTCTTCCTCGACCTCTTCCTCAAAATTGATAAAGATGGTCATATGGTCTTTTATTATCTTCGCGGCCTGCGCCAGTGCGTCATCGGGCGCAATCGAACCGTCAGTCCAGATCTCCAGTGTAAGCTTGTCGTAATCAGTCCGCTGCCCTACACGGGTATCCTCGACTTTTACATTTACCTTTTTTATAGGTGTAAATATCGCGTCGATGGGGATCACACCGATAGTTTCGGTATTGCTTTTATTCAACTCGGCGGGAACATACCCTCTCCCCTTTTCGATCTGAACCTCCATATCGATTTTTGCTTTTTCATTAAGCGTTGCGATCTTAAGATCCTGATTCATCACTTCGATGTCTGAATCGATATTAAAATCCGCTCCGGTTAATTCACCCGAGCCCGTCTTCACCAGATGCAACACCTTGGGCAGTTCGCCCATATATTTTACGCGAAGCTTTTTCAGATTGAGAATAATACGCGTTACATCCTCATATACGCCTTCTATGGAAAAAAACTCGTGCGGCACTCCTTCAATCTTAATAGCGGTAATCGCGGCACCCTCAATCGACGACAGCAACACCCTCCGAAGCGAATTTCCGACGGTCAATCCATAGCCTTTCTCAAATGGTTCCGCGACGAATCTGCCATAATCGCTTTGCAGTTCATCATGTTCAAAAACTATTTTACTCGGTCTCTTAAAACCTTTTAACAGGTTCTTTGGGGCCATCACAACCTCCAGTGTTTACCCATTCAAACGAATATCATCACAGCGCTGAAATATCAACTGATTATTTGGAATACAATTCAACAACGAGCTGTTCATTGAAAGCGCCAGTGACATCCTGTCGATTGGGCAGGCGCGCAATTTTACCTTTTTTGCTATCGAAATCAACCGAAATCCACTCGGGAACCGAACTCAATGCCTTGGAGAGTTTTATCGAATCTTCAAGCATCGCATTCGCTTTAAATTTCTCAGCCGTCTCAACCTCATTTCCTTCTTTTACGCGGAACGATGGTATATCGACTCTCTGCCCATTGACTATAATATGCCCATGCTGAATAAATTGACGCGCCTGCATCCTCGAAGATGCAAAACCCATCCTGTAGACAACATTATCAAGGCGACGTTCGAGAAGCGAAAGCATATTATCGCCCGTGACCCCCTTCATTCGGTTCGCTTCTTCAAAAACCAGCCTGAACTGCTTCTCAAGAAGTCCGTAACTCCTCTTAAGCTTCTGCTTTTCCCGCAACTGAACGCCATACTCGGAAAGCTTACCTCTCCTTTTCCGCGGCGGTCCGGGAGGGAACTTTCTTTTTTTCATCGCACATTTATCTGTAAGGCATCTCTGACCTTTTAACATCAAAGGCGCCATTTCACGCCTGCACAACTTACATGATGGACCAGTATATTTCGCCATAGTATTCCCTCAACCAGTTAAACCCTTCTCCGCTTCGGCGGCCTGCAGCCGTTATGCGGAATGGGAGTCATATCCTTGATTTTTGTAACATTCAACCCGCTCTGAGAAAGCGATCTAATAGCCGCCTCTCTGCCAATGCCGGGGCCCTTTACAAGCACCTCAACGCTCCTGAGTCCCGCGCCGTCAATCGCCTTCTGTGCGGCCACCTTTGCCGCCGTCTGAGCGGCAAACGGCGTCGACTTTCGTGAACCACGGAACCCCTCGCCACCGGACGACGCCCAGGAAACCACATTTCCCTGCATATCGGTGAGAGTGATTATAGTATTATTATATGTCGCCTGTATAAACGCCTTACCGACAGGGACATTCTTTTTTTCCTTTTTTTTCGCCCTCTTCTGCTTCACGAAGTTCTCT
>DHPI01000010.1:54664-63173 GCA_002407865.1 Spirochaetia bacterium UBA5368
TTATTTCTTTTTCTTGCTCAGCAACGGTTTTTTATTCCCCTTCCTCGTTCGCGCATTGTTTTTTGTATTCTGGCCTCGTACCGGCAAACCGCGCCTGTGCCGTATTCCCCGGTAACAGCCTATATCCATGAGGCGCTTAATATTCATAGCAATTTCAGTGCGCAAATCGCCCTCAACTTTGTGATTCTTTTCAATGGCCTGCCGCAAAACGCTGATTTCTTCATCGGTAAGATCCTTTACTCGCGTATCAGGACTGATATTCGTACCGCTGAGGATTTTTTTCGATGTCGGCAATCCTATGCCGTAAATATACGTGAGCGCAACCTCAATACGTTTTGCATTTGGTAAATCAACACCGGAAATTCGTGCCATACATAACCTCTATATTGAATAATAAACCTGTTTATTATTTGCCTGCAACTCTTTTCTTCTGCCGCTGTTTGTGTCTCGGATTGGCGCAGATCACCATAACAACGCCATGCCGCTTAATAACCTTGCACTCGCTGCATATTTTTTTAACCGAAACTCGTACCTTCATTTTTTTTCCCCTGCAAACCTGCGATCAGACATCGCATTATTTAGTTCTGTACGTTATTCTGCCCCTGCTGAGATCGTACGGAGACAACTCAACTGTCACTTTATCGCCAGGAAGAATTCGTATATAATGCATCCGCATTTTCCCTGAAATATGCGCCAGTACTATATGCCCGTTTTCAAGCTTTACCCTGAACATCGCGTTGGGCAAGGGCTCCACTACTACACCTTCAACCTCTATGGGTTCCTCTTTTGGCATACACACTCTCTATTTCAATTAAAATTTTTCCCTCGGGTCAAAATTTTTGCTTTTCCGTCAACAATTGCCACTGTATGTTCAAAATGCGCCGATAAACTGGCATCTTTTGTTACAACAGTCCATTGATCGTCCAGTACATTGACATCACATGTGCCGATATTAATCATCGGCTCAATCGCAAAAACCATCCCATCGCGTATCCTCGGGCCTTTCCCGGGAGACCCAAAATTGGGGATGGACGGTTCTTCGTGAAGGTTCCTGCCTATTCCATGTCCTACAAATTCACGAACCGGTGTAAATCCAAATTGCGTCACATACTCCTCGACCGCATGCGAAACATCCGAAATCCTGTTTCCGGTACACGCCTTCTCAATCCCCTGATACAGGGCCTCACGAGTCGCGTTTATCAGGCGGTCTGCGGCATCGCCGCCAGTTCCCGCCACATACGTTCGCGCTGAATCACCGTAATATCCCCTGTAAAGAACACCCATGTCAAGTCCGATAATATCGCCATTTTTAAGCGTCTCATCTTTACTTGGTATTCCATGAACAACAACTTCATTTATCGACGTGCATACGGCAGCGGGATACCCTCGATAACCAAGAAACGCAGGCGCAGCTTTATATCTTTTAATAGCATCTCGCGCCAGTACGTCTATTTCATAGGTTGAGACGCCAACATCTATAATCTTCTCAATCTCGTCCAGCACACATGCCGTTATTAAACAAGCTTCTTCAATCCGCGCAATCTGCTCTCTATTATATAAATATATACCCAATGTAGTCAATCGACCCGCTCAAAGTAAATATCAATACCTGCCCCGTATTCGCCCTTTCTTGATAAAACCATCATAATGACGCATAAGCAACTGCGATTCAATCTGCTTTAGAGTGTCAAGGGCAACACCGACAATAATCAGCAGGGAAGTCCCACCGAACAGATATGCCATTTCGGGGGAAACCTCTTCCGGCCAGATGCGGATAATAAAGTCGGGCGTAATCGCAATTAACGCAAGGAATATCGATCCCGAAAGGGTGATACGATTTAAAATATACATGATGTAATCGGCAGTGTTTTTTCCCGGCCGGATCCCAGGAATGAAACCGCCGTATTTTTTCAGATTTTCCGATATATCCACAGGATTGAACTGAATCGCCGTGTAGAAATAACAGAAAAATATTATCAACGCCCCGTATAGAATCATATACGCGGCATGTCCGGGCGACAACCAGTATTGCATTTTCGTGAAAATTGCGTATTTACTCCCGCCGAACATATTGCTGATCTGTGCGGGAAATAGAATCACCGACGACGCGAAAATAATAGGAATAACACCAGCCGCATTAACACGTAACGGAATCGACTGCGAAGTCATCTGGACCATACGACGCCCGACAACCCGTTTGCCATATTGCACCGGAATTTTCCGCACACCGAGCGTCAGCATTATCGATGCCGCCACAACAAGCACGAACAAACCAATGAGGATAATTCCAATAATCGGATCACTTCTGGTAATAATTCTGTTAACTGTATCCATGGACGCCGCCGGAACGCGCACCACGATACCGGCAAAAATTATAAGTGAGATTCCATTCCCAATGCCACGTTCAGTTATTATCTCGCCAAGCCACATGAGAACCATAGTGCCTGTCGTTATCGCTATAACCGCGACAAGTATAAACCCAATACCCGAATCTTTCGGCACAACCGCTCCTTTCGCTGAAGACATCGACTTCATCCAGAAAGTCAAGCCCAGCGACTGGATCGCGCAAAGAAACACGGTGCCATAGCGGGTATACTGATTGATCTTTTTATATCCTTCGGGGCCTTCTTTCGACAACTTCTCCAGCGACGGTATCACAACAGTCAAAAGCTGCATAATAATAGAGGCTGATATATACGGCATAATCCCAAGCGCAAAAATAGTAAACCGTTTCAGCGCTCCTCCGGCAAACAAATCGAAAAAATCAAGAAGCCCGCCGGCGGAACTTTTGGCAGCCTGCTCAAAATAGGATTTCAGCGCCTCAACATTTATGCCCGGTATCGGGATGTGCGCTCCGATTCTGTATACGATCAGTATGAATACCGTAAAAAGAATCCTTTTCCTGAGTTCAGGAATCTTGAATATGTTTATAACAGCACTAGCCATTTGCCCCTCTTAGAGCTCTTCTGTATTTGCTTTCAAAGACTGTATAACGACAGAGCCGCCGGCTTTCTCTATCTTTTCCTTTGCTGCGGCAGAAAAGGCGTCGGCGGTAACCTTAATGGATTTCGCAATCTCCCCTGTCCCAAGCACCTTTACTTTGACATTGCTCTTCTTTATCAAACCTTTTTTCTTCAGCACATCAACGCTTATTTCAGCCGCATCAAGCGCAGCAAGTTGTTCAATATTAATTACCTGATATTCTTCCTTGAAGATATTATTAAAACCCCGTTTGGGTACGCGTCGCTGCAACGGCATCTGGCCGCCTTCGTATCCCGGCTTGCTCCTTGCTCCCGACCTGCTCATCTGCCCCTTCTGGCCGCGGCAACTTGTCTTGCCATGTCCGCTTGCAGTACCGCGCCCGACACGCTTACGATCGCGATGTGATTCAGGTTTTCTTAACGTGTATATCTGTTCCATAACACTGTGACTCGCTATTTATTAATATCTTTCACTTCAACCATATGTTTTACAACGTTGATCATGCCGCGTATAACCGGATTATCATCGTGAACACGAACCGCATTGATTTTGCGCAATCCCAGCGCGCGAAGAGTTGCACGCTGAGCCGGCCGCTTCCCGGCAGCGCTCCTAACTTGCCTGATTTCAATTTTTTTCGCCATCATCCGCACCTTTTACGCTTCCCATAATTTATTCAGGGGGATTTCGCGCATCTCCGCAGATTCTTTCAAACTCCGCAGTTGCAACAATCCATCCAGAGTCGCCTTGACTACATTCAACGGATTTCGTGATCCCTGAGCTTTTGTAAGAACATCGGAAATGCCAGCTCTTTCGATGACCGCCCTGACCGACGCGCCTGCTATAATTCCTGTCCCCGGCGTAGCCGGCTTCAGTATAACCGTGGCAGACTTGAATCTACCCACAACGGCGTGGGGGATTGTCATCTTGCTCCTCTGAATTTCATATACATTCTTTTTTGCGCTTTCAACGCTTTTCCTTATCGCGTCCGGAACCTCATTTGCCTTCCCGAATCCAACGCCGATATGGCCGTTCCCATCCCCGACAACAGACAGGGCGTTGAACGAAAACCGTCTTCCTCCTTTTACAACTTTCGCAACACGGTTTATCGTGACGACCTTTTCGGTCAATTCAAGCCCATCGGATTTAATACGTTTTCTGAGTAGTTTCATCAGCAATCACCCCTAAAATTCAAGACCATGCTCACGCGCCGCATCTGCAAACGCCTTTACTTTCCCGTGGTACAGATATCCGTTTCTGTCGAACACAACGCTTTTAATATTCTGTGAAACAGCTTTTTCCGCAAGAATCTTACCCAGCGCGGCTGCCGCCTCTTTATTGCCTTTAACCTTCATCTGAAGGAAATCTTTCTCATATGTAGACGCCGCAACAAGCGTATGTCCCTTTACGTCATCAATTATCTGGGCATAAAACCCTCTGTTGCTTCGCGAAATACACAACCGAAGTTTACTAATGTTTCCCGCTTTTATCTTACGTTTTACTCGCAGCTTCCTTCGTTCGTAACGGGCTTTCTTTAACTGTAACTTATCCATTATTTTTTCCCTGTTTTACCAGCTTTTTTCCTTACGCGCTCGTCTTTATAACGTATCCCTTTCCCTTTGTACGGTTCCGGAGGTCTTAAATCACGAATGTTCGCCGCAACCTGACCGACTATCTGCTTGTTGATCCCCTTAACCTTCAATTTTGTTGGGTCAAGCACCTCAACCTTTATTCCTTCCGGGGGGGTAAACGTTATGGAATGCGAATACCCAAGCTGAAACACGACACTATCGTTCTGCTGCGTTGCCCTGTAGCCTACGCCCACGATTTCAAGATCTTTCTCAAATCCCTGGGAGACGCCCTTTATTACATTCGCCAAAAGCGCACGCGACAATCCATGAACGGCTCCGGCCTTTTCCACCTCTCCAGGCGCCGCCGACAGCACTTCGATACTGTTTTCTTCAATCTTCAACTGTACGCCATTCATCAACTGAAGGCTATCACTTCCAAGAGGTCCCTTGACGTCAACAATACGACCTTGCACATTGACCGTAACGCCGCCGGGGATCTGAATTATTTTCTTACCTATTCTTGACATGGCCAACCACTCATATTCATGCTATATTATGAAATCTCACAGACAATCTCACCGCCGACATTCAGTTTTTTGGCGGATTTATTGGTGATTACACCCTTCGACGTCGATAATATCCTTATTCCTATGTTGTTATACACAGGTCGCAAATCTTCAGCACTTACATATACCCTGCGGCCGGGCTTACTTATACGTTGCAGGCTTAATATCGCCGGTTGATTGTTCGCATTATACTTCAGATACAGGCGGAGCAATTTTTGCTTGTTATCATCAATAATTTTAAAATTCTTAATAAATCCCTCATCCTTCAATATTTTGGCGATCGACACCTTCATTTTCGACGAGGGAATATCAACTTTAAGATGACCGGCCTTAATGGCGTTTCTCATCCTCGTTAACATATCAGAAATCGGATCCGAAATACAGCTCATATCACTACTGCTCCCTTTTTAAGTTGTTTTACCACGATGATTTTGTGACTCCGGGCAACTTACCGGCGGTCGCCAGATCCCGGAAACACAGCCTGCACATCTCGAATCTTCTTAAATAACCTCTCGGCCTTCCGCATATCTTGCAGCGATTATGCTGCCGAACCTCAAACTTCGGCGCCCGTATACTTTTTGCGATCAAGCTCTTTTTTGCCACAATATTCACCCCTAATCTCTGAACGGCATTTTAAACTCATCGAGCAATGCTTTTACCTCTTCTCTGCTTTTCGCATTGGAAACGATCGTTATATTAATACCATGAATTTTATCTACCTTGTCAAAATTTATTTCAGGGAAAATAATCTGCTCTTTTACAGAAAAGTTATAATTCCCGAAATTATCAAATGATTTCGGCGACAATCCCTTAAAGTCCCTTACACGTGGAAGCGCGATATTGATAAGCCTGTCAAGAAATTCATACATGACATCGCCGCGGAGAGTAACCCTGCAGCCTACATCGTACCCTTCACGTATTTTGAAATTTGCTACCGATTTCTTCGCTACAGTTTTAACTGCACGCTGCCCCGTAATCCGCGTTAATTCTTCAATTGTCGCATTCAACGCATTCTGATTTGAGTGAGCGTCGCCCATCCCTACATTCAGTACTATCTTTTCGAGTTTCGGCGCCTGCATGGCCGATTTATATTTAAACCGGTCAATCAGCTTCTTCTTAATGGTTTTATCATACTCGACTTTAAGCCTTGCAGCCATTTCATTCACCCTTATTTATCAAAGCTCTTTCCACACTTTCTACAGACGCGAATTTTATTGTCGTCTTTCAACTGAACGCCCACGCGCACCCCTTTTTTGCACTTGTCACAAAACACCATGACCTTGGAAATATTGATCGGATACTCAAGGCTAATTATCCCACCTTTAGGATTTTCCTGGGACGGGCGCACAAACTTCTTTTTCTTGTTAACGCCTTCCACCACAACACGCCCTTTTTTCATATCTATGAAAAGGATCTTCCCCCTCCTGCCCTTATCGGCGCCGGAGAGCACCACTACGTTATCATTCTTCTTCAGTTTTGTGCTTATCATAACGTGCCTCTTATAATACCTCTGGAGCTAATGATACAATTTTAAGGAAGTTTCTGTCGCGCAGCTCCCTGGCTACGGGTCCGAAAATACGTGAGCCCTTGGGCTCGCCCTTCGTATCAATAATCGCCACCGCGTTGTCGTCGAAACGAATATACGTACCGTCTTTTCTTCGAACCGCCTTGCTGGTTCTTACCACGACCGCCCGCAAAACGGACTTGGCATGCACCTTCTTCCCCGTCGAGTCCTTTAAGCCATACGAGGGCTGTGAATCTTTAACGGCAACAACGATAATATCGCCAACTGTCGCATATCGTCTTCTGGTGCCCCCCAGAATTTTAATACACTGAACCTTTTTTACACCGCTGTTATCAGCGACATTAAGCATTGTCTGCACCTGAATCATGACGAACCCCTACTTTACTTTCTCAATAATCTCTACTAAACGGTAGCGCTTGTCTTTCGATAGCGGCCTGGTTTCCTCAATAAGGACGGTATCCCCAATTGAACACTCGTTTTTTTCATCATGGCCTTTCACGCGTTTCGATCGTCTCACGGGTTTTTTATACAACGAATGCATCATCAAACGCTCTATTTCAACAACGATGGTCTTATCCATCTTATTACTGATTACTTTGCCAATTATTTGCTTCTTTTTCGATTTTGCCGTTTCCATTTAGAAAACACCGCTCCCCACGAATATTATTTTCCCTTCTGCGTACGTATTCCGAGTTCATATTCTCTTTGCAGAGTGAGTATACGCGCGATATGCTTTTTCAATTCACGGATCCTTCTGGGATTGTCGACCTTCGATGTTACCGCCTTGAACCGTTCCTTACGTATCTCTTCCTTGGATTCTTTCAGGCTTTTATTTAATTCTTCTTGAGTCAGTTCTTGTAATTTTCCCTTCATTATGGTTCCTCACAACCCTGTAATCCTACTTCTGAGCCACTGAAACAATCTTCGTCTTCACGGGCAACTTGAATGCTGCAAGCCTAAGCGCATCCTTTGCAAGCTCTTCTTCAACACCGGCAAGCTCAAACAGCACACGACCCGGTTTGATAAGCGCGACAAATCCTTCAGGATTTCCTTTTCCTTTTCCCATACGGGTTTCAGCCGGCTTTTTGGTAAACGGTTGATCAGGGAAAATACGTATCCAGAGCTTGCCGCCTCTTTTTACCGTTCTTGTTATCGCAATACGGGCGGCTTCAATCTGCTTACTCGATATCTTGCCACATTCAACGGATTTCAGCGCATAATCCCCGAACGCAATTCTGGAACCATTTTGCGCCTTTCCATGCATCCTTCCGCGCTGTATTTTTCTAAATTTTGTCCTCTTCGGCATCAACATAGAACTAACCCTTTTACTTTGTCTTTCGCTTCACAGAATATTTGTCTTCTTCGCTTTCTTCTTTCTTGGACAGGATATCCCCGTTATACACCCACACCTTGATTCCGATCAAGCCGAAGGTTGTTAACGCTTCCGCAAATCCGTAATCTATATCCGCGCGGAGAGTATGCAGCGGCACCCTCCCCTCCTTATAGGTCTCTTCCCTTGACATTTCCGCGCCATTCAGCCGGCCGGAAATGGTAATTTTTATGCCCAGAGCACCGCCCCTGAGCGCACCAGCCATTCCCTGCTTAATGGCGCGTCTGAAAGGGAAACGTGATTCGAGCTGAGATGCAATTTGCTCGGCCACCAGTTTTGAATTTCTCTCAGGTTTTTTTACTTCGATAATATTTATATACACATTCTTCGATGCGATCTTCTGCAGCTCGCCCTTTAAAACCTCAATATCGGCGCCCTTCCGTCCGATTAAGAGCCCGGGACGCGCAGCATGAATATTAACATTCACCCTGTCGGGAAAACGCTCTATCCCGACTTTGTATATGCCGGCATATACAAA
>DHPI01000010.1:63306-63894 GCA_002407865.1 Spirochaetia bacterium UBA5368
TCCCGACTTTGTATATGCCGGCATTTTTATGGCCTTTCTGTACATGTCTCTGAATCGCGAGATCTTCGTGCAAATATTTGCTATATGCCTTCTTCTCCTCATACCAGATGGAATCCCATGTTTTAATAACGCCTATCCGAAGTCCTGTTGGATTTACTTTCTGACCCATATTGCAATCCTTCTCACACCCTTAATTTTCATTTGAAAGAATAATTTCGATGTGGCTTGTGCGCTTGCGTATACGCGCACCCCGCCCACGAGCCCTTGCCCTGAACCGCTTCATCGTAGGGGCTTCATCAACACATATTTTTTTGATAAAAAGATCCTTTTCAATAACATCGGGTTTTTGATATTTCGCGTTTGCACCCGCAGAATAGAGGGTTTTTAAAATCAGTTTGGACGCTTTCCTCGGTATTGCCTTTAAAACATCAACGGCCTCTGGGAATGAATACCCTCTGATTTCATCGGCCACAAGACGGGCTTTCTGCGCTGAAATCTTCTGATATCGTGATATTGCTTTCGACTCCATTGTCATTCCTCATCAAAATTTCTTTTTCGCGACTTTGTCGTCTTTTTTACTTGAATGCG
>DHPI01000010.1:64046-64405 GCA_002407865.1 Spirochaetia bacterium UBA5368
TAGGTCCGTGTCGGCGCAAATTCACCAAGCCTGTGGCCAATCATATTTTCAGTAATATAGACCGGGATAAAATTCTTTCCATTATGCACCATCAACGTATGCCCGATCATCTCCGGAAAAATCGTAGAGCGCCGTGACCATGTCTTTACGGCTTTCTTCGTGTTCGACGAATTCATCTCTTCGATCTTTTTGAAGAGTTTGATATCAATAAAAGGACCTTTTTTAACTGAACGGGCCATATGCTATTTCCTTCTCTTAATAATCATATTATTACTGTACTTGTTCTTCTTCCGTGTCTTAAATCCCTTTGTCGGTTTCCCGGTGGGAGATACCGGGTGGCGTCCGCCAGACGACTTACC
>DHPI01000010.1:64511-83899 GCA_002407865.1 Spirochaetia bacterium UBA5368
ACCGCCAAGGGGATGATCTATTGGATTCATCGCAACGCCGCGGACCTTCGGCCGCTTGTGCAACCAGCGCGTTCTTCCCGCCTTTCCCATGCTAATATTAATATGATCTTTATTGCCGACCTCACCAATCGTCGCATAACACTCTTTATGCACTTTTCGTAATTCACCCGACGGCAACTTGATAAGGCAATATTCCCCCTCTTTCGCCGTTATCTGCGCCACAGTTCCAGCGGACCTCACGAGCTGGCCGCCTTTGCCTCTGTGCAGTTCAATATTATATATATTCGCACCAGAAGGAATATTCTTAAGCGGGAGATTGTTTCCGACTTTAAATTCAGCATTTTCGGCGGAAAGAATCGTATCTCCCACCTTCAGCGAATCAGGAGCAATAATATATCTCTTTTCTCCGTCCTTATAGGTAATAAGCGCAATATTTGCCGACCTGTTAGGATCGTATTCTACAGTCGTTACCTTTCCTTCGATACCGTATTTATCCCTCTTAAAATCGATTATTCGATACAAACGCTTGTGTCCGCCCCCTCGCCTGCGGACAGACACCTGCCCTTTATGGCCGCGGCCCGCATACTCTTTCTTCCCGACACATAGCGGCTTGAAAGGAGTTTCCGCCGTTAGTTCTTCCTTGGTCAGTACGGTTTTAAATCGCTGTGTTGACGTACTCGGATTAAATTTCTTGATTCCCATCGTTCTTACCTTTGCAAATTCATAACGATCATATTATTCGGCCACATCTATTGATTTTCAAACAAATCAATTTTCTCGCCCTTCTTCAGGGTCACTACGGCCTTCTTCCATGCCGGAGTATTACCATACTGGTGCCGCACCCTTTTCTTCTTCCCGCGCACCACGACAACATTGACTTTTTCGGCGGTCACATTAAACATATCTTTCACCGCCTTACGGATAATCACCTTATTGGCTTTCATCGCTACGCGAAATACATACTTCCCCTTCGCATTTAAATCCGTGCTTTTTTCGGACAGCACCGGCCGTATAATCACATCATTTATATCCATCGTTACTCACCCTTCGCGTACTTCTCATTTAAGAAACTTACAGCGCTCTCGGTTATTACGAGGGATTTGGTATAAAATATATCCCTGCTGGAAATCCTTTTTACATTGTTATAACGGAACCACGGAATATTGCGTATCGCCCTTTTCAGCAGCCCGTTTTCAGAATCTGTAAGAAGCACGCCTTTATCAATATTAAGCGCCTTTCCGATGGCGGCTATTTCTTTCGTTTTACCATTCTCGACATTTATATCTTCAAGAACCTTAATGGAACCCTGCTTCGCTTTCAGTGTAAGCAGAGAGCGATATGCTTCAGCCTTGATTTTTTTCGGCAACTCAATGCGATAATCACGTGGAATAGGCCCAAAAACAACGCCGCCACCCCTCCACTGAGGCGCCCGAATGCTTCCCTGGCGCGCCCGCCCTGTACCTTTCTGGCGCCATGGTTTCGAACCGCCGCCGGCAACATACGAACGCTCTTTCGTACAATGCGTCCCCTGACGAAGATTTGCATTTGCCGACTTTATCAATTCATACAGCAGAACATCATTAATCTTTACGTTAAATACCGTATCGTTTAATTCGATCTGCCCGATCACTTTCCCATCTTTCGAATATTTATCGAGAACCATCGCACGCCTGCCTACTTTTCTTTTACCGTGATTATGGAATCTTTCCTTCCCGGAACAGCACCGGAAATAAGAACAATATTTTTATCCTTCAGTATCTTTACAACCTTCAAATTTTTCACAGTGATATGTTTGTTGCCATCCCTTCCCGGCATCTTTTTCCCTTTCCAAACCTCGCCAGGGTACGTATGCGCGCCGATTGAACCCGGTGCCCTGTGAAAATCGGAACCATGACTTTTACGACCACCTCCAAAACCATGGCGCTTCAGTACGCCTGCATACCCCTTTCCCTTCGAAATCCCGGATACAGTAACAACCTGGTTTTCCGTAAAAACGTCACAGCTTATAACACTGCCTTCCTGCAGACTTTCGTCGAAAACATCAATTTCCCGCAATATCTTCTTTGGTGAAATATTACGCTTTTTATAATCACCCAGCAAAGCTTTGCCGAGATTCTTTTCTTTCGCATCAACATATCCAATCTTGAGCGCGGCATATCCGTCTTTCTCAACAGTTTTCTTCTGGACAACAACACATGGCCCAAGCTCACAAATCGTTACCGGGCAAACGGTACCGTCTTCGAGTATATATTGACTCATCCCGACCTTTTTTCCAATCAACGTCTTTTTCATCATACTAACCCACACATTAGAAAATTATCACTCTGCCGTAGTATACTACAGATACATTCCCAAAAAATACGTTCGTTATGTTGCTCGTAAATTCAGGATTTTATATCAACAGAGACACCGGCGGGGAGTTCAAGCTTCATCAGCGCTTCAACCGTATCAGAGTTTGGATCAATAATATCGATCAAGCGCTTATGTGTTCTAATCTCAAACTGTTCTCGCGACTTCTTGTTGACATGCGGCGATCTTAATACGCAAAATTTCTCAATTTTTGTCGGCAACGGTATTGGTCCAGCAACCCGGGCACCGCTCCTGTTTGTTGTTGCAACAATCTTTGCGGCCGACTGATCAAGCAGCTTGGCATCAAATGACCGCAGTTTAACCCGTATTTTTTGACCTGTAATCTTTGCCACTTTAGCACCCTATCCAGCTTCTCTCAGAAATCAACGTTTATAATGATAAGCTTATAAAAATATTATTAGTTGCCAGACACACTATGTCAAAGGACTGACAACTAATAATATAGACACCCATTTATTCAAGTATTTTTTAAATTATTCTACAATCTTCGTTACAACACCGGCGCCAACGGTTCTGCCGCCCTCGCGAATGGCGAAACGAAGGGTTTCTTCCATGGCGACAGGCGTAATAAGCTCAACCGTCATGGTAATATTATCTCCCGGCATAACCATTTCCACACCCTCGGGCAGATTTATGATGCCGGTAACGTCGGTTGTTCTGAAATAGAACTGCGGACGATAGTTATTAAAGAACGGCGTATGCCGGCCGCCTTCTTCCTTGGAGAGAACATACACCTCTCCGAGAAACTTCTTATGCGGCGTGATTGAGCCCGGCTTGGCAAGAACCTGCCCTCTCTCCACATCCTCTTTCGCGGTTCCACGAAGGAGACATCCAACATTATCTCCCGCTATCCCCTCATCGAGAAGCTTTCTGAACATCTCAACACCGGTACACACGGTCTTCTTGGTTTCGGTAAAACCAACGATCTCAACTTCATCACCGGTCCTGACGATACCGCGCTCGATCCTTCCGGTAACAACCGTACCGCGGCCGGTAATCGAGAATACGTCTTCAATCGGCATAAGGAACGGCTTATCCCTGTCTCTCTCCGGATCTGGAACGTACGCATCCAGCGCGTCGGCAAGCTTAATTATCGGACCGCACGACTCACAGTCAGCCTTCCCGCATCCGCATTCCATAGCTTTAAGGGCAGAGCCGGCAACAATCGGAGTATCATCGCCAGGATATTCATACTTGCTCAAAAGATCCCGTACTTCCATCTCAACGAGCTCAATAAGCTCATCCCTATCTGCTGGATCAAGCTGGTCAACCTTATTAAGGAAAACAACAATATATGGCACGTTAACCTGACGAGCGAGAAGGACATGCTCCTTCGTCTGCGGCATAGGACCATCGGTCGATGCGACAACCAGAATGGCTGCATCCATCTGCGCAGCGCCTGTGATCATGTTCTTAATATAGTCGGCATGACCCGGGCAGTCCACATGCGCATAGTGTCTGTTTTTGGTCTCATACTCCATATGAGATGTCGCAATCGTTATCCCTCGGGCCTTTTCCTCGGGCGCATTGTCAATCTGATCATAGTTGACCGCCTTATTCTTGCCCCCGATCGCGGCCGTTAAACATTTTGTAATTGCTGATGTCAAAGTGGTCTTTCCATGGTCAATATGTCCAATTGTTCCCACATTAACGTGCGGTTTAGACCTATCAAATTTTTCCTTTGCCATTGTATTTCTCCTTAAATATTATTCATACATTACTGAAATATATTGAAACCACCCATAGCTTCACGCACAATCAGCTATTCATCTAACACGCTCATACTATATGGTATTATTACTATACTAAAGAGGATAACGCGAACTATAAGATAGGAAATCCTCTCCCGAACATAAACTTCGAGTGTATGAATTAAAAAAATATGAGCCTGTTCTGTCAACTAATTAATTACAAAACGACAAAATTTTATCCGAAAGCGCCTATTTTCACCGTATAGCCCATTTGCGCATTCATAAAACATACCGTAACCGGCATATATCAATAGAGACGCCCCGTAAGCCGTCCGATAATCGCATCGGTTATGTTTCTGGGTACGAGATCATAATGATCGAATAAAAGCGTATGCGATGCGCGCCCCTGACTTATTGAACGCAATCCCGTTGCGTATCCGAATATCTCCGAAAGAGGAACATACGCGTCAATCACCTTAAGCTGGCCCCGAAGGTCTATTTTTTCTATTTTTCCCCTTCGCGAGTTAATATCGTTGATAATATCGCCGGTATATTCATCGGGCACAACGACTTCAAGCTTCATAACAGGCTCGAGCAGCGACGGATCGGCCTTTCGCGCCCCGTCTTTGACGGCCATTGTCGCAGCTATACGATATGCGATATCAATCGAATCGGATTCATCATACGATGCGCCGATAAGCGTTACTCCGACATCGACCATGCGATATCCGGCAAGAACGCCCGCTTCCATGGCGTCCCGCGCACCGCTTTCGATGTGCGAAATGTAATTTTCCGGAATTTCCGCACCCTTCAGCCTGTTTGTAAACTGTATTCCTGATCCGGGCTTTAACGGCTCAAGTTCAAGCACTACCCTGCCGAACTGATTTTTTCCGCCGATCTGACGCTCGTAGGTAAATTCAGATTCAACTTTCTTCGTTATCGTTTCCTTATACGCGACCTGCGGCTTTCCCACATTCGCGGAAACATTGAAATCCCGGGTAAGTCGGTCTATAATAACTTCAAGGTGCAGTTCACCCATGCCGGATATGATATTCTGGCCTGTTTCGTCATCTATCTTTACTCGAAACGAAGGATCTTCATCTTCAAGTTTTCGCAGGGCGATATTCAGCTTATCCTGATCGGTCTTCGTTTTCGGCTCTATGGCGATCGAAATAACAGGTTCAGGAAACTGCATTTTTTCAAGGAGTATCGGGTCATGTTCATCGCACAGGGTATCACCGGTGCGCACTGTCTTTAATCCGACAAAGGCAACGATATCTCCGGTATAGACCTCCTGCACATCCTCCCGATCGTTCGCGTGCATGCGCAGAATTCGACCAATTCTCTCTTTTTTCGAACCGGTCACGTTCAATACGACATCGCCGGTCTTTTTTGTCCCCGAATACACGCGGACATAGGATAGCTTGCCGACATATGGATCCGACATGATCTTAAACACAAGCGCGGAAAAGGGCTCCTTATCGTTTGCCTCTCTGTGCAAAATTTCTTCATGATGCTTCGGATTATGCCCTTCGACCGCCACCACATCCCTCGGAGAGGGGAGATAGGCAACTATCGCATCGAGCAGCGGCTGGATCGCCTTGTTCCTGAGCGCACTGCCGCAAAATACCGGGAAAAGCTTTGCGCTGAGGGTAACATCACGTATCGCGCTGACAAGCTCGCTTTCACCCGGCTCGAGCCCTTCAATATATTTTTCCATGATCACGTCGCTGTTTTCCGCGAGAAGCTCGATCATGGACTCCCTGTGTTTTTTTGCGCTGTCCGCAAGATCTGCTGGTATTTCAATTTCATCGTATTTTTCGCCGACCGGATCATTCCATACATACCCTTTCATTCTGACCAGATCGATTACGCCCAGATAGTCGTCTTCCGCGCCTATTGGCGCCTGAAGCGGAAGGGGTTTCGCGTAGAGCTTGTCCTTGATCATCTCAACACATCGGTCGAAATCCGCACCTACCCGGTCAAGTTTATTGACAAAACAAATGCGCGGGATGTGATACCTGTCGGCCTGGCGCCACACCGTTTCTGATTGCGGCTCAACGCCCGCAACACCGTCAAAAACGGCAATCGCCGAATCGAGAACCCTGAGACTTCGCTCAACTTCAACGGTAAAATCCACATGACCGGGGGTATCGATGATATTAATCCGCGTATTTTTCCAGAATGTGGTTGTCGCAGCGGCAGAGATGGTAATGCCACGCTCTTTCTCCTGCGCCATCCAGTCCATTTCAGCGGTGCCCTCATGCACCTCCCCTATTTTGTACGTTTTACCGGTATAATAGAGTATGCGCTCGGTAAGCGTGGTTTTCCCCGCATCGATGTGGGCCATAATACCGATATTTCTGGTTCGATTTAATGGAAGCTCCCTTCCCATAGAATACCGCTTTACCTCGACAATAAATAAATACCAGGGAGGAAGCCCTGGTATAATATAAAATTTACAATACTGCAACCGTTAAAACTTGTAATGCGAAAACGCCTTGTTGGCTTCCGCCATTTTATGCGTGTCTTCCTTCTTCTTTATCGATGACCCCGTATTATTATACGCATCCATCAATTCGCCGGCCAGTTTCTGAAACATGGTTTTTTCAGACCTTGAACGCGAATAATTGATGATCCAGCGTATCCCAAGCGCCTGACGCCTTTCAGGGCGAATCTCGATCGGCACCTGGTACGTCGCACCGCCGACCCTTCTCGACTTTACCTCAACCACCGGTTTCACATTTTCAAGCGCCTGTATAAAAACGTCTACTGGGTCCTTCTTCGTTTTCTGCTCAAGAATATCCATCGCTCTGTAAAAAATCGTTTCAGAGACTCCCTTCTTGCCCTCGTACATCATTACATTGATGAACTTCGTTACCAGTTTTGAAGCATACTTCGGATCAGGCAATACTTCTCTCTTCACAGGTCTTCTTCTTCGTGGCATAATTCCCCTCGTTACCGAATAAATAATATCATCTATAACTCACTATAATGTCTACGCCTTTGGCCGCTTCGCGCCGTATTTCGATCTTCCCTTTCTTCTATCCTCGACACCCAGTGTATCAAGCGTTCCACGGACTATATGATAGCGCACGCCGGGAAGGTCTTTTATTCTTCCGCCACGCACCAGCACCGCCGAGTGTTCCTGAAGATTATGGCCGACTCCGGGAATGTATGCGGTCACTTCAATTCCATTTGTCAATCTAACACGCGCCACCTTTCGAAGCGCAGAGTTCGGCTTCTTCGGGGTTACCGTCATTACACGCGTACATACGCCGCGTTTCTGTGGGCACGACTTCAACGCCGGCGATTTGGATTTTCTCTTTTTGCTTTCCCGTCCGCGTCTGATCAACTGATTGATTGTTGGCATTGCATCTCCTCTATCTTCACAATAATATCATATCTTCTACTCGAAAATTCTTACAGCACCCTGAATATCACACCTTTCACAGAAAATCCCGCAGGCAACCCCGAGGTTTACGCCATATAGGTTTCGGAGATTCTACTCTGCGGTTTTTACCTGTTATTTGTCAAGAATTTTTATTCAGAAACCGCCTCCTGAGTCTCGGCCGGCTTCTCGGGCACTGCGCCTTCAAGATCGCCCGGTTCGTCCTGATACACATCTATTCGTCGGTAATCACGCATACCGGTGCCGGCGGGGATGAGGTGCCCTATAATGACATTTTCCTTGAGGCCCCTGAGCTGATCGCTCTTACCCTTGATCGCCGCATCGGTAAGCACGCGCGTCGTTTCCTGGAACGAGGCCGCCGAAATAAAGGATTCCGTATTCAGCGCCGCCTTTGTAATACCCATGAGTATCGGAATCGCCGTCGCCGGCTTGCCGCCCTCATTCACGACCCGCTCGTTTTCATCGATGAAGTCGAACTTATCAATGATCTGTTCAACAACGAACATGGTATCGCCAGGCTCGGTAATACGCACCTTCCGCAACATCTGGCGAACGATTATCTCGATATGCTTGTCATTGATCGCAACACCCTGAAGCCTGTACACTCCCTGAATCTCGTTAACAAGGAATTTCTGCAATTCGCGCGGCCCCTTGATTTTAAGAATATCATGCGGGTCGATCGGCCCGTCATCAATTTTCTCGCCCTTGCTGATCCAATCGCCGTCCTGCACGCGCAGAAATTTGGATGCGGGTATGGAGTACTCCTTTTGAACGCCATCCTCCCCGGTAATGATTATCTTGCGCTTGTTTTTCGACGTATCACCTATCGTAACAGTCCCGTCGAGCTCGGCAAGCGTCGCCGCATTCTTCGGTGAACGAGCCTCGAAGAGCTCCGCAACGCGGGGAAGACCGCCCGTGATGTCCTTCGTTTTTTCAACTTCTCGAGGTATCTTCGCAAGGATCGTACCGCCCTTGACGGTCTCACCTTCAGTTACCATTATGTGCGCACCCTTCGGCAGCAGGTAGGTCGTCGGCTCGCCTGCTGACGGATAAATATCGACACGCGGCTGCAATTTTTCTGTTTTATATTCAACAATGACGCGCTTCAGGTTCCCCGTAAGGTGATCCATCTCCTCGCGCAAGCTCTTGTTCAGCTCGATGTCGACAAACTCAACCCTTCCGCTGACCTCTGTAATAATCGGCTCCAGCCACGGGTCAAACGACGCAAGCACCTCATTGCGGTCGTAGAATCTGCCTTCTTTCGCGTATATCTCGGTTCCAACGTTGATCGGAATTGAGTGCGAATCCCCAAGGATATACACCTTCTTTTTATCAATTTTAACGGTACCGGCATTTTTCGACACAATATCCTCACCGGCAACAGCGCGTCCAATTATTGATCCGGCATAAACCTTCGAGCCTTCCTGCACGGTAATTTCGCTATCCGCCTTGAGATTCATATCAGCGATTACGCGCTGAACAATGAGATACCCGCGGCGCACGGAGATTGTCTTTTTTTCCTCGGTCTTGATGGTTCTAAACGTCAGATCTTTCAGGTAGATAGGATAATTCAGTCTGATATCGCTTTCCTCAACAGAACGTGACGCGATACCGCCGATATGGAACGTTCTCATCGTCAACTGTGTCCCCGGCTGCCCGATTGATTGCGCGCCGATAATGCCGACCGCTTCGCCGAGGTCAACCGGACGTGCGGTCGCGAGATTGCGCCCGTAGCATTTTGCGCATACGCCATGGCGAGCTTCGCATGTAAGGCCCGATCTGATCTCGATACTATCAATATTGAGGTCGTCAATCTTCGTGGCAATCTCCTCGGTGATGATTTCATCAGCCCCGCAAATTACCTCCCCCGTTACCGGATTGATCAGATCGTACAACAGGGTACGCCCGAGGGCCCGGGAACCAAGCGGTTCGATTAGCTCATCACCTTCTTTCAGCGGTATAGTATCGATACCGACGGTCGTGCCGCAATCATCCATAGTAATAACGACATCCTGCGCGATATCAACAAGTCGTCGCGTGAGATAACCGGCGTCGGCGGTTTTCAGCGCGGTATCGGCAAGACCCTTGCGCGCGCCGTTCGTCGAGATAAAATATTCCAGAACCGTCAGGCCTTCACGGAAATTCGCGCGAATGGGAACGTCGATGATTTCGCCGCTCGGTTTCGCCATAAGGCCGCGCATGCCCGCAAGCTGTCGTATCTGCTGCTTGCTGCCTCGCGCTCCCGACTGGGCCATCAGATAGATCGGATTATAGCCCCGCTGATTGTGCGAAAGCTCCTCGAACATCTTGTCGGCAATAACTTCATTCGTATTTGTCCACACATTGATAACGCGGTTGTAGCGCTCCTCGTTGGTGATAAAACCCATCCGGTACTCGTTTTCGATTTCCTCGACCTTCTTGTCGGCCTCGGCGATAATGCCCGGCTTTTCAGACGGCACAATAATATCCGATACGCTGATAGTCGGCGCAAAGATCGTGGCGTATCTGTACCCTGTTTCCTTAATGTCATCGAGCACCTGGACCGTCGCTGTTGGTCCGTACTTTCTGAAAATATCTGAGATGATTGCCGACAGCCCCTTGTCGTTTACAATCTTGTTGACAAACTGATATCCCTCGGGCAGCAATTTGTTAAACAACAATCTTCCGGGCGTCGTCTCGACAAACTGGTCTCCCATGAGATAATTTATTTGAGAACGAAGGTTGATCTGGCCGTAATCAACCGCTCGAAGCATTTCGTTTTCATCGTCAAAATACAGTCCCTTGCCGGGGGCATCGGGCATTTCCGACGTCAGATAATATATTCCAAGCACGATATCCTGGGTCGGCGTAACAATCGGCTGCCCGTTTGCAGGAGAAAGCAGATTGTTGGCCGACAGCATCAGCGTCCAGCATTCAAGCTGGGCCCGCGGTGAAAGCGGCACATGTACCGCCATCTGGTCTCCGTCGAAGTCGGCGTTGTACGCATGGCACACAAGCGGGTGCAGCCGGATCGCCTTTCCTTCGACCAGTATGGGTTCGAATGCCTGAATCCCGAGCCTGTGCAGCGTAGGGGCGCGGTTCAGCAACACCGGGTGCTCGGCAATGACCTCTTCGAGGACCTCCCATACCTCCGGCCTTTCATTCTCGACCATCTTTTTCGCGGATTTAATATTCTGCACATAATCCTTGTCGACAAGCCGTTTCATTATAAACGGCTTGAAAAGCTCAATGGCCATCTTCTTCGGCAAACCGCACTGGTAGAGCTTCAGTTCAGGGCCAATAACGATGACAGAGCGCCCCGAATAATCAACGCGTTTACCAAGAAGATTTTGTCTGAACCGCCCCTGTTTTCCCTTGAGCATATCCGATATGGACTTCAGGGGGCGATTCCCCTTTCCCTTGACAGCCCGTTTTCTTCTGCTGTTGTCAAAGAGAGCATCTACGGCCTCCTGCAGCATGCGCTTTTCATTCCGCACGATAATTTCGGGCGCACGGAGCATGAGGAGCCTTTTCAATCGGTTATTCCGGTTTATCACCCGTCGGTAAAGATCGTTCAAATCTGATGTGGCAAACCTGCCGCCGTCAAGCTGCACCATCGGCCTGAGCTCCGGAGGTATCACAGGAATCACCTCCAGTATCATCCACTCGGGCCTGTTGCCTGAATCCCTGAACGCTTCGACGATCTCAAGACGCTTAATGAGTTTTTTATCGACCTTCAGTTCTTTGTCCTGGATTTCGCGGCGCATTTCCCGTGATTCCTCATCCAGATCAATCTGAATAAGGAGCTCTTTGATCGCCGCCGCGCCCATCGCCGCGTTGAACGTATCACCATATTTTTCATAATACAAATTGAAATTCTCTTCGTCGAGAATATCGCCTTTTTTTACATTTTCGACTTCCGCTTCGCCAGGATCGATAACAACAAATTTTTCATAGTAAAGCACTTGTTTCAGCGAATTGACGGTCATATTTAAAAGCAGTCCCATTCTCGACGGCACCGACCTGTAATACCATATGTGTGCAACCGGGCACGCCAGCTCAATATGCCCGCCCCTTTCACGCCGCACTTTATAGTGCGTCACCTCGACGCCGCAGCGGTCGCAGACAACGCCTTTATACCGGATGGACTTGAATTTGCCGCAATAGCATTCCCATTCTTTGGTCGTTCCAAATATTTTTTCGCAAAACAAACCGTCACGTTCAGGTTTTAATGTCCTGTAGTTTATGGTTTCGGGTTTTTTCACCTCCCCGTACGACCATTCCCTGATCATATCGGGTGATGCGAGTTTAATTTGTATCGAATTAAAATCGTTAAAATCCCTCATGGTTATCCCTTCTTGAATTTAGTTTAAATTAAATATTCTGCAACGTATCGATTTTAATCTTGCGTTTGGGCTTTGAAAATCCCTCGCTCCATTCGGAAAGACTGATCTCGTTGCCCATTTCATCGTATATCTTCACATCCAACGCCAATCCGCGCAACTCCTGCACAAGAACATTGAACGACTCGGGAATGCCCGGCGTCGTGGTATTGATGCCTTTTACAATCGCTTCATATATACGCGCCCTTCCCAGCATGTCGTCGGATTTTACGGTAAGAAGCTCCTGAAGCGTATACGCGGCGCCATACGCCTCGAGCGCCCACACCTCCATTTCTCCGAGACGCTGCCCGCCGAACTGCGCCTTGCCGCCAAGCGGCTGCTGGGTCACAAGCGAATACGGGCCTGTCGACCGGGCGTGAATCTTGTCATCGACCATATGCGCAAGCTTTAACATGTAAATCTGGCCCACCATAACGCGGTTTTCGAACGGCTTTCCCGTACGGCCGTCGTACACAACAGATTTTGAGTCTTCCGGCAATCCGGCCTTTTTCAGGTACTCGCGTATATCACTTTCGGTAGCGCCGTCAAATATGGGCGTCTCCACTATAATATCGAGCTCTTTCGCGGCCCAGCCAAGCTCCGTTTCAAGAAGCTGCCCGATATTCATTCGCGAAGGCACCGAAAGCGGATTGAGAACTATATCCAGCGGTGTTCCATCCGGAAGATACGGCATATCGTATTCGGGAACGACCTTTGAAATAACACCCTTGTTGCCGTGACGCCCCGCCATTTTGTCGCCAACCGATATTTTACGCTTGCTTGCGATATAGACCTTCACAAGCTCCTCGACACCGGGAGCGAGTTCATCGCCGTTTTCGCGAGAAAATCTGCGAACATCGAGCACGATGCCTTCAATCCCGTTCGGCACCCTCAGCGAAGTGTCGCGGACTTCGCGCGCCTTTTCACCGAAGATCGAGTTCAGCAGCTTGTATTCCGGCGTCAAGTCCTGTTCTCCTTTCGGCGTTACCTTGCCGACAAGAATATCATCAGGCTTGACATACGCGCCTATTCGCACAACGCCGTCCGCATCAAGGTCGCGAAAGGCCTTTTCGCTCAGGTTCGGGATGTCGCGGGTAATAACCTCCCGTCCGAGTTTCGTTTCGCGAGCCTCAATTTCAAACTGCTCCACGTGCAATGACGTAAAGACGTCTTCTTTTACCAGGCGTTCCGAGATCAGTATGGCATCCTCGAAATTATATCCCATCCACGGCATGAACGCAACCAGTATATTTTTGCCAAGCGCAAGCCTGCCGCTGTCAGTTGCCGGACCATCAGCGACAACATCGCCCACTTTGATTTTCTGCCCCTGCCGTACCGCCGGCGTATGATTAAAGTAGCTTCCCTGGTTGGTCCGTTTGAATTTCAGCAACGGATACTCATCTATTTCACCGTTGTTCGCCTTCACCTTTACCATCTTCGCGTCCGCATATACCACCTCGCCCCCGCGCCCGGCAATCAGCAGAACGCCTGAATCGTACGCGGCAGCCGACTCAATACCCGTTCCCACGAGCGGCGCCTCTTCTGTCAGCAGCGGAACCGCCTGGCGCTGCATGTTCGATCCCATCAACGCCCTGTTCGCATCGTCGTTTTCAAGAAAGGGAATAAGACATGTTGATATGGAAAAAACCTGTGATGGAGAAACGTCCATGTACTGAATCTCATTCGGCTTCTTGTACGGGAAATTGCCCATATTACGACATGGTATCAAGTTACGTGTAAAAACACCCTCATCATCTATCTCGGCATTCGCCTGGGCGATAAAGTACTTATCTTCCTCATCTGCGGTCAGGTATTCAATCTTGTCTGTCGATCGGCCCTTTTCCACAACCTTGTACGGCGTTTCCAAAAATCCATAATCATTAATCCGCGCATATGTACTCATCGATACAATCAGACCAATATTCGGGCCTTCCGGTGTTTCAATAGGGCACATCCGCCCGTAATGCGACGGATGCACGTCACGAACCTCGAATCCGGCGCGTTCGCGTGAAAGGCCTCCAGGCCCAAGCGCATTAAGACGCCTCTTATGCGTCAGCTCGGCAAGCGGATTTGTCTGGTCCATAAACTGAGAAAGCTGGCTCGATCCGAAAAATTCATTAATTACGGCAGTTATCGGCTTAATGCTGATAAGCGCCTGCGGTGTTACCTGATCGAGATCCTGGATGGTCATGCGCTCCTTGATGACTCGCTCCATCCTCTGGAACCCAATCTTGATCTGGTTCATGATCAGTTCGCCGACCGATCGGACCCTTCTGTTTCCCAGATGATCGATATCGTCTATGTAATAGCCATCCGCTTCAGCTATGAGATATAGCAGATATTTTACTGTATGAATAATATCGTCTTTTGTGAGTACTTCAGTCGTAATCGTTTTGTTGTCAAAACCGAACTTCTTATTTATTTTATACCTGCCGACCGAACCCAGGCTGTATGTCCTCGGATTAAAAAAGAGCCTATTGAGTTCATTTTTCGCGTTTTCCAGATTCGAAGGTTCGCCGGGGCGCATTATCGAGTGAATTTTCAGAATCGCTTCATCGGCGCTTTTGCATTCATCACGCTCGAGCGAATTATAGAGATAGGCATCGTCCTTATTGTTCGGGAACTCTATCAGGGCAACGTCCTTAATTTTTTCTTCTTTCAGCCTGTCGACTATATCGATATTAATTCTTCCGCCGGCTTCGATAATCACCTCACCCGTTTCGGCGCTCACAACATCTTTCGCGACACGGCGCCCGATAAGCGAATTGAAGGCTTCTTCGCTGTTAAGCTTTACTATTTTTGTATCGTAAAAAAGCCCAATGACTTCTTCATTGGTTTCATACCCCAGCGCTTTAACCAGAAGCGTCACTGGGAATTTTTTCTTGCGGTCGATACGGGCAACGAGATAGCCCTTTCCATCCATCTCTAACTCGAGCCACGACCCTCTGTCGGGGATAGCACGAACGTTATATACGCGTTCAGCTTCCTCATAGAAAAAGAAAATTCCGGGGGAACGATGCAGTTGGTTTACAACAACCCTCTCCGCGCCATTGATAATGAAGGTTCCGCGCGGCGTCATAAGCGGTATATCGCCCATGTACACAGTCTGCTCTCGGACTTCCATGCTGTCCTTTTTTATAAGGCGTATCGTCGACTTCAACGGCGCCGCGTACGTCACGTCTCGTTCTTTACATTCAACCTCCGAGTACTTGGGCATGCCAATTTCATAATCCAGAAATTCGAGCACCACATCCTCATGCGGGCTTTCTATTGGGAAGACTTCTTCAAAAACGGCCTGGAGTCCCTGATTTTTCCGTCTTGCGGGCGCAATTTTTTCCTGAAGAAACCATTCGTAAGATTTAACCTGAATCTCGATCAAATTTGGAAGGTTAATTTTCGTTTTTATTTTCCCGAAATTTACTACATTTTTTCCTTTTTGCATGGATAGGCTATCCTTACTTAAATTAAATTTTATACGTTAACAAAATTAATGTGTAACAATGACAATTCAACCGCCCCCGCCCCGGACGGAGGGAATAACAACATATAGTTTATGCCCTAATTACCAGTTTGTTTTCCATTAGAATAGATAAGATTTACAGCTACACCGCCACACGGGATGTCCGCACGCTCCAGAGACAAAATCATGTAAAGAACCTAACGATTTGCAGGCACATGCAGAAACGCACAGATAACAGGATAGAAAAATCCCTTCACTAAATTTATAACAACTGTGCTCCAATTTCAAAAAATAATAGCCAAAACCCCAAAATAAAGACCAGACACCAATAGGTTTGACCGCTTCGCAATCAAACCTATTGGAAACCTGTTACTACATTTGTTACATGCAAAACAATAAATGATGTTGAGATTTATTTTATCTCCACGGTAGCGCCAGCAGCAACAAGCTGCTCTTTTATCTTTTCAGCTTCAGCCTTGGCAACCTTTTCTTTTACCGCTTTACCGCCGGCTTCAACAAGATCTTTGGCTTCCTTGAGGCCCAGCCCTGTAATCGCGCGTACTTCCTTAATGACATTAATCTTATTGTCGCCAAAACCGGTAAGAATAACATCAAATTCCGTTTTTTCCTCAACTGCTTCTGCAGGAACGCCGGCAGCCGCTGCAACTGCGACAGGCGCCGCGGCGGAAATACCGAATTTTTCTTCCATCGCCTTTACAAGGTCAGCCGCCTCAATAAGGGTAAGGCTGCCAATCGCTTCAAGCAATTCTTCAACTGATAATTTTGCCATAATTTTACTCCTTATACTTAGTGAATGGTTTCAAGTTAATACGGAATCGTTACCGTAAAAACCTATAAGGGCAACATAAGGCATTGCAATCGCGTATATCCTCAGCACCACGCTGAATTCCGAAATCACAAACTCCCTAAACCCTTACACGTACATACTATAAAAAACAGCTCTACTGAGCGTTCTTTTCCGCAACAGCCTTTATCCCGCGCGCAAGAGAAGCCATGACCTGGCTTACTCCCGTCGCCACCTTTGTCGCGGGCCCGTTCAACAGCGACATCGTCTGGGAAAGTAAAACTTCTTTTGAAGGCAGATCGGCAATCCGCTTAATCTGTTCTTCATTATATATGATATTTCCTACAACACCTATCGAGAAGCTGAACTTTTCCTGCTCTTTTCCAAAATCCTTTAAAACCTTCGCAACCTCGCTTACATCGCCCCCGGCAAACACGACGCCGACAGGCCCTTTGAGGTATTCGTCAATCTGAACCGTGCCGGTATCTTTCAACGCCCTGCGGAAGAGATTATTTTTTACTACCTTATAATCAGCCCCTTTTGCGCTGATTTTTCTGCGCAATTCGCTGAGGTCTTTTACCTTAACACCTGAATAATTTGTCAGAATTATATTACCCTTCTGCTTGAGTTTCTCGGTTAACTTGCCGACTTCATCGATTTTATATTGCTTTACCATTACCGTTCAATCCCCTTATGATTGATTTTTATTCCGGGGCCCATCGTGGAGCAGATATAGAGCGACTTAATATAATTACCCTTTGCATCAGACGGCTTGTCTTTTACTATCTGGGCATAAAACGATTTGATGTTTTCCACGATCGCTGTCTTTTCAAAGGACATTTTCCCAACGCCTATATGCACAACACCGCTTTTATCCGCCTTATACTCCACGCGTCCGCCCTTGAGTTCTTTAATAATACCCTTTACGTCATCGGTAACGGTTCCTGCTTTCGGTTTCGGCATAAGACCTTTCTTGCCAAGAACCGGACCGAGCTTGCCGACTTCCTTCATCATATCCGGCGTCGCGACAACAGCCTGGTAATCAATCCAGCCGCCCTTGATCTTTTCAATCACGTCTTCCGCTCCGACAAAATCCGCTCCGGCATCGAGCGCCTCTTTTTGCTTATCGCCCTTGCAGATAACAAGCACTTTCACCTGCTTACCGGTTCCGTGCGGAAGAGAAACCGAGCCCCGTACGTTCTGATAGCTCTTATGAACAAGCTTGATCGACGCCTCGACAGTCTCGTCGAACTTGGCAAATTTCAACTCGTGCATCAAGGATACCGCTTGTTCTATATCATAGAGCTCGTCTCTTTTCACCTTGGCCTTTGCGTCTGTTGCTCTTTTTCCGTGTTTCATTGTCTTTCCTCGTTACCTCATAATACAATCATTTCGTTTCGCAACCGGCGGTGTGCCGTCGGGGAACATTTTACTGATTGCCCGCTAATCGGCAACCTCCACACCCATCGAACGGGCAGTGCCCGCCACAATGTTCATCGCCGCATTGATATCATTGGCGTTCAGATCGGGCATTTTAATCTTCGCAATCTCCTCGATCTGTGTGCGCGTCAATTTACCGACCTTCGTTTTGTTCGGCTCGCTCGATCCTTTCTCCAGATTCAGGGCCTTTCGTATAAGCACCGACGCCGGAGGAGTTTTAATAATAAATGTATATGACCTGTCCTCATAAACCGAGATGACCACAGGAAGAATTGTCCCCTCCTGGTCTTTCGTCCTCTCGTTAAAGGCCTTGCAAAATTCCATAATATTGAGGCCGTGCTGACCAAGAGCCGGACCGACCGGAGGAGCGGGATTCGCCTTTCCGCCGGTTATCTGCAATTTTATTTGCGTTACTATTTTTTTCTTTTTTCCTTTTGGTTTCGGTGCCATTGCTTTTACCCTGCATCCAATAAATTTCTATTACAACCCGCGACTTTATGATAATGACGCTTCAGATTTTTCCCACCTGAAGAAAATCAAGCTCGACAGGCGTACCCCTGCCGAATATTTCAACCTTGACCCTGAGTCTGCCTTTTTCCGGATATACTTCCTCAATTACTCCGCTGAAATTATTAAAAGGGCCGTCTATAACCTTCACGTGTTCGCCCACTGAAAAATCCATAACTGCGGACACCTTTTCTTTCGCCTTTTGCTCTCCCATCTGATCGAAGAGCGCATTGACCTCATTCTTCGTAAGCGGTTTCGGCTTATTCGTTCCATACGCGCCGACAAAGTTTGTCACACCGGGCGTATTCTTCACCGCAAGCCACGTATCATCGTCAAGTTCCATTTCGATAAGCACATATCCAGGAAAAAACTTACGCGACTTGATGCGCTTTTTCCCGTCTTTTATCTCCGGTACTTCAACCGTCGGGACCTTTATCTGGATGATTTTATCTTCCATGGAAAGGTTTTGCGCCTTCTTTTCAAGCGCAAGTTTCACCTTGTTTTCGTGCCCCGAATATGTGTGGATTACGTACCAGTCTTTCGCCATATTTAACTTATCACCAATTTTATTATAGACATTAAGGCCGTATCAACAAACCACAAAAATATTGATACAATAATGACCGCCACAATGACAACCACGGTAAAGCTGGTTACCTCATCCCTGTCGGGCCATGTTACCTTCTTTAATTCATCGCGTGCTTCCCGCACAAATGTTTTTGTTTTGTCAAACACGGCGTCACCTGTATTTCACTGATATAATCGGAAAAACTATGCCTTGGTTTCCCTGTGCAGGGTATGCTTGTCACAGAACTTGCAATACTTCTTGATTTCAAGCTTTCCAGTCTGAGTCTTTTTATTTTTTGTCAGTGAATAATTTCTGTTTTTGCATTCCTTACATGACAATAAAATTATATCTCGCATACCGTTACCTTATAACTGATAGATTAAATACGAGCAAAATATTAGCTGCCCGATACAGGTCAAGCACTTATTAATAAAAAACCACCCATCCCACGGAGAGACAGTTCGAGGTTTCCACGTTCTGTTTTTACAGGATACGGGACTTTCTACATGAGCCCACGACCAGAATCGAACTGGTGACCTTTTGCTTACCATGCAAATGCTCTACCGACTGAGCTACGTGGGCGCAGTGGCAGTATAATATCTGAAAAAGGCCATTTTTTGTCAACAAAATTTTTACTATTGTACGTACATTGCGAGGTTGCGAGGCATGGCATGGGTCACGTCCAGTTGAGTGTGTAAAAAAGATGTAGAAAAAGCATCGTAAACCTACCATGGTTGTAATCAGCAAACAACAACGAAGGAGGGAGTACGATGC
>DHPI01000029.1:0-137 GCA_002407865.1 Spirochaetia bacterium UBA5368
GCGAAAATACGCACCATCATACAGAAAGAATTTTTCCCGGTAGAACTGATACGGATCGGGCGCCGGTACATGCTGTATGTCGGCCGGCACACCACATCCGAATCGGCGCTTCCGATGAAGATACGGCTGGGGGGGGA
>DHPI01000029.1:148-297 GCA_002407865.1 Spirochaetia bacterium UBA5368
ATAAAAAAGGACGAGCACCGACATTACATATATGGAGAATGACAATGGATGTACGGCTCACGCCAATGATGCGCCAGTACCTGGAGATAAAGAAAAACTATCCTGACGACATTCTTTTTTTCAGGCTCGGCGACTTTTACGAGATGTTC
>DHPI01000029.1:435-1869 GCA_002407865.1 Spirochaetia bacterium UBA5368
TCGGCGACTTTTACGAGATGTTCTTCGACGACGCGCATACCGCTTCGAAGATACTCGATATCGCCCTCACGTCCAGGCAGAATGACATACCCATGTGCGGCATACCGTACCACGCCGCCGACAGCTATGTGGCGCGGCTCATCAAGGCCGGCTACCGCGTCGTCATCTGCGAACAGATGGAGGCGGCGCCGTCATCGGGAACCGTGGTGCGTCGCGACGTGGTCCGGGTGGTGACGCCCGGCACCATCGTGGAGCAGAACCTCCTTCAATCCGACGACAACAACTTTCTCGCGTCAGCCGTTATCGGCGCCGAAAGCATCGGCCTGGCCTTCATCGATATCTCGACCGGCGATTTTTACCTCTCGTCGATCGAACGATCGCTCGATGTGTTCCGAGGCGAGCTGACACGCTTCAACCCCCGTGAAATGATACTAAAGGTGGACGGCGTGCCGGATGACGCACAGTACGCCCAGGCCGTTGCCGCGCGGTCGATACCGGTCAGCAAAATCAACGAGTGGCTGTACGATACCGATTACCTCACCTCGACAATTGCCGACGTCTTTAATCTCGCGTCGGTCAGAGGGCTCGGGATCACAACTGACATTGAGCTGCTTGCCGCGGGCTCCATACTTGAGTACCTCCGCGACACGCAGAAGAAAACGATCGAACATTTAAAATATCCGCAGCGGATCGTATCGTCCGAATTTATGATGCTCGACGAAGCGACCATCGCCAGTCTTGAACTGGTAAAAAACCAGCTCGACGGCACAAAACAGCGAACGCTGTTTTCCGTGCTCAACCGCACAAGCACGGCGATGGGCAGAAGACTGCTTGACCGGAACATTCTGCAACCGCTGACGAATCCGGAGCTTATAGAAAAGCGCCTCGACATGGTGCAGCACCTCTGCGATCACGGCGAGCTTTTACAGCGCGTGCAAACGGAGATGGAAAAGATATTCGACATGGAGCGGCTGTTGTCCCGGTTCCACATCGGAAGATATAATCCCACGGATTTTATCGCACTCAGGGAATCGATCGCAGCCGCGTCCGCAATCCGGGGCATTCTTGCCGAACAGCAATTCGAACCGTGCGAACGCCTCGCGTCGATGATCGGCGATCCTGATCCGCTCGCCGCGCGGATAGCCGCCGTAATCGCAGACAATCCGGCGCTCAGTCCGGAGCATGGCAGGGTGATCCGCCCCGGTTACAGCGCAGAGCTTGACAGGCTGTACGATTTAAAAAAAGACGCACGGGCGTGGATACTTTCGTACCAGGAGGAGGAAAAGCAGAAACTGGGAATCCCCACGCTCAAGGTGAAATACAATAAAATACTCGGTTATTACATAGAGGTCAGCAAGGGTCAGACCGCGAAAGTACCCGCCGAGTATTACCGCAAACAGACGCTTGTAAGCGGCGAACGTTACACAACCGAAA
>DHPI01000029.1:1972-4165 GCA_002407865.1 Spirochaetia bacterium UBA5368
GCAAAAATTCGAGACCGACATACTGCACGCATCGGACAAAATCACCCATATTGAGAACGAGGAGATTATAAAGCTCCTTGCCGACATTCTTTCCTATAAAGACGAACTGCAAAAGGCAGCGTCGGCGATAGCCGAAACCGATTATTTCTGCTCACTGTCGCGCGCGGCCGTTGAGAACAAATACGTGCGGCCGCATTTCAATGACGTCAACCGGACCGACATCAAAGACGGCCGCCACCCGATGGTCGAACGCTATTATACGAAGGAAGTGTTCATCCCCAACGACGTGCAACTCGACAGCGACGAACGCGTCATTATGCTGATTACCGGCCCTAACATGTCGGGGAAGTCAACGTACATCCGTATGGCGGCGATCATTCAGCTTATGGCGCAAATCGGATCGTTCGTGCCGGCGTCGTCGGCCGACCTTTCGCCGGTGGACCGCATCTTCACGCGCATCGGCGCGTCGGACAACATTTCGCGCGGGGAATCGACGTTCCTTGTGGAGATGAACGAAACGGCGGTCATCCTCAACAATGCCACGTCGAAAAGCCTCATCGTGATGGACGAGGTCGGGCGGGGCACAAGCACATTCGACGGCCTTTCTATCGCATGGGCGGTTGTCGAATATATTCTCCGTTATGTAAAGGCAAAGACGCTGTTCGCCACGCACTACCACGAGCTTACCNNTTAATACTGGATGAAATCGGACGTGGGACAAGCACCTATGATGGTTTGTCCATTGCCTGGTCTGTCATAGAATATATTAACGACAAGGGTCGTTTAGGATGCAGAACTCTTTTTGCCACGCACTACCACGAGCTTACCGAACTGGGGGATAAAAAAGGCATTATTAACTGCAACGTGCTCGTAAAGGAGCATATGAGCGGGGTGGATTTTCTGCACAGGGTCGCCCCCGGCGCCGCCGACAAGTCGTACGGCATCCACGTCGCGAAGTTAGCCGGCATCCCGAAAGAAATCACCGCGCGCGCAACGCGCATACTTGAGAAGCTCGAAAAGACATCACGCGGCTCGTCGGCAAAGAAGGAGGCCGACGCGGAACGCTCGTCGGAACAGCTTGAAATCTTCAACGCCGCAAATCACGTTGTCATTCAGGCTATCAGGAATATCGACATCGACGGCATCACGCCGCTTGACGCGATCAACGAACTCAACAGGCTGAAAAAGCTGATAGAATAAAACACTGTTCTTATACAAGGGCGGGATTTCGCAATCCCGCCCTTGCTCATTTCAACATGGTTTGCTGTCTACTTCTTTTCGAAAAAAGGCCGCAACAGATCGATCGGAATGGGAAAGAGCGTTGTGGAATTGTTTTCCGTGGCCACCTCGCGCAGGGTCTGCAAATAGCGCAGTTGAAGGGCTATCGGATGCGATTCCATGAGCGACGCCGCCTCAATCAGTTTCGCCGCGGCCTGGAATTCTCCCTCGGCGTTGATGACCTTCGCCCGCCGCTCGCGCTCGGCTTCAGCCTGTTTCGCCATGGCGCGCTGCATTTCCTGCGGAAGGTCGACATGTTTCACTTCAACCGACGACACCTTGATGCCCCACGGATCGGTGTGTGCATCGAGCACATCCTGGAGCTCGGAATTGATGCGGTCACGATCGGCCAACAGGTGATCGAGATCGGCCTGGCCGAGAATGCTTCGAAGCGTTGTCTGTGCAAGCTGCGATGTGGCGTACAGGTAATCCTCTACCTCGGAGATAGCCCTGTTTGGTTCGACAACCCTGAAATACACGACCGCGTTCACCTTGACCGATACGTTATCACGGGTAATCACGTCCTGGGGCGGGATATCCATCGCCACAAGCCGCAGGCTTACCCTCACCCACTTATCTATCACGGGAATAATTATGATAATTCCGGGGCCCTTCGACATCTTCAAAAGACGCCCCAGCCTGAACACGACAGCCCTTTCGTATTCCTTGACGATTTTAATGGATGATATTATCAACAGCACGAGCAAAATAATTATAGTTGGGAAAACTTCGAACATTTTATTCCTCCTTTTGTATATGCGGGGCGGAAGCGCTTCCGCCCTGAATTCATCAGCGCGTCCTCGCGCCGTTATTTCCTTACGGTAAGCACCATGCCGGAAACTTCCGTTACCGTCACGGCGTCGTCCCGATGTATTTCATCGTCCGAAACGGCGTTCCATATCTCCCCGTGAACGA
>DHPI01000029.1:4321-4855 GCA_002407865.1 Spirochaetia bacterium UBA5368
GAACGAACACCTTTCCGTGTTTATTAAAATCCCTGAGCGCAACACCTTTTTCACCGATAAGCCCTTCCACGCCGGTTGTCACCTGGCCTCGATGCACCTTTATAACGGCGCGTACAACCACAAAGAAGAATGCCAGCAGAAATATCACAACGCCGACTATCGAACTCATGGGAACCTGACCTCCGGGAAGCGGGGAATCGAAAAGAATCATGGAACCGAACACGAACGAGAGAATGCCCCCGATAGCAAGCAGGCCAAAACTCTGCACTTTCAACTCAAGTACGAACAACACGATCGCAAGGACTATCAGGGCGAGCCCCGCAATATTTATCGGGAGTACCCGCACTGCCATAAGAAAAATGAATAGCGATAGTGCCCCTACGACGCCCGGCACAATCAACCCCGGGCTTTTTATCTCGATGGCGATACCCGCAATTGCGATGACAAACAGCAGAAACACAATCTGCGGATCGGCAACGAAATTCAGCATCCGCTGCTTCCAGTCCATGACAAAAACCGCCGGCGTCGCGCCCT
>DHPI01000029.1:4971-5710 GCA_002407865.1 Spirochaetia bacterium UBA5368
CTATCGTATTCAGCGTTACGACGCGCCCGTCCACATCAACCTTTCGCCCGTTCAACTTCGAAAGAAGATCGTTGGTATCTTCCGCTATAAGGTCGATAACGCCGGCATTATACGCCTCGATATATGTGCTCGATACTGCGTCTTTGATAGCCCTCACCGTCCAGCCCACGTTTCGTTTTCTTTTTTGCGCAAGGCTTTTACCGTAGGCAACGGTGTCGTTGAGCACCTTTTTTTCCATGATATTATCCAGCGGCTTGCCCTTTTCATCCTTCTGGCCGAAATTCAGGAACGGGCTTACCGGATGCATCGCGCCAATCTCCGTACCGGGCGCCATAGCTGCGACATGCGCCGACAGCATGATATATCCTCCGGCCGACGCGGCCTGCGCCCCCTTCGGCGCCGTGTACACAATGACGGGAATCTCCGATGACAGGATCGACTTGATTATCTCACGCATCGAATTCATTAGCCCGCCCGGAGTATCGAGCTGAATGACGATGAACTGCATCTTCTGGCGGTTGGCGTCATCGATCGATTTTACGATAAATTCGGCTATTATCGGATTCACAGAGCCTGACAACGTAATCATTGCATAGCGCCCGGCTGCACCGGCGTCCGTGCGCCACCCCGCCAGGAGAAAAACGCCAAGCAGTATAATTTTCACCGTACGACTCTTCATAGGCAGAAAGCTCCATTTATTCAGCGTGTATCAACGCATTGATAAGATACTGCACAGCGA
>DHPI01000029.1:5831-7195 GCA_002407865.1 Spirochaetia bacterium UBA5368
CATTGATAAGATACTGCACAGCGAATACTACGGCAACAAGGCAATATGTCAAGTGCAAATAAAAATCGCCCTTCACCGGCGCAAAGCGCTTATTTTGAATAAAATTTGTATTTACTCCGATAATAATATCGGCTACAGTACGCATAAGGGTGGTTCTATCACCCCGGCGCTGGCGGCCGGGAGTCGGTCGCGGAAATAGTTATTCATTATAGTAAAGAGAGTACCATGCACGTATCATCACAGGCTGTACAATTGCGCATAGCGTTACGGCGGACATCGTATGGCGTTCTTTGCGCAATCTTCGTTTTCATTGTCAGCGGCCTGCCGCTTGTATACGGGCAAAGCACGCAAAAAAAAGCGCCCGCGACACCGGCGGTTCCCGTGGAAAAGAACAGGCCGGCATCACCGGCAAAGCCGCCCGAGTCGCCGCAAAAAACGAAAAAGCCTACTGAAGAGGAAAGAAAGCAGAAGCAGGTCGAGAACGAGAAAAAGTTGTCCGAATGGATCGAAAAAACGCTGCTCTACGGTATCGCCAAGGACCGGCGCGACGCCCTTAACCAGATTCTCACGGTAAAGGACACATCGGTGAAAAACAAGCTCGGAAACCTTGTAGTAAAAGCGATTAATGAAGAAAACGACTCGGAAGTACTGGTTAAAGCGATAACCGTCGCGGGTGAAATGAAGCTGACAGCCGCGGAAGGTGGCATGAAAACGCATGTCGACAATTTGTCGGAGGACGTGCGCATCGCGGCGGTAAACGGCCTGAAAAACATCAACGCCACCGGATCGAAAGACCTGCTCATTAAAAAGTTGAAGGAACAAGACCTCTCGAAGGATTCGAATTTCACCGATGCCCTTATTCAAACGCTGGGAGAGTTCAGGACATCTGAAATGAACGAATTTGCAAAAGCGTCGATAAAGGACATGCGGACGACCAAAAATATTCGGCAAACGCTGGTGCTGTTTCTTGGAAAGGCGGGCGGCGCGGAATCGAAGGATTTTCTGTTGCAGATTTTAAAGGACGATGATGAGGATAAGGACATGAGGGCATACGCGGCCAATTCGCTATCTCATCTCGGCATACGCGAAGCCGCGAGTGAACTTGAAAACGTACTCGAAATAATTGACACCTACCCCTTCAAGAAAAAAAAGGAATACTACAACCTGCAGATGTACTGTACGGCAGCCCTCGCAAAGCTGGGCGACGAAAGGGCGCTGCCGCGGTTGTTCGATTCGCTCAAGAGCGATAATTCCATGGTGCGCCTTCGCGCCATAAAGCTGCTGCGCGAAATGAAAGACCGAAGAAGCATCGACATTTTAAAATACAAAAGGGATTTCGATCCGAATCCCTCGGTACAGAAAGC
>DHPI01000029.1:7366-11621 GCA_002407865.1 Spirochaetia bacterium UBA5368
GGCGTAAAGCCGGACGATAAAGAGATCAACACGACGGGAAATGTGCCGGCAACTCCGCGAAAGGCGGCACACTCACCGAAATCGGCGGATAAAAAAGGAGCCATCGACGCGTCATCATCCATTCCGCCGGATGAGAATAATAATTCCACCCTCGTAAGCGATGATCGTAAGGATTCTGCCGACGAACATAAAAATGCGCCAACAAGGAATAATCCTCCCCCGGCCCAAAAAAAAGAATCGACACCCGGGGGAAACGTAATAAAAAGAAGCCCGGCTGGCAATTAAAATACGGGAAGGGTATCGCATGGCATCTGGAAATTCGTTTGAGCGGATGAAACCTCGCGACAGGATACGCGAGACAATTACGCTCTGTTCGTTTATTCTCGCAATAGCCGTCCTCTCGACCGTTCTTATGGACCTTCTGATTTATCCGCTGTCGAAATTCGCGGTGTCGCATACCGCCGCGTTCAATTACATAATGAAAGACCTGTTCTGGATCGTCATCATTTCAATATTTGCGCTTCTCCTTGCGCGAAGGATATATATACTGCGGAAAGATGGATTCTCGGCCGCCGAGATACTCCGGCGCATCGGCGTAAAGCCCCTTACGGTCATTGCCGCATGCATGCTTGTTATCGCATGCGCCGGTATTATAATTACGCTGCTATATGTACTGTTGTACTATAACTATTACTTTCTGTATAAACTAACGGGCATGTAAGGATCACCAGTATGACGGTAACCGGCGATTTCGACAGGTTCTTTCTGAATCTCCCTCCCTTCGACAGGGAGAAGGATTTCAATGACTTCTGGGAACGTTCGATCAATGAATTGAAAAAGATTCCCATGGAACCCGCCTACGACGGCTCGGAAAAATCCAAGGCGTCATTTGATACGCACAGCATATCGTACAGGAGTTTCGGCCACACGAAAATACAGGGCGAGCTCTACGTGCCGGTTTACACAAAAAAACCGAAGGTAATAGTAATACTGCCCGACTACAACAAGCCGAATCCGTATGCCAGGTTTACGCTCGACGACACCTTCGCGTATTTTTTTCTTACGTTACGCGGACACACGGCTTTGCCCGCCGCAGCCGCAAAGGAAGAGCCAAAATCGCCGGGATTCATGATTGAAAACATCATCGACATAGAATCGTATTATTTGCGCGGCATCTATCTCGACGCATACAGGGCCCTCGACATGCTGCGGCTTAACACGAAGCTCGACTGCAGCGCCATGGGGATGCTCGGCAAGGGGCTCGGCTCGGCGGCGGCCGTGTTCGCCGCCGCCACGAGCGGCAGGATCGGATCGCTGGTGCTCGACACACCGTCGTTCTGCCACCTTTCGCTCAGCCAGAATATATCGTGTTCGGACGGCAGCAATGAAATCAACGCATTCCTCGACATGCACAGAAATAAAAAGAAGCTTATCAAGAAAAACCTCACATATTTCGACGCGCTCAATTTCAGCGATAACATCAAGTGCGCAACGCTCGTGACCGTCGGATTCAGGGATTCGTACTCGCCTCCGCAATGCGTGTTCGCGCTTTTCAATCACCTGTTATGCGAAAAAACCGTTGAGGTATATCCCGACGACGGGAATGACGCGGGCGGTGAAACGCAGTTTAAAAAAACGCTGCAATGGTTTAAGGACACCCTTCTTTCGGCATAAAACAGAGCGTCACTCCTGCACGGCGGCCGAACCTCCGCGGATGAGCGGCACAAACAGCGCTTCGCCGAGATCATCCTCCACGATACGGCCGTTCTTCTTCATGAATCTCGTAATTCGGTGCTCCCGTTCGCCGCCAAGGGGTATTACCATGGTGCCGCCGTCGGCGAGAAGCGAGAACAATTCTTCCGGGAGGATATGCGCGCCCGCCGACACGACAATCGCGTCGAACAGGCCGTCTGCCGGAAAACCATCGGTGTGGATCGTGATGATATTTCTATAGTTCAGCGTGAACAACAAAAGCTCCTGCGCCCTTTTAAACAAATGCTCCACCCGCTCCGTGGACACCACCTGCGCCACCATCTCCGCGAGGACGGCGCTCTGGTATCCCGAGCCGGTGCCGATTTCAAGTACGCGCTCATCGCCGCAGAGGTTCAACGATTGCAGCATTTTCGCGACGGTGGATGGCTTGGATATGGTCTGGCTGAATCCTATCGGCAGCGAGGTATCCTCGTACGCGCGGTAGCGAAGCGCCTCCGACACAAAAAGGTGCCGTGGCACTTTCAACATGGCGTCGAGCACCGCACTCGAATAAATGCCGCCGCGCGCAAGCGATTCGCACATCCTTCGGCGCACCACAACGTGATTGTCGATTTTCCTACGGTACAAAATAGCCGCCCCATTCCAGGCCCTTCTGGCCTTTATAATTCACCTCAATTTTCACATCGGACCACCAGCCCTTCAGCGATGGCGCCTTGAACGTGGAGTAGACGAGAACATAGCGGTATTCTTCAGCATTTCTTATTCTGTCGTATATTCCCCGAAGCGAATCCATTTCCGAGGCCATGATGATATCGCCGCCGGTATCTCTCGCTATTTTTTCAAGTATGGCGCTTTTTCCCCTGAACGATATCACGTAAATTGGGATACAATGACCGCGCGCATATTCGATGATATTCTTCGGCGTATATTGCGTAAACGACGAGCCGTCGGCGCTGCCGTCGGATATAAGCACAATCGCCCTGCGGTTTGTTTTGGGCAGAAGCTCGCTCAGCGAATTGTAAAGCGCCTTGCCCACGTTTCTGCCCTCGTCATAGTCGTATTTTTTCAGAGCACGCAGCGCCCGCCGCCTGCTCCAGTCGAAATCGTTATCGATGCGGTAATCGCTGTTGAATCCGGCCACTTTCAGCCTGTCGTTTTTGCGCATCTTTTTCAGAATAAATTCGGCTGCCCACGGAACGTCATTGTGGTAGGCGCGCATCTTGTTCGAGCGATCGACGCAAAGCACGATCGATGACGACGCGTGTAAATCCCTCAAATAATCCGTATATATGCCGGAAATTCGCGCTCCATCCTCGGTAATCGAGAAATTGTCGCGGGTAAGGCCGTATACGGGAGCGCCGCTGCGGTCACGCACCGTCATATAAAACGCCGTCACGGGATATTTTCCGGTATCGACCGATGTGATGTTGACATCGAAATTCGTATAACGCTGCTGAATCGTTGAAAACACGAGCAGACGCTCCATGTTGTAATCGAGACAGTAGAGATAATTATCCCTGTCGACGCAGGCCGAAAAAAGACGCGCAAATTTCCTGTTGCCGTTCTCCCATGTTTTAAACGCCTGCGCGCTCTCGCTGTGCATATCGTACATCATGCATCCCGCGTATTCATCGGACAGGAGAAGGTTCCCGTTATAGACGCCAACACTCCTGAGCTGACGTGAGTTTTGCACCGAAATATTTTTCAGAAAATTGCCCGAATCGTCGAAACACGCGATCCTGTTGTTGCCGCTGTCCGTCACATACACGGTAGCGCCGTCCACGGCGCAATCCGTCGGATTCCGCAGCTGGCCCTCGTATTCGCCCAGCGAGCCTATCGTCAGAATGTACCGTCCACCGGCATCGAACTTCTGAACGCGGTGATTTCCCGAATCAACGACATAGATGCTGCCGTCCCTGCCGAAACACACGCCTTCCGGGCCGTGGAACTGGCCTTCGCCGCTTCCCGAAGATCCGAATTCCGACAGCACCTTCGGTATCGTATTCATAATGTAGACGGCGTCATTCTTGAAATCGCTGACCGCGAGTTTTTTATTATGGTAATCAATGCCATAAAGCTTGCCGTTCAACGTCGGGCTGTATACCGCGAGCCCTTCCCTGTTAGGATCGAATTTAATCAGTTTTCCCGTAGAAAACGACGTAAGATACACGTTCTTGTCGTCGTCAACCGCAACATCCGTCGGCGCGGGAAACCTGTAGCGCTTCATGTCGGACGATACGAATTCCTGCGAAAGAACAAACTCTCCAAACGAAACGGGGCCGGCCTGATATCCGTCCCGGAAGCGCAGGGAATCGACTTTGCTTTGCACCATGACATTATTTTCATTTACGCTGGCAAGATACTCCCATTCCGCAAGTGCCTCGTCTTTGAAGCCGGCCAGCCTGTAGGCGCGGGCAAGGTACTCACGGGCGGTGTAGTAATCAGGATAATGCGATACCGCCTTTCTGAAAAACTCGACCGACGCGAGATACTGCATGGTGTTGAAATAGGTGACGCCCTGCCTGAAATAGGATTTTGCCTG
>DHPI01000029.1:11716-12131 GCA_002407865.1 Spirochaetia bacterium UBA5368
CGAAATAGGATTTTGCCTGCTCGAAACGGGCCAGGTCGCGCGACTGCGGATACGCATATGAAACATCGAGAAAAACGCATACCACACACAAAATCAGATACATCGCGGCAGAGGTTGATTTTTTCATTTCATTTTCCGGTTGATCTGCCGGACACCGCCGCACCATGCATGCAGCGCCCGAATATTAATGCTACAGACGGCGCCCGCACACCGCCATCCGAAACCGGCTATCCACCGCCCGGCGGCGTGGCCACGGAGGAAGCCTCATTCAATTATCGTCTTATGTCGCTATTTTTTCAAGACAGATTTCAGAAATTTGCCGGTATGGGAATTTTTATTCGCGGCAACCTGTTCCGGCGTTCCTTCCGCGATAACGCGGCCGCCGTCATCGCCGCCTTCGGGGCCGAGATCGATG
>DHPI01000029.1:12258-20013 GCA_002407865.1 Spirochaetia bacterium UBA5368
GCCTTCGGGGCCGAGATCGATGATCCAGTCGGCGTTTTTAATCACATCGAGATTATGTTCGATAACGATAACGGTGTTGCCCTTCTCGACAAGACACGCCAGCACCTCAAGCAGCTTCTGGATATCGGCAAAATGAAGCCCCGTGGTCGGTTCGTCGAGTATGTATACGGTCCTGCCCGTCGCACGCTTCGACAGCTCGGTTGAAAGCTTCACACGCTGCGCCTCGCCGCCCGAAAGAGTGGTTGCGGGCTGGCCCAGCTTGATGTAGCCGAGCCCTACCCTGTGCAGTGTGTCCAGCTTTGCGTGAACCGCGGGAATGTTCTCGAAAAACTCGAGCGCCTCCTCGACCGTCATATCGAGCACTTCGAATATATTCTTTCCTTTGTAACGCACCTCGAGGGTTTCATGGTTGTAACGCCTGCCCTTGCAGACCTCGCAGGTGACGTATACGTCGGGCAGGAAATGCATCTCGATCCTTTTGATGCCGTCGCCCTCGCAGCTTTCACACCGGCCGCCGGAAACATTGAACGAAAAACGCCCCGGCCTGTAGCCGCGCACTTTCGATTCGGGCAGCTTCGCGAAAAGCTCGCGGATCGGCGTAAACAGGCCGGTATACGTGGCCGGATTCGACCTCGGCGTGCGGCCGATTGGCGATTGATCGATATCGATAACCTTGTCGACAAGCTCCGTGCCGCGTATCGCATCGAACGCGCCCGGATACTGCTTCGACTTCATCAGCAGCGACGACAACGCCCTGTAGAGGATCTCGATCACCAGCGTCGATTTCCCCGAGCCTGAAACGCCGGTGATGCACGTCAGCACCCCGAGCGGAAACTTCACATTTACACTTTTAAGATTGTTCTCCTTCGCGCCCTTCAGCTCAATATAGCCGGTCGGCTCGCGCCTGCGCAAAGGAAACGGAATGACAAGGCTGCCGGAGAGATATCTGCCCGTGAGAGATTTTGAATTTTGCGTTATCTCATCGGGAGTGCCCGCCGCAACGACATAGCCGCCGTCCAGCCCGGCGCCGGGGCCGAGGTCGACAACGTAATCGGCTTCGCGGATAGTTTCCTCATCGTGCTCAACAACGATGACCGTATTTCCGAGATCGCGGAGATATTTCAACGTCGCGAGCAGTTTCCTGTTGTCGCGCTGGTGAAGGCCGATGCTGGGTTCGTCGAGTATATATAGCACGCCCATCAGGCTCGATCCTATCTGCGTGGCAAGCCGTATTCGCTGGGCCTCACCGCCCGACAGGCTGCCCGTGGCGCGGTCGAGCGTAAGATACTCAATGCCCACATCGGCGAGAAACGTCAGCCGCGCGCGGATTTCTTTGAGGATCTGCGCGGCAATCTTCAACTCGGTGTCGTTCAACGTAATGGATTCGAAGAAGCGGTGCGCATCCTTGATTGAATACGACGTCACCCGGTCAATCGACGTATCCGCAACCCGAACGGCGAGGCTTTCAGGGCGAAGCCGCCTTCCGCCGCATGTCTCGCACACGCGGTTGGTCATGAAGCGCTCCATCCATTCGCGCATTTCCTCCGACTTCGTTTCGAGATACCTGCGTTCGAGGTTCGGAATAACACCCTCGAATTTACGCGAAAACCTGAACTCGGCGTCCGAACGTTTGATATTATAATTGATGCGCGTCTTTCCCGACCCGTACAAAATCACGTCCTTAATCTTCTGCGGGAGCTTGCGCCACGGGGTATCCGCGTCGAAACTGAAATTTTTCTCGAGCGTTTTTATCTGTTCAACATACCAGTAGCTGGTCGTTTTGCCCCACACCTCGAGCGCGCCGCCATAGAGGGATTTCTCCGGATCGCCGACTATCAGCTCGGGATCGAATTGCAAGATATAGCCCAGGCCGCTGCATCTGGGGCACGCACCGTAGGGGCTGTTGAACGAAAACATGCGCGGCGAAAGCTCGGGGATTGAAATGCCGCAGTCGGGGCATGAAAGCTTCGTCGAGTAAAGGCGCTCTTCGCCGTTGACATCGACAATCAACAGCCCGTCGGCGAGATCTATCGCGGTTTCCACGGAATCGGCCAGCCGCGTGCGGATACCGTCCTTCAGCACGATACGGTCGACAACCACTTCGATATCGTGCTTTTTATTTTTATCGAGCTTTATTTCCTCGTCGAGGGTGCGAACTTCCCCGTCGATACGGACACGGGAAAATCCATTTTTCCGCGCGGCGCCAAACCTGTCTTCGTGCTCACCCTTCCGCCCGCGCACCACCGGCGCCATTATCTGAATCTTCGCCCCCGACTCGTTCGTCAACAGCGACTCCACGATTTGATCGACAGACTGGGACGATATTTTTTTGCCGCATTGATGACAGTATGGCACGCCGATGCGCGCAAACAGCAGGCGGAGATAATCGTAAATTTCGGTAACAGTCCCCACCGTGGAGCGCGGATTCCGGTGCGTTGTTTTCTGTTCGATCGATATCGCGGGAGAAAGGCCGTCGATAAAATCGACATCCGGCTTTTCCATCACCCCCAGAAACTGCCGCGCGTACGCAGAAAGCGACTCGACGTACCGCCGCTGTCCCTCGGCATAAATGGTATCAAAGGCAAGAGAGGACTTTCCCGACCCGGAAAGACCGGTGATAACAACCAGGCGATCCCTCGGGATATCGATCGATATGTTTTTAAGATTGTGCTCTCGCGCCCCTCGAATCCTTATTATCGGCTGGCTCATATCTGTGTTACATTGACCGATCCGCACATGGGACAGATTACTTCGAATTCCTCATCATCTTCGAGTACATCTTTTCGTTTGAAAATAACATCTTCCCAGCGGTAGTCACAATCCTCACAGGCATAGGATACATCTATTTTTCTGACCCTCTTTTTGTCGGTCTTTTTTGTCACAACGGCATCTTCGTCGTCTTCCTCAAGCAGGTCCTCATCATCCTCTTCAAAATCATCTTCGACGAGTTCTTCATCATTATCTATTATTTCACCATCGTCATTCAACTCCTCATCGCCAAGGAGCTCTTCTTCATCGTAGTTTTCTTCATAGAATTCATCTTCATAAACTTCATCATCAAATTCACGCTCAATATCTTTTTTGCCCATAACATCACCCAAAAAATTATTAACTTGCGCCTTCTGAAAACACCTGCGCAAAACATGCACTCATCACCCTGCGAAACCGCCTCCGCGGTACGCACCAAAACGGAAAATTTCTCTGCCACGTATACTGCGCGCTTATGGCTTTGACAACTTTCACGTACAGATTCCGAAACACACGCTCCCACGCGCCAGCAATGAAATGGCGCGCACAAAGACACCGTGTCAACACTAAATAATCGTACTTTTTCTTGTCAAATATATTAGGCGAAAATTCAAATTTTTTAAATTTAATACCATTCCCGATAGTGAATATAAAGACGAAAAACGTGACACACGGGCCGTACTATGCCGGTAGTGTCGTTTATTTATTCTATTTATTCAAAACCGGAAAAGCGGGCTCCTCCAGCTTCACCGCGCTATCGGGCGCTGCGGGAACAATGGGGGCTTTCGGGAGTGACGGTACAATTATAGTATTTTTTGCGGCATCATCAGCCGTGGATTGTTTTGTTTCTTTTTTGATATCATCTGATCGTGTGCCATTCCCAACGATTTTTCCGCCGGATTTTTTATCCTGCCGCCTGTTTTCCAGCAGTTTTTTCTTTATTTCCATTTTACCGCCAGCACCGTGCCGTTTTTCATCCTGCGCAAGGGTATCGGGCAGCGACACCCGGTCTGAGAGCACACAATCCCAGACGCCCCACACACCCGGATTGGCGCTCCGTTCCCTAAAATATATTTCCACACTCCCATCCTGAACAAGCTCGTAGGGAATTTCTATACCAAAAGGATTATTCTCCGGCGTAACATCTCCAAAATTCAGCGTTTTTACGATTTTGCCGTCCATGAATATTTCAAGCTGTGACACGATACCCGAACGCTGCGCATTTTTATATATAACGAAATCGCACCACAGACGGTATTTATTGTTCCCGTTAAGACCGGTCAGCCGTATACTCGATCCGAACCGTGACACAAACCTGGCGCGTTTGTCCACAACCGGAGGCGCATCGCCAATGGCGTAGATTCCAAGGCTCTTTCCCCAGTTATAAATATCTTTTTCACCCAGCGTCACAGACCAGTCTTTCATGTACGTCGCATCGTCTTTCGCGCCGGCATTGATCAGAATATCATGCGGGCCGGTATTTTCCGGCTTTGGCGCGCTTTCCTCCGCACGGCGTCCGGTTTTAACGGTCGTTTCCTTTTGCACGTGCGCTTTTTTCTTCACCGGGGATTTTTCGGCGGCGATTGACACTTGAGGCAAGCCGATAATCAGCGCCAAGATCGTAATTGATAGAATAATACGCCAGTCTTTCATCTGTACCCCCCGCGAATTCCGCCAGCACCAGCACTTTAGTTTTGCACGTCACACACAGCCCGTCAAATTATTTTTCCGCATAAATGCCATGAGGGGAACTAAATTTTCTTGACAAATGAACTCATACTGCATCGCATTTTCCGGACATTACCATCGGCCGGCAATGGGCGCTCCTCATTCGCGGAAATGCTTCTCTCCGGCGAAACCGAGCGCCGTATAACCACGCTAAATCCATATTTCGGAGAGTTTTGATGTATATGAAAACCACACTCGTACAAACGCTCAGCAACATAAGGCGCCATTACGTATTCACATGCATAATCATCCTCATTACGTTTTTCTGCTGCGGTGCAAATACACCGCAGGGCGAACATAAAAATACCGGTGTTACACTCGATAGAAATTTCACAATAAATAAACAATTCAACGAAAGCGCGCTGCTGCTGGCAGGCATGCCAATCCCGGCCGCTTCATCGCTGTACATGTACAGCCAGACGAACGAGTATACGTCGTATTGCACGCATATTGAAAAGAACTGGTCAAGACTACAGTACGCAAACCAGCAAAAAATCGTTCAATGGCGCGACAAATTTTTGCCGTATAATTATACGAAGACGGTTTTCTATCCATTCAGCGGCCCCGATATCATCAACGCCCTTATATTCTTCCCCGACGGCGCCGAGTACATCATGTTCGGTCTTGAACTTCCGGGAGAGATACCAGCGCCACACGCCCTTCCTGTAGCGAAAATCCGTAGCGGTCTTTCGGGGCTCGGCGTCGCGTTGAACAACGTGCTGAACGTCAATTATTTCAAAACAATCAACATGGCGAAGGAGATCAGCACAGATTCGTTTAACAGCATCACCGGCGTCATCATGTTCTTCCTGTCGCGCACGGGGCATGAGGTTGTCGATGTAAAAAAGGTCTGGATTGACAACAACAGCGTTCTTGTTACGGCACTGCCGCAAAAAAAAGAGCCGAAAATGATTCCCGGAGTAGAGATACTCTTCCGCAAATCTACCAACGCCCCGCTGAAGCGTGTCCGCTATTTTCAGCTCAACGTCATCGATTACTCGCTTGCGACGTACACCAATTTCATTCCGTATCTCGAATCGCAGGGCCGTTTCACAACAATCATTAAATCGGCCTCGTACCTGATGCACAACGACACCAAGTTTACAAAAATCAGGGCGCTTACCCTTTCGCACAGCGATTATATTTTACAGGATGATTCGGGTATCGCGCTCAGATTTTTTCCCCCGCAGAAATGGAAGCTCACGTTCCACGGAACATACTCGAAGCCGGTATCACTGTTCGCGCACCGTTACCAGCAGGATTTTATGGATGCGATGAAAAAATATTCAACCGGCCCGCTGCCATTCAGCTATGGTTATAATTTTAGAGAGAATGAATCAAATCTAATGTTCGCCAAGCGCGTGGGGAAATAGCATGCCGCGGGCACGGCGGCTTCTTATACTGACTGTTTTTATCGTGTACGCCGTCAACGGTTGCAAGGCAGCGGACGTTGAATCCGCACAAAAACCGTCCATAACGCTTGCGCCGGGGATGTCTGAAATTAATGTGCCCGCATCGCTGTCAGAATCGCACAGCGGCCAGCCCATCGCGGTCGATATTTACATTCCAGAAACTACAACCACATTTCGCGGCGATATTCTCGTGCTGCCGGGATGGAATTTTTCCAGAAAGGAATGGCAGAATAAATCGCATCTCGTAAAACTCGCATCGGAAAAAAATTTCCGGCTCATCTTTCCAGAGATGAAAACGACGCTCTACGAATCGAGTTATTATCCTGAAACCAGAATGAAGTGGGCCCCCACTCCCGGCGGGCAATGGGTAAAAGAGATATTCATTCCGCAGCTTCAGCGTTACGGGCTGCTCATCAGGGGCAACCGAAACTTTCTGCTCGGGCTTTCAACCGGCGCGCGGGGCGTTGCGCTTGTCACTCTGCAGAATCCCGGGCTCTTCACCGCAGGCGCGGCGCTCTCCGGCGATTATGACCAGTCGGTGATGTCGCGCGACAGGCTGATGACGAAGGTATATGGAGCGTATGATGCATTTCCCGAACGCTGGACGGGCAAAGATAATCCGCAAAAACGCATTTCTGAATGGACCATGCCTATCTACCTCGGTCATGGTCACAAAGACGCCGTGGTCCCCTTCAGCCAGACGAAGACATTCTACGAGGCGTTAAAAACAGCCCACCCCGCACTTATGATCAGATTTAACGAACCCGCACAGGCGGGTCACGACTTCACGTACTGGGCGTCCGAACTGCCTGCCGTTATTGATTTTTTTCTATCAGTTCCTTGACACGGCTGTTTTCAACGAAATCCACCTCCATACATAATATACCGGAACGCCCGCGACGACGACGCCTATCGCAAACAATGACGTGGTTGTCCAATTCATGAGCGCCGCCGCCATCATCACGACAGACATCGTGATATACACAAGCGGCACGACCGGATACAGTGGCACGCGGTATGGACGCGCCAGGTCGGGATTTTTTCGGCGCATGCGCATAAGTCCGATCACCGTGAAAACTGGAAATATATTGAGTGCAAACCCCATGTAGATCACCAGGGTCATCGCGCTGCCCGTAAATACATAAAGCATCGCAAGCGCCATCTGGATTGCAATCGCAAGCGGCGGCGTTTCAAACCGCGGGCTGATCCTCTTAAGCGACGAAAAAATCAGCCTGTCTTTCGCCATTGCGTAATACACGCGAGGACCGACCATCATCTGCACGGAAACCGCCGACAACAACACAATTGCGATACACAATGAAAAGATGCCGCCTACACCGGGGCCAAACAGGCTCTGCGCCGCGATTGCGCCGACTTCATCCTTCCCCATAAGCGATTCGCCGGGCGAGGAAATGAGATACACCACATTAAGCAAAATATAAAGCGCCGCGGTAATCAGCGTACCCGCAAGAAGGGCGCGGGGCATGTTTTTATGCGGGTCTTTCATCTCCCCGGCGATATACGACGCGCCGTTCCATCCCGAATACGCAAACATTATTATAAGCAGCGCAAGGCCCGTTACCGGAATATTTATCCCTCCTGCGCCTTCCGCGCCTGAATACCTGGCCGTCAGCCTTGACGCGAAGTTCCAGTCCGCCATGGACAGTCCCAAAACAATCAACAACAGTACAATCATTATTTTCAATACCGTTAAAAAGTTCTGGACATAACTGCCCCGTTTAACCCCCACGATATGAAGCATGCCAAAAAAAAGAATTATCAGCGCGGCAGTTACTTTCTGCGCCCATATACCATCAAGCATGCCCGTATATATTCCAGGAACCGCCTGACAAAATTTGTGCACATG
>DHPI01000029.1:20122-24841 GCA_002407865.1 Spirochaetia bacterium UBA5368
CAATTTGTGCACATACTGCACAAGCAGCAGGGAGCTTGTCGCGACAGGAGCCGAAAATCCGACTACAAGGGAAATCCATCCCGTAAGAAAAGCCGGTAGAAATCCGAACATTTTCTTTAAATAATAGTATTCTCCCCCAACTTCCGGCCACATGGACGCAAGCTCCGCATAGCACAGCGAACCCGATACGGCCACGATGCCGCCGATTCCCCACAGTATGAGAACGATCAACGCGTTTCCCGTCATCCCGAGAATGTTGCCCGTCGTCATAAATATGCCAGTGCCGATCATATCGGCCACTATAATAAGAATCCCCGTTATTAATCCTATTTGACGTTTCAATTCCACCGGTTGAAGCCTCTTTTTGTATAATGTGTCGTATGCCGCGTCGCATACGGCGAAATATTTGACAGCGTCTGAAAATTATATGCCGTTGAACACACACGCCCCGCTACGCAAAGTCAAGCACATTACACCCCCTCCGAATGCAGCAACACTTTGAATATGCAATCGTGGAATGAAAAGAAAGAAGCAGGACTTACGATTATGAATTGATCAACAATAGCATATAATGATTTTTATATGTGTTCTGTTTTTATAACAAATAGCCATAAATAACAATAAATGTGCTTGATTCCCGGCTTTTGTATGATATACATTTAAATGTAAGAGGAGGGGGAGGAAAGAGAGATGGGCATGTACAATGAACTTCTTATTTTATTAATGAAAGAAAAATCAGAAAGGATTGAAGATATAATCAAACTTCCAGGAAGCATATACTTCAACGAGGGTGACAGGGAAGAAATCAAATCGTGGAGCGAAGAAGAATCGAAGTCTATCTGGAACAATATAAAGAAAAGAGTGCATACCACGGCGCCGGCGGGACTTCGAAAGGAGGTCTGCCCGTTTTGTCATAAATGCGGCCTCATTCAATATAAAAAGCCGTTCTGCGGGGAATGCGGCTACGGAAGAAGGCATGGCATATGCGGAAGGGAAGACAAACCCAGTGATTTTCTTACAATTATCGAGGCGTTCAACGACATGGGCGTCGTATGCGGAAGGTTTTTTAACAGCGATTATTATGAGGGCCTTATCGAAAACCTTGAAATACATCAGCTTAAGGAAACACCCGCATAGAATTTCCGGGAGACGGTTTATATCCAACTTTCCACGATCCAGTGAACACCATCATACCTGACCTCAAGTCGATAATGTCTGTAACTCTGAAAATATTCGAAAATGACGGTGGGCATATGCCGCGACAAGAATTCACGCCCTTCCAATTCGGTAACGATGCCAAACGCCCACCACACGGCCGATTCCGCCGTTGCTTCATTAATTGCACCGGTCCACCTGTATGGCTGTTCAGCCAAGGAATTTGGGGATATGCCGGTAAGCGTGGGAGGCACATAAATTTTTACAACATTGCCGACTCCGCCCGCTGCCCTTCGCGCGTATAGTTCATTGAGATCCGCAAGCCACTCACGAACACACTCCCCATTCCGTCCGGAGCCGAAGAACCGGTTCGATGGATTGGACTGTTCCTCTTCAACAAGGGCGGCAAGCGTCTTTGGACGCTGTATACGTAACATATTTTTTTGAATTCGACTCCCTGTGGGGTATATTCCCTTTTTATGAAGACGCTTACATGCGCCGGTTCATTCATACGGTCGGATCGATACGTCGCACAACCCTCCGCTCGTAACAAAACAAGCCCGTTGATTACCCTCATCGGGTTTTTCCTGGATCGCCGGGAAACCCCCGGCACTTCCATTTATTACATACCCATTACCGGCATTCGTACCGGTAATGGGTATGTATCATCGCCCTTAAACGGCAACAGGATTACCGCATCTCGCCACCCGAACGCTGCATAAACCAGTCATCAATCTGATTGAAATTTCTCAGGCCGTCCTTCGAAAAAGAAGAATCAATTTTACATCCAATAAAACCGACATCCGCACTGTAAAAATAATACGTTGCCGCGTAGAAACCTGCCCCCCCGTCGCCAGCCGCTGACGCGTCTTCCTTTACAACAATAACGTTCGTATACTCCCGGATACCGATCGTCACTGTTTCATTTACGGCGATTATTTTTCGTTCACGGTCTTCGTTACCGACACGCACTTTCCATATCGTTCCAGGCTTCAACGGTTCCTGTAAAATGATGTCTGTTTTTTTGTATGGCGCATTCCGACCGTTAAAACCTTCTTCAATCGTGGTAATTTGTTTTTTATCATAGAATATGCTGAAATCGGCTGTTTTATCTAAGTCCGGCCTGCCGGGAACCCGCGTTCGTTGAATCCCTTTTGCGAAATTTTTTGACACATCATTGATTTCGTATTCTATGATTCTGACGTTCCGCCCGATCACAATACTCCATGCATCGCCTTTTTGTGCAGGATAAAAACGCCATATTCCTTCGAGCTTTTCAGGCGTTTCAGCGCGCGTGGACTCTCCCTCTATTTCTTCGACAAACTTCACCACGGGGAATCCACCATAAATATCCACCGGCGTATAGACTATGTAAAACTTCCGCTTCATTTTTATTGCTTCGCGGACCCGGGTTACGACATTTTCTGGAATTATCACATAAATAATATTTTTCCGCGCGACAGTTTTCGCCTTCAGCAATCTGTAATCATCATGGGCATGTGTCGCTAAACTTTTTGGCAGTTGCATAATTTTATCAGGGCAAACGACCCCCTTGAACCGTTCGTCCCTCAAAAACTCGTAATCCTCCGCCAATATTCTGTAGGTCGCCCGTGGAATAGCGCTATAACGTGAGACATTCAATACCGCGTCATCAGCTATCACCGATAATTCAGTTATCGGTTGCTCAACGGTTGCGGTATCCGCCGGTTCTGTAACACAGAGTATGGCCATCATCACTACCGGGAATATGACACTCGCTCTCTTTCTATTTTTCATGGCTCCATGTAATTCCTTCATGATATCTTGATGATAGTAAAAAACATGCATCCCCTGTATTACATTCGTTATTGCATAATTTTCAAGCATAAAATACGAAAGGCGGCCTCCCGGCCGCCTTTCGTAGCAACTATGAAGATTACACAGAGTAAATTACATACCCGGTATGCTCGTAAATACGCCCCTCGGGTCAACGTCACGGCGTATGATTTCCAGCACCTCCGGTGACGGCGTCGGCGTCGTCGGAATATCTCCCTCCGGCTTTAACAGCTCGAAACCTGTCGCCATCTGCAGCAGCTCGAACGATACGCCTGGATGCAGCGACTTCACTCGCATCCGCTTCGATGTCGGCTCGAAATCGAATACCGCCGCCTGCGATATCACCGCAATCGGGCCCTTCCCCATCAGTCCCGCTTTCTGCCTGCTGTCACCGCCTTCCAGGTGCCCCACCGACGTGATAAAATCGCACTTCTTCGCAAACTTCTCCGGCGACTGCAATCCCACGAGCACCATGTTCTCGCACAGCGACGACAGGTCGTTGTTGCCGCCCGAGCCCGTCAGCCTTGCCTTTGGCTTCAGAAAATCATCCCCAATCATGTGCGTATTGATGTTCCCGTACATGTCGATCTGCGCAAAACCAAGAAATCCTATGTCCACATACCCGTTCGAACACTGCCCAAACGAATACGACATCTCCATGATCTGAGGCGACTTCCTCCATGTAAACGGACCGCCAACCGACCACGGCATGTCTCCTTCCATCGGGTCCTGCGCACCCGACTCGTATACCATCGTGATATGCGGCGCGTGCGTCTTCTGCGCCAAAATCGCAGCCACCATCGGCAGCCCCGTTCCCACGTACACAATCTCGTGATCCTTTATCTGCAGCGCTATAACGTACGCAAGCATCTCAAGCGGGTTCATCGGTTTCTGATTGCTCATTATCTCTTCCTCCTCTTCATTGTCCTTTTTTCTTAATACCAGCGCTCGCCAGTCTTCCAATCGGTATAGTTGAAATCGAATCCCTCGTCCTCATTGTCGTATTCAGCCGCCTTCGTCTGACGGCGCGCCTCAACGATGAACTTCGCACCGCCAAGCTTCTCAAGCAGCTCGTACTGGTCCTTGCAATTAACCATCCATTCGTCGAAATATTCTTTCGCGTTTTCGTCGGACTGGCAGGCCCATGCGAAGAGTTTTTCCCACCACTGACGCGACCAGTAATAATAACCAGGACAGCTTCCGGGGAGGCAGCCGTAGGGCATTTCCACAACAGCATCCACGTACATGAAGGGAATCACAACACCCTTGTTGTTGTAGCGTATATCAATGTTCGGCACAATCTCCTCGGCGGTGATGATGACCTTTCGCGCCGCCGCGGCGATAGCGACATCGTTGACCGTCGGCCCGTAGATACGGCCGTTACCGTACTTGTCAACCTGCTGGCAGTGGATGAACGTAACGTCCGGATACAGCGCCGGGACGAACACCACCGGGTCGGGCGTGTCGCACATCGGGTTCTGCATTACCTTCACGTACGGATTGTACTTCAGAAGATCCGAGCCCAGAAGCTGCTTCACGTACATGCCGCGAACGCCAAGCTGCGCAGCCTTGAACCCAAGCGCCATCGCCCCGTGGCTCCACTCGGACAAAATCCTGACCTTACCGTTCGCAAGCTGGCGGCGATAGTTATTGTCGATGCCGCGCATCTCCGCCCCGAGGTACGAGTTATGGGAATACGAACACGCCCCCAAGTTTATAAAATAGCTGTGGTTCGTATTTGGCGAACCG
>DHPI01000029.1:24943-28918 GCA_002407865.1 Spirochaetia bacterium UBA5368
TGGTTCGTATTTGGCGAACCGATGCACTGCAGGTTTTTCTTGCCCTGCCGTATTGTTTCGAAATGCGCCTGCTCCGGCGTACGCACGTAGCCGAATCCCGTATCCGCGTACACATCACCGTCTTTTACATATTCCGCAACCGCCTCTTTCAGGGAAATGCGCTTGTCCCTCTTGGAGTGGTCTTTTTTCATGTGGCTTTCCCGCGCCGACTCAAAATCGACCAGATGATCAAGAATGGACGTATCCTGTATCTGGAGATTTTTTAACGCTTCCTGGTTGTAACTGTATGTGGCCATATGACCTCCGTAGAAAAAATTGTTTTAAACAACTGAATCGGTCTCCCGTAAACCATACCCTTCGAACATCTTCCAACACCCGTGGCGAGGCGTAATACGGTACTCCCGATATTCGCACATCTCGTTGACTTATTGTATTATATAATATATTATATACATAATGACATATATGATTAGTATTATATAATAGCAATAATCTAAGATTATAATATTTTATTGTGTCAAGATAAATTTATATATTTTTTATTTATTATACTATTCCATAACGAAGCAGGAGAATCCCCCCTTCTCTCAAGGGAAAGAACACGGCAAATCACCAACGTCAAATAAACATATAATATTGTATACTCTAAAATAAATGAAAAAATCGTCATATAATATGGTTTTTATTTGACATTTTATCAAATTGTAATTCTCTTACTAAATGCTGAAGTTCTGTGATTATTACAAGCGTATATAATTATATAGTGCTATACACTATAGGCACGATATTGTTCATGTTAACTTTCCGCGCCCATCAACAACACAATCGCACGGCAAATTTAAATAATATCAGGATGCCTCAAATGATTATACATGGATACAGTATATCAATAAAATTTAATATATAAATGGGGGAATTTATTCATGGAGAGGAATCATCTTGCCGTAATGATCCATACGCAGATTGCCAAATATGGCGATAAACCTGTTTTAGCGCAAAAGATCGACGGAAAATGGGAAACCATCTCATGGAAAGAGATGGGTGAGCAAATTGATGCCGTATCAAAAGCACTGCTTGAACTTGACGTCAAAGAAAATGAAATGGTGGGCATTTTCTCCCAGAACATGCCCCAATGGGCCATCGCTGATTACGGCATACTCAGCATACGCGGAGCAAGCGTTCCTATCTACGCAACGAACACATCGAAACAGGCGGAATACATAGTAAAAGACGCGAAAATAAAGGTGCTCTTTGTGGGCTCACAGGAACAGTATGACAATGTTGCTCCATTCCTCAAGTCAAAAAACATCGAGAAGGTTATCGTTTTCGACAGCACCACGAAAATCGACAAAAGCCCAAAAGTACTGTATTTCAGTGATTTTCTCGAAAAGTGAAAAAAATCGAAAAAAGATAAGGAGCTTCAGAAACGGCTCGGCAAGACAAAAACCGATGACATTTGCACGCTGATCTACACGTCGGGGACGACAGGCGATCCCAAGGGCGCCATCCTGACGCACTCCAATTTTTACAGCCAGTTCAACGCGCTCGATCAGCGGTTCCCGATGGATGAAAACAACATCCAGCTTTGTTTCCTTCCCCTCAGCCATGCGTATCAGCGCTGTTCGGACTACTGGGTGCTCACCCATGGAGCGATGATCTATTACTGCGAAGACCCCAAGAAGATCGTCGACTATTTCGGCGAAGTACGACCGACCTATATGGTGGGTGTGCCCCGTCTCTATGAAAAAATGTACGCAACCATATACGAAAAACTGCAGGAAGCGTCTTCCGCAAAACAAAAGCTCTTCAACTGGTCAATTGAAACCGGCAAGAAATACCGGTATAAAAAATCCGAAAAGAAATTCGTATCGCCGTGGCTCAGCCTTCAGCACGCAATCGCGTACAAACTTGTGCTTTCAAAAATACGCGCGATTCTCGGCGGGCGCCTTAACTTTTTTTCCGCAGGCGGCGCACCGCTGGCTAAAACGATCGAAGAGTTCTTTTTCGCGGCAAATATCTTTATCGCGCAGGGTTACGGCCTGACCGAAACGGCTCCAATGATAACGTGCAACGCTCCGGGAAAATTCAAATTCGGCACCGTCGGTACGATTGTCCCCGATGTTGAAGTTAAATTTGACGAAGACGGCGAGATTCTCACGAAGGGCGGCAACCTCATGAAGGGGTATTATAACAAGCCGAAAGAGACGAAGGCCGCCATAACCTCCGATGGCTGGTTTAGAACCGGTGATATCGGCTTTCTCGATGACGAGGGTTTTCTGCATATAACCGACCGCAAGAAAGACATAATCGTAACCGCTGGCGGCAAAAACATCGCGCCGCAGAACATCGAATCGACGGTAGGAAAGGATTATTACATCGAGCAAATTGCGGTTATTGGCGACAAGAGGAAATTCATATCGGCGCTTGTTGTTCCCGCTTTCGCCGCACTGGAAGAATACGCGAAATCGAAGAAAATACCCTTCAGCACGCATGAAGACCTGGTAAATAACCCGCGGATCATTGAAATGTACCGCAAGCGCATTGACGATCTTTCCGAAGGGCACCTTGCACATTACGAAACAATCAAAAAGTTCAAGCTGCTTCCCAGGGAATTCTCGCAGGACACCGGTGAAATAACGCCGACAATGAAAATCAAAAGAAAAGTCATTAACGAGCGATACAAGGATGTTATTGACTCGATGTACAAAGAAAACTGATCTATATTTATAATCGCACAATAAAAAAAGGGCGCAGGTGTTGCCCTTTTTTTATTGTGTATGCATTATCTGTTGTATCTGCATATTGCCGCCACCTCTGAATGCCCTCGCCCGCCGGTCTGCACAGAAAAAATAGACTTGATTTTTACGGTTTCCCAGAAATTATGTCTTTTTTTTGAGCAGTTTTAATATTGCCTTTTTCGTATTTTATATTAATTAGACGCGCATGCGCATTTTTCGTACTTTATAAAGTGGCGCTACCACGTTCGCAAAACACTATACTACGGATACGCTATGCTGACAACAATCAAAAATGAATATGACATGCGATTTCATATCGAGGAGCTGCTCACAATCGGCATGCTCACAATCCTCAATATAATGATATTCCTCCGCACAAACCTCAGCGGCGAGGCGGGTGTGCTATTTGGCATCAATACAGCGCTTATCGTCATGGTAGTAATCATCGCCAGGCAGTACATAAAAAACACGAGCGCCGCGCTCGGCAGATTCAGGGATCTCTACCCTGTTGTATTGTGTCTGCTCATTTTCTTTGAGCACCACTTTCTGGTGCCGCTGATAAACCCTCATGATATCGATAATTTTCTCATACAAATAGACAGGTATCTTTTCCTCGGCAATGATCCGTCGGTGCTGTTCGAAAGCTTTACATATCCCATAATCACAGAGATTCTGCAGATCGCGTACACCACGTTTTACCTGATGCCGCTGACAATCTGCGGGGTACTCTATTTCAAAGGGCAGAAAATAGGATTTCACATCATCGCGACAGCCATTTTGCTGGGATATTACACATCATACCTTGGATATTATTTATGCCCCGCAATAGGCCCTCGCTTCACGCTGAGCGAACTGCAGAATTTCCCCCTTACAGGCATGCTTACATATGATTTTATCCGCTCGACGCTCGATACATTCGAGGGCGTCACCCGCGATTGCTTTCCAAGCGGCCATACGCTCATTTCGGCGCTTGCGGCGATGATGGCGTATAAATACCGCAAATCGGCATTCAGGGGATACACGCTGTGGGCCACGCTCATCATCATTGCAACGGTATACCTTCGCTATCATTATGTCGTTGACGTTATTGCGGGTTTTATCATCGCGTACCTGATTTACAGGGTTAATCCCTATCTTGTACGAAAATACATCTTTCTCATGGACAAATCGAAGGAGAATAGTTTTCTGGAAGACGCGCAGACATCATCCTTATAGTCAAGACCACCCGCTTAGCGGG
>DHPI01000019.1:0-605 GCA_002407865.1 Spirochaetia bacterium UBA5368
CATGTATAACCGCCATCCGCTGTTTTGAAAAAATATCCGTTATCCGCGATTAAATAACCCCTGTTCTCGTCGAGCATGCATATATCATTAAAATTGAAATTGCCGTATTTCAGCAGGTTCCATGATTCGCCCCTGTCGTATGTTATAAGCATGATGCCGTTTCTGCCGATTGCCCATCCGGTATCCCCGAGGAACTGGATGTCGGAAAATTCGGTCTTTTTGAATTCAGTCTCTTCGATGAGATATTCCATCTCCTTGAATGATTTTGATACAGTGTCAAATTCATACACATACTGGTTTTCAAAATCAATTTTGTCCGTGCCGATAACGCGGAATTGCATACCGCCGCGCGTGGATAATTGCAGGCTGGCCCTCTGGCCTGCGACCCAGAGGTTGTTCTGGTTATCGACAAAGGCCGCGCGGTAATTTGGAGACGAAAAGAAAGAAGATACCTGCGTCGCGACGGTTGTTCCTGCTATAAGCATGATCGGGCCCAGCGTAAGCGCAGCCCAGTAGTATATTACTTTAAGGAATATAGTTCGCTGCTTTTTTACTTTCCAGATATCGTTGAGTGATTTTTCCAGCGTGCGCAGTACGGCGGTTGC
>DHPI01000019.1:713-7704 GCA_002407865.1 Spirochaetia bacterium UBA5368
GCAGTACGGCGGTTGCAGTAAAAACCATGATGATGGCGCCGATACCGCCTATTTTGCCCGCATTTTCTATGAGGCTTGAAATGGCCTCAATCACGGGATCGATATTGATCTTAATATTGTGTTCCAGGAGAAAAACGGAGATTTTTCTGAATACCTCTTCCTTCTTGTCTCTGACACCGGCAAATATGGAATAGAATGTAAGGCCGACGGTGAGCGTGGGCACCAGGGATACTATCGTTGTGTACGCAATGGACGATGCTTTGGTGTAACAGTCATCGACAATAAACTTTCGGGAAGATACTATAAATACTTTTATGGCGTTCGTGAACTTTCCAGAAACCTTTTCATATGTTTCTTCGCCGACATACAGGTCGTCCAGAAATTTTTTAATTCTATTAATAAACGACACCTTTGCGTTTGTTTCCGTTTTTGTATCCATGATGCTGCTCCATAGCGCGGTAGAGATAAATTCCCCGCCGCCTTGAAAAGGGCGGCAGGGGCTGCGTAATCAAAACGTGGTTATTTGTCGCGATGCCAGTACTGAGACCTTCCGAGAAGCGAAAATCCGATGAAACCGCGCACTTCAAGTTTTTTGCCGTTATCGAGCACTTTCATTTTGCACTTGTATATTTTACCGTTGTCGGGATCCATGATGTTTCCACCGGTCAATTCTTCATCGGCGTTCTTCATCCCCCATATGATCATCATGCCGATGACGGGTTTATCCTTGTTTATTCCATTGCATTCCGTGCACAGAGGATTTGGATCCTCTCCCGGTTTTGTAATGATTTTATTCACCTTGCCGTAATAAATGCCGCCCTTTTCCCAGATCTCCACATACGATTTTGCTTCCATGGTCTTGTCGTCGATTGTCTTCCATACGCCAACCGGTGAGGGGGCGGCATTAAGTGCAACCGCGAAAACAAATGTAAAAATAGCGACGGAAATACACTGCATTGTGCGCTTCATAATTCTGTATCCTCCTTCTTTTGTCTTTCTTTAGGGAAATTAACGTACACATTCAAAGGCATACAGTCAAGGATAATATGAACTACGCGCAGGGTGTACATAATGTGCGCGCATTGCTTCATCATGCAAAATCTGTGACAATTTAATACGGCAATTTCTATAAAAAAAACGGTAGCAGGTACGATGGTATTATGGTTGACAGTGATACAATTTTGCAATATAATGAATCCTTCATTTGCAGGAAAATCCTGTTACTATTTAAAAGAACAAGAGGGGGATTTCTATGGTTCGCAGACATTCAAAAATATTATTACCGGTTTTGATCGCATGCTGTGTTATCGCGTTTGCAGCTGGAACCGTGACGTTGAACGCGACAACTGTCGGTCAGGAACTCGAAAATGTACAGATAAAAGATTCCAGCAATAATCCGTCGATGATTCCGGACCTTGGCGCAAAAGTCGTAACAATTTTTTATACTGACCCTGACAAGAAGGATATACAGGACCCTTTGATCGATGCGATAAAGGCAAAAAATTTCGACAAGTCGAAATACCGGGGAGTAGGGATCGCGAATCTGAAGGATTCGGGGCTTCCGAATTTCATACTCAGAGCGGCCATACGGGGCAAGGAAAAAAAATATAATTCGCAGGTGTTGACGGATACCGATCTAACGCTGCCGAAGGCATGGGCGTTCGGTGATTGCAACGATACAAGCGTTGTTGTGGTTATCGGGAAGGATAAAAAGGTGAAATACTTTTACAAGGGCGGTGTTCGCGGCGCAGAAATCGATAATGTTGTGAAGTTGATCGAAGATCTGATAAAATAGTTTCCGCGTATCCTTTTATTTACAATAAGGGCTGTTCCGTGCGAACAGCCCTTATTGTTTGCACTGGCGGGATGCAGGCGGCGTACGTGGCCTGGCGCAATAAAGAAGGGGGATGTGTACATTATACAGGCTACTATCATTTATATAAAAATATAAATAGTAATAAAATTATTATTGCTATTCTAAGCGAACGTTCGAGTATCTTTACAGGTAGCTTAATAAACATTATGAGGTAAATATTATGACTGCTTTAAAGAACAAAAAGGTTGTAACGCTGTGTGTCATAGCTACTGCGATCGTATTCGCGGCAGGCATGTCCGCAAGTGCGACGTCAGTAGGTCAGATACTGCAAAATGTGCAGATAAAAGACGCGGCCGATAAGCCGGCGTCCATTCCCGATCTCGGGAACAAAGTGTTGTGCGTGCTTTACAACGATGCCGATGCGGCAGATATGAACGATCCGCTGGCTGACGCGTTAAAGGCGAAGGACTATCCGAAGGAAAAATTCAGGGCGATGGGAATCGTCAATATGAAAGATTCTAAAGCGCCGAATTTTCTTATCCGCAAAATAATAAAGGGTAAAATCGAGAAGTATAATACGACAATTCTTACCGACACCGATCTGATACTGCCGACGGCGTGGGGTTTCGGCGACTGCAATAATCAGTCGGTATGCGTTATCATAGGAAAGGACAAAGCCGTTAAATACTATAAAAATGGCGGCGTTCGCGGCGCAGAAATCGATCAGGTTGTAAAAATCGTCGATGGCCTTATGAAATAACGATGATTGCGAGACGTTAACCTTGTACACGATATTTGTACACGATATATTGAAGATAAAAAATTAGATTAAGAAACCGCATGCGGATGGTGTCCGGATTTAATTCGCTGCCGCATGCGGTTTTTTGTTTTAAAAGTATATGTATAATATCTCCAAAACTTTGCTGAACAAAGGTATGTTTTTTTATATTGACAAAATATGCGTGCGTCAATAATGTCGGAGCGCATGTTAATTATTATAAAAAGGATGTGATGCAGGAATGCCTTCACCAATTGAAGTCGACGTCAACGGTGACATTGAAAAAGCCTTCAAAAACCTCAAGAAGAAAATGGCATTTGAGGGTATCTTCAAAGAATTGAAAAGAAGAAGATACTATGAAAAGCCCAGCGAGGAAAAGAAGCGCAAAAAAGAAGAGGCCGAGCGTCGCCGGATTAAAAAGATCAGGCGTTTTGCGGCTCAGAGCAAGGGCAGGCGCTTTGTCAATGTAAAGGTTGTCGCAAAAGATTCGCGTGATCGCGATGACGATCGGGGTTGATCGACAGGGCTTTGCACAAAAGAAAAAATCCGGTATATGCCGGATTTTTTTATACTCCATTGTTGCATGCAACAGCCTCGAAAAAACGCATGCCGTGAACGCGGCTATTCTGCAAAAAATTAACGCACAAAAGCTCCATGATGACACACGATGACATCCGTCCGCTGGCCGAGCGCCGGCGACCCAAAATACTTGAGGAATTCATTGGCCAGGGCCACCTGCTTGGCAAGGGCAAAATGATTCGGACAATCATTGAGAAGAAAACTGTATTTTCAATGATACTGTGGGGAGAGCCGGGCTGCGGAAAAACCACGCTTGCGAAGCTTATTGCCGAATATTGCGGCATGGATTCGTATTTTCTCAGCGCCGTATCATCGGGGGTGCCGGATGTTCGAAAGGTAATAGAAAAGGGGAAAGAGAATAAAACATACGGCAGGCAGACGCTGCTGTTTCTCGACGAAATACACCGGTTCAACAAGGCGCAGCAGGATGCCGTTCTCGGGGCTGTGGAATCCGGCGATATACTGCTTATCGGCGCAACGACGGAAAATCCGTCGTTTCAGGTGATCGCGCCGCTGCTTTCACGGACGCGTGTAGTTCGCCTGCATCCGCTATCCGAAGAAGATCTTTCGATTATATTTGACAATGCGTGCGCGAATGATGACGCGCTGAAGGCGGCGAACATACAAATCGATGATACTGTAAAGCACGCGCTTGCTCATCTCGCGCAGGGTGACGCCAGGAGAATGCTGAATATACTTGAGCAGGCCGTCGCTATCGCCAGTGACGGACGAATTACGGATGAAATTTTACAGGACGCGATACGCGATGTTATGGTGTATTATGATCGCGCGGGCGACAGGCATTACGATACAATTTCGGCTTTTATCAAGTCTCTTCGCGGTTCCGATCCTGACGCCGCCGTCTATTATCTTGCGCGCATGCTCGCCGCGGGCGAAGATCCGGTTTTCATTGCGCGAAGGATGGTGATATTTTCTTCCGAGGATATCGGCAACGCGTCACCGCAGGCGCTGTCCATTTCGGTTGCCGCGATGACAGCGGCGCAGAACATCGGCATGCCGGAGGCTGAAATTATACTTGCGCACTGCGCGACGTTTCTCGCATCTTCGCCGAAGAGCAACGCATCGTATATGGCGTTAAATCGCGCGAAAGAATTCGCGCCCGACTTCAGCATCGAGATACCGATGCATCTGCGCAATGCCCCCACGCGCCTCATGAAGGAAATGGGGTACCATAAAGGATATAAATATCCGCACGATTATAATGGCCATTTTGTACATGAATCGTACCTTCCCGAAAAGCTTGCAAAACAGAAATTTTACGAGCCGTCGCAAGAGGGCAGCGAAAAAGCCGTTCGGGAGCGGCTGTCACGGCTGTGGCCCGAGCGGTACGGCAAAAAATAGCGGAAAGCGTCATCATCAGAACAAAATAAATAATGCCGCAAAAGTGATTGCAATAGTCCGCGAGTATATTTGCAATTGGATATATTTTATCAGGAGAAGAATAATGCATCATACCGAACGTGACAGGTTGCTGGATATCCTCTATACAAAATCCTTCATTTACAGGGACAATCCCCCATTTACGCTCGTGTCGGGAAGACAAAGCCCGTACTATTTTGACTGCAAGGCGACGACCCTTGATCCCGAGGGATGCACGCTGATCGGTTCGCTGATGTTCCAGTTGCTTGGCGATATTCAATTCGACGCGGCGGGCGGACTCACGCTCGGTGCCGATCCAATCGCGCTTTCAACGGCCCTCGCTGCGTTCAAGCACGGGCGAACGATATACCCTCTGATAGTAAGGAAGGAGCCGAAAAAGCATGGAACACAGAAATGGATAGAGGGGACGCTGCAAGGAGTGTCGCGAGTTGTTGTGATTGATGACGTGATCACGACCGGCGGTTCTACAATCACCGCAATCGAGCGGATGCGCGATTCGGGCCTGGAGGTTGTAAAGGCCGCGGTGCTCATAGATCGCGAGGAAGGCGGCAGAGAGGCGATCGAGGCAACGGGCGTGCCGGTTATTTCGCTCTTTAAAAGGTCTGATTTCGACGCAAAGCGCCTTGGATAAACGTAATCAAAATATGGATACCACAAAGGCATGATAGCGATATCCTGCCTTTGTGGTACGTGGGATATTAGAAATTATACTGAACTCCCACTCCGAGTTTGAAAACCGTGGTGTCGCGGTCGGCTATATCGTGCCACAGGTACCGGGCTTCCAGCATGAGTGAAAGCGGGCCCGAAAGGTTGAATTCCACACCGGCAAAGCCCTCGATACCGGCGTCGGAATCCTCCACATCATTATCAAAATCATAATAATTTAACGCCGGGCCGAAACCAAGGAAGGGATTGATCTGTGATTTTCCCATAAAAAACCAGTACCAGTCGAGGTGTATACCCCAGACGTCGAAATCAAAGGCCCGGTCCGATTTCATTGCCATATAATCGACACCGGCCTTGAATTTAAGGTTGTTGAAAATAAAATTTCCCGCGTCAAAGTAAAGGCCAAAGAACGGCCGATTGTCATAATCGGCGTCATCGTAATCGTCCATCATGATGCCATAGCCGCCTTTCACCATAATGCCGCGGGCATACGATGTTCCGGCAAACATGAAAACAACGCTTACGACAAGCACGGCGACAAAGAACTTCTTCATTTGCTCCTCCTGTGTTGTTATGTTTTATTTTAATAAGTGTATGTGTTTGTATAAAAAAATTATGTATTTGATATTATCAATTATCCTTTTTGCCCTCTATTGTCAATAAGTAACTTGAGTGAGACAATTTATTATGTAACACTTTCCATACTATGGACACGCTGTTCGTAACAATCTGCTTATTTTTCGCGTAACCCGAGTAATTAAAATGATGTGTGCAGTCCATTTGATGCCATTATCGCGAATGATATTCAGCTATTTTCTTTTGTATCACCCGCCTGCTTCGGGTATATAGCTCATCGCGGCGAGCGTCCAGCGCCCGGTCTATATACTTTAATGAAAGAAAGAAATCACCGGACTTGAAGGCATTCTTCGCCATGAGAAAATACAGGCGGTGGAATTTCGGATCGTTTTTAGACGCCTTTTTTAAAACAGATATTGCTTCGGAATAGTTTTTTTTTCGTGAAATAATATGTGCGAGTGTGATATAGGCGTAAATGAAATGGGGATTCAACTCGATTGCGCGTTTCAGTATGTGTTCGGCTTTATCGTACTCTTTGTATCGAATCCATTCAAGCGCCATATCATAAAGGTCGTCAGATTCTATGGCATCGTAGTTTTTCATTTTTTTTCATCCGGAAACCTGTCATAAAATACGGCTTTTGCCCTGTCCGATATGATGCGAATATCGAAAGCGTACATATCTTTCGTAAAAGACGTGAACCGTATCCGATAGACGGAAGAATCGAGTTTTTTTATCGGATCGGATCCGGATGAGCAAATCAGTACATTGTTTTTCGGCGCCCATGAGTTGTCGAAATTGCGGGCGATTTCGGAAAACTCGAATTGCCGTCCCTTGATGTTGAACCTGCTGACGTCAATTGCTTTTTCTACGATAAAATAGATCCTCTCCGTTTTTTTAATATATGGCGAATCTTCGGAGAGGTTTTTTGCGGCAATTCCTATCTGAATGCATTCTTCCGGCTGCGGCAGGATAAAATATATTTCACGGGTGGCGGGACTGTCGATGGTTTTAGTGTTTGCCTTTATACCGCCCGATACGCCGGAATACACGCTGGTTTTATGGTGAATCTTCGATTTCTCCGTTAATGCGCACGAAACCAATGTGACGGCGGCAAAAAAAGCGGCGATAAGGACACGTAATGAACTTTTGAAACGGCATTGCATGGTAAAGAA
>DHPI01000019.1:7839-8651 GCA_002407865.1 Spirochaetia bacterium UBA5368
ATGGTAAAGAAGCCCCTTTATTCAGCGGTTGTGCGTGTATCACATTTAATATATTCGGAGAAGAATGATCAAGGCGCTGCGAAAAAACATGCTTATTCTTCTCATGTACGCTCCCATGTGCAAAATTACATCACCAATATATAGAATAGCTATTTTTTGACAAAATATTCTTCTTTACATATGTCGGTATATATCATAGCCTTACTCATTAATCAAGAGCATCGGCAAAAATACATCCTAAAATTCGTAACCGGGCAAAAATATTCTTGCCTAATAAAGTAATACGGCTCCCAATTACATCGGTTTGTAGCAGGATGCAGAAAAAATCATGCCGCCAGCGAAACAGCACTCACCAGGGTGCTTTTTTGTAATAACTGAATAACGACATATTTAATATCCGGCAGAATATACAATGTTTCTCAAATCTATGGAAATACTGGGGTTTAAGTCATTTGCCGAAAAAACCCTTATCGAGTTTGAACCCGGCATAACAGTCATTGTCGGCCCCAACGGGTGCGGTAAATCGAATATCGTCGACTCCGTCAAATGGGTGCTTGGAGAAAAGCAGGCGAAAAACCTGCGCGGTGAAAAAATGGAAGATGTTATTTTTACCGGGACGGAAAGCCGAAAACCGCTGTCACTTGCCGAAGTCTCGCTGACGATCGACAACTCCAACCGTATACTGACGATCGATTCTGATGCGGTTACCGTGACGCGAAGGGTGTTTCGTGACGGTGAATCGGAATACCTTATCAATAAATCGCCCGTGCGCCTCAAGGATATTGAACAGCTTTTTATGGATACGGGAATAG
>DHPI01000019.1:8771-17864 GCA_002407865.1 Spirochaetia bacterium UBA5368
GCTTTTTATGGATACGGGAATAGGCAAAACCTCATATTCGGTGATGGAGCAGGGCAAAATAGACCTCATTCTTTCGACGCGCGCGGAAGATCGTCGATATATTTTCGAGGAGGCTGCCGGCATATCGCGATTCAAGTATCAGAAAAAGGAGTCCCTGCGGAAGCTTGAGGATACAAGCGACAACCTCGAAAGAATCAACGATATCATTCGTGAAATAGAGCGAGAAAAAGACCTGAAGGCGAAACAGGCGGATAAAACCAGGATTTATATGGGATTGATTGCAGAGCTGAAGGCGCACGACATAAAGCTCAATATGCTGCGCTTTGCCGACCTGAAGAAAAAAAGGGAACGTTACGAATTCGATGTAGATAAATGCAAAAAAGAGCGGGAGGCGCTCTCCGCGAAGGTATCGACGATATCCGCTGAAAACGAAAAGGACGAGAAATACAAGAACGACATTCAGCTCCAGTTGTTCGAACTCGACAAAAAGCTGCACACCTATCGTATAAAGCTGGAAGACATTGACATTAAAACCGAGAAAAACCGCAGGCTCATAGAGGAACAGCAACAGCGGCGCCAGAAGATAGAAAAAAACATCAATGAAAGAAAAACCAGTCGCCTGCATCTTGACGAGGAGAGGACGAAACACGAGCAATCCGCCGTTGCGATACGCAAGAAGATAGAAGACGACCGTGGAAAACTGGCCGGCATTTTCGACATGCGCAAGCGGAAGATCGAATCCATTCACAGCGCGCGGGATACCATTGAAGAAAACAGAAAGAAGATAAAATCGAATGATGAATCGCTGAAGCAGCTTCGCGGCTCTCTTGAGGTGGTTATTAAAAAGCTGGTCGACGCGATAGAGAAGCGCAAGGCGGAGCTTGCCGGCTCGGAAGAAGAGCGTCAGAGTGTGCGCGCCAGAATAAACGAGCGCGTGACTTCAGTTGACGGCGCGCTGCAGGAAGCGCTGCGGCATCTTGAAATCGGTATGACTGACGATGCGAAATCGGTATTGCGGGACATTGATATCGACGGCCTGCGCGACGATATCACCCGGTTCGAATCGTTCGAGGACGGTTTCCGTTCCATCCTCTTCGACAAAACCGGCATTCATGCGCAAAAAGAGGAAATCGACCGGAGAATACGGGAAACCATGATGGCGACGGACGTCCTTAACGCCGACATCGTGATGTTAGATGAACGAATCAGGCGCGACCAGGCGGAGCTTGAGGAGATCAATGGCATGATAATGCGAATCGAAAAAGATCTCTCGCGCGATGAGAATGAAAAGGAATGGCTTGAAAAGCATATCAAATCGTTGCAGCTTCAAATACGCGATGTTGAAAAGCAGATAGAAAATTTCCGGGAGGAGATGCTCCGGTCTGAAAAGGCGATAGAGAATTATCAGAACGAGATACAGGAATGGGAAAGCAGGCTTATCGAATTCAACGAGCGCAGCGAATCGTTGAAGAAAAACATCGCCGAATTTACCGAAAAGAGAGAGGATATAGACAGGCGCATTTTGGACAGAAGGGATCTGTCGAAGAAGGATGCGGAAAACCTTAAAAAAACATCCGACAGGATAAGCGAACTGGAAAAGTCGCTGCTTGAGATTATTTTTAAAATCAACGGCATAGAGGAGCACCTCTGGGTCGAATACGAAAAAAAGATTTCCGAGTTGAAGGGTTTCACGGTGGACGAATCAATGCTTCCTGGAATCCAGAAGAACATCCAGGATTTAAAGAAAAAGATACAGGACCTCGGCCCGATAAACAACCTCGCCATTGAAGAGTACAGGGACCTTAAAAAGCGATTCGAGTATTATATCAACCAGAAGAAAGACATAGAAAAGGCCCGTGAGGATATTCTCTCGGTCATCGAGGATATAAATAAAACCTCGGTGGAAATGTTTGTGGCCACATTCGCCGAGATACAAAAGAATTTTTCTGAAATATTTAAACAATTATTCGAAGGCGGCACCGCCACGCTCGAATTGATCGATTTCGAGAATCCGCTCGAGAGCGGCATCGAAATTTTTGTACGTCCGCCCGGCAAAAAGCTGAAAAACATAAACCTGCTTTCAGGCGGCGAGCGGGCGATGACCGCGACGGCGCTGCTGTTCGCGACATATATGGTAAAGCCCTCGCCGTTCTGTTTTCTCGATGAGATAGACGCGCCGCTTGATGAGGAAAATATTGGACGATTCATAAGGATGCTGCAACAGTTTTCGCGAAGCACGCAGTTTATGATCGTGTCGCACAATAAAAAGACAATGAGCATCGGCCAGTCTATTTACGGTGTTACCATGGAGGATGCCGGCGTTTCGAAGGTGGTGTCGCTCAGAATGGAGAAGGTCGAGAAGAAAGCCGTATAACACGCTGCGGCTGATACTACGATTTTACCGGAGGCGGTATGAACCGTAAAAACATTTTCCTTTGTGCGTTGCTGGCCCTTGCGCTGGTGATCGCGCTTCACGCCGGCGTACGGGCCGCGGGAAAAGATATAATCCTCGCGACCACGACAAGCACCCAGGATTCCGGCTTGTTAGACATCCTCGTTCCGCTGTTTCAGAAAAAAACTGGATATTTCGTAAAAACAATTGCCGTGGGTTCGGGACAGGCGATGGCGATGGGCGAGCGCGGAGAGGCCGATGTGCTGCTGGTGCATTCGCCCGAGTCCGAGCTGAAGTTTATGCAGGGCGGTCATGGCGTGAATCGGCGTATCGTGATGCACAATGATTTTATCATAGTCGGTCCGAAATCGGACGGGGCGAACATTCGCGGGATGAAGTCGACCGCCGAGTCATTCAGAAAAATCGCGTCATCCTCTTCTTTGTTTCTGTCGCGTGGCGACAATTCTGGCACGCACGCAAAGGAAATAAAAATCTGGCAAAAGGCCGGCATTGCTCCCGAAAGGGAGAGATGGTACCAGCAGACGGGGCTTGGAATGGGGCAGACGCTCAATGTTGCCGCGGAAAAGGGCGGCTATACCATCGCGGACAGGGGCACCTATCTTGCGTTGAAAAAAAACATTCCGCTCGATGTAATGGTCGAGGGCGACGTATCGCTGCGAAATATCTACCACGTTATCGAGATAAATCCTGCGAAGCATGCCGGAATAAACAGCGCGGGCGCGCGGGCGTTTGCCAGATTTATAATATCACGTGAAGCGCAATCGATCATCCGTGACTTCGGTGTTGCAAAATACGGCGCTCCATTGTTCTATCCCGATGCCGGGATGAAGGAATAGCGCCGGCCGTGGAACTGCTTTTTGAAGGCATACGGGAGGCGTTCAGGCTGCTGATTCATGCCGATCCCGAAGTTGTGCGCATAACGCTTCTTTCGCTGAAAATCTCCGGATGCGCGACCTTTATCAGCCTGATCATCGGAATCGGCGCGGGTATGCTGATCGCCCTTGTCGAGTTTCCGGGGAAAAGGCTTCTTATTTCCATAATAAACACAGGAATGGGGCTTCCGCCGGTGGTTGTTGGATTGTTTGTGACGATTTTCATCTGGCGAAACGGGCCACTGGGATTTCTGGGAATTCTGTACACGCCAACGGCGATGATTGCCGCACAGGCGATAATTGCGACGCCGATCGTAGCGGGTATTACAATCGCGGCGATACAGCATCTTCCCGAGGAACTGCGTTTGCAGATTCTCGCACTCGGGGCGACCAGGACGCAGATGGTCTGGATGCTGATGAAAGAATCCCGGCTGCCGTTGCTTGCCGCCGTCATGGCCGGTTTCGGCGGTGTGATATCGGAGATCGGCGCCTCAATCATGGTAGGCGGCAATATTATGGGATACACGCGTGTTCTTACAACGGCGACTGTCATGGAAACGAGCAGAGGCAATTTCGATGTCGCAATAGCGTTAGGCGTTATTCTTCTGTTGCTTTCATTCAGCGTAAATTTCATACTGACGACCATTCAGCAATATGACAAAAAATAACATACGTCCAATACTTCTCGATATACGGAATCTTTCCAGTGTCCGCGGAGGACGCACGGTATTGAATATACCGGAAATGCGGATCTACGAGGGAGAAATTCTGTCTTTGATAGGGCCCAATGGCGCGGGAAAAACCACCTTGCTCATGGCACTGCTGCGCCTCGTCCCATTGGAATCGGGCGTTATAGTGTTTAAAAACACTCCATTGAATGAAACCCTGCCGCACGATACATACAGGCGCCATTTCGTGATGGTGTTCCAGAAATCATTGTTATTCAATTCAAGCGTGTTTAACAATATAGCGTACGGCCTGCGAATCCGGGGGATTCGCGGCAGGGAATTGCTGCGTCGTGTCGATGAACAAATGGCATTGTTCGGCATTGCGCATTTGCGCAATCGTCACGCGCGGAAAATATCCGGCGGAGAGGCCCGGCGCGTAAGCCTGGCGAGGGCGTTCGTATTGAATCCGACTGTGGTGCTGCTCGATGAACCGTTTGCCGGGCTGGATACGCCCACACGCGATGCGCTCATTGCGGATTGTGAAAAAATTTTGCGCGCGTCGGGTACAACGGCGATATTTGCGACGCACGACAGGAACGAAGCGCTCATGCTTTCCGACAGGATATCCGTTATGAATGAAGGCCGCATATTACAAACGGGAGCACCGGAAGACATTATGCACAGGCCGGCGAATGAGTTTGTCGCTTCGTTTGCCGGAACCGATACCATAATTTCAGGGCCGGTAATTAAAAAAAACAGGGGAACATTATTCATAGAGGTAAACGGCAGTATACTGGAAATAGTCGGCGAGGCGAAAATCGGATCAAAAGTGACATTCTGTGTGCGGCCCGAAAACATACTTCTTTCAAAAAAAGCCAGTCGTGCGACAAGCGCGCGAAACGCCTTTGCCGGTTCAATACAGCGGATACTGCCGGTGGGGCACTTCTACAAGGTGTTCATTGATTGCGGGTTCCAATTGATAGCGCATGTGACGCATCAGTCGGTAAAGAACCTCGGACTCGCTGAAGGAGGAAAAATCGTCGCGTCATTCAAGGCGACGGCGGCGCATATAATTCGCGGCGCGGCGGAAGTGTAGTTAATGCCGGCGCATGGGTTATCGCGCATCGCAATAATCATTTTCACGAATATTTCGTAATGCATCAATTTCGGTATCCTCAATTATGAACAGCCTTGATTTCAGTCGGATAATTTTAAGCACCTGTTTAATATGACATGGCACCTCGACGAGAATGCATTTTTTCCCGCTTTCATTTCCAAGAACGGTTGCAATTGTATAGAGCGCATTAATTCCAGACGCATTAATGCCTTCGAGCTTCTCGAGGTTAACAATTATATTATTCTTAAACCGGTTTTTATTGACGAATTCGCTGACAAGCCTGTTGTTAAATGAGTCGATAGCCCCCTCGATCCTGATTATTGTGCAATCGCGAAGATCGTTCATGGAAATGGTAAGCCGATGTGATGAATATGTATTCATAGTAGAACCTTTCGTGCAATATTAATCTACTATCATGTTACCACATTAATGCAGAATAAAAATAATAGATTCATAACTACGCTGGCATTGAAGACGCGCTACGACAAAATCGACCAAAATAAAGTATGTGATAATTATAACTGCAAAAATTGTTGCAGCACGCACTGATGATGCGTACCATGCCCACACTGTGGAGGTGGGCATATCTGGATTCTCTATTCATTGCTGTGCGCCCTTTTTTTATCGATTTCGGATTTATTGACGAAAAAATATGCGACGGTATTGACCGGGCCGTCGATAGCGTTCGGGCGGATAGTGTATCCGCTTCCTGTGTTATGGGCATATGCGGCGATAGACGGCATTCCGGGACATGGCGCGATTGATCCGCATCTTCTGTTGGTGTTCGGAATCGCTGTGCCGCTTGAAATTATAGCCCTCATGTTGTATATACGCGCGCTTAAAATTTCTCCTCTTTCACTTACTGTTCCCTTCCTGTCGTTGACGCCGGCATTTTTACTGGTGACATCCCCTGTAATTATGGGGGAAAAAACCGGGACCGCCGGCGCGGTCGGCGTTCTGTGCATCACGTTTGGCGCGTATGTTCTGTTTATGAACGGGGAAAAAAGCGGCCCCCTTGCGCCGTTCCGGCAGATGTTTCGCGAAAAGGGGGCACTGATGATGATCATTGTCGCGTTCATTTACAGCATAACATCGAATTTTGGAAAAATGGGAGTATTATATTCAAGCCCATCGTTTTTTGCGGCGAGTTATTATTCAGCACTTGCGATGGTGATTTTTTCCATGAACGCGCGCAGGGGCTTTATCGCGATGGTTGCGAAAAAAGAGTTGATTTTCATAGGGCTGGCTTCAGCGCTTATGATAACTTTTCATATGCTCGCAATTCGTCTGGTGGTGGTGCCATACATGATTTCGTTAAAGCGAAGCAGCCTTTTGATCAGCATAATCCTTGGCGGAATTCTATTTCATGAAAAAGGAATGGCGCACAAGCTTGCAGGGGGCGTCATCATGATGATCGGAATTCTACTTGTCGCAATCCTCGGATAACACTGTTCCCGCACGCCGGTTTTTGAGCTGCGCCTAACGTCTCGATGTTCACGATCTATCCCTGTACGCGATGTTCTATAACCGGGCCTGATGTCTCCTGAAAGCGCAGGAGATGTCAGAATATTTTTTTTGTGTAACACTCTCCGGATCATGCAGAATAAATTTACTATACATAATTACACAAATTAATATTAATAGTTGACTGCCATAATAACATGTAACATGCTGTCTTGCTGTGTATATATGAAAATACAAAAAAGGGGATGAACGATGAGATATCACAATTCAATCTCTTTTAAAAGATGCGAAGGAACAATTAAAGAGACAGAAATTCTTATCGCTGAAGACGATGCAATTTCTGCTCAATGGATGAAGGATATTCTGACTTCGCAGGGATATTCCGTCGATCATGCCCCTGACGGGCAAAAAGCGTTAGAAATGTACTCCGCAAACCGCTATCTCGTAGTGATTACCGACATTGAAATGCCGGTGATGGGCGGCGAGGAGTTGATCGATCACCTTGTCGGTACAGGAGATGATCCTGTCATTATAGTCGAAACCGTGCACCAGGAGGTGTCGCTCATAATCGACATTATGAAAAAAGGCGTGTACGACTATATAGTTAAACCCCTCGATCCGCAGGATATCTCTATCAAGATAAACCGAGCATTTGAAACTGCGAAACTCCGCAAAATGAAATATATTACCGAACGGGAAAAGGTGATCAGGCTGGAAAACCAGCTTGAGTGGTACCGATGGAAAGAGCGGTACGACAAACGATCACACGGACAATACGATAAAAATATTTTTAAAAACCTTGTGACTAATTTCAGCCAGGGCTCGGGCATCGGAACGCTTGTGACGCTGTTCAACCTCCTGTTGGCAACGTCTGAAAAAAAAGGCGATCAATGCGTATTCGATGCTCAGATTATGGATCTGTTACACCAAAATATCAAGATTGCGGAAAAAGTTTTAGATACGTTTTCATATATGAATTCAATCATTTCCGGCGATATTCATATGGAGCAAATTTCGTGCGGCGAGTTGTACAATCTTGTTGCAGGCGTAATTGCCGAATTGGAAAGCCTTGCCGAAATAAAGCAACAGAAATTCCTGTTGAGCGATCCGAAGAGTATTTATTCTCACATGTTTTTGTCGGTTAACAAGGATTGCATGTATCGCGCACTACATGAACTGCTGATTAATGCGTGCAAATTTTCCGAAAAAGGCTCAAATATCTTCGTTCTGATGGATGCGCAGGAGTCTGAATTCATGGTTTCCATAATAAGCAGGCCTCAGGCGGATGAAAATGGCCGGGTAGGGATCCCCCCCGAGTACGAGAACATTATCTTCGAGCCCTTCTGCCGAATGACGAAATCAGTGTATGAAGAATATCGTACGCTGGATTTCGGACTCGGCCTTTCAGCAGTGGAAAAAATAATACAGAAACACGGCGGGCGCGTTTATGTGAACAACATTATAAATCATAGCGATATTACGCGCGATCCGGTCCTCAATGTTAACTTTACATTTATTCTGCCTGTCGGTTCTTGAATTTTATCGTAATACGGCGCGATAAACATCTATGAAAGAATCGACACGGAAAATGTTAAAAAAGCACGGATTTCGTATAGACCGTTTCGTGCATAATTATATTTATTTCGTATATTATTACCCGTATGTTAAAGCAGTCTATCGGACGATATTGAGGCTGAATCATTTACGTCTGGTATCACCGATGCGGCCTTTGCTGCGATTCGCATACGACAGATACCATGCGAAAGTGATTACGCCGGGTGACGCGAAAAAAATACTGACGCTCAATGAAGATGTCCAGGCGACATCACACGCGAATATTCGAATAATTCCGTATTTTCACGCAAAAAAAGATACTGTTGCTTGAACCGGAGTACATCGCCGTAATGGATTGCCCTCCCGGAAAACTCCTGGGTGCATGGAAAGTGTCAAACAGCACTTCGTGACGCATTGTAGCAGCCGTGTCGGGGCAGGTTTTTTCATTATCCGGTCAGGTGTCGTGTAATTATTATCACATTTTATTATATAAATTAATCTTTTACTTGACTGCAAATACATATAGGAAAAATATATTATATAATGTATTATAATAATACAAAAAGGGAATGCGCTATGGAAAAATTTTTTAATCCTGAAAGCATTGCGGTTATTGGTGTATCGGTTACGAGGATGAACCTTGGAAGGATCATTCTTCTTAACAACATACAACGTGGATATGCAGGAAAGCTGTACGGCGTCGGCGCGGAGGAAGGCGAGATTGATGGCGTGGCCGTATATACGTCGATTGCCGCGCTTCCGGAAACGCCGGATGTCGCAATAATAATCACTCCTGCGGCGACGATTCCGGGGGTTATGAATGAATGCGGTGAAAAGGGGATAACGCATGTTGTTATCGAGTCGGGCGGTTTCAGCGAGTATTCCACGGGCGCGTCGGCGCTCGAAAAAGAAGTGAGCGATATCGCGCAAAAATTTGGCATAAAAATAATCGGCCCGAACTGCATCGGAACCATAAATTTCAAAAAGAACGTGATGATGCCGTTT
>DHPI01000019.1:17985-21446 GCA_002407865.1 Spirochaetia bacterium UBA5368
ATGATGCCGTTTGTTTTTTACGGCAACAAGTTTCAATCGGGCGGATACTCGGTAATCTCCCAGAGCGGCGGCGTTGGAAATACGTTTCTGCAAGCGCTTCCCGACAGCCATGTTTTTCTTAATAAATTCGTTGCTGTGGGGAATAAGCTGCAGCTTGATGAAGTCGATTTTCTGGACTATTTTTTGCGCGACGATACCACGACCGACATATTGATGTACCTCGAGGGTTTCAACCGCGGCAGGGAATTTTTCAACTGCGCCATGAAGGCGGAAAAGCCGATTATCGTGCAGAAATCGAACCGCTGTGATCTGAGCGCAAAAATAGCGCAGTCGCATACGACGGCGCTTTCCTCCGGTGATGATGTGGTAGACGCCGCTTTTCTCCAATCGGGGGTTATCAGAGTGGAAGATGAAGACGAGCTTATACGCGCCGCAAAAATAATGCAGTTGCCGTTAATGAAGGGCAGGCGGGTGGCGGTTCTGTCGCGTTCCGGGGGGCATGCGGTAATCTCAACCGACGCATGCGCGAAATTTGGATTCGAGCTGGTGCAGTTTCCAGACAGTTACATTGAGAAAGTGAAATCAATTTACAAAACGCGCGTTATTGCGCACCAGAACCCCCTCGATCTCGGCGAGATATTCGATTATACCATTTTTATTAAAATCCTTCATGAGGCGTTACAGCTCCCCGATGTCGATGGCGTTTTATTCAACCACTTGTATCAATCGGAATACGAGGCGGAGATGTCGCGTGAGTTCCTCAACAGCGTTAACGGCATGGTGGCTGAATTCGGCAAACCCGTTTCAATTGCGATGATATCCGATGCCAGTGAGATACTCGATGTAAATAAAAACCATCCGTATCCGATATTTACGTCGCCGTTGCAGGCCGCGCACGCGCTGGCAATTTCGGCGGAGTATTACGAGAGGATTCAGGCGCGTAACGGCCGTGGATCGGTGATGGATTTGCCGATTAAAAAAGACGTAATCAATGGCATTTTACGCGCGTGCAATGCCGAGGGCAGAATTCCGCTTACCGATGAAGCGCTGGCGATATGCAGGGCTGCCGGTATTGACACGGTGCATGGCGTCAAAGTGAATTCCGCTGACGACGTGTCCGGCATTACAATGAGCTATCCCGCCGTAGTGAAACTGCTGTCAAGGGATGCATCACATAAATCGGATGTTGGCGGGGTAAAGCTTAATTTAATGAACAGGGGCGCTGTGGCGGCGGGAATCCGCGACATATGCGCGTCACTGCAGCGCCAGAGCAGGCCCATAACTGTTGATGGTTTTTTTGTCCACGAGATGGCGCCTGACGGCGTTGAGTTTTTCGTCGGGGCGCGTCGGGACCCGTCATTCGGGCCGATCGTAATGGCCGGGCTTGGCGGCATTTTCATAGAGATATTCAAGGATCGCGCGATCCGCATTGCCCCTGTTACCGAGCAGGAGGCGTTCGATATGCTGAAAAGCCTCATCTCGTATCCCATTCTGCGGGGTGCGCGCGGCCGCGGTCCGCTTGATGAAGAAGCGCTTATTAAAATCATTTGCGGAATTTCGAATCTCATTACCGCTGTTCCGGATATAACTGAAATCGATCTCAACCCGGTAATCGTGTATCCGCGCGGGCAGGGTGTTGCCGTCGTTGATTCGCGGGTGTTTTATCAAACGGCATCGCGTGTTCCGGTGATATCTGGATGACGGCCATAAAGGCGCGGCTGTCCCGCCGCGCCTTTATGGATTTACGAAATCGCGCCTTCGTGGGCTGCGAAATGTTTTGACATATTCCCACGATGTGCAGTACTCTCCCCCTCCGAGATGTTCACATACGCCTTACAATAATTTCGAAATGAAACGAATTACGAAAAAAGAAACAGCCGTATTTTTTACCGAGTCGTGGAACATGTCATGGCCGATGATCCTGATAATGTTTTTTGATTTTCTGGTAAGCCTTACCGACGTGTATGTTGCCGGACGTCTCGGGAAGGATGTACAGGCGTCTGTTGGATTTATAACGCAGATATACTTCGTCTTCATCGTTATCGCAAATGCCCTGACCGTGGGCGCGGTATCGGTCATTTCGAAGATATACGCGTCGGGGAAGCAGGAACAGTTGATAGAGGCGGTTTCTACCGTGATCATATCGACGCTGACGGCGGGAATAGTGCTTGCACTCTCGGGTTTATTGTTATCCGCTCCGGTGATCGGCATGCTTGGCGTACCCGCGGCACTACAACGGTACGGCATTCCCCTTGTCGAGATATACGCCATCGGGCTCCCGTTTCATTATTATCTTATAAACAGCAACGGCATTCTTCGCTCCGTGCGCCGTGTGAAGCTGTCAATGGCGACAATGGCGGCGGTGTGCTGTATTAATATCGGCCTTAATTTTACCCTCGTTTTTTACACGCCGCTTGGCTTCAGGGGTATCGCCATTGCAACGGTGGCAAGTTACGCCGCCGGATCGTTGTGCAACTATATGTTTATCAAAAAATTGTTTACACGCCTCAAAAGCTATTCTTCACTATTATTAGGAAAAATACTGCGTATCGGATGGCCTGCGGGGCTTTTGCAGATAGCGTGGCAAATCGGTTCCGCCGTGCTGTTTATTATACTGGGGAGGCTGCCGAGCAACAATATCGAGGTCATCGCGGCATTTACAAACGGGCTGAGAATCGAGGCCGCGATATTTCTGCCGGCGTTTGCGCTGAACATGGCGAACGCGGTTATCGCGGGAAATCTCATAGGGGAGAACAGGCGCCGCGATGCGTTCAGAGGCGGCATTATCACCGCGATGATCGGGGTCGCGTTTATTTCATTCCTCACGCTCATCGTTATCCTCAACGCGCGAAACCTCTCGCACTTTCTTTCCGGAAACAGCCTCGTCGTGCAGGAAAGCGTTCGTTACCTGTACATCGCAATGGTCAGCGAGCCGTTTATGGCATGGGCGGTCATCATCGGAGGTGCGCTTAATGGGGCCGGCGACACGCGGGGCGTGATGCGCATTGTAATACTAAGCCAGTGGGCGGTACGGTTGCCGCTCGCGTACGTACTGGGAATCGTTTTTTCGCTGGGCCCGGCGGCGATATGGTGGTCTATGAACGCATCAATACTTGTCCATGCGCTGTTAATCAGCCGGCGCTATTTTCGCGGAAAATGGGTATACCATGAATAGTGAAAAACTATCGCTCGATCATATCGGGATGCTGTACGGGCGCCTGAAAGAGGCGCATACGCATGTTTCCGAATACAGTTTCGCGAACCTGTATCTTTTCAGGGATGCGCACGATTACGAAGTGATATTTGACAGGGAAATATTCGTTTTCGGCGTTACGTACGACGGTCTGCGGTACATTATGCCGACACGGGATGTCCGCACAATGGAGAGCGGCTATTTGAAAAAAATGATGCGGGAATTTGGCGTTTTGTTCCCAATCCCGGAAGAGTGGATGACGGCTTTC
>DHPI01000019.1:21583-21853 GCA_002407865.1 Spirochaetia bacterium UBA5368
CGGGAGGAGTTTGAATTTTCGGCGCTTGATGGCGATACGGATTACATATTTACGGTCGAGAAAATAAAAACGTATGCCGGCAAAAAACTCCATAGCAAGCGAAACCTTCTTCAGCAATTTATGGATAATTACGAACATACCGTCGCGCCCCTTACGCCCGGATTGCATAGTGACGCGATTGCCGTGCTCGACGCGTGGCAGGCGGAAAGCGGAATGACAAAAAATGAAACCGATTATTATCCGTGCATGGAGGCGCTTCAGCTTCAGGAC
>DHPI01000019.1:21933-24131 GCA_002407865.1 Spirochaetia bacterium UBA5368
GAGGCGCTTCAGCTTCAGGACAAACTGGTTCTTTGTGGCGGAATTTATTACGCTGAAAACGAACCGGCGGGTTTTATCCTGGGCGAGGAAATCAACGAAAAGATGTTCGCGCTTCATTTTGCGAAGGGTATCCGGAAATTCAAGGGGATCTACCAGTTCATGTACAACAACTGCGCGAAGGTAATGCCGGCGCATTATACGTTCATCAACTTTGAGCAAGACCTGGGTAAGATATCTCTGCGTCAGGCAAAATCGTCGTACATCCCTGATATGATGGTAAAAAAATATCGCGTTCGCCTGAAGTGATGCGGCCGCATGCGCCGACGGCGGTGAATTGTTACGGGCGCTCCCCTGACATTTCTTCCAGTACCCGCAGAATTTCCGGGAGAAGTTGTTTTTTTCGCGAAAGCACGCCTGGAAGCGAATAAATATTTGCGTCTATGCGGGCGTATCCAAGATGGTGCTCCGCCTCAGGAAAGTCTGTTGCCAGCAGTATGCTGTCCTGTTTCACAATATCGGTAACCAGCAGCATGACCCACGCAAGGCCCTTCGTGTGCGCAATTTTATTCATTACAGGCAGCAGCGCGTCCCTTGTTTCATATACATTGTCCAGCGTCACAACCTCGGCCTGGCCTATTCCCACGCCCACATTGAATTCCCGGTAAATTTTAAAATCCGACGTTACCACGCTTTCAGGATCGCGCATTTTGATGCTTTCAGTCGCCCTGAATATTTCGATGCCGAAATCGTCGGGGTTCAATCCCGAGAGCCGGGCGCAATCATCTACCGCTACTACGTCTTCATGCGTTGTGGTCGGCGAACGAAGTATCGCGGTGTCGGAAAGAATCCCCGCGAGGAGGAGCGATGCGATATCCCGCTCGATCAGAACGCCGTTGATTTTATAAAGCTGATACACAAGCGTGCAGGTGCTGCCGACCGGTTTCGCATACACGTAAATCGGGGTGCGCGTTTTAATGACGCCAAGCCTGTGATGGTCGATGATTTCGCATATTTCTGCGGCTTCCGCACCGTCGATTGCCTGTCCCGGTTCGTTGTGATCCATAAGAATGAGCTTCTTTTGCTTTTTTTTAAGCAGATCTGAACGCGTAATAATGCCGACCAGAGAATCTCCGGAGAGAACGGGAAGTCCCCTGTGGTCGATTTTCATGAGGATGTCTCGCGCGTGCTCGACATAATCGTCTCTGCTGACCGATGGAATGCCGGAATACATGATGGATTTTGTCGGCGTGCTGAGCATCAGCCGGCGAAACGTTTCCGCGGTTTCCATTTCGGAAAGGAACACCCATCCTTCGTATGATGAAAAATCGATGTCGCTTTCAAGGTGCTCGCCGGGTTCCGCGCCGGTGATAACAATCGCGGGAAGCTGTTTTTCAACGGCGTATGCGATGATGTCCGAGCGCTTGCCGACAACAAGTACCGTTTTTTGGGGTGATAACGCCGCCAGATGGCGAACCGAGCGTTCGAACGGCATGGCGCCGATGACGAGTTCGCCAAAGAACTCGTCAACGACACCGGATTTCAGAAAACGCCCTTTCAGAACACGCGGGAAATTGTCGATACGGAACAGGTATTCGGGTTTGCGCGATACGTCGTCGGGAATAAAAAAATTTGCCATCTCGATCATGCTCACTATGCCGAGAAAACGGTTGTCCGCCACAACCGGCGAGATGCGTATCTTCAGTTCGTCGATGTTTTTCATTACGCGGAACACGGGCTCGTTCGCGTCGATTGTGACAACGTTTTCGGTCATGATATCGCTGACACGCGGATGTATGTCCTTGTAAAATTTCGGCGGCGCGACGCCTAACGTGTCGAAAACAAATTTTGTCTGCCTGTTGAGATTGCCGCATCTCCCCGGTTCATATGTGTTGTCTTGATCGAGCAGGTTTTTCAAATGCGCGTAGCAGTACGAAGAACAGATAGAATCGGTGTCGGGATTTTTATGGCCGATGACCAGTGTGGTATTCATGAAAACCTCATAGACGCGGGTATAGTATTATTTATCCCACGAGGGGGCAGGATCATAACGTATGCGCTATAGCAACGTTTCAACTCATGCTGGCAGTACCGTCGTTACGACCTCGAAATGTAATAGTAACCTGAAATAATTTCAATGTGAATTCATAAAAGTATTTACAAATTTTATTAAATAATTCACTCTTTCCGGATTATTGGGA
>DHPI01000074.1:0-1060 GCA_002407865.1 Spirochaetia bacterium UBA5368
CCCCTAAAATTAATCTGCTACCTCGTTGCTGGTGCGCCATGAACGCGTTGCGTGAATTATATACATAATGAAAAATAACTTTACATACAATATATAGATTATAATGTTGAATAATTATAGGTGTACATAATAAACACACTACAGGCAGGGGCTATGGACGATAAAGGATTGCATAACATGACGGATTACCAGTCAGCAAAAGACAGTTTTACATGGGACGTGCCGGAATATTATAATTTTGTGTTAGATGATTTTGAAAAATGGGCGGATGACAAGACGAAAACAGCGCTTATTACCGTCTCGGCGGATGGGAAAAGCGCGTCCAAGCTGTCATACTGGGAGCTTGGCGTTCTCGCCGATAAATTTGCCAATGTCCTGAAATCGAAGGGTATTCGCCGGGGGGACAGGCTGTTTCTCATGCTCCCGCGGTGCGAAGAATGGTACATCGCCATGCTGGGGATGATCAAGGCCGGCGTCGTGGCGATGCCGACGCCGAATTTAGCGACCGGACACGATATCGATTATCGCATCAATAGCGCAGAGGCCGTTATCGCGCTGACCGACGCGCCGGGCGCGGAGAAAATTGACGCGGTGAGGGATAAAATACCATCGCTTAAATTTAAACTCATCACGGGCGCCGCACGCGATGGATGGGAAACGCTGGAAACACTGATGAACGATGCGCCGCGTTTGTGCAATCCCAATGATTTTGGCGGCAAAACGAAGAGCGCCGATCCGATGCTGATATTTTTTACATCCGGCACCACGGGCAATCCAAAGATGGTGCGACACACACAGGCATATGCTCTTGGTCATATTGTCACCGCCAGGTACTGCCAGGACCTCCGCCCTACGGATATTATCTGGGTCCACGCGGATACGGGATGGGCGAAGGCGGCGTGGGGAAAGATTTTCGGGCAATGGATAATCGGATCAACGGTATTGCAATGGAAGATGAGCGGAAAATTCGAACCGGAGCATATGCCCGAGATTATCCAGCGATATGGTGTTACGGTGTTCTGCGCCCCGCCAACCGCCTACAGGATGTTGATCGGGCAGG
>DHPI01000074.1:1164-7497 GCA_002407865.1 Spirochaetia bacterium UBA5368
TGTTGATCGGGCAGGTCGATTTGAAGAACTACGACTGGAGCCAGCTGCGGCACGCCCTTTCGGCGGGCGAGCCGTTGAATCCGGAAGTAATCCGCGAGTGGAAGAAAAGCACCGGCCTGTATATTTATGATTATTACGGACAGACGGAGACAGTAGCGCTCGTGGCCAATTATCCCGCGATGACGGTGAAAGAAGGAAGTATGGGAAAACCGACGCCGGGGCATATTATCGAGGTGGTCGACGACGAAGGGGCGCCGCTGCCGCCGATGGAAGAGGGGCATATTGCGGTGAAAGTGAAACCGTTCAGCCCTCCCGGCATATTCCGGGGATACTGGAAAGAAGAATCGAACAGCGCCTTTGTCGGCGATTGGTATTTTACCGGCGATAAGGCGTATAAAGACGAAGACGGTTATTTCTGGTTTGTGGGCCGCTCGGATGATTTGATAAAATCGAGCGGCTACAGAATAGGGCCATTCGAGGTTGAGAGCGCGCTTCAGGAGCATCCGGCGGTGCTGGAAAGCGCGGTTATCGGTGTGCCCGATAAAATGCGCGGGCAGATCGTCAAGGCGTTTGTCGTGCTTAACAATGGCTGTGAAGGGACACCTGCCCTGGTGAAGGAGTTGCAGGAGCATGTGATGAAGGTGACAGCGCCGTATAAATATCCCCGCGAAATTGATTTCGTGAAAGAGCTTCCGAAGACGATCAGCGGCAAGGTGCGGCGTGTGGAGCTGCGAAAAATGGAACTGGAGAAGATGAAGGCGAAATAGCGCTATGTATTGTGCAGTACACCCTTGAAGATGCCGGTTATTTCGTCGATGGCACGCTGAATGGCCGGGGTCGGCGTTTCTGAAAATTCGAGCGACTCCGGCTGGATGCCAAGGATGACAACTTCGCATCCTGTTGCGTTCACGATATACCGTACCACGATGGAAAGCGGCATCATGTGCGTGGAAAACGACGCGCCCTCGATAGATTCCGGATCGATGAATTCAACCTCGCCGGGGGATTTGCCGATGTCCGCTGCGTCGATGATAATGATATGCGTCGGATTAAACTGGCGTATTTCCCCCGTGATGCTTTCGGGTGCAGTAGAACCGAGAAACACACCGAACGCGGGATTTCGACCGGTAGAGGCAAGAGGGAGAAGCTTGCGCGCGATGAGCATGCCTGCCATATCGTCGCCCCGCAATTCGGAACCGATACCAATGACAGCGATACGGGAGGCGTGTGCAAGCCGCTTCTCCAGGTCACTCTTCAGGGCGGAGGGCAACATTATCGACGCTTTCGTTATTGAAGACGGTCTTCAGGCTGTCTCGGCTGAGCCCGGCAAGTTCGTAGTCGGATGTTGACTCGAGGGCGTTTTTGGCGCAGTTGTCCACACACTGCGCGCAGAAGATGCAGTCATCAAGATTAATGCGCGCCTCAAATTTTTTGTCGGCGACTTTCGTAATCGTGATTGCCTTTGACGGGCAGTCGCGCATGCAAAGCTTGCAACCGATACATTTCTCGTAATGAAAGATGATCCTTCCCCTGAAACCGGCCGGTTTTGGATTCTTGACAAAAGGGTATAATTCTGTCGCGGGTTTTTTCATAAACGATTTTAAAACCTCAGACACCATTTTACCTGTTTTTTTCATTGCAGCATCACCCCCTTGACAAAAAGACACACAACAAGCTGCAGCAATCCTGCCGGAGCAAGATATTTCCAGCAGAAATTTACCATTTGCTCTATGCGCAGACGGGCAAGTACGGTCCTGACAAGGGCCATGAGAAATATTATAAAGAAAACCTTGATGAGATATATAATAAAACCTGTGATTGGGGCATAGCCGAGTCCGAACGGGAGAAAAACGGCGGCCAGCAGCGACGCAACGACGACCATCTCGACGTCGAGCGCCATACGCAGCAATGCGAGGAGTCTGCCGCTGTATTCGGTAAAAGTGCCGCCGACAATCTCGGTTTCAGCTTCCGGAATATCAAAGGGCACTTTTTCCAGCTTGCCCTGGACGGCGATGAGCGCAATTGCAAGTCCCGGAAGGTTTACCAGCCAGTACCAGGAGTGCGCATTATAAAACGCGCTGATTTCGCTCAGCGACCATGTTCCCGCAAGGAGCGATGGCGCGAGAATTCCCATGAACAGCGGAACTTCATATGCGAATAGCTGTGTTATTGAACGAACCGCGCCGATCGTCGAATACATTGAATTTGAGCTCCAGCCCCCCAGAAAAAAGGTGACTGTCGGGATGGTGAGCAGATAGAGCACAACGATGGCATCGCCATTAAAGGAAACAAGAGCGTGTGTATCCCACATCGGTATATACAGAAAAGACGTGACGGCGGCGGTCAGCGCGAAAACGGGCATCAGTAGAAATATGCGCCTGTCAGCGGATTCCGGAATAATTGTTTCCTTGCCGAGAAGCTTGATGAAATCGGCAAGGGGCTGAAACCAGGGCGGCCCGATCCGGTTTTGCATCCGTGCATAGATTTTCCGGTCGGCATATTCGGCAAAAAGGCCGAATGCGCTGAGAAACAAAAAACCCGGAAAAATGAGCAGGTAGAATAGTTGTGTGGCCATCGTCAAACCTTCTTCTCAATCAATCGTTTATTCAGATTCGTAAAATCGATACCTCGATTCTTTCTGTTCCAGTCAAGGCTGAATGCGTGCAGCTCGGGCCACGACATCAGTTTTTCGCCCGGGCCGTCCGTGCGCAGCGATATCATGCGGTCGGTGCATGAAAAGCACGGATCGATGCTGGCCACGACTATTGGGACATCGGCGAGATAGCTGTTTTCGAGCATGCGGGCGACGGACTGCACGTTGGCAAGCGTGGGCGCCCGCAGTTTGACACGCTCGGGCATGTCAGTGCCGTTTGCCTGGATATAATGCACATCCTCGCCGCGCGGAGCTTCGTAGCGGCTGAATGCGCGCCCCGCGGGGATTTTCCTCGGAGCTTTGACGCTTATCGGCCCTTCGGGTATGTTCTGTAGAAGCTGGCGTATCATGCCGTACGATTCCATCAGCTCTCCGACGCGGACAAGCGTACGTCCGTACACGTCGCAGTGGTCGTCCGTCACGATCTTGAATTGCAATTCCGGATAGGAAAGATACGGATCGTCCCGGCGGATGTCCCTGTCAACGGCGGAACCGCGTCCTGTCGGCCCAATTGCTCCGAGATGGAGAGCGTCTTCATGTGAGAGAAATCCAACGCCGGAAAGCCTGTTAATGAGCGTCACTTCCTCGGTTGCAAGCTCGATATAATATCTGGTGCGCTCTTCGAGCTTGTCGATTCCGCACAGAATTTCCTGTGCCTGTTTGGGAGTAATATCGCGTCGTACGCCGCCGATTGTGTTGATGCCGTAATTGACGCGGTTGCCGGTGAGCATGTTGAGAATATCCATGACGATTTCGCGGTCGCGCCAGCTGTACATCAGCAGCGTATCGAAACCGATTTCATGGCCGGCGACACCCAGCCACAAAAGATGGCTATGTATACGCTCGAGCTCGGCGATGATGGTCCGTATGTAGAATGCCCGCTTCGGAACTTCTATAGCTGCTATTTCTTCAACGGCCAGCACAAACGCCGTCGAGTGAGAATGCGAGCAAATGCCGCATACGCGCTCGATAAGGTATATGTCCTGTATATAATTGCGTTCTTCGCATGCCTTTTCCACGCCACGGTGATTATAGCCGAGGCGAACGTCTGCACGTTCTATGCGCTCGCCATTTATGGTGATTTTAAAACTTGCCGGTTCTTTGAGCGCCGGATGCTGGGGCCCAACGGGGATTGTCACGTTAGACATCTGACTGTACCTCCTTACCGGCGTTATCATGGTTTTGTTTCCAGTCCTTGCGCAGGGGAAATTGACCTTCGGGCCAGTTGTCGGGCAGAGGATACCGATATCCTTCGGGCAGGCCTTCCACCTTCATGCCGAAAAGATCGACAAGCTCGCGCTCGTAAAGAACAGCGTTTGGGAAATACGAAGAAACCGATTTCAGTATGGGCGCTTCTTTTGGCACGCGGACAATCAGGTTAATCAGAATTCCATCATCGCGTCCGAGGTTGTAGATGACCGCGAGCATAACGTCCTCGTCGATTCCTGTCAGAGTGCAAAGCATCGTGCATCCAAGATTTTTCACCGAAAAATCGAAGACCTCATAAAATGAGTCGTGCGGATGGTCGACAAAGATCCTTCGCGCCCGCTGTATAACGGCTTTCCCTTCAAGCTGCGGGAATTTACTTTCCAATTCCTGAAGCAATGACTTTTCTTTCATACGTTTCCTCCGTGAACAACGGTTCCGAGATTTCCGGCCGGCCAGACTCTTTCTCCTCGAGACTGGAAAGCAGTTTTACCACTCCGTCAATTATCGCTTCCGGGCTTGCCGGGCATCCCGGAATATATGCTGACACGGGTATTACCGCATCGATCCCTTCTTCAACGTTATAGCAACCCTTGAACACGCCGCCCGAACAAGCGCATGAACCGACAGCGACGACAAACTTGGGATCGGGCATCTGCTCGTATATTCGTACAAGCCGGTCTTTAATCTGCCTTGTGACGGAACCGCAGCATATCAGCACATCCGCGTGGCGTGGCGTTCCCTTCAGCAAAATGCCGAAGCGTTCGATATCAAATCTGGGAGTGAGCGCGGCGACGATTTCAATATCGCATGCGTTGCAGGCGCCGGCGTTGAAGTGAATTATCCATGGCGATTTTAAACGCGCCCAGGTCATAACCCTATCGTAAATCCTCATCAGCAATTACCTCCGAAACAGAATAAACAGGCCGATTACCGCGCCGATTATATAGATAAAAACGATGCCGCCCGATCTGATTGTTTCGGCGGGGATTGTTGTCAGCATAAGCGCGACGACATGCATAATAGTAAAAAAGAAAGCGAACGGAAAAAACTGGCTGTAATCGGGATGGATGCTGCCCGATGGGACGTCTTCACCGCATGCGTACGGTTTGGTTTTACCTCCCGGCACTTTCAATCCGCGGACCCCCATAAAGGATGACAGCCGTGAGAACACGATAAATACGACGAGCAGAAGTAAAAACGCGATGGGCGGTATCAGAATGTAATTACTCACGAGAATCCTCCTGTCCCTCAATGCCTTGTAATACGCGTGCGTTGATGGAGCCGCTCTTGCTGTAAACGCCGATTACAAGCCCCGCGCCTACAACCATGACCACGACCTCCAGTATTATGAAGGTAATCGCGATAGATTGCGCAAGAGCGGTACGATTTGTCATATATCCGGCGATTATAATAAACAGCGTAATCGCTTTTGATAGCAGCTCGATACCGATAAGGGTTCGGATGAGGTTTCGTGATACAAGAATACAGTAAAAACCCGTAATAATAAGCATGGCCCCCGTACCGGTCAGTAAAAACAATTGTTGCCCAAAATCACCCATTTTTACGCCTCTCCTTGAACAATACTGCGACGCCAAAAACCCCCGTCAGCAGAATGATTATCTGACCAAAAATGTCAAATTGCCGCATATTCCAGAATACGGATTTTATGCCGGCATCTGTCTCTATCGGAGCAGTGACGAATACCGCGTGAAATGGCGCAAAGTATAATCCGATGCCCACGGCTATCAAGAGAACGGGCAGATACCAGAATCGTTTAAGTCGGCCCTTTGCGGCGGCGACGGCATCCTTTTGAGAATCAGATTTTGTAAGACTTATTACGCTGATGAGAATGACGGTTATTAAGCCCGCGCATATTGACAGCTCAAAAACGGCGGCGACAGGTGACGCAAGCACATAGAGTATAATTGTCAGCAACACGCTTGTGCACGCGAGGGCGATGGCTGATCGGATAAGGGTTCGTGCCATTACAGTTATGAGCGCCGAGAGAACAAGCAACGTAAGGAGGAGCATAATTATTGTCACGGTATTCCTCGTAGTGTATCCGAATATTAATTACAAAAAATTGCCGATACAGGCAAAATAAAACTGTTTAATATTTGCGGGAAGAACACGCCTACGCCTATCGTTATCGCGGTCAGTATGATTGCGGGTATTGTATAGCCAGGTCCGGCTTCCCTGATGGACGCGAGCTCATCACGAACAGAGCCAAAGAATACCCTTCGCTGCATAACCAGAAAATACGTGAGTGTCACAAGGCTTGCAGCAAGCGCGATAACGGCATACGCCGTATTGCCCGATACCCATAACGCGATTATAATAATGAGCTTGCTCCAGAATCCGGAAAGAGGGGGGATTCCCGCCGTTGAAAGGAAAGCAATCACCGATGTACCGCCGGTAACCGGCATCCGCGACGCAAGGCCGCCCATTTTGTCCATATCCCTCAATCCTGT
>DHPI01000074.1:7608-20106 GCA_002407865.1 Spirochaetia bacterium UBA5368
ATATCCCTCAATCCTGTTTGCCGTTCTACTGCCGCGGCATTGACAAAGAGCTGGGATTTAAATATTGCGTGATTGAAAAGGTGAAATACCGCGCCGGCAATTCCCAGCGCCGTTCCTGTGCCAAGGGAGAGTATGATATAGCCCACCTGGCTTATGCTCGAGTAGGCGAGCATGCGTTTAAAATCACGCTGTGCAAGCGCCGTGAAGGCCCCGACGACTATCGAAAGGGCGCCGACGAAAAGCAGCAGCGATTTTACCGTCGGCGTATAGCCGAATACGGACCCCGATAGCCGTGCTATCGTATAGATTCCCGTTGTCTTTGTAATAATGCCGGCGAGCAGAACCGAGACGGCCCCGGGGGCGGAGGAGTACGCGTCGGGCAACCATCCGTGAAACGGAACGAGCCCTCCCTTGATAAAAAGTCCGCACATAAAAACGCATACCGCGACGATAATCAATGTGCTGTCGGGCGATGCCGCGATCGATGTGCGCACGGACTGAAAGGAAGTATCTCCCGCGATAAAAAACATGAATGCAAGCGACGAAAGCATCAGCACCGTCGCTGTAACAGAAAGAATAAAGTATTTAAACGAACCGCCGAGGGCCGCAATATCTTTTTCAATTGCGATAAGAATAAATGAGGAAAGCGCGGTGATTTCAAGAAAGACATACATTGTAAAGATATCGGTAACAATGACGATACCGTTCATTCCCGTAAGCGCGAGCAGAAGAAGATTGATAAAATTAAAACGCATAGTCTCATTTTTGATAGAGTATCCGCCCACCAGTAATGACGTAAACGCGACGATCGCGATAGATAGCAATAACACCAGGCTGAGGCTGTCCATCTGTGACGAAATTTTTAATATGCCGTCAATACGGTGCGCGCCGCTCCAGAAAGAGACGGGGAGAAAAATTACCATGCCAGCCTGAACGAGCGCCAGCACAAGCGCCGCCGGGAAGGCGATTTTGTTCATAAGATTTTTGAGCGGCAGATTCAGCAGTATAATTGCGGCAAACGGCGCCAGTATAACGAGAGAAGGCACGTTAATTCCCTCCTGTTCCCATTCTATATTCGTTTTAACGTTACGGCAATGACAATTATCACGCCGGCAAGCGCCCACGCAATGTATGCGGGATAGCCGTCACTGTGGAGCTTTCGCATGGCAGTGCTTGCCGCATACGTAACCTTAACCGTAAATGATGAATAAATCCAATCAATGCCTCTGTCTATCCACCATGCGACGCGGGATATTCCATTGACGAGGACCAGGCCGATGTTGTACGGATCGAAATAACGCTTTTCGGCCATATTATAGATATTTGAAATGACTGGCGCATAATGGATGTGATCAACAGCGCCGATCCCTTTCCCCGTACGTGAAATGCCATACCAGTGGTTTGCCAGCGCCGCAATGATCACTGTGACGGTAATTGCTACAAGCATAGTGCTTGTCGGCCAGCCGGCGAAGCTGTGGCCATCAATTTTTCCGCCGAGCACGGGCTGAATGAAGTTATTGAGGGGAAGCGCATTGTAAACGCCGAAAAAAACGCATCCTGATGCGATAACGATCATGGGAATGAGCATGAATGCGGGCGCTTCTTTCACTGTCTCTTTTATGGCGCCTGAGGCTTTTCCCAGGAACGCCGAATGCCCCAGTTTGAGAAACGAAGCGGCGGTAAAGAATGATCCAAGAATGGCAGCCGCGTAAAAAATCCATCCGCGCTCAAGGGCGCCGTCGTATACAAGCTCTTTTGAGAAAAATCCGTTGAATGGCGGAACGCCGGAGATTGCCGCCGCCGCGATGATGAAGCAAATAAAGGTAACCGGCATCTTTCTGCCGATGCCGCCAAGTTTTTCAAGATCTGTCGTTCCTGTCTGCCGCTCGACGGCGCCGCCGGTAAGAAAGAGACAGCTTTTGTACATAGCGTGGTTTATCATATGGAAAAGGCCGCCGACGATACCTGCGGGAACGGCGGTGCCGATACCGAGGATCATGTAGCCGACCTGACTGATCGCGTGATACGAAAGGAGCCGCTTGTAATCCTTCTGGATGAGCGCCATCATGACGGCGAGGAGGATAGTAATTGCGCCGATGATCATGAGCATAAGGCTTACCCACGAACCGGCGGTAAGCTCGAACATGTCAAGCGAAATACGCGCAAGGAAGTATATGCCGAGCAGCTTTTCGAGAGCGGCCGGAAGAAACGCCATGAATGGCAGCGGGGCGTCAACGGCCGCGTCAGGGATCCAGCTGTGGAATGGCATCGAACCGGCCTTCGAAATCGCGCCTATCATAAGAAATGTAAACGCAACGGCGCCCGCGGCATCCAGCGGCAGATGAATCTGCGAGATTGTCAGCGTTCCCGCGCGAAACGCGGTAAGGCCAATGCCGAACATCATGCAAAGGTCGGTGATTCCTACAATAACGAATGCTTTTACCGCGCTTTTAAACGATGAAGGGCCGCCGATAAAGATAAGTCCGAAAAGCGTTATGAGTAAGCCTTCCCAGAAAAACAGGAGCGCAATGAGGTTGTCGGCAAGTACGGCGCCGTTTACCATCGCGAGGGATAGAAGCGTATACGCATAATACTGGCTGAGGCTTTGCCTTGTGCGCATAAACGCAACGGAATATAATACGATAAGGAAGCCGAATCCCGCGACGGCGGCAAGAATAAAAGCGCTGAATTGATACAGACGCAGGGAAAACTCAATACCAGAGCCGAACCACTGCGCCGCATAGCTCATCTGCATAGGATAGAGATATACAGCAAGCACGAGATTAACAAGCGTAATGCCGACGGCGATCAATTCCTTCAGACTGCCGAAACGCTTACTTAGTAACACCATTAATAATCCGGCAATGGCGGGAAGGAGAACCGGAAAAAGTAGAATTTGTTCTGTCATTGCACCATCCCCAGCATTTGATTAACGGCGAGACGTACGAATTCAGAGGGATAATAAATCAGGATACCGCTTATCACGGAGAGCCCCGCAAGAATGACGATTGATGTTATCATGACCGGAGAACCCTCCTTCGCGTCGGCTGTTTTCATCTCGCCCATAAAAATCAATGTAAAAAGCCTGAAAAGATATATAATGGTAAGAAACGCGCCAACGATAAAAACGAAAGCTATTGCGGATTGGCCCCCGTTTATCGCGCCCGCGATGACCATGTATTTGCTGAAAAATCCGCCGAACGGCGGTATGCCCATTACAGAGAATGCGCAGAACAGAAATGTTATCGCTGTAATCGGCATGGTTTTGATGAGGCCGCCGAGTTTCGTAATATCCTTCACATTGGTATTCTGTTCGATGATGCCGGCGCAGAGAAAGAGCCCACCTTTCGCGAGGCCATGCATAAGGATGTACAGCATCGCACCCATGATGCACATTTCATTATTAATGGCGAATCCAAGGAAGATGAATCCGATCTGGCTGACGGTGGAATACGCAATGATGCGCTTCATGTCGGTTTCGATCATCGCCGCTCCGGCAGCGACAAGGGCGCTGATTGCCGCGATAACCGGAACGATTGTCTGCCACACCGGATCGATGGTGAACGTATCGATAAAAAGCCTTGCATACACATAGACGCCTATTTTTACTAATACGGCGGCATGGAGCAGCGCGGTGACGGGCGACGGCGCAACGCCGGCGTCGGGCAGCCATGTGTGCAGCGGCAGCGTGGCGGATTTTGAAAAAATACCGAAAAGGATGAGCAGCACCAGCGTGTTGGATATCGGATTGTTTTTCGACGCTACGCGTATTGTGTCCATGTCAAACGATCCCGTCTGCGCATAGATGCCGATAAACCCGATCAGCATGACAAGCGCTCCGAAGACTGTTACGAGAAACGCCTTATTCGCCCGGATGACGATTTCCCTTTCGCGGTAAAAACCGATAAGCCGCCAGCAGGCTATCGCGGTAACCTCCCAGAAAAGATAGAGAAAAATGAGATTGGCTGAATATACAATTCCCATCATGGACCCGATAAAGAGCACGACCATGAGATAATATTCACCCTGGTTTTCATAGTGGCTGATATAGCCGAAAGAATACAAAACGATGATGCAGCCTATGAACGATGAAACGATTGCCATAAAGACTGCAAGCATGTCGGCTTGTAGTACAAAATTAAAACCGAGCGGAAACTGCCATGCGAAGGTGAACGTAGAGCCGTGTATCACATCGGGGATCAGCAGTGATGATAATATTGTCGACGCAAGAACGAACGACAGCGCCGTGTAATTTCGTAATGGTTTCGACATCAGTCCGAGAAGGGGAAGGATGAAGGCCCCCGCGAAGGGTAGAAAGACTATACACAGCAATAATTCTTTTTCCATATCTCAGCGTCTCTCCAAAAAGGTCATGCGGAACATATCATACGCGATACTTTCCCGATGAAGCGGAAAACTTGAGTTACGGCTTTATTGCGATACATGGATCTCACAAAAAAATTACAAACGATATCCGATGTTCGATAGTATTATAGAGAATTATATGATACATATTCTTCAGCATTTCATTTGCAGGCGCACCATAACGCGCCACAGGGCCATCGCGTGATAGCCCTGTGGTAATTATAGGCAGCATTACAATATAATTTCAACTTTGACTTACGTTTGACACTGTTTACAGGTATGACAAAATAAATAAACAACTTTTTTAATAATTATCAAAAAAACTATACAATTGACTGATTTAATATAACATAATCACATATTGTTATATAGACACATGTAATATATATAACAATATGTGCAAAAAGGTTTGTCGCAGAGACGGAGCGGGTGAAATCAATTTGCGTACGTGAAGCAAAATGTAAAACAAGGCTACCCTCCGCCGCATGGTCGTGATATGTGAATTTAAACCGCCATCCAATTCTTATTGACTTTTTGAAACTTATTTTGTACATATCCATCCTGATTACTCCGTACAATCGCATCAGGTTTTTTCATTTGATATCATCATCCTGCCGATGCCGGTGTATACAATCAGCCGCTATACGGCTGTCATCGCGTTGAGATGAAATTATATGCGGGAAAGGCAGGCGCGCCAATGAAGAGATATCTGCTGATTGTAAATCCAATCGCCGGATGGGGAAGGGCAAAGCAATCGGTGCCCCAGATAACGCGGATTCTGAAAAGCAACAATATTGATTTTAACATAATGTACAGCGAACGCCCGTGGCATGCGGCCGAGCTTGCGCGCGAGGCCGTGGCGCAGGGATACTCGGTTGTCGTTGGAGTCGGCGGCGACGGGACATCAAATGAAATCCTCAACGGCCTGATGCGTGCGAAAGAAAAATACGGAAAAACGTGCGCAATGGGGCTTCTATGCGAAGGACGGGGCAATGATTTCGCCTATGGCATGAATGTGCCGTCTGATCTTGAAGAAGGGTGCCGCGCACTTATTGAAGACAGGCGGAAGAAAATTGATGTCGGCAGGGTCGTCGGCGGGGATTATCCCGATGGGAGATATTTCGGAAACGGAATCGGCATCGGTTTCGACGCTGTTGTGGGGTTTGAGGCAGCGAAGATGAAATGGGTGCGCGGCTTTATGGCGTATTTTATTGGGGCGATGAAAACGATTTTTCTGTATTATAATCCGCCGCTGGTGCGGATGGAATACAATAGCGCTGCGCATATGGAGTATGCCCTCCAGATTTCAATCATGAACGGCCGGCGCATGGGCGGCGGTTTTTTCATGGCACCGAACGCGATTACAGATGACGGATTATTTGACCTCTGCATTGCGAAAAAAATGAAGCGTCATAAATTCTTCGGTACTATCGCCCATTTTATAAAAGGCACGCAGGCGTCCCTGCAGGATATCATCATTACCGGGAGAACAGGCCGAATAGCAATCAGCGCAATAGAGGGGGCTCTGCCGGTGCACGCAGACGGGGAGACGATATGCATCGGCGGTAACCGGATAGACGCTGAAATTCTTTCATCACAACTGGAAATAATTTACGCACCGTAATACATTCAGATGACGCCGTGGCAAATCCTCCGCGATAATTTGCTAAAATGTTATTGATTTATTGTGCATCGTCGCCATACACAGAAGGCGAAGATGCGTTCCGCGAGCCATTGCGCGGGGCAGCGCATTAACGGAAAATGGGGGATGTCATGAACAGGCGTAAAGCGTATAGTGTCGATACGCGTTTTCAATATAAAATCATATTTTCCGCTACTGAAGAATTATACGAGAATTTCTCACACCGGATTGAACGCATTAAATCGGGTCAACGTACGATACAATAGGGGTTCATACCGCGCACCCGGATAACGTCAATGAAAACCAGTTCAACGAATGACACCTGCCGCGAATTTTCGCTGTTTTCAGAGGCAACCGATCTAAAACGCGAACTCGGACTGCCGGAAACGGTGTCGATAGTCATCGGAAGGATTATCGGCTCGGGGATTTTCCGAACGCCGGGCCCAATCATGGCGCTTGTGCTCTCAACATCGCTTTTCGGATTCGTGTGGCTGCTCGGCGGAATCATTACGATATTTGCCGCGGTATGTTACGCCGAGCTTGTGGCGATGATCCCGAAATCGGGCGGCCCCTATGTCTTCCTTCGCGCGGCATACCCGCCGGTATGGGCGTTTCTGCGCGGCTGGGCGATGTTCTTCGTGTCGGAAACCGGCGCCATTACCGCCGTTGCGCTGGTTTTCGCCGAATATACGAGCGCGTTCTGTACCATAGCATACGGATCGCCGCTGCCGCACTACATGGTGATTATGCTGGCGCTGTTTACGATATGGGCGCTTACGATAATAAATTGTTTTGGCGTCTTTTTCAGCGGAATAGTGCAGGATGTTTTCAGTACGATAAAAGTCATCGCGCTTGGAGCCGTCATCGGAATATGTTTTACCGCGAAGGGGAGTTGGGCGCACTACTCGGCCCCCTTCTGGCCTGAAGCTTTTTCGTGGGCATCGGTGCTGTCTATTTTTGCGGCGATGCGGTACGCGTTTTTCGCGTACAGCGGATGGGAGGGGGCCACCTATGTCGCGGAGGAAGTGAAGAACCCGAGAAAAAATCTCCCCCTTTCGCTGTTCGTGGGAATAGCCGGCGTGTTTTTGCTCTATGCGGGGGCAAACGCCGCGTACATATACCAACTCCCCGTCGAAACGATAAAAAATTCAAGCTGGATCGCGGTCGATGCCATGCAGATGGCGATTGGCGGTGTCGGCGGAATGCTCATATCGGTTGCGGTAATGATTAATACATTCGGCAATGTCAGTACGCAGGTGCTCTGCAAGGCGCGCACGTGGCAGGCGATGTCGCGTGACGGACTTTTTTTCCGCTCATTCTCGAAACTCCATCCGGTATATAAAACGCCGAATCATTCTCTCATATATCAGGGGCTGTGGGCGTCGGTGCTGCTTTTTTTCGCGTCGGCGGCCCAGCATTCATACGAGGCAATCATCGATTTCTTTTCGTGCACCGGTACGATTTTCAATATAATGACTATTGCGTCCGTCATTATTCTTCGTAAAAAATATCCTGACGCGCCGCGCCCGTATAAAGCATGGCTGTATCCATACAGTGTTATCATAATTATTGCGTTTTATATTGTCTATCTTGCGGCAACGCTTATTACCGCGTTCCTTCCATCGCTGCTCGGGCTTGTGCTGACCGCCAGCGGGTTATTGTATTATTACCGGGAACCGATCGCCGCCGCGTGCATGCCCGGCAGAAAAAAATTGACGCCCTGATCGGAGGTGCCACATGGAGCATTCGTCACCGGAAGGATTGTTGCGAAATCATCTTGAAAGCGGAATGCGCCGGTATATGCGAATCTTCAAAGACATGGTCTTGATTAATTCTCATACCGAAAATGCCGCAGGTGTCAACCGGCTTGGCGATTATACCGCGAAGCTCTTTTCACAGCTTGGCTTCACCGCCGAGTTTGTGCAGTCGGTCGTTCCGGAATATGGCCGGCATGTGGCGTTACGCAGAAGCGGCAGTGCCGGCGTTACCATTGGATGCGTATCGCATCTGGACACGGTGTTCGATCCCGAGGAAGAAAAACGAAACGATTTTTGCTGGCGGATCGACGGTGACCGCGCTTACGGTCCCGGGACGAATGATATAAAGGGCGGAACCCTGGTGATGTACATGATGCTTGATGCGATGAGCGCGGTACTGCCAGACTTGTTCAATGCAATCGACTGGGTGCTGCTATTCGACGCCTCAGAGGAGACGGAATCCGATGATTTTGGCGAGCTCTGCATTCAACGGATGGGGAGCAACGCGTGCGCGTGCCTGATTTTCGAAGGCGGAGAGATCGAGGATGGCATGTACACCGTTGTTGTCGCGCGCAAAGGCCGGTCAGCGTTCAAAGTGAAGGTGGAGGGCAGGGGGGCTCATGCCGGGACGGCGCACCATCAGGGCGCCAGCGCCATTCTCCAGGTTGCCGATGTTGTAAAAATAATTGAAGGCATGACCGATTACCCGCGGGAATTGACATGTAATGTGGGGATACTATCCGGCGGATCGGCATTGAACCGCGTGCCTCATGATGCCGAGGCGCATATTGAAATGCGCGCCTTCGATCCCGAAGCGCTTGAAAACGGGATCGCATCCATAATGAAGCTTCAGGGGTATTCGAGCGTTACAAGCGCCGATGGCGGTTACCGGTGCACGACAACGATTTTACAGACAAGAAGAAACCCATCGTGGCCTGCAAACGACGATACCGCGCGGTTGTTTGCAAGCTGGGAAAAGGGTGCGCATAAACTCGGCATGCGGCTGCGTCCCGAACGACGCGGGGGGCTCAGCGATGGAAATTTCACCTGGAATCATGTACCGACGATCGATGGGCTGGGGCCCGTCGGCGGCAATTGCCACTGTTCCGAGCGAAGCGTTGATGGCGGCAAGGATCAGGAATATTCGCTGATTTCATCCCTGGTGCCGAAGACGCTTATCAATATATTCGGCGTACTGCGATATACGGCCGATTATATGAAAAATGCGCGGTAACCTGCTTTGCGCTATTCGTAGTTTTCAATCTGCGCTTTGATATCCCGCACCATGCATTTGGATAAAGCAATGAGTATAAACTATTATATGTCGTATGCCAACAAATTATAGTATGCTTGAGATCGTAATTAAATCAAAGGTATTGCGCATACGGGTCGGCGCCCCAGCCGGGGTTTGTGAATGACAGTATATTGTTCTTGATTAAATAAACCTATCAATGCTACATAGCTACATAGTATCAGTGGACGATTATTTTGAATCGCCGGATTATACGTATTTGTAGATTTTCACCCGAAATTCATGAATGCGACGAGACAGGCAGAAATAATAGCCGCGATTCAAAAGAACCGCGAACGGTTTTTCAACTATAACCAGCGAAAACTGATGAGTCTGTATTCATCATTTTCAACGCCGAATATGGTTGAAATATTCGAGGCCATCCCCCTGCTGATAAGCATGAATCAACAGGATATTCCCGGATATGTGGAATGGCCCACCATGGTAACGGGAATATATAATTACAAGCCATCGCAGCGGGCTCTAAACTTTCTTAAGTCTAAATTTCCCTCGTTCAGTATGCAGCCAGCCCAGGGGAAAAAACCGTTTATTCAGATGTTGGCCCTTATGGGAAGCGCCGGCACCATCGCTTACACAAAGCAGTCAGATTTTGATTACTGGATATGCGCCGATGAATCTGAAACGGATCCCGAGACAATCCGGCAACTCAAATTAAAATGCCGTAAAATTGAGAACTGGCTCGATGAAAAATTCAATATTGAAACGCACTTTTTTCTCAACGATATAAACAAGGTTAAAAAGAACATTTTCGATGAAGACAGTGAGGAAGACCTTGCCGGCACGTCACTTGGGGAATTGCTAAAAGAGGAATTTTTCAGAAGCTCGATAGTCGTCGCCGGGAAAATGCCGTTCTGGTGGGTCGTTCCCGCGGACAGTGATGACGCCGCGTATACGGAATGGCTGTCCGCGCTCGATGGTTCGTATCTGAAAGAAGATTTTGTCGATCTGGGGAATCTCGATAGCATTGAACAGGAAGACTTTCTTATCGCGGCGCTGTTCCAGCTTTTAAAGTCCCTTGGTAATCCGTTCAAGTCGGTGATCAAGCTTGGCCTTCTCGAGCGTTATATATTCACATCCGGAGGAAGCCCATTCATAAGCAATATCATCAAACGGAATATGCAGCGGGGAATGATTGATACGCCGAACATCGATTCGTACCTGATAATGTTTAACGATGTCTACGATTATTATTCCACGTTGATGCGCGACGACACCGCGACGGAGATGCTGAAGATCTGTTTTTATCTCAAGGTGGATCCGCAGCTTTCACGGCATACTGCGAAACCGGACAACGGCGACGTTCCCGAGAAAATTAAAATAATGCAGGAGTTTATCGAACAGTGGCGATGGCAGGATGATATCATCCACCAGATGGATAATTTTGAAAACCTCGATATCGATTCGGTTAACAAGCTGTGGATCGATATTAAAAAATTTATTCTCAATGGATACCGGCAGATACTTGTCAACATTGAATCGAAAAAAACAATGCACAAGCTGTCCGGCGAGGAAATGAAGGGAATAACCCGGAAAATTTATTCGCACTTTTCGCTTGCCGACAACAAGATCGACAATACGCTGAGTTTTAAATCATACCCTCCTGAAAAGCTTCTGACTATCGAATTTGTACGGGGAAAGGACGGCCGGGAATTCTGGATACTGTCAAAACGGGCAATCATAGATAACTATCCGACGAAGGTGATTATACACAAAGAAAACAGCGTGCTTGCACTCATTGTATGGACGAGTCTTAACAGGTTGTTTCTGAAGGATTTTACGCGCCTTGAAATCGATCCGGGAATCCATGCGGGCGATCCGAACTTTCTGCGCGATCTTATCGCGGAGCTTACGCTGCATTTTTTGTACAAGCGCGTCGACCTGCATAACCGGTATTTTCTTCGCGAGCCGTTTCCCATTATCAGCTTCATTATAATAAATCCCTTTACGAAGTATGCGAAAAAAATCGACGAGTTGTATTTTTTGTATCACAATAGCTGGGGTGAAACACGCTTTGAGAAATTCCGTTCGGAAGCGGATATCGCCGCCATCGCCGCGAAAGTTCTGTCCGGGGCAATGGCGACAGGGCTTGATTTTGAAAACACGGTGCGGGTGGTGGCCTCGCCCCCCTACAGCTCAAGCAGGGAGCTCGACAGGATTGTCTCCTTTTTTAAAGATGCGTTTTCATTTTTTATTGAGGAAAGGTCAAACGCGAAGAAGCGGTATGTGACAATGCTGGGAAATCAATATGCCGTTTTCAGCACAAAAAAGACAGAGGACGGCGACACTGTGGCCGTCAGCCTGCTGGAGTCCGAAGCGAAAATGCTGTACAGCCTCAGTTATAACACTGGCGTGATGAATATGACGCGTATCGACCCAACGGTTCCCGAGCTTGCGCACCTGAAAATTATTTTCGATAATTACAATAACGCGATGTTGCAGATCTACTTTCAGCGGGAGTTAAAATACTGTTATTTCTATGTATCCGACGAAAGGGGTTCGCTGGTGTTTTTCAGAAAAAATTCCGATGCGTTTGTCGAGTATCTTTCGCGACTGTATGTATTTGCGCAAAACGCTGTGCGTGACGCAACCGGGAACAATCAGCAGAACATCCTTGCGACGCAGTTGAAGCAGATAGCGATATACAACATTGACAGGGATATCCGCAATAACTGCTCAATTGTGGAAATCAATCCAGAATTGAACAGAAGCATTCAGGACACTATCCGCACCATGGTTCCGCTGAATCTGTCGCTCCACATAGTTTCGAACAGGGAAATAGGATTCAGCATGACGCTGCCGGACGGCGCCACGACCCCCGTATTCACGAAAGCGCAAATACCCAGAATTGCCGCACAAATCATCGAGGCAAGGCGCCGTGGAAGGGGGTATTCATATTTTGTGACCAGCATTGACATGTCGCACATCGGACCCAGGCTGTATAAGAATTATACTTCGTTTTACTTTACCCAGAAAAACCTCTTCGAGATGCTGGTGGAAAACGCTTTGCGGAAGACATAATGGCGTAACGGATAAGGCGGCCTGATGGAAACCTTTCTTCCATCGAGTATGGGTAAAACAGCAATATGGTATGCGATGTCGCGCAGCAAAAGATAAAAATGTATCAGGCTATTATGTCTTTGCGCATGGCCGCTGCGTCATCGCTATCGACATAATTGAATTCATGGAGCAGACGTTTCGTTTGAACACTCTCTTTCTTCATCATAATGACGATGCCGATGAAAAGCGCGACTGATACTCCAACCGAAATTGAAAGCAGTATGAACATATATGGCCTCGCATTACGCACATATTTTAACATCAGTATATCACCAATATCGGATATTTCAATAAATAAATAATACCTGTTATATTAAAGTAGACGTTTTTCACGGAAGTATCGGTATAGTGGTGTGGAATCATCC
>DHPI01000074.1:20247-20622 GCA_002407865.1 Spirochaetia bacterium UBA5368
TTGGAATCATCCCGTTGGTTTTTTAAAACATTCTTGAAAATATACATATTTGGTATAATGTATTCTATTATATAAAAAGAAAAAAGGAGGGACGTAAAGTGAAAACATGGGTGGTATGCGCAATTACTGTATGTATCATTGCAGTCGGGTGTTCGTATGGCGGCCGGCCGGCGATCAGTCTGGGCACGGGCATTGATGAGAAAACGTCGGGCGTGACAGGTTTTACAGACCGTTTTTTGTTGAAAGATACGATTGCGTATTCATTGACGCAAAACAGGCCGTTTGGATTCAGCGGCATTACCCTCAGGTTTTACAAAGGAAAAAATATTTTTGAAATGGAGCGTATTGTAAACGAGGATATATCGCTTGTTCCTT
>DHPI01000074.1:20747-22069 GCA_002407865.1 Spirochaetia bacterium UBA5368
CAATCCCGGTCTGGAAACTTGCCGGGAAATATGGCGCCGGCGACTATATGATTCTCTTTATGAAAAACGATGTGGTGATTGCGAAAAAAATGTTTGTTATCGAAGTTCCGCGGCAGATAGTCGCCGCGCCGATACCCGCCGATTCAATTGACAATGCCGAACCGGCGGTAACATCTGATACTCTTATACCAGAAAAAGAGCAATCGCTCGAATGAGATGACGCCATGCTGGATTGCATACAACTGACCGCGCCATCGTACGAAAGAATCGCGTATGCCACAGCCCTCAGGCTTGGCTATCCTGATAGTGGCCGGGCGGATAACATGATTGCCGGGGAAGTCCGGTGTTCGTATGAGACGGCGATGACAATAGGAAAGCCGAAATATTGCTGTAACGTTTCGCCGATAAAATCGTGCGGCGGCGAGATTATTGAACTTGCCGGGTTTGTCATCAGAAGCTCGAAATGGGCGCATGCGGCGCTGCGATTGCACAATCCTTCCACCGCATGCTGCTTTGCACTTACGCTTGGCGCGGCGGTTGATGAGCGGATTGAAACGATGCAGGATGAGAATTTTTTTAAAGCGTTTGTTTTCAATGCGGTCTGCTCCTCGCTTGCTGAAGAATATGCCGACCAGGCCGAGCGTGCCATTGCGCGGAGAATGCAGAATGATGCTCTCGAGGCCACGGCCCGATTCAGCCCCGGATACTGTGATTGGGGGCTTCTGGACGGCCAGAGGGAGATTTTTTCGTTTCTTAATCCGGAATCCATCGGAATTACAATGAATGAAGCAGGCGCCATGACGCCGTTGAAATCGATTACGGCGGTGATGATCTGCGCCGACGAGGTGCGTAATAAAACCGCCTGCGCATATTGCGGCAATTCATCATGCGAGTACAGACGAAGCTGAAACCCGCCATTGTAAAATACTTTCGGAAATATTGGGGAAAAGAAAAAAATGCGTTATCACTAAGAATTGATTGTGACCGTATGCCATACTATCTTGTGTTTGCAATGGAAGCTTATAATGAATAAACTTCAAATCGACTTAACGACAACAAAACCATGCTGTCCCACGCCGCTTGCGTGGCCGGCGAAACCGCACGTATTGTTCCCGCGTCTTCTATCGGTGAGTAAAGCACAGTCCTGGACATGCGGAAAAATTACGACGGCTGCGGGGGATGTCTTTCGTGTATCGACTAAATTATCCCGCGCCGAGCGTTTCAACATGATCAAGTGCAGAATCAGCGGATTCAGGATGAGCTATGTTGTGCAACCTGGTCTCTATGCGGTCGGGAATCCTGATGCCGCATCGGATGTATTT
>DHPI01000074.1:22179-24405 GCA_002407865.1 Spirochaetia bacterium UBA5368
AGCCGCATCGGATGTATTTGCGAGCGCCAATTACAAGCTAAGCTTCGATATCCTGCGAAGGGCGCTTGCGGGCATGAACGCATGGATACTCGTTCTCGATACGAAAGGTATTAATGTATGGTGCGCGGCAGGCAAAGGCTCTTTTGGCACGGATGAGCTTGTACACAGAATCGGTCTTGTGCAACTGCATCGCATTGTATCGCACAGAAAAATAATTCTTCCGCAACTTGCCGCACCGGGCATAAATGCCGCTGAAGTGCTGAAACGAAACGGTTTTTCTATCAGGTTCGGCCCCGTACGGGCGGAGGACATTCCCGCCTATGTGCAATCGGGCTATGCGGCAACGCGCGCCATGCGTACGGTGCGGTTTTCGATTGCCGACAGACTTGTGCTTACGCCGATGGAGATCATTCCCGCTGCAAAACAATTCCCCGTATTTGCGCTTATGGTGTTGCTTGTATTCGGTGCGCAGCCGACAGGTATTATTTTCAGTGATGCGTGGAGCGGGGGCTGGCCGATACTGGCGCTCGGACTTGCGGCGCTGCTTGCCGGCGCGTTTATAACGCCGCTTTTTTTGCCGATTATGCCATTCAGATCATTTGCGATTAAAGGGTGGGTTGTGGGTCTGTTCATTACGTTTGCGGCTATGAAAACGATTCATCCATATTCGGAACAGCACATCCTTGTTGCTGCGGCATCGTATCTGGCATTCCCGTTAGTGTCGTCATATCTGGCGTTGCAGTTTACTGGTGCGACGACATTTACGGGCATGTCGGGCGTAAAAAAAGAGCTTACACTCGCCATCCCCCTGTATATCGCGGGATGTGTTATATCTGCGTGTTTTATTTTCGCGTATAAGCTTGTTCAGTGGGGTGTGATATGAAGTACCTTCGAAAGGTCACTACCTTGCGTTTTGATGAAACCCGCTGCACTGGATGCGGTCGGTGCTTTGAGGTGTGTCCCCGTAATGTTTTCGGGATGAGGGGAAGAAAGGCGTTCATCGTCGATAAAGACCTCTGCCTTGAATGCGGTGCGTGCTCGCTAAACTGCACCCCCGCCGCGCTCAGCGTTGAGAGCGGCGTCGGATGCGCCAGCGCGCTCATTACCAGCATGCTCCGCGGTGGAGAACCCGTGTGCGGCTGCGATTCTTCAACGGGCGGGTGCTGTTGACGCACGTCACGCTATTGTGGCCCACTCGTTTTCGCTGCGGGCCTCGTCGACAACCATAAGCCGGTTTTGAAGGCTCCAGACAAGGTCCCTTCTTGCCTTCAGCATGGTTTTGAAATCACGGTTCCATGCCTTGTGAATTTCCGTATGCAGGCTCGACATTTCTTTTTCAAGTAAGCTGTTTATTAAGCGAATTTCGTCATGAGATAGTGTGATATTCATACTTCCCCCCTTTTCTCGAAAAAGTGTTCAGTTTTAAGATATAAATGCTTGCCGTAAAAAACAATACGCAGAAAAAAAATAACGGAAAAAGATGCTTGCTGAATATACCCAGGTTGGGCGAGACTGCCGCTTTCCGTTATTGCCACGATGCGGGATGAAACCGCCACACATCACGACAAGGAATGATATGACGCCATGTACAGGGGTATACTGTGTCTGCTCATCGCTGAATTCTGTTTTGCCCTGTCAACGGTCTTCGGAAAGTTCGTTACCACGGGTTCTGACATTACGGGGGTAGAACTCACCTTTTTCAGGTTCCTCATTGGCACTGTCGCCGTGAGTGCGGTAATGATCACAACGCGCATATCGTTCCGCCCCGTTCGCACCCGATATGTTGTATTGAGGGCGATTCTCAATACCTTTGCGGTGCTGGCGTTTTTTACCGGCATTCAATACACCACGGTGACGAACGCGAACATGCTCAATCTGACCTATCCTGTGTTTGTATTCTGCATTGCGCCGTTTTTAAACCGTGAAAAAAACCATCCCGCGAATTACCTGTACCTGTGCATAGCCCTGATCGGCGTGTACCTGATTATCAATCCAGATTTTCGTTCAATCAATCCTGGAGATATTAGCGCGCTGCTTTCGGGGGTTATCGCTGGATTCGGCATTTCCATACTTCGCGAATCGAGAAAATACGACTCGAGCGAGGTCATTCTATTTTATCTAATGATGATTGGATGCCTTATCAGCTTTTTCGTGATGCTGCCGTTTTTCATAATGCCGCGGGGGATGATGCTTGTTCACACACTTCTTTCGGGGGGCATTGCGGTG
>DHPI01000074.1:24515-28258 GCA_002407865.1 Spirochaetia bacterium UBA5368
ATCACGTTTGGATACCGGTATATCGGAGCCGCGCCGGGCTCCGTGGTATCGTCGAGCAGAATGTTGTTCGCCGTATGTATGGGGGTATGGTTTTTTGCGGATCCGTTATCGATTGCAATAATCACTGGCGGTGTATTGCTGCTTATCGCGCTGATCGGCATAAGCGGGATTGTTACGATACCGCGAATGAAGGGTGATCGCCGGTAAAACCAGTGTACGCGCTATCGTTCGTGATTGCCTCCGCGTACGGTATCCTCTATGCGCCTGCGCAGACGTTCGGCGATTATAAGCAATATATTTCGGAAGAGCTTCGAGCGGATTTCGGCGCGCAGGTTTTCCAGCTTCGCGTCTTAATCACGAGAAGAACCAGATCGCCGGCGGCTTCGGCCGCCGCAGAGCGTTTTTCACCGGAAAGCGCCCCCATTTCGCCGAAGCATTCACCGACGCGAATAACATCGATGGTTTTTCCTTCCTTCTTTATTACAACCGAGCCGGTGATGATGATGTACATATCGCCGCCCGATGAGTTTTCCCTGAAAATAATCTGTGATTTTTTAAATGAAGCGCTGGCGCAGAATTTCAGCAACTCGAGCATTTCATCCTCGGCAAAGCCGAAAAAAAGCCTGCTGCTTTCCGTAAGAGCTTTAAGTGCTTTTTCAATTTCCATAGTAGATTACCTGTATCTGTCCAATCGCGTAATGCCGCAGGCGGACGCGATATCGACTGCATCGTCAAATTCCTGCACTGTTATGCGACGCCGCATATGATCGAATTGTTTTGCCCTGTATTCCGGCCGGTACTGGTCCATGATATTGACATAGCTGTGCGTTGAAATTTGCGCAATCTGCGCAAGCACCTTATCCGTTGCGGCATAGTTGTCGGGCAGCACAAGATGCCGTATCAGCAGGCCCTTCCGGGCTATGCCGCCCGAATCGAGCATGAGGTCGCCGACCTGACGGTGCATTTCCGTTATAGCCGAAACGGCAATTTCGGGATAATTGGGCGCGTTGCAGAGAGTATCGGCTGTTTTGGCGTCCATATATTTGAAATCCGGCATGTAAATGTCTATTATTCCCTCAAGCAGGCGTACTGTGTCAGTGCTGTCGTAACCTCCCGAATTGTACACAAGCGGCACGCACAAACCCTCGGGAATGGCGATACGCAGCGCCTGCACTATAGCATATACCATATGCGTCGGTGTGACAAAATTAATATTATGACATCCGCGAGATTGGAGCGACAACATCATGCCGGCAAGCTCTTTAAATGAAACTTCCTCGCCGCGTCCAAGATGGGAGATGTCGTAATTCTGGCAGAATACGCAGGAAAGATTGCAGTGCGTAAAGAAAATCGTTCCCGAGCCGTGGCGGCCCACAAGGCATGATTCCTCGCCGAAGTGGGGATGATATGCGGACACCACGGGTAGAATGCCGCTTTTACAGCGTCCCTTTTCGCCGGATGTTCTGTCGGCGCCGCAATTTCGCGGGCAAAGCGAGCAGCGCCCCAGTATGGCATACAGCGAATCCGCGCCTCGTTGAAGATCGCCGCGTTTATACAGCTCGATATATGCAGGGGTATAATCCATGCATCCTCATGAGCGTGGAAAACTCCTTCAACCTGTGAAGCGCCTGTAGCAATGCTGCTGTCGGCATTGTAACCTCCTGCAACATTGATTGCGCAGTAGCGGTATCCGGATAACGCCGGAAGCCGATTTCCGCAAGTTAAAATTCTGAATCCGAGGGGCGCAACGTGAGTACTTTATCATATTGGGCCCTGATTGCATGCTCTGAAAAGGGAAGGGGGTGATTCGTCCCCGCGAGAAAATATGGAATCATGTCGTCATAATGAGGGCTCGACGGGTTGCCGGACTGGCCCGGCACGGAAATGAGATACGCGGGTTCGTCGAGACCAAAATCGACAATAAAGCGCATCGCGGGAATCCACGCGACATTGAAGCTCTTGCCGCAGGCAAATCCTGAAACATTCAGCGTATGTATTTCGCCGCCCGCGGAATACGGGCCGCGGTTGAGAAAGCTATTGAACATCGATGTTTTTTTCGATATTTCGTGGCTCCATCGGTATGCGTGCATGGTTCCCCATGACCATTTTTTTCTGTCGGTTCCCATACGCTTTTCGCAGAGCGTAATTGCGCCTGCAAGCGATCGTGCAATAATCTCGGCCTTTGTCTCGATTGCGGGCGTGGCGATGTCGTCATAAAACGGCGATTGGTCTCGATACAGCAGATGGTCGTCCGGCGCGCCGTACGAGCTTATCGTCGCGTCGAGAAACGCTTCCCAGACTGTGCCCGATTCCGGCCCCAGCTCGTCGAGAAACGTGGCGTGCACAAAAGTATGAAGAAAAGCCGCATAGACGGCGGCGGGCGCCGATGATGCAGTCATTTCCGCGTCGAAGCTGTTCGGATGAAGAATCCGAAGGGCTTCCAGCGCTTTCGACTTTTCCTTCGTGTCTGGTAACGCATGCACTGCGCTGACGATGCCCGTCGAAATGCCCGAATTGAACAGCACGTCCTGAACCTTGCGCGCCATCAGTGAATGGACATCCGCCTGCATCCGCCGCGTATCGTCAACCGTCGCGTTATGTGTCATTGGAAGCAGTTCGTATAATCGTTCACGGCGTTCCGGGCCGTACCATGACGATGTGATAGTATACGGATGGTCTTTCGGCACCGTGCGGTTGTTCGCCGTAGCAAGAAAGCCTTCCGGCGGATTGATTGCATGTGGGTTCTTTTCTGTGGAGAGAAACCCCGCCCAGTCGTACTCGCCGTTCCAGCCTGGCGACGGCAAAAGCCCCCTGCCTTTTTTGCGAATGGGCATGCTGCCGGTCACCTGCCAGGCGATGCCGCTCCTGCCGCCATATACGAGATTGAGATATATCGCTGTGATGCGCAGCATGGCGTTTCGCGCATCGGCGAGCGACCGCGCTTTTGCGAGATCGTAAAAACCGGCCAGCGTGGCATCCGGTTTTTCCATCGCCCATGAAAGGGAAATGCCGTATGATTGCTGCATATGTATCGGCTGAATAAGCAATGCGGGATCGAACGCAATGCGCCGCATGGCCTCATCGATCAATGGTCCGTGAACTGTAGAATAAAAGGCCATGATAACGGGAGTTTTATTCCGGATATGAAAGGTCTCATTTCTCTCAATGGCGGGGCGCCACGTCCCTTTGTAAAGATACTGCAGGTTACCGTCCACCGTGCGCAGCTTCTCTATAAAAAGGTCCTGGCTGTCGGCCATTACCATCGTTGCCCCCCATGCGATCGATCCATTTGTTCCGAGGTTTATGACCGGAACGCCCGGAACGGCGACACCGGCCGCATCGTAGGTGGGGCATTTAAGGTGCAGCATCATCCATGAGTTGGGCATACTCGATACGAGGTGCGTGTCGTTGGCAATGATCGGTTTGCCGCTTTTCGTGCGGCTTCCCGCGAGCGCCCAGTTGTTCGATGCGGCAAAGAAAGTAAGCGGCGAGACAATAGGCTGGCTGGCGGCGGAATTGGCGGAACTCAGATCGCACAGCGATGACGATGGGATATGCGAGATTTTAGCGGCCTCATCGAATGGCAGCACTTCATCGGGATAGACGGGAAAAAGATAGGCCGCTTTATTATAGCCGACACGTGACGCGAGCAGGAGGAAATTGAGTTCTTCGGCGATGTTGTACGAAATGCCGAGGTTGAGCATGGCAAACACGTACATTGAATCCTCAGGCTTCCATGGTTC
>DHPI01000074.1:28395-30769 GCA_002407865.1 Spirochaetia bacterium UBA5368
CCATGGTTCGGGGCGATAGCGGGCAAGGCTAAATTCCGGGGGCAGGCTCGGATGTGTTTCAATATAGGCGTTTACGCCACGCGCAAAATGCTCGAGAATCTCACGAGATCTCTGGTCGATAGCGGCCTGCGCGGGATTGATGCGGCCGCGAATGTCCAGAGAACGCATAAAGATGTCGAGAGAGAGCCCTTCGTCGCCGGCAATCTCCGCGAGGCGTCCCTGAATGGCCATTTTCATTATAACCATCTGCCAGAGCCGGTCGGACGCCATGGCATACCCGGCCCCGAAAAACATGTCCGCTTCGTTTGATGCCTCAATACAGGGAATGCCGAATGAGTCCCGGCGGATAATGACGTCGCAGCTGATGCCTTTACGTGTGACGGTTCCGACGGAAGAATCGACCGATGTGCTGAAATGTGCGGAAAAAAAAGGGCCGCACCCTGATACCGTCATAACAATGCATGCCGCAAGCGCCGGTGCAACACATTTTCGCATGATCCGCGTAATGCTGAATTCGCATGTCATATACAGGCTCTCTATGTTCAGAACTCGCAAAATCATACACGAAAAGGCGGCATTGTCAAGAAAGAAGATGCGTGAGGCGGCTCTGTGCGGACGGTAGCGGTGTACGATAATTTGTAAATCTTTTATGTTTACATATTCGATCAACATGTCGATGTATGAAACAGACCATATCTTCGATGCGGAGTTAAAGATGAAAAAAACAATTCCGAATCCGGATACGAAACTATGTGTTATAAAACGTTATCTCCATGTGCTTGCTCTGCTGCAAAACAACGCCGACCCGATGGACTGGAACGCGAGTACGCTTGCCGACATTCTCAGCCTTGATGAAAGCGGCGACCCACTTTCCGATAAATCGGTCAGGGACTATATTCAAAAGCATCTCGTGGAGGAACTTGGCATCGATGTGAATGTCAGGCAGGGGGGGAAGAAGACACAGTTGATAGAACAACCGTCTGAAGAGATGATGGCGGTGATTGCAAGTGTGTATGCGGCATTCGTTGTACATGATTCCGGGCGAGATATGCTGCTAAAAAACCTGCTAAAGAAGCACAGGCGTGACGGTCTCTGGCTCCTTGCGCGCATTTATTTTTCCGCGCTGGAAAAGAGAAAGATCCGCTTCAACTACTTTTCGAACGCTTCTGCACGAATGCGCTCGCATGTTGTACATCCCTACCATATGATATTTCGCAACAATAACCTGTACCTGGCAGCATGGAGCGAAACCCACGCAAAGCAGACCCTCTTCATCGTAAACCGTATACAGGGCCTTGTTGTTCTCAGCGATACCTTCGAGGAAAAAATTCCGAGGCTGGATAGTATTTTTAAGGATACGCTCGGTTCATTCATAGGCAAGAAGCATACAATACGCCTCCGGTTTCACAAAAACCTGTTTGCGACCATGGAGGATATCCTCGGGACGCTCGAACCGAAAATACGCGAAACGGACAACGCGTTCGAAGCGGTTTTTGCGGTATCCGACGCGATGTATCTGTGCAAGCAGTTATTCATGTATGGTGACCGGGTGGAAATACTCGAACCGGTAGAGATCAGAAACACAATGGTGTCGATGCTGAAAGAAAGCCTCTCGGTGTATTGAGAAACGACTATACGCGGCGCCGGTTCTCGGGGCAGACGCCATGCGCGCATATGCATATGGCGCCGCGAAGACGTGTCATTTTCAACGGCTGCTGTTACCTGTCGGTAAATTTCGGGTCGCGTTTTTCAAGAAACGCCGCGATTCCTTCTCGCTTGTCGTCGCTTTCGCACAATTCGCCGAACAACTCGCGTTCAAATATAAGCGCCTTGGGAAACTGCATGTTGGCGCCTTCGCGGATGGCGCGCATGGCATTTTTAATAGCGACGCGGCTTCGTGCCGCGATCATTCGCGCGAGGATGCAGCATTCTTCGACAACCTGGCCGGAAGGCGTCGCGCGGTTTACTATACCGTACAATTCCGCCTCGCGCCCGGATAGAAATTTACCGGAAAGCACAAGCTCGTATGCCCTTCCTTTAGAAATAAGACGGGGAGTGCGCTGCGTGCCCCCATAGCCTGGTATTATTCCAAGCTTGATTTCGGGAAGTCCTATCTGGGCGTTTTCATCCGCAATTCGAATATGACACGCAAGAGCGGTTTCCATGCCGCCGCCGAGACAGTACCCGTTAATTGCGGCAATATATGGTTTGCTCGAATTTTCTATCAGATTGGTCATTTCCTGGCCGCCGATAAGATAGTCGGCGCCGGATTTTTTTGTATTGCGGTCGAGAAATTCCCTGATATCGGCGCCCGCGATAAACGCCGTACCCTCGCCGGTCAGCACTACGACGCGGACAGAGTCGTCATTGCCGG
>DHPI01000074.1:30898-40073 GCA_002407865.1 Spirochaetia bacterium UBA5368
CAGAGTCGTCATTGCCGGCGCGGATAACGGCTTCCTTTATGTCGGCAAGCACATCCTGGGTGAGTGTATTCATGGGCGGGTTGTTGATTACCATCAGGGCGACACCATCGCTCTCGACGGTATAATCGCACTTTTTCCTGGATACCTGCTGCATCTCACTCTCCTGTGGTTTTTTGATGACTACAGTACTGGATTTTACATATTTAAGTCATAATTATATGTTAACTATAATTATATAATGTCAATTATTATTGTGTGATAATGTCAAAATTTATGGGGATTTAATTCACGGGCATGGAACGTTGTACGGCACATGTAAGTGTAAAGCGGTGTGATACGGCGGAAGCTTTTGAAAAGCTATACGTTGAATGTGTAAGATTCTTCGATTGCATGAATGATAGTCGACACCATGCTGTTGACAGGCGTCTCGATGCCATGCCCGGCGCCATACCGCACGATCGCGCCGTTGATGCTTTCGATTTCGGTCTTCCTTTTATTGCGTACGTCTTGCAGCATGGAGCACAGGTTCTTCGAAGTTTTAACGCATACATCGTGCGTTGCAGCATACATTGCCATAGCGTCGAAATGTATGCCGAGAGCGCCGGCAACCGCAACTGACTCTTCAATAATTGATTTTTGAAGCAGCAGTGCGTATTCGTTTTCCAGAAGCGCCCCGTTCGAAACAGACAGAATGGCGCCGAGGGGGTTTATTGCCGCGTTGATGAGCGCTTTTTTCCACACCGCCGTTTCCGGATTGTCCGTGATCGTGGAAGACAGCCCGGCATCCAAAAATGCGCGCTGTACATCGTCAACCGCACTCATGTCGGCGCCGCCGATTACGATGTCGACGCTCCCGCCGTACTGACCAGTCGATCGGTCAATTTTTGTCGCGCCGATTGTGGTTGTGCCGAAAACAATTCTTTCAACCGGTATATACCGCGAGATTGCTTCATTGTTGCCGATTCCGTTTTGCAGCGTCACGATGCGGCTTTCCGGCGAGAGAACGCTGGAAATTACATCCATAGCCGGGACGGTGGCGTAGCTTTTCACGAAAACGAGTATAATGTCGCACGCGGTCAGCATCGCCGGATCATTGGTAATCGCGACGGGAAATGAAACCGTCGTGTCTCCGGCAACAACACGCAATCCATTTCGAAGCGCGTCGACCGTCGAACGATCTATATCATACAATGTCGTTTCGATCCCGGCGTTATGGAAAAAGTATGTAAAAATAGACCCCATCGCGCCCGCTCCGATAATGCCGATCTTCATTCCTGACGCTCCAAACATGTCATTTCAGAATCGCTATGGTTCAATCACGATACAGTATGCGCGCTTTTGCATCAATATTTTATTATAACGACCCGAATTTTTTATTTCTCGGATTTTATGCGCGAACGGACAGTGTGGCCATGACAAAAAAGCATGCGGAACCCGCAAAGAGAAGAATAGCATACGGCAATTGCCCGGTTTTATGTAAAAAAACAGCACCCGTCCGGTAATGCCAGAAAACATATACCCTGTGTACGTGCGTGCATGCGATGTAATATATACTTGACGATTAATACTATATACGAAAGAATTATGCTTTAATTTTTCGATGATTACGAGACGGAAGAGGGAATTCTCCATGAAGTCATTTTATAAAAAAAATGTTATAATCACCGGCGCGGCGTCGGGTATCGGCAGGTTGATGGCCGTTGAATTTGCGCGCGAAAAAGCAAATATTGCAATGATCGATATCAATAGAAAGGCCCTCGAAAAAACAGTATCCGAAATGGCGGGCTTAAGGACAAAGGTGTACGCGTATACATGCGATATGGGAAACCGCCGGGAAGTTGCCGTGACCGCGAAGCTTATTAAACGCGATTTCGAAAAAATCGACATCCTCATAAATAATGCGGGCATTGTTACTGGAAAAAAAGTGCTCGATCTGACAATCGATGAGATTCAAAAGACCATGGATGTGAACTTCATGGGTCCCGTCATGATGATAAAGCATTTTCTTCCCGATATGGTTTCCAGAAACAATGGCCATATCGTGAACATTGCCTCCTCGGCGGGATTGTTAGGTATGCCGGGCATGTCCGATTATTGCGCGTCAAAGTTTGCCGATGTGGGATTTTCAGATTCATTGAGAATGGAAATGAAGAAATACGGATACACGGGGATTACAATAACCTGTGTATGCCCGTATGTAATAGATACCGGTATGTTTTCGGGATTCAAACCGTTTTTATTTCACAAACCGTTACAGCCTGGACATGTTGTAAAAAAAGTAATTGATGCAATACGAAAAGAAAAACCGTATGTATGTATGCCGTTTTCAGTGAAAATGATACGATACCTCAAACTGTTTCCCGCCGCGTTTCAGGATAGCCTGCTATTTGCGTTCGGCGCCGACAGGGCCATGGATGCGTTTAAGGGAAGTCGCTCTGAAAAATAAGTTCGGCCGCCACAGCACACACCATCAGGGATTAGATACCAATGAATTTTGAAATTACAAACCTTGGGCAGTGCAAAATCAGTTCGCCGCTGATTACAAAATTCCCGTCAACCGATTTTGGATTTGTTTCCGATACGGAAAAGATTCTGTACGACGTCAAACGCTATGACGCGGGAAATGAAAACGAAAAATCGAAAATATGCTTCGAAAAGGCCGGGCCGCGAAAGATGATATTTTATGATCCCGCCCGGATCCGCGTTGCGATAATAACCAGCGGGGGGCTGTGCCCGGGGATTAACAATGTAATCCGCTCAATCGTGATGGAATCGCATTACCGCTACGGTGTGCAAAATATTCTTGGAATCCGATACGGATTTATGGGGCTTAATCCGGCAACAAATTACGAGCCGGTCGAGCTGACGCCCCACATGGTGCGCGATGCGCATAAAATGGGGGGCACAATCCTCGGCTCCTCCCGGGGCGGAACGGAGGATATGGAATCGATAGTCGATACGCTTGAGCGGCTTTATGTCAATATCCTTTATGTTATAGGCGGCGACGGAAGCCTGCGCGCCGCGCACGATGTCGCGGTAATTGCCGAAAAACGCAATCTCAAGCTCTCCGTAATCGGCGTTCCAAAGACGATTGACAATGATGTTTCGTATATTCAGCGAACGTTCGGATTCGAAACAGCGTTTTCGCGGGCCGTCGACTCAATTTATTCCGCGCACGTGGAGGCGGAAGGGGCCCCAAACGGTATCGGTCTGGTGAAGCTCATGGGGAGATATTCGGGATTTATCGCGGCAAATTCCGCGCTGGCGATGAATGACGTCAATTTTGTGCTTATACCCGAAGTTCTTTTCGATCTCTATGGGGAAAACGGTTTTTTACACCACCTTGAGCAGCGGCTGCGAAGGCGCGGGCATGCCGTAATATGCGTTGCGGAAGGTGCGGGCCAGAATTTCCTCGTTACCGATCAGGTGAAACAGGAACGCGACGCGTCGGGAAATATAAAACTTGCCGATATCGGCGTGTATCTTCGCGACACGATCAATAAATACTTCAAAAGTATCGAAATGGCGGTGAATCTCAAATATATCGATCCAAGTTATATGATTCGCAGCGCCCCCGCAAATCCGAATGACGCGATATTCTGCGCGCTCCTCGGTCAGTATGCCGTGCACGCGGGCATGGCGGGAAAAACAGATATGATCGTGGGGCAGTGGAACAATATTTTTACGCATATACCGATTAAAATGGTGACGTCGAAACGCAACCAGGTCAATCCGCAATCGCGTTTCTGGCATAATGTGCTTGAGGCGACCGGACAACCCGCTAACATGCTGAACCATCATCAGTTATAGTAATTGACTTTTAGGTTCATTAATACGATGATTTCTACTATGAATGTTCTAAATCTATAACGGATGAAGCAATGCGAGAAATGCTCTTCAGCGCTTTTTTTGAGACAGCGGCCATCAATGTTTATTACAAACAGGGTCTTTCAGTAAAATGCGACCGATTGGTAAAAGAAGGCGGCGGGTATTATGGCAAACATTTCTCAATGATAATTGAGAAAAAAAAATCGGTGTATTTTCCTATCCTTCAATGGAATTCACGTTCCCCTTCGGTATTGCAAAAAATAGAATTCGTATCGGAACAGCATCTTCCCGGAGAATGGTCGTTTTTTAAACACGGCTATCAATCATGGACGGTATCGAGAAGTTACCGTAACGGCGATATACCGTTGCCTAATAAACGTCCCTGGTATGTGCCTGTTTTCGATCCTGTTGCGGCAATCCAGGATAATTTAAACAATTTACAGTCGGGGAGGGCGGGAGAATACAATTCAGAATCGTTTGCACTACTGAAAAACCTTTCAAACGATACGTGCGAGTTGGCCGGTGTTGCGGGCGATTTTCACGATTTTGTCTATTTCAGGTTTGTATGCGATTGTGCGGGAATACGGAAAATTACAATTACGTATGATTATGAAAAATACAGGCTCCCATACGGCACAACGGCGCGCCGGCTGGAGCCGATAACGATTGACGCCGGCTATGAAGAAGACGTATTCGAGAAATATTTTAGCGATATTCGCACACGAAAAAAACCGTCAGTGCCCGCGAAAATTCCTTTCGGCTGGTGTTCGTGGTACTACTATTTTACCGATATTACCGTGGAAAAAATTCTTGCCAATCTCGATGTCTGTAAAACCAGGAAACTGAAACTCGATTATTTTCAAATTGACGACGGATGGCAGCGGCATGTGGGCGACTGGCTGGACATGGCGCCAGGTTTTGAAACCAAAATGCCGTATCTGGCGGAACATATACACCGCGCAGGATACAGGGCGGGAATCTGGATGGCGCCATTTATCGCGACCGTGAAATCACGATTATACAGGGAGCACCCCGAATTTTTTATTAAAAACCCATTGTCGCTTATTACGCGGGGTAAAAGTTCGGCGGGTTTCAATCCAAACTGGAAAGGCGGGTTCTTTTTCGGTCTGGATTGCACCCATCCCGATGCAATTGAATATATTCGGAGCGTTATACGAACGGCATCGGTCGAATGGGGCTATGATGTGTTAAAGCTCGATTTTTTATACGCGGCGGCGCTTTCCGGTGTATGCAGGGATAATTCGCATACGCGAGCCGAGCGCCTCCAGCATGGATTACGCGCCATTCGAGACGCTGCAGAAAAAAATACGTTTATCATTGGATGCGGAATACCCATGATGCAGGGAATCGGCATTGTAAATGGAAACCGCATTGGCGAGGATGTCGCACCGTACTGGACGGGCAAGGATGAAGCTCAATGGGGCGGCGAATCGCATGTCGGCACTCGCAATGCGTTGCGAAATACGATCAATAGACTGTATATGCATAAAAGACTGTGGCTTAACGATCCGGACTGCCTGATGATACGGGAAACTGAAACAGAATTGTCGCCATCGGAAAGGAAATTGCTGCGCGATGTCATCTGTATAAGCGGCGGTATGCTGGTTATATCAGATGATCTTGGCAAACTTTCAGATCGTGAAATGAAAGCGATTCGTGAGGCGATGTCCTTCTCGAAAAAAATGTCGGCAGGGGAGTGTTATCCGGTTGGGATAATGAATAGTTCTCATCCGAACTGCCTGTTTAATACCCGTGGAGCGCTTTGCGTAATGAATTTCAGCGATGAAACCTCGGTACTACATCCGGACAGGCGGCAATTGCTGCGGCTTTTCAAAAGAAATTCGATTAAAGCGTCGGCCAAATTGATCGGGGAAGATGGGAGAGATTTTACGCTTGCGACACTGTGCAATGGCATACAGCTGCCCCCGCATTCATCAATGATTTTCACGCTGGCAATATAAGCATGCACGCGGCGTACATCGGCGTGCGCGGGACCTTCTGACGATAGCATGTGCTCATGAATACATTAACGATACTCTTATTGCGATGATTTATTTATGGAATAGTGCGCCGAATATGATATTAATAGTGTATTGAACATTAACCGGACAAAGTTGAATGACATTATTACAACCCGATAATCATGACAAAATACGACGCAATGAGCATCTATTTGATGTCATCCTGAATAATTTGCGTGATATCATTATTATCGCACAGGATGGCATGATAAAATTTATCAATAGCGTTGCCGCGAAACGCTACGGATTTGAATTACAGGAATTGCGAGATACACCGTTTTCGGATTTCATCGTTCCCGAATTTCGTGATGAAGTGCTGAAAAGGCACATACTCAGGCTGCAGGGCGCTACAGGTATTGAAACAACATCTGAATTTCAGATCGCCAATACGCATGGAGAGATGTTCTGGGTCGAAATCACGACGCAAAATATAGAATGGGAGGGCCGCCCGGCCACATTAAACGTTGTGCGTGATGTTACGCAACGAAAGCATACCGAGGAATTGCTGACTGAAAGTGAAAATATGTTTCGGTCGCTTGTCGAGCATTCTCATGTCGGTGTATATATTTTCAACAGCGATGGCATGGTATATGTAAATCCTGTTATTCTGAAGATGTTGAATGCAAGTGAAGAGAATGTTATCGGATTCAGGGGAATGAAATATATACATCCGGATGATCTTTCGAAAATGATGCACTATGCAAGGGAGCGTCTCGAAGGAAAAGTCGTTCCGGACAGGTATGATGTTCGTGTACTGACCGAAAATGGCGAAACCCGCTGGATACGGCTCATTGTAAGTATTATAAACTATAAAGGGAAAAAATCGCTTCTCGGAAGCTTCATTGATATTACAGACCATAAAACCAATGAAGCGATGCTTAACAGCCGCCTGATTCTTGAAAAAATGATATCCGGAATTTATAAACAGGCATTGCGTGTTGATGATCTTTCCGTATTTTATAACGAGTGTCTCAAGATTCTGGGTGAAACACTACACGTATCGCGCGTATTTATTTATGAATATCGCGAAAACAGTTATATTTTGAAGAATATACATGAATGGTGCGACAGTGGAATATCATCAATAAAGGATGAACTTATAACAATACCCGCTACTGATGCCGACTGGTGGATGAAAACGCTCTCGGCAAATGAAGTTATATGTTTTAACGATGTTAACGATATCCCGTCAGATTATGAGCGACGCGCGTTGCTTAAAATTGGCGCAAAATCAATACTCAGCGTACCGTTCTTTTTTGGACAAAAGTTTTACGGTTTTCTTGGCATCGCTGAAACCAGAAAAACCAGGGAATGGAATGATGACCATATCGAATCCATCAGGGTTTTAACGCAGATCATGACAGGTGTAATCAGCAGAAAAAGGGCCGAGGAAGCATTATATGATGAGAAGGAAAGGCTTGGCGCAACAATAAAAAACCTTCATGATGCCGTCATCACGACGGACAAATCCGGCGGCATAACAATGATGAACCATTCAGCTGAAAAGATTACGGGATGGACCTTCAGTGAGGCATACACCAAACAGCTTGCCGATGTTGTGCATGTTGTTGATGCGAAAACGAGAGAATTATTTTTGCGTGATATACGGGCAATCAAAGATACCGATAGTCTGTCTCATAATAAAATACTGATTCCGCATGATGGGAATGAAATCAGAATTTCCGTAAAGGTGTCGCACCTGACGGACAGTGCGGAAAAATATGCCGGTTCGATTGTTGTACTGCGCAATATAAGCGATGAGCTGAAAATTTACGATGAATTGCATAAAATTCAGAAGATACAGTCTTTGCGCACACTTGCCGAGGGTATCGCGCATGAATACAACAATATTCTCACATCGCTCAACGGGAATATCACTCTCGCGAAAATGGAATGCGGAGACAATGAGGCATCTTCTGAATACCTTGATGAGGCGATAATAGCGGTTCAGCGGGCGTCTGATTTAACGAAAAAGTTTACCAACTTCGCAATGACAGAATCCACATTCCGAAAAAGAATCAACGTGCGGACTGCTATTGAGGAAACAGTTGATTTTACTCTGCTTGGCACAGGCGTTAAAGCGACGATGGTATTTGATGAGCGACTGTGGAATGTCAATATAGACGAAACCATGATTCGGCAGGTGGTGCAGAATATTATAATAAATTCCATTCAAGCCATGCCTGAAAACGCCGGCATAATAATGGTGCAGGCGCGCAACCGATATATCGACAATGTCGACAATGCATGGATATCGTCATTGAAAGAGGGCAGATATATCGAGCTGACATTTTCCGATAATGGCTCTGGAATCCCGAAAGAAATACGAAATAAGATTTTCGAGCCGTTTTTCACAACAAAGACGAATGCAAAAGGACTCGGTTTAACCTCTGCATATGCGGTATTAGAGCAGTATGGGGGATGCATTCTGGTCGATACGGAAAAGTATGGAACGACAGTGACGCTGTATATTCCGGCCGATGATGATGTGTCAAATAACGATCCCGAAGACACGATGGTTATATCGCCGAAAGGAAAAATCCTTTTTATACACGACAACGAACATGATTTGAATTATAATGTCAATATATTGAAATCAATGGGATACAATGTGTATGCGTCACATGCCGCTGCGCATTTGGTCGAAATGCTGAGAGAATCATATTCGGTTGGCAGCCCATTTGATGTTGTTATAATGGATCTGGATTATTCGGATGAGCAATATAATGAGAGCATTCATGCTTTGCGCCAGATTGATGAAGACGTTACGATAATTATCGCATCGTCCGCTATAAACAAGGATGGCATTTCAACGGCGCACGTTATTGGAAAGCCTTATAAAATAGAGGACCTTGAATTGATTATTAAAAATGCAGTTAATAGCGAAAGAATGATATAAAAGCTTTCTTGATTGGAGAAAGGAATATTTTTCTTAATGAGACATAATATATCTTATCGGAAGTTGTATATCGTCATTACCGTGTTTATTTGTAACTGAATATGTCAGTCGTTTTCTTCTTTAACTAAATTGTTTATAAATCTTGCGCGTTCGTTGGCGGGATTTATTTTCAGGGCTTGCTCAGCATACTGCCTGGCCTTATTCATGTTCTTGTGGTTGTAGTATAGTTCAGCAAGAATCAGATATGCATCGATATTCTCAGGGTCTTTTTCGATGACTTTCAACAGGTGATTTCGTGCGTCAACATCGGACGGCTCCGGATTTTTATAATAGAACATGCCGAGGTAAAAATTCGCGTCTTTCGATTCAGGATAAATCGCAAGAGCCTCTTTTGCGTATCGTATGC
>DHPI01000073.1:0-417 GCA_002407865.1 Spirochaetia bacterium UBA5368
ACAGCTATCGCTGTCGGATTGACAAACGTCTTTTCATGACGGTAGAGCACCGTTTCACCGCCTATTGAAAGCTTTTTGTCCACGCCGAGCGCGATTGTGCGCACAGGCGGTTCGCTCGCGGCACCCAGCACCTGCTTCGCTTCATCCGACGCATACGGGCAGAGCGAAAGCTCGGCCTTTTTCGAGGCAAGCTTCATCGCGAACGCCATGCATGTATTCGATCCGCATTCCCGGCAGTTCGTGCCCGGAAGCAATTTCTGTATCTGTAAACCCGTGAGCGCCATGTTATTCCCCCATCTCCATCAATCTGAATATCGCCTTCTTCATCGCAACGGCCGCTTTCGGATTGTACATGACGAGGATATCCGCGCCCGCATATAGCATCGAGGTGGCCGTGGAAATCTCCCATATCGCCGC
>DHPI01000073.1:621-5325 GCA_002407865.1 Spirochaetia bacterium UBA5368
TGCAAGCATCGAATCGCCCGAAAGCGCCGTGATGCGAATCCGCTCCATAACGGAATACGTGTACTCAAGGCCGTATCCCATCGCGCCGGTCATCGGGTCGATGAGTATCTGTTCGGGTTTTAGGCTCATATTGGCAAGGAGTATGTTGAGCTGCTTTGCGATGTTCACGTCTATCGGCGTTTGCGCCACAACCGTATGCCCGTACCCTATGGCCGCGCCCGCTATCGTCCGGTAATTATCCTGCTCGACCCAGTTGAGCACGAGGTTTTCACCCGCGCACGCGCGCGCGATTTCTTTCATTACATCGTTTATCGTATCGTAATTGCTGTGGCCGGTAACGATGATCGGCACCTCGACCGCCTGCAGCACCGACTGCACCAGCGCGACAGCGTCCTTTGGGGGGCGGTTTCCCTTTTCGGGGTGCGTCCCTTCAAGCCGCACGCTGATGAGATCCGCGCCGTATTTTTCCACGCACGCCTTCGCCATTTCTGCGGGATTACCGAGCGTGTCACCCCAGAAGCGCCGCAGCACCGCTGGAAACTTTTCGCTCACGCTGTCGAACACCTCCATGGCGACGAGCGGCCTGTTCGGCATCGCTCCCTCCCAGTGATGGAACGGCATGCAGTTCTGTCCGCCGACCGTATAGCTGATTCCGCGCGTGCCGCCTTCCTTCTTCGTGGCGCCAAGCTTCACCGTGTGCACCGGAATTTCCGATTTTTCCCTTCGCACATCGAACGAGGTGATCGCCGATATTCGTTCGCGCGCCTTCGGACGTTTCGCACGAACGGTTTCGCGTTCAGCCGCCGGGGCCGCGGGCACCGCCATTTTCGCGGGTTCAGACGCCTCCCCGCCAAGGAAGCGCTGTCCCAGCACGTCGATAATCTCCGTGACTATCTCGCGCGTAAGCGACTGCTTTATCTCCTGACGCATCGCATCCATAATTTCCGATTTCAGGCGCTCCATCTGCGCACCCGTGACCGTATCGTCATCCTTTTCTATCGCGGCAGGCGCGGCATCATCCGCCGCCGTTTCGCGCGCGGCCTCCCGCTCTTTCCTCGGTTCGGGCGCGGCATCTTCAGATTGCGCATAACGTGACATGTCTTCCATTTGCAGCGCCGGATGGCCCGTTTTCTCCATGTAGGCGCGCACGTCGCCGGCCTCTATGGCAACAGTCTCGTCCGCGATGGAATCCAGCAGTCCAGGGGCGCCCTGTTCTTCAAAGCGTTTCTTCAGATCGTCGCCAAGCGTCTCCTTGAGATCGCGGGTCATCCATACAAGGCGCTTGTAGCCGCCCTCGGCAAAGAGGAACTTGCGCGAGGTGAGAAACACCTTGCCGCATCCCATGAATCCGGGCGTCTGCACGCCGCCGCCCACACTGCCCGCCAGCGATGAAAATGTCATGCCGACGGGGGTATCGCCCGTATACTCGCGGTTGACCGCCATGACGCCGTTACACTCGGGCACATAGGCGCATATCACTTCAAAGCAACCGCAGCTCGTCATCGGCCTGTCCATAATGGAATACAGGCTGAACGACTCGACCGTTTTATGTGACTGGGGATACACGTATTCATTAACGCCCAGCCACACGCCCTTTACCGGGTCAAGACACTCGCCCTTTCGTACCGGCTGGTTGGGGCCGGTCTCATCGATTTCGTACGCGGCCTTGCCATCGAGCCAGTTATAGGCCCCGCAGAGCCCCAGGCGCTCGGGCGATATGACGCACACATGGTTCGGCGCAAACGACTGGCACAGCAGGCACGAATAGAACGTGTCAACCGATTCGTCGGTCATAGACTCAAGCCTGCGGTTGCGATCCTGGTAGACGCTGCGCGCGACAGCCACGCGACGCTCGACCTCGTCTTTATCGGTAATAATCGTCACCTTAACCTTGTCGACGATTGCGGGATAATTCGCCAGAAACTTCGCGTGTATGATTTCACCGTAGTGGCGCAGCCGTACGCCCTTTTCATAGGCGTTTTTCGAGACGCGCGTCCACACGATGTCGCGCTGTCCCATGTGCCAGATGCCCTCCGCGCCGTTTACCAGGTGGTGTATTTGCCGTTCGAGGATAGACTCGAAATCGGCCTGCATTTTCCGTCCGGCAACCTCGACCCATATGGCAAGCGGCAGCGCCATGCCGGGTTCTATCGTATCGATATCGCGGCCGATTATTTCAATTTCCCCGTCGTTGATAGCGTCCATTTCAACGCTTGTTACGAACTCGAACGCCGTGGTGATGTTGCCGCCGAACTCGGCGTGCGTATCCTGCTTTCGTATCCGTTCGCCCTCGAATGCCGCGCCGTACGATACGGGAATGGGCACCTTCGTTACCTTTATTTTACAGCCGCGCACCTCAAGCGCGCGCTCGACCATCGTTTCATGCGGCACGTTCGACACGACATGTTCGTATGTGCATATGCCCGTCGGCAGTATCTGCGGTATGTCGGTATCGGCAATGACCGGGAAGCCATAGTTCAGCGCCCCCGCGGCGGCCGCGTATTTTTCCAAATCGACCTCGCCGAACGCAAGCACAAACGCGAATATCCGGTTTTTGTTATACCGCAGATTCGCCTCGTAATCACCCGGCTTTACGCCGCCGAACGACAGCGCCGCGCGGCTCGCGAAACCAAGGGCATAAATAAGCGCGGATACGTCGGCGCCGAACGGCACGAGGCGCGTTTCCCATCCAAGCTGCACGCCCTCCTCGGCAAGCTGCGCCGCGAACTGCCTGCCTCCCGTGGAGCCGGCCATAAACACGTACAGGTTTTTCTCCTGCAGTTCGCGCACTATCTTCACCGCAATTTCGTTTGTCGGCGCTGCGCCGGTAATCGCCGCGAAGCCGGGGGCGGTCCCGTCGACAAACTCGATGCCCCGCTCGCGCATAATCACGTCGCTGGCGGCGCCGAGCCATATACCGTCAACCGGGTTCGGCCCGACAGTATATTTGCACACCTCTATGATCTCGCACGCGAACAACGTCGCTATTCCCGCGTCAAGCGTGTTGCCCAGATACGGCAGCCATACATTCGGCGACGGCCGCTGCGGCAGCAATTCCTTTGCGCGCCGAAGCATCCTTCGAAGGTCGCCAAGGTTTTCCATTTTTTCGCCGGTAAACGAATATATTACCGGCATGTAATATGCCGTATCGGGAAATCCCACCTTTGCGGATTCTCCCATTTTTTCTATCGCTTCATTCAGTTTCGCCTCGGCGCGCGCAACCCATTCTATCGCGCCATCAATCGCACTGGCGCATATCAGCTTAGACATCGAGCTCCCTCCTGTCCTTCATATCCATCAATTTGCGCTCTGCCGCGCGGTTAATGCCGAGACGGTCGCGCCGCTCGTTCAACATATCCAGTATGGCAATGGCCGCCTCGTGTGGGTCGGCATGCACGTGAAACGACGCCCCGAATATACCCTTCGATTCCTCGTTGAGAAATTTCGTAACATTCTCTGAACCCGACACGTAAAACGGATGGCCAAGAACGACATCGATGCCCGACGCAACGAAATAGCATCCGATTGCAACGGCCTTCTCGCTCATCCACTCGGGCGCCACACCGACAACCGGCACGTCCGAGAGGTCGTCGCCAAGGCCGCCCTCGCGCACAACCTCCGTGGCGGCCTCGAGCAGGCGCGAGTTGTCAACGCAGCTTCCCATGTGCAATACCGGCGGCATGCCGACCGCCTCGCACACCTCACGCAGCCCCCTTCCGGCTTTCTCAAGCGCCGTTTCAGGCGTCAGCATCCCGGCCTTGGCCGACGCGATTGCCGCACATCCCGTTTTCAGCACAAGCACATCGTTTTTTATAAGCTCTTCGGTAAGCATATTGATATACCAGTCGAGCTTCGTCTTCGGATTATTGCACCCCACAATGCCCGCAATTCCCTTTATACGCCCCTGAATGATAGCATCGTTAAGCGGGCGGAACGACGCGCGGAACGTGCCGCCAAGCATGTACTTGATGGCGTCAACGCTGAAACCGGCAACAACCGGCTTTGTGTGCTTTGGAATAGCCACCTTTTCAGGATCACGATTTTTATAGTTATCAATCGCACGCTTCAAAATTTTCTTGGCGTTCCCGTACGCATCATCGGTTGTAAAGCTTACGTGTGCAGCCCCGATCGTCTTTGCGATATCGCTTGTCGAGAGAATTTCCGTATGATAGGCCGACGCGACCTCCGGCAGGGACGGCATGCAACACTGCACGTCGATTATCATCATCTCCACAGCGCCGGTCACGATGGCAAGCTCCTGCTGCAAAAAATTTCCGGCAATCGGGATGCCGTGCCGCATGAGTATTTCATTCGCCGTACAGCAAATACCAGCCAGGGTAATGCCGTCAGCACCGGCCGCCTTCGCGCAGTCCCTGATTTCAGGATCGGATGACGCAGCGGCCAGCATCTCCGAGAGCGCCGGCTCATGGCCATGCACAACCACGTTCACGGTTTTTTCCCCGAGCACGCCCAGGTTGGCCGTGCTGCGGACCGGCGACGGCGAGCCAAAAAGTATGTCGGAGGCGATGCTCGCGACGCGCGAACCGCCCCACCCGTCGGCAAGCGACGTACGGAAGGCGTGTATAAGTATATTTCTGTAATCGTGGTCGACGCCCATATGCGTGCGATGCAGGCACTCCACCACCATCCTGTCAATTCCCACCGGCTCCACGCCGCGCTTCTCCCAGAGGCCCTGACGCTTGA
>DHPI01000073.1:5468-11593 GCA_002407865.1 Spirochaetia bacterium UBA5368
GCGGCAAAAGCCGCAACGTCGCGAGCGGCTTTTCCTGCGACGTAAATTCTTCCAGCATAGCATCGGCAAGCGCGCCCGCGATTTCGTGGACGGCCTTTCCGTCGGTATCTATTGAATAGCTCTTCACCGCGGCGTAAAGCGCGCGCTCGTCTTTGATCGCGTAATCGCCGCCCCTGCCTTCGGCTATTTTTTTAAGAAGCAACACAAGGTGCCGCCCGTGGTCTGAATGGGCTGCGGTGCCCCCCGCGACCTCGCGCAAAAAATTACGCGCCACAATCGTGTCGACGTCCGCGCCGCACACGCCGAAGCGCGCTTTCGCGGAAATGCGGCACGGCCCCATGTGGCAGATGCGGCAGCACACACCAGACGTGCCAAATGCGCACCCCTTCCCCTGCTGTTCGGCCCTCACGAAGCTGACGGTAACCCTGTCGCGTGCCGCTTTTTTAAGCGCCTCGATCGACGCCTGATCGATCGCCATATCCTCGGGCGCCCTGATGTTTTTTTCAGTTTTTTCCTTTTCCATGCATCCGTCCTTATACATAATACGCCGTACGCCGCAATCACCAATGCGCGCACACACCGATTAGATTACACACCCCGGCATAATGCTTCACCTGTATTTCAACGCCCTGTCATGTCTACAAAATTAATATTAATTCACGCCGGCTGCACCGCTATTTAATGCAATAAAATCCCGCCTGCATGCACGAATACCAGAACAATTCGACCGTGCCGAAACCGCACCCCCTGTACACACGAAGGTGATCCTCAACGGTGACCGGAAAATACTCCGTATCAAGCCGGGCAATGTGACGCTCCACATCGGCCTGCTTTCTCCCGCTTTCAAGCTGAAAACGCCTCCACATCCGCAGGGCTGTTTCAATCCCCTTCGCGGTAAAGGGGCGGATATTTTCGAATGTGATAAAAATACCGCCAGGGCGCAGTAACGAGAAAGATGTCTCAGTTGCTTTTCGCCGCCAGCCCATGGAATGATAATGGTGCGACTGGATTGCCGTAATTACGTCGGGCGAATCTTCAGGATCGAGCGACACGCCGCACGTTGCAGCAGGGCCGAGAATGCGCACACGCGCGGCGCCGTAGTGCGACAATTTTTTACCCGCCTCTTCGAGCATACCCATAGACGGATCGGCCAGAATAAACCGCGTGGCGCGAAAAACGTCCGCCGCCTTTTCAACGAGCGTACCGGTGCCACAACCCGTATCGAACCATACGTCAGGATGCGGATTGACCGCTTCAACGAGCCGAATAGTCTCTTCGTGAAAGAGATCGTAATGACGCAGCGTCCGCCGTATCTGCTCGTCATACTGCGACGCGGCATACGGCGTTGTGTTGTCCGATTCGCTCATGTAAATTCCTTTTCCGCGCATCTTGCGGCAACGGCCGTACAGTCAATTTATTTCCGCACCGGCTGGCCACACAGACAGCGTTTCAACCTTCTTCAACAAAATCCCGTATCAGCGAACAGCATCATTCACAAACATGTCGATGTGCATCGCGGCATCGTTCGACGGAGGGAGTGACAGCAGGCTCTTCCCTTCTTCCGCCCACTCGGCCAGCATATCGTTTTCTGGCAGTGTAACGAGATAATCGGCGCCGGTCGCCGTCTTCAGCGCTTCCAATCGCGCCAGTTCAACGCCGTGTCGTATGCGGTTCACAACAATGGCAAGCGCGCCGTATTCGATTTTCATCTCGGCGGCAAGCTCGAAGAGGCGTTCAACAGTGTCGAGCCCGCGCTTCGAAGAATCGCCGACCATGACAAGAAGGTCAACGCGCTGCACGATGCGGCGGGAAAGGTTTTCCAGACCGGCCTCATTGTCTATGACAATATACGGATAATTATCCGCGATGGCCTGCAGCACATCGCGAAGCACGTTATTCGCGTAACAGTAGCATCCGGGGCCTTCGGGACGGCCCATGGCGATAAGATCAAATCCGTCGGCCTCAACAAGGCTTTCGGCTATTTTAAGCTCCAGCCATTCCTTTTTGGCTATACCCGCAAGTTCATTCCGGGTGGATTTATCCCTCGCCTCCTCCCGCACGCTTCCGACGGTATGCACAGCCTTTACGCCAAGCACCTCGTCGAGGCACGCGTTGGGATCAGCGTCAACAGCAAGCACCGGCACCAATCCCCGACGCAGAAGCGATGCGACAATAAGCCCCGCGGCGGTAGTTTTGCCGGTACCGCCCTTTCCGGTAATAGCAATACTGAAACTCATCGGTTTATTAATTTTTTCCTCATTATGATATAATAGTGCAACCACACGGCATCGCCGAAAGAATCAGCGCCGGGATTTCTGAAAATCACATCGAGGTGATTCCATGCATGCGGGAGCGCCTGCGTCAAAGATATACAATTCTGCATTATCACAGACATCGCAAAGCCGCGCGCCAATCGGCAACACAGCGCCTGCCGTTTCTATCAGGCGCGCGCCCTGAGGTCCGCGGAAACGCCGGACAGCGTTTCGAATACCTTTACCGCGTCGGCAACATCGAGCGTGCCGGTGCCGCACGAGGGCGTAATCACCGCCCTTTCGCGGATACGCGCCTCGTCTATTCCCGTTCGCTGCGCAAGATGCGCCGCGAGCCTGTCGAACAGTGCGGTAATCGATTCGACACTCTGTTCGCGTATCGCGACGGAGGTGGGAACCACGCCCCACGCAAGGTAGCCTCCACGGCTGAAAAGCTTTTTCACCGCGTCGGGATAGATTGCAATTGTTTCGCCGAACCCGAAGGCATCGAAATTGACGATATCAACGCCCGAATCGATGACGATTGACCAGTCGGTATTACCGCAGCAGTGCACGCCGGCGAGCGCACCCTCGGCATGAACAGCCTCCACCAACTCCCCTATGAGAGTAACCACATCATCGCGCTTTACCGAAATATATGTGGACGAACCGAAGGCCGACAGAATGGGCTCATCAACAAAACATATAACATTGCCCGCGTAGGGTTTAAACTTTTGAATCTGCCAGCGGCATTTCATTGCCAGCGCCTTGGCAATCATGTCGCGGAATTCTTCGTTATAGTAAATTGCGCGTTTATTTTCGTCGGTAACGGTAAGGGCGAACGAGCACGGCCCTGTCGTCTGTACCTTTACGAACGGATACTTTTTACCCAACGCCTTCAGTTTCGCCTCAAAGGCGTAAATGCCCTTCGAGTATGCGGGGCTTACCGCCATTGTCGAGCAATCCCTCGAACCGCTGTCGGGGTCCATTGCCGTTATATAGCGTTCATAGAATTCGCCAAATTCTTCCGAGTAATCACCCGATGTGTCAAAGTACATGCGCGCCTTCTCCCTGTCGATTATCGCGCGGGGCATTCCCTCGGAATACTGAATCTCCATCTGCTCGTTAACGCCGAGTCTTGGAAGCTGCGGCCATACGGGGGCCTCCGGAAGATATTTAAAAATGATATCCAGCGCACTGTCCGCATCCGCATGGGGAAAACTGCCGATCGCGGTAGCGAGAAATTTCTTTCCGATATTCATGATCTTTTTCCTGTTATGATTGTTATGAAATAGAAACAGGCGGCGCCGTCGTGCCGTCGTGCGCCTTTACTACATACATGTAAAACCGGTACGGCAGCGCAATCCTATTTTTTCGCATTTTTCCATATTTTGAGGCACTGCCCCTTTTATGCCGGCCGCACCTGCTCCAGCCGCGCCGCAATATCCTCAAAGCGGCGCAGCAGGTCATCGTCAATAGCGTCGAGCACCGATACGCCATCACGGTCGGCTGCAATGAGTTTTTCCGAATACGGAATAGCGCCGATAATCGAATATCCGGGAAGCTCGTTCGCTATATAACGCTCATCATCCACCGATCGCACGCGGTTCATTACGAGCCGGATGTCGCGTATTCCGATTTCGCCTGCCATCCGCGCAATACGGCGCACCGAATCCACCGAGCGCAATCCCGGTTCCACGACGACGACAAGGCAATCAACGCCGCGGGCCGTGGCGCGGCCGAGATGTTCTATACCGGCCTCCATGTCAAGCAGCAGCACTTCATTGCGGTTCAACACTATATCCTGCACGAGCGCGCGCAGCAGCGTATTCTCCGGACAGGCGCAGCCCGTGCCTCCCCCCTCGACCGCGCCAAGCATCAGAAGCGACACGCCGTTATGCTGATACGCAAAACGGTCGGCGATATCAGACACCTCCGGGTTCAGCTTGAACATCTGCCCGTACTCCTTGAGTTTCGCGCCGGTACGCTCTTCGATCAGCGATTTCTGCCGGGCGATCGTAATGATATCATTCTGCTTCGATTCCGGGATTCCAAGCGCCGAGGCAAGGTTCGCGTCGGGATCGGCGTCCACCGCCAGCACCTTCTTTCCCTGCCGCGCGACAATAAGCGCCATCGCCGCAGTCAACGTCGTTTTTCCAACGCCGCCCTTACCTGAAACAGCCACCTTCATAATGCCACACCCCATATCTTCAAGACTACTGCCGGTATCTTCCGCCCCGACAGAGCGCATGTCAATATAAATTCATGGAGGTAAATTCTCATTGACAAAATAGATTTGAATGGATTACCTATTTATGTATATACATTGTGTTACTCATAGCATAGGAAGGCATGGCTTCAGACATCCGGCACGGGCGATCAGGTGAGAAATGGTTTGCATACAGAAAAAAATCAGCGTGACTATTATTACAATGTGCGTAACAGCAACTGCCGCATCGTGCGCGTCTTCATCGCTGGAAAAACGCACGGACGCGGCAGGCCGGATCGAGCAGATAACGGTTCTGAAAAAGGGCTCGGCTACGGGGAGGCTCGCATTCGAATACGATAAAAGCGGCCGCACCGCCTCAGTGAAAAAATATATTCCATCGAGGGAAACGCCGGTCGCATCGAGGATATTTACATACGACCAGTTCGGCAGGCTAAAATTTCAATCGCACCACGCAGTGCAGACGGATAAAGGAAAAACGATCGATGATATCTGGATCGAATCGTTTTATTACAATTCGTCGGGACAACTGCTTAAGACCGAGACGTCGTTTAAAAGCGCGTACAGTATTGCGCTACACACAACACCGCTTCTGGTGGCAAAATATTTTTACAGCAACAACAGACTTTCCGCGATCAGGCTCGATGCGGGGCTGTTCAGGGCCAATGCGGCTATTTCGTATGACAACGGCTCGCCATCAAACATCGACTATAAAAAGTCAAATTTTAACCGACAGGGCAGAAACTATGTGATGACGCAGCATACGCTCTTCTCAATGGAACGCGGGCATCCTGTGCGCGCCCGTGATGTCATCGGCGCAAAGGACATCACGCAGGCCGAGGATGTGAAAAGCGTCTACGCCGCCGCGAAGATTGGCGAGTTATTAAAAAAAGTCGAATATTCCGCCGACGTAAGCGTTTTGTTAAGCGATCTCACAAACCAGTGGGCGCGCTGACCGCTTGTATCACGACATATACAGATATATAAAAGTTTTTTCGACGCCCCCGTAAAATTGATTGTATTGACAAAATAATGTGACTTCAATATGAATGTGAAGCAGGGATTCCGGCGGTGCAGTACACACCGGAGACTATGACGACAAGGGTATGTATGGTAAAAAAAGCAAAAAACCCGTCAGCCCGCGCGAAAAAAAGGGACACATCGCGCGAACATGATATTCCGGAAGACGAATTATTCGAAATGCCCGAAGACGATGAGTTATCCGGCAACTTCGACGAACTCCTTGATGAGGAAGCGGAAGAGACCGCAGCCGGAGAAAAAAAGAAGGGCCGCAGCCGGCAAGCCGCCGGCGCCCGCAAAAAATCAACGGCTGATAATTTTTCGGACTCGTCAATATCCTGGTATCTCGACCAGATAAACAAGATTCCGCTTCTCAGCCGCACGGAGGAGGACGCGCTTTCACGGGCAACGCGCGCCGGCGACGAGAAGGCGAAGGAAAAGCTTATCAAGGCAAACCTGCGCTTTGTCGTCTCTATCGCAAAAAAATACCAGACCAGCGGTATCTCGCTCCTTGACCTCATCAACGAGGGTAACATGGGGCTTATCAAGGCGGCGGACAAATTCGATCCAGACAAAGGATATCATTTCATTTCGTACGCTGTGTGGTGGATACGCCAGGCGATAATACT
>DHPI01000073.1:11689-12009 GCA_002407865.1 Spirochaetia bacterium UBA5368
ATACGCCAGGCGATAATACTCGCAATATCGCAGAAGACTTCGCTTATACGGCTGCCACTCAACCGCACCGCCGACATGCAGAAAATCGAGAAGGTGCACAAAAAGCTCGAAAACGCGCTCGGACGCGAGCCCACGCCGCAAGAAATCGCCGAAGAGCTCGACATGAACGATGAAGAGATAAACCACCTGCGCAACATTTCACAGGATTTCATTTCACTCGACGCAACCTATGGCGACTCCGAAGACACGACGATCCTCAGCATGATGGAGGATTCGCGCGTGGAGGCGCCCGACAAAAAGGTGCTCGACGAATCGCTGAG
>DHPI01000073.1:12130-13142 GCA_002407865.1 Spirochaetia bacterium UBA5368
CCTGAACACGCTTACGCAGGCGGAGCGCGACATACTGAAGATGCGCTTCGGCCTTGACGGCTACAAACCGATGTCGTTGCAACAGATAGGGGAAAAATTCCATCTTTCGAAGGAGCGTATTCGACAGATCGAGAAAAAGGCGATACGGCGGCTGCGCCATCCGTCGAGAAGCCAGAAACTCAAAAGCTACATCAAGGAATAGGCTATACTGTATTTCATACTCGGCGTCATCGTAGGCGCGCTGGTCAACCTTCTGCCCGTACTGCAGCCCCTGGGCGGCTTCGAGCTGTATCCCCAGTGGATCGGTTCAATCTCGTCAATCGGCACAATCGCCGCCTCCCCCGATCCCGAGGCCGCAAAAGGCAAGCTTCCCGCGGTGGTGACCGCCGAATCGATAGTGAAACTCCGCGGCGACGGCGCCGTACTGCACCGCCGCGATACGCCCGGCAAGCTCGTCGCGGCAAGCGGCAGCGGCGCATATTACGCAACCTTCGAAAAAACCGGCAGGGATATCGAATTTTTCAATATTGCCGGGGAGCGGTTCTGGAAACTTCAGTCGCAGGAATACCCGTATCTCACGTACAACGGAGGCCTGGTGATGCTCCTCGTGGGCGACCAGAGCAGACTGCGCATCGTCGATTACAACGGCAACATGAGAGACGACGCCGTTCTGACGGGGCGTTTCTGCACAATCATCGCATCGGCGCCCGAGTCAGACTGCGCCGCGGCCGGATTTATGGACGGGAAATACTACATTATCGGTAAAAACGGCGGCGTTCTCACTGCCGGATCCGTTCCTGAACTTTGCATCGTAAAAAACATCGCGCTAAGCCCTGACGGCGCATACGCGGCGGTACACTTCGGAGACGAGAAGGCCGATTCCCTTATGCTGCTGAACACGCAGAAAAATAAGCGCCATTTCGCGAAACTCGGCAGGGTGCACGTTACAAAAACCGCGCTTTCCGTAACTGATGACGGCACATCGGCGGTAATAGATTACGACAGAATACTG
>DHPI01000073.1:13262-24443 GCA_002407865.1 Spirochaetia bacterium UBA5368
AGATTACGACAGAATACTGCTGCTTACCCGAAAGGGGAAAACAGCCCGCACGTTCGATATCCCGCCCGCGCGTGACGGAGCATCTTCAATTACACATACCGCTGGATTGTATGCGGCAGGCTACACGCGTACAACGGGCGAAGCGCAGTTTCTGCTATTCACGGACGACGGCACGGTTGTCTATCGGAAAGCGTTTCCCGAGGAATCATTTCTTGACGCAAAAATGAGCGGCAATCTTATCCTGCTACGAGGCTCTCAAAATCTATACTGTTACAGGTATCTTTTTCCAGAGCCGCGCCGATAGCGTGTAAATACTCTGTAAACGCGGCATTTCCCCTCTTCTGCGCCCCGCCCGCGAGGATGCGGCATTTCTTTTTTGCCGCAATCACGGCTGCCGTTTTGTCTTCGTCCCGCATCGCACCCCCATAAAGACGGAGCACCTTGATTATCGAGTACAGCCTGAACCTGTCCATGCCACAGAACCTGTGCGAAAGCTGGTCGGCATGGCCGCCGTATTTTATTGTACACCGTTCATGAATGAGGCCGGCCTCTTCCCGCCATGTGAGGCGCAGCCAGAGGTCGTAATCCTCGCACACAGGCATTTTTTCATCGAACATGCCGGCATCATCGAAAAGCCCTCGATGCAGCACAGCACACGAAGGGCTTATAAGGCACAATTCGAGCGATGGGATGAATACGCGCCCTTCGGGCTTGCGGTGCCTGTTCATCGGGTTTACCCTGCGGCCGTTTCGTATCCACAGCTCATCGGTCTGATGCAAGCGCACGCGCGGATTGTGCCCTATATAGTCGCGATGCAACGCGAGCTTACCCGGAAGCCACAGATCGTCGGAATCGAGAAACGCGATATACGGCGACGACGAACGCGCCACGCCGAGATTGCGCGCGGCACTGACACCGGCGTTATCCTGCCGCAGATACGTGAGGCGGCCGCGGAACTCGTCGGCGATTTGAGGGGTTGAATCCGTCGAACCGTCATCCACGACGACAAGCTCGAAATCGCAGAATGTCTGAGCCAGCACGGAACCTATCGCGCGCCGCAGCGACTCATGCCGGTTGTACGACGGGATTATTACGGAAAAAAAAGGCATACATGCCGTTACTTTTTAAACAAAAATTTCACCGGGTGCTTTTTCAATTCTTCGGAAATTTCGTTCATCGTCTTCGCGGTTTCCCTGAACGAAGCAAGTATGGCCAGAATGTCTTTCTGCGAACTTGAGAGTATACCGTTGATGGTCGCAACGCTGTTGGAGAGATTGGCGACCAGCGTACGCAGATTGCCCTTGCTTTCAATCGAAATATCGCGGATAACGTTTACCGTCGAGGTCAGGGTGGTAAGCAGCGCGTGCACATCCTGCAGTATAGCCTCAAGATTGACGTATTCGATTCCTTCAACCACCGAGTGATCCGCCAGAAGCTCGCCCTTCTTCTCCGTATTTCGAATTTCGATGACAGGGTCGCCGATAATATTCTGGTTCTGAATGATTGCCGAGCAATCCTCGTAAATTTCTATATCCTTCTTTATGCGCATCACGGCAAGGAAATGGAGTGCGGGCTTGTACACCGGTTTGATGTCGATCACCCTGCCGATCGTGTAACCCTTCACCTTCACCTGCGTGCCCTCTTTAATGGATGTCAGCGAATCTATTTTCAGATATACATCGATAGTAGAGCTCGCGAGAGAATAGCCGAGCTTTAACGTAACAAACATCAGGAGGATCACCAGGGGGATAAGGATAAATACGGCCACGCGCAATTCATTTTTTTCAAACTTCATACAATTCCTCGCACAGACGCTTATAACACCTTCATGGGGCCTTCAACCGACGACGCACAGTACTGCCGCAGGTAATCGTTGTTCTGCGACACAAAATCTTCCCGGCTTCCGGCAAATACGATCTCACCCTCGTACAGCATAATGAACCGGTCGGAAAAATCAATAAATCTTTCCGGTTCGTACGTCACGATAATAACCGATTTTTCAGGCTGCGACGCCCATGTTCTGAGATGCCGCATATACGTCTGCGAATTCAGCAGGCACTGCCCTTCCAGCGCGTGTTCCACCAGCAAAAGCTCAGGATCAAGCGCAATCGCCCTCGCGTACGCCGTTTTAAGGATTGCCGCACCCGAAAGCGAAACAGGCCGCATGTTACGGCAGTATCCAAGGTGCAGATCCTCGACGAGCCGGTTAACAACATCACCGATCTGGCCCGTGGTCAACTGCGTATGGTACTTGAGGGGAAGGGAGATGTTTTCAACGACAGACATGTTATTGATCAGCCCGTAATCCCTCTGCAGATAGCCAAGCTCTTTTCTGTAATTGTGCATTTCAACATAATTGAATGTCTTGATTGACCGGCCGTTGAAAATGACTTCACCGCCAAACTGGTCTGTAACGCCCGCAATCAGCGGGCAGACAATTTCCGCACCAGAATCCTCCGGGCCGAAGATAATGAGGTTTTCGCCACGACCGAGAGTAAACGTGACATCGTTCAACGACGTACGTTCCTCACGGTAGTAGAGGATATGCTCGAACCTTAATATGTCGTTACTGTCGCTCATCCGATATATACGCCTTTTATAGTACGCAGCAAAAACCAATACCCATCAGGGCCGCAGACGCCCTGCGCGCCCCGCAATTAAAAATAGAACAATGCCGAGATAAACGCGTTTATTACAAAAAGAATTACGAGCGTGCGAACAACCGCACGAGACACGAAAATCGGTATCTGAAAATTTGAACGCGGCATAAAACCGTAATAGCAGCATATCAAAGGAATCAGTATCCCGTATATTACGCTTTTTAAAATCGTAATCGCAAGGTCGCTGAAACTGAACGCATCAAGCAGCGTCTGCACAAACGATTTCGCCGGTATGAATACCGTCGTCAGCGAAATAAGATAGCCGCCGAAGAACGCAATAATGTCGAAAATTATAATGAGAGAAAAAATCGCGATGATCGACGCAATGATGCGGGGAAACACGATATAAAGTTTCGTGTCGACGCCCATCAACTCGAGCGAGAGGATTTCCCTGTTCTGTTGCTGCGTGGCAATTTCAGCCGCAATCGCCGAACCCGATCTGCTGACAACAATCATGGCCGTCGCAAGCGGGCCCAGCTCCCGCGCAATAATAATGACGAGAAGATTGCCGATAAATCCCTCGATGCCGAACTTCGGGAAATTCTTCGTCGCCTGTATAATGACCGTCGCGCCCAGAAGCAGCGCGATCGAAACGATTATCGGCAGCGCATCAACGCCGGTAAACCTGGTCTGGTTGACGACAATGGAATACAGCGACCTGAACCGGAGGTACTTGATCGATCTGAACGAACGCACGATTGACAAAACGAACCGCGAAAAATTTTTCACGCCGTCCCATGCCGAGCTTAATTTTTTCGGAAAACGGGCCATATCCCCCCGAATTCGACCATATCGCTTTTTTTGGATTGATTTTTTTCCGGAAGTTTCCGGATAGTATTCTTCGCTGCCGTTCCGCACGCACTGCACGTTATACGGCAACATTTGCATTTATGGGGCAGACACTGACAAATTGCAAGAAAAAACAAAAACACGTTGCATTTTTATCCTTCCACCTGATATTTGCAGCAACGCCTTATACATGAAACACACTACATACGCCCGGGTTAATGCGATCAACCGATGAGTATACGAAACAGGTACATACTTTTTCTGCTGCTATCCACGCTTGTGCTTCAGATATATATAGTACTCAAGGCCGACGATATCATGTACATGTCCGATACCGTGCGGGGCTTTTTTCTTCAGGTGCGCTCGGCGGTCGCCCCCGCGGAAGACCGCTTCCGCATAGTGCGTCCCGCGAGCTACAGGAAATACAAGGCAACCTATGCCGGCCTTCCATCTGAATATCGCCATGCGGGATATTTCCTTTTTTACAGGGCGCCGCGCGACATCAGGCTGAACGCGCTCGCCGACGAAGCGCTCAGGTATACGCACTACTTCAAGCGCTATCAGTTGGAGCGCGCCATCAGGGAACACAACGGGATCAACGGCGCGATTGTGCGCCGCGGCGACGTCGTCTATATCCCCCACTCCCTCCCGGTGCTTTTGCCGGATTTCAAGCGAACGTTGAAACCGGCGCTGATTCACTCCCGGGGACTGTATTACACAGGCGGCGCCGTCGGCAGCGAGAAAATACTGCGTACGATTGACAGGTATGTCGAGCGCGGCATCAACACCATCGTATTCGATGTAAAAGACATTACCGGCATAGTTAATTACCGCAGCCACACGCCGGGCGTTATCGACTACAACACGCACCGCAAACGGACAATCGACGATATCGACAAACTTATCCGTGTTCTCAGAGAGAAAAACCTCTACATCATCGCGCGCATCGCCGTTTTCCGCGACCATCTGCTGTACGAGCGCGTGCCAGAATTCGCGATACGGTCAAAAAAAACCGGCGGGCGGTGGAACGAGGATTCGGCCGAGCTCTGGTGCGATCCGACAAACGTGAGCGTGCAGGATTACAACATCGCGCTTGCGATAGAGCTTGCCGAAAAGGGCGTCGACGAAATACAGTTCGATTACATACGCTTTCCCACCGCGGGAAATCTCCGCGACGCCGCCTACACCTACAGTTTCGGCAAAATGACCAACGAAGCGGCCATAACCCATTTTCTCGCGCGCGCCCACGCGGAGCTGTCGAAGCGCAACACCCTGCTCTCAATTGACATATTCGGCGTCGTGGCGTGGGGCAAGGAAGTCGACATCCGGTTAACAGGCCAGCGTATAGAAATGCTCGCGCCGTACTGCGACGTAATATCGCCAATGCTGTACCCGTCGCATTTTAACGACAACTTTGACGGCTACGCCAGTCCTGGCGACAATCCGTATTATTTTATAAACCGCGGCGTTCTGAAGGTAAAAGCCTTCGCGAAGGGAAAGCCGATCAGGCCGTGGCTCCAGGCATTCAAATGGCGCACATCGGCATACAACGAAAATTATATACTTGAACAAATAAAGGCAGCCAACGACGCGGGCGCCCTTGGATACCTTTTTTGGAACGCGTCGAACAACTACGAGTACGCGTACGACGGCCTCGCAAAACTCGCATCGGTTGAGAAAAAAAACGACATCGCACAAGGAGCACACAGGTGATAGTAAAAGACGAGGATTTTTACAGGGAATACATTCGGGTCTGGGACGACGGCGCCGCCGCCGATCCGCCCTTCATTACGCTGGGCGTTGAGGCCCTGCTGAAGGATTATTACGGCGACCTTCTCGACGCGCCGCCGCCGTTTCCGGTACGGGAAGGCGATACAGTGCTCGATCTTGGCTGCGGCTGGGGGCGCGTACTGAAACCGGTAATGGATAGAAAAGCAAATGCTGTCGGATTCGACATATCCGAAAACATGCTCGGCCTCGCAGGTCGGCACCTGAAAAAAAACGGCCACACACCCGCCCTTATCCGCGGGGACGGCACGCGCCTGCCGTTTAAGGACAATACGTTCGACACGGTCTATTCGCTGCTGGTGTTGCAACATCTTTCGAAAGAAAACGGAAAGGCGATACTCGGTGAAGTCCTCCGCGTATTGAAACCCGGCGGAACGGCCTATATACGCGTGCCCGGCCGCTTTGCCCCGGAAAACCTGCTCTTCAGCTTTTTGCAGTTTATCTCTATACACATTTTCAGGTACAACGATCCAATCCGCATGCGCTTCTACGGGGTCGGAGAAATAAAAGGGCTATGCAAAAAGCTCTATTCAAAATGCGACATCGACGCCCACGAATTCAGGCCGCCGTGGAATTTCCACACGAAATGGACATGGCATTACATTATTGTCCCAAAACGGTTTCACAAGGGACTGCGCCGCATATCCGACCGCATAGAGGAAAAGGCGAACCGCGGCGGCTGGGGATTTCTGAAGCCCTTCGGCGTTGTACTCATGGTAAAGGCGGTAAAATAGCGGACGGCGAACAATGCCGATGTACGCAGATTATACCGCTCTCAGCTTCCTGTCCGCACCGGGCAGGAAGCCGCGCGGAGGATATATTCTTTAATAGAATAGCCCTGGGTCACGACCAGCGGACTGTCGTTCCCGCTTTCGATGACGTCACCGAAATACATTCGAGCGCGCGCAGTCGTTCCAGCTCTGTTGTTATTTCGCCATCATCGTAACCGATCTTTCCGTGCAGGGATGCGGCAAAATCCGACAGCACATCCTCATCCGACGCGTTTCCGTCAAGGCCGCGATAGTTTTCGATATATTCACCGACAATCAGCTTCTCGTTGAAATCGAACGACTGGATACCGTGCATCATATCCTGATCCTTATCCGAAAGCGCCTCGCCTTTGCCTTTTCGGGCGCCGATGTCCTCGACATATTCACGTATTTTCCCATTAAATTCGCTCACGATGCGGTCGATCTCACTGTACGGCATGGTGCCGGTCTCCGATACCGACTGGTTGGCGTCGTACAGGTCCCAGTTATCGGTAAGGATCCGCAGGCCGTATTCCTCTTTTTTATCACGCACCTCGGTACCCGGAAACGGCGCGAGTATATGATACCCGTACAGCGGGCTAAGGCTTTTCGCGAACTCCATCGTCGTGCGCACGGTTTCCGGCGTTTCACCGGGAAGGCCGAGAATATACGATGTCATCGGCTCAATACCCACATCGTTGCAGAGCGCCACAGCGTTTCTGCATTTCTCCAGCGTGATGTTCTTTTTGACGCGGTCAAGTATCTCCTGATTGCCGCTTTCTATGCCGAAGCACAGCGTGGTGCAGCCCGCCGCCTTCAGGCTTTCCAGCAGTTCCTTCGAAACGGTATCCACGCGGGCAAAGGCGACCCACGGATGGCGTATGCCGCGACGCATTATCTCGTCGCAAATGGCCATGCATCGCTTTTTGTTCGCGGTAAAAAGATCATCCACGATATTGATCTGCTTGAAACGCATGGTGGAAAGCAGCTCGAACTCGTCAACGACGCGGTTGACGTCAAAATACCGCACCTTGCGCCCGACCATGCGGCTGCCTACGCAGAATATACATTTATTGGGGCACCCGCGCGAGGTCACCATGTTGATAGGAAATCCCATCGCGCGGTACTTGCTCAGAGACACCAGATGTCTCGCCGGATACGGCAAAATATTGATGTCGGGGATGAGCGGCCTGTTTTCGTTATGCGTCACCATCCCGTTTTTGTGGTACGATATCCCCTGCACCTTGTCCACCGGAACACCCATGTCGATGGCCCGCAGCATCTCGGTAAACGTTATCTCGCCTTCGCCGCGCACGATGTAATCGACATGCCCGTTATGAAGGAGAATGCTGTCCGCGTCGAAGGTGACATGGGGCCCGCCCATAACGGTAATAATATCGGGATTCTCATCCTTGTAGTCCTTTAATATGGCCAGGGCGCGGTTGACTGTCATCGTCACCGCGGTTGCTCCCACAACGTCGGGTTTGAATTCATTCAACGTTTTTTTCACCCGTTCTCGTGAATACGGCTGCACGATATAATCTTCTATTCTGACATCAACACCTTCCTTAAGTAAAAACGCCGCAAGCGATATCAATCCAAACGGCGGCGTCGGTGATTCTTCAAAGGGATACGGTGGATTTATAAGTAAAACCTTCATGTGGTTCCTCGCAGATACGCGATATAATCACGCAGACAGGGATTAACCGCGGCAGTATTCGTTATTCCCGATTAGCGTGACACGCCCTCTTTTTGTAAAGAATTTATCGGACACTGCAAGAATATTTCTTGCAAATCTTATTTTGATGGAAAAAAAGGATGCATCAGGCGCACAAACATGATATGCTGCGGACGAGCTCAATGGAGTGTCCCGCTTTAATTATTATTTTTGCGGAAAAAAATAATTCTTGACCGGATATAGCGATAGTCCCTATATGGAGGGTTAAGAGCAAAGCAAGCAATTAGTGTTGTATTATTACTTTTTTGTATTTATGTATATTTTTTCTACCTTAGGTTCGTTACTTCACAGGAAACTATAAACATGTAAGGTGATACACAATGGTAAAAGAGAAGATTTTTTGCGCAAATTGTCTGAACTGCATCGTGATCCGCCAGTACGAGTCAGAACCGGACCGTTACGTATTGCGCGTGAAATGCCTCAAGAAAAAATGGGTAAAACGCTCCGGTGAGGAGAAACTCTATAAATATTTTACGGTCGCCCGGCGCATCATGGAAGATTGTGACACCTACGTCGATGCGGGCGAGCTCTTCCCGTATATAAAAAATCTGCGGAAAGAGCTTCCAATTAAGGACGAAATTTATTCGACCAAGGGTTGATTATGGCGTTTAACACCTTTATCGGAGGAATTCATCCGCCTGAGAACAAGCATCTTACCGAAGATAAAGCTTTTTCAAACCTATCGATTCCGCAATTATGCTATATACCCATGCAGCAACATGTGGGAAAGCCGGCAAACCCCATCGTCGAGGTGGGGGACACGGTCCGCGAGGGGCAGTTGATCGGCCTCTCGGACGGCTATATCAGCGCAAATGTGCATGCATCCGTGCCCGGTAAGGTTGTTGAAATCGGCAGATATCCCACACTATACTCGAAAGAAGGCGTCTGCGTCGTCATCGAGGCGCAGGGCGCGTTCTCAACGTCGGGCAAAATACTCGACGAGGAGCAGTGGGAATCGCTTACCGCGCTTGATTTAATAAATCGTGTCGCGGAGGCCGGGATTGTGGGTCTCGGCGGAGCCGCGTTCCCAACGCATGTAAAACTTCAGCCGCCGCGCAAGCGCCAAATCGATACGCTCATCGTCAACGGTTCGGAATGCGAACCATATCTTACCGTCGACGACATGTTGATGCAAACCCATCCTTCCGAGATCATCGAGGGCGTTCGTGTTGCACTGAAAATTCTCGGCATCACCCAGGCGTTTATCGGCATTGAAAAAAACAAGCCGAAGGCCATTCAAGCGCTTGAGGAGCGGCTCACGGCGATCTCGATACCGGAAAAAATTACCGTCGCCCCGCTGAAGGTGAAATATCCCCAGGGCGCCGAAAAACAGCTTATTCACAGCATACTGAAACGCAATGTGCCGTCGGGCGGGCTTCCAATGGATGTACATGTCGTCGTGCAAAACGTCGGCACCATTTTCGCCATACGGGAAGCCGTTGTACTGCGCAAGCCCCTGTTCGAGCGTTTCATTACCGTTACCGGCGAAATAGTAAAAAAGCCGGGCAACTACAAGGCGCGGCTTGGCACCCGGATATCGGATGTGATCGAGGAATGCGGGGGACTCACCGAAAAACCGGGAAAGATTATCATGGGCGGTCCTATGTGCGGTATTGCCGTTGACACCATCGAAATTCCGGTCGTTAAAGGCACGTCGGGTCTTCTATTTCTGAAAAACGAAGAAATCCAGGTTTCGCAATACCGCCCGTGCATCCGCTGCGGCAGATGCGTGGCCGTCTGCCCCGCCGGCCTTATGCCCTTCGAACTCGTGAATGCGATCGAGAAAGGGCGATACGACCTTGTGGAGCCATCGAACCCCTTTGACTGTATCATGTGCGGGTCGTGCGCATACTGCTGCCCATCCAAAAGACCGTTAAACCACTTCATTAGAATGGCGCAGGAAAAGCTTCACAAGAAACACAAGCAATAATAATTACAACCGGACAACGCTTATGCCCCAGAAAAAATCACTTGCACCAGAACTTGTACTTTCCAGCGCGCCTCACGTAAAGGCCGGGCAATCGATAACATCCATAATGTGGATGGTCGTGCTCGCGCTCATGCCGGCGACGCTTTATTCCGTATATCTGTACGGCATTCATGCCCTTCTCGTGATATGCGTCGCCATCATCGCCGCTGTTGCGTCAGAAGCGCTGTACCTTTTTTTAATGAAAAAGCCGGTAACCATACTTGACGGATCGGCAGTAATCACCGGACTTTTGCTCGCCATGAACGTACCGCCCGATGTGCCGTTATGGACTGTCGGCATAGGCTCGGCGTTCGCCATTATCATCGCAAAACAGCTCTTCGGCGGCCTCGGCTTCAACATATTCAATCCGGCTCTTGCGGGCCGCGCATTTTTGATGGCGTCATGGCCCGTATACATGACAACAAAATGGCACACCTTCACTCCAACAAATGTGCTCTCGCAGGGGATAACGAATATCACCGACATGCCCGAACAGGCGTTTGATGTAGTGACACAGGCGACGCCGCTCGGCGCATTGAAGGAGGTCCCGAAGCTGCTGTCCGATCTGCACGTACTGCCCGACATGCTGCACAATCTGCTCTTTTCCAAAGAAATGTTGAAATCCCTCTTCGTGGGGAATGTCGGCGGCTGCATTGGCGAGACTTCCGCTCTGCTTCTTATTCTGGGAGGGCTGTTCCTTCTCTATAAGCGGATCATCACATGGCATGTTCCGGCAATGTACATCGGCACGGTTGTAATTTTCATGTATTGCTACTACTCACTGAGCGGGTTCCCCTATCCTGTTGAGGCGACAGTATATCATGTCTTCTCGGGCGGTCTAATGCTCGGCGCGTTTTTTATGGCGACCGATATGGTGACCTCTCCGGTGACATGGAAGGGCATGCTCATCTTCGGAGCCGGATGCGGCATTCTGACGTGCGTTATCAGGCTCTGGGGCGGCTACCCCGAGGGCGTATCGTATTCGATATTATTGATGAATACGGCCGTGCCGTTGATTGACAGGTATACAAAACCGCGGATATTCGGTACGCGCGCATGACACAGGCCACCAATTGCACATACCGGCAGGAACACCACGCAATGGCCGATCAACCGAGGTTAATGCATGAATAAGTCATTAGTAAAACCGACTATAATTCTCGCAGTGATCGCGTTTATCGCGACGTTTGCGCTTTCGCATATCAAAAAGATAACATATCCGAGCATTCAGAAACAGGAACGGCAAAAGCGCGACGCCGCGCTCATGGCTGTGCTCCCCGGCTATACAATTACGGAAGAAAAAAGGGCCCCGATCGACAACAGGGAATTCACATACTGGATCGCGGAAAAGATCGAAAACAATGCGCCGATCACAGCGTATGCATTCGTGACAGAAAAGGGCGGTTACAGCGGACCGGTGCGTTCAATGGTCGGAATCGACAAATCCGGCAGATTGCTCGGGATCGCGATTATTCAGCAGTCGGAAAA
>DHPI01000073.1:24572-28247 GCA_002407865.1 Spirochaetia bacterium UBA5368
GGGACTGGGCGCACGCGCCGCGGAAATCGCAAGCACAGACACTTTCTGGGGACATTTTTTCGGCGGATCTGGCGCAACAGCTACTACAGAACCGCTCATTCCGTGGTTTCAGGAGCAGTTCAGCGGACTTGACACCACGAAGAAGATTGAAATTGTAAAGAGAGGCGATTGGAATGCCGCCATGAAGGCCGAGCTTCTGGAAAAAAACAGCATATCATCCATAACAGGCGCGACAATCACCACAAAAGCCGTGCGCGACAGCATTGAGAACGGCGTACAGATGCTGGACAGGGCGCTGCAGACGAACGCCGTACCAACCGATGGAGGGCTGGCCAGATGAAGTATCTCAAGGAAGTAACCAAAGGGATCTGGGAGAGAAATCCCGTGTTTATTCTCGGCATCGGAAACTGCCCCACGCTGGCGGTATCAACATCGGTAAGCAACGCGCTGTGGATGGCGCTGGCATCAACTTTCGTACTGGTATTCTCGAACATGTTCGTATCCGCGCTGCGGAAACTGGTGCCGTCGCATATCCGTATCCCCATATTCATTACAATTATCGCCACGTTCGTCATCATTGTCGAACTGACGCTTAAGGCGTTTCAGCCCGATATTTACAGATCGCTCGGCATCTTTATTCCCCTCATCGTTGTCAACTGCATCATCCTCGGAAGGGCGGAGGATTTCGCGTCGAAAAACGACGTGTTCCGCTCCATGCTCGACGGTCTTGGCATGGGGCTTGGATTCGGCCTCACGCTGCTGATGTTAGCCATCGTGCGGGAAATCCTCGGCGCGAACAGGCTGCTCGGCTACACGCTTATTCCCGGCATGGAGCCCGCCACCATCATGATCATCGCGCCCGGCGCCTTCTTTACCCTGGCGATAATACTGACCGGAATGAACTACCTGAACGCGAGAAAAAAGGGGTAAGATATGGAAATTAATACTCTTTTCGTTATTCTTATATCGACAATATTCATAAATAACTACGTGCTCTCGCAGATGCTCGGTCTGTGTCCATTTCTCGGCGTATCGAAAAAACTCGACTCCGCGATCGGCATGGGGCTCGCAGTCATCTTTGTCATGGGCCTGTCGTCGTTTTTTACCTTTATTATATATAAATACGTGCTCGTCCCGTTCGACATCACCTATCTCACAACCATCGCGTTCATCCTTATCATCGCGGGATTCGTGCAGTTTGTGGAAATGGTCATAGAGAAGGTTTCGCCCGTGCTCTACTATTCGCTCGGGATATTTCTCCCGCTTATCACCACCAACTGCGCGGTGCTCGGCGTCACCGTACTCAATATAGAATCGGGGTTTGTAAATTCGAACATGGGCCTGCTCATGGCGGTCGTGCAGGGCGTCGGCGGCGGTATTGGCTTCACCCTGGCGCTCATTCTCATGGCGGGCATCCGCGAACGGCTCGAGGTCGCCGACATCCCCGAGCACATGAAGGGCCTTCCAATTACGTTCATCGTGGCCGGTCTTATGGCCATGGCATTTCTTGGATTTTCGGGGATGAAAATATGAAACTGCACAAGCCGGAGATCACGCTGCTTGCCGTCACGCCGAACGCCGAAAAGCTCATAGAAGAGGCCGGCCGCACATGCTACCTCTCGCTGGACAAAATGGGCGACGACACCGAAAAGAACTTCATACGTCGCTGCATTAAAAACGGCCACCACTCCATCCTTGAACACGCTTCGGCAAGCTTCAGGATACAGGGCGCGTCGCGAGCGTTCACGCACCAGTTGGTGCGCCATAGGCTCGCCTCGTTCTCCCAGCAGTCGCAGCGCTACGTGAGCGAAGACGAATTCAATTACATCGTACCGCCTGATATCCGCGGCAATAACGAGACGTCGAAGGTATTCGACGATTTTATCGAGCAGTCGCGACGCACCTACCTCCGCCTTCGCGAGCTCGGCATAAAGAAGGAAGACGCACGCTTCGTGCTGCCCAACGCGCTTGAAAGTCAAATAGTGTTTTCAGCCAATTTCAGGGAGCTGCGCCACGTGTTCGCCCTGCGCTGCAACCGCAGGGCTCAGTGGGAAATCCGCCGCGTATGTATGCAGATGCTCAGAATTATGCAGAATGAAGCGCCGTCGGTTTTCGGCGATTTTATCATCGACGAAGAATCGTGCACGGCGCACTCGGAGCTTGCATCATCGCTGTAGCCGCCCGTAACGTCTGCGGCCGCGTCCCGCGCGATCATTCCAGAGAAAACCGCAGCTCAATGACGCCGTCGGCGAACGTGGATTTCGGCTTTACACTCCCCTTTTCGAATACCCGTAGCATTTTGTCATTCTGCGGCAACACGTTCGCTATAATGTCTTTTATGCCGCGCTCGCGGGCAATTTTAAAAAGATAATCGAGCATGAAGGTCGCAATGCCCCTCCCCTGGTATTCCTCATCCACAATGAACGCCAGTTCATACGCCTTTTCGTACTCGTAATAGGCGTACCGCGCCTCCGCGATGATCCGCTCCATGCGATCGTTACAAACCACGCCGACTATGGAAAATACTTTATCGTAGTCGATGCTGACATATTTCTGCATTTCCCTGTGCGGCATGGTCGAAACCCGCGCGAAATAGCGGAGATATTTCGATTCATCGGAAAACTGATAAAACAGCCGCCGCATCATATCCTCGTCCGATGGCTTGATCGGCCTGAACAGCACCTCCAGGCCGTTTCTGAACGACTTCACGGCCTCCAGCTCCATCGGGTAGTTTTCCGCGTTTTCGCGCACATATATCTGATCGGGATACGCGTAGCCGAAGAATTTCGCCGCGGCGAGCAGGCTTTCGCGGTGCACCGGGTGCGCGATATCAATCATCGCAAGCACTCTTTCGCGGATGGACTTCCCAAAGAGGCTCGCGACACCGTATTCGGTAACAACGTAGCGAGTCGCGCCGAGCGTTGCGCGGATCCGCTCCGCACCACATTCATGATTTATCACGATATTGCTCTCGCCGTTCTGGTCAACCGACTGCAGCGCGACGATTGCCTTGCCCTGCTTAGAAAAGGCCGCGCCAATCGAAAAGTTCAGCTTGCTCTCGTATCCCGACAGCAGGTTATCACCCGAATGAAAGATTACCGATTCGCCCGTGACATCTATTTTTTTCACGTTCATAATCGAGACAAGCCGCGAAATACGCTGGATTACAAACGGATTGATAACACGCGCGATCGGGTAAAATTCGATGACGGGGTTCCTGTCGACATATTTGTACAGCTCTTGCGAACCGAAGCAATAACTCGTGGTGACCAGCCCGCCATGATATCTGCTTCGATCCAGCGAAATGGCCCCCGACTCGATGAGGTCGATCACCCAGTCGGATATCACGTGAGTATAAATACCGAGGTTTCGCTTCGACTTCAGATTGTTCGCGATGGCGTCGAAAATCCTGCCGACATGCAGCGCAATCGTCGAATCATCTTCAATCAGGTTGGAGATGTGCCATCCGATTTTATCCATCACCGCATCGTAGGGACGCCGCTCCCTTTCCAGAAGCGGGATATCGCTTTCAACGATATAGTCAACCTGATCCATATGGATATTTGTTTCGCCGTAGGTAAACGGAACGTTCGCATTGACCTCCGCGATGACCACCGACGCCTTTTTGATCGCGATATTAGCGACATCGTTGGCTATCCCGAGGTTGAAAAATCC
>DHPI01000073.1:28355-34755 GCA_002407865.1 Spirochaetia bacterium UBA5368
TTGAAAAATCCCCTGCTGTCGGGGGGCGTGGTCTGCACAATCGCGACATCGACGCCGACGGCGCCGGCTGAAAAAATATACGGGATTTCGATCAGGTGGGCGGGAATAAAATCGACCTTGCCGTCGGAAATTTCCTTGCTGATGCTTTCCCCCACGTTAAACGTCTTCAGCCTGAATCGCGGCAACGGCATGCCATCAACGGAGAGCGCATCCCCGATAGTGATCAGTTGTATTATTTCGAGATCCTGAATATTGTTTCTATCGGAATTTATTATCGCGTTGACAAACCGGGCGGGTATCGACGGCCCGCTTGAAATAAATATGCGCTGCCCCGGTTTTATAAGGTCGAGAATCTCCTCTATATCGGCTTTTTTCGCTGCCCGCTGGGTTCTGTCCATGCTTTCGGTTTCCTCTCTTTTTTATTAATCAATATATCGTTACTCGCGGACAATTCACAAAATTATTCAAATTGTGCGCCGTAACGTTGCTGGATCACCGAATGCACGGCAAAAATAATTCACTTATTCACGCTCGACAGCGCACCATGCATCGCGCAATACATCCTTGCCTTCCTCGTTTCTGGCGATGATGCCATAGCGCACATCGGGCCCATCGTTGCCGACAATGTATCCCTGGAATGTTATTGTCTGCCCCGGAAGCACCGGCCTGGCGAACTGCACATGGAGCCTTTTTACGCGCATCGGATCCCTGGAGGGACCGGTACAGTTGTCGACAACCGCCTTGTGGGCAAATGCCATTGTGCAAAGGCCCTGCAAAATTACCCCCGGCAGGCCGACATTTTTCGCGAATTCATCATCGACATGAAGCGGACTCTGGTCCATAGACGGTTCCGCGTAAATATAGCTCTGTCCGTTGCGCACATGCATTGAATCCGTCCACTCAATCGCCGACGGCGATACTGGGTTGCGTATTTTTACATCGGGCTTCCCCGAGCCCGCGCTCCGGTCGAAGAACTCCCATCGCGAGCGCACCACGATATCCCCGTGCTGGTTTTTTCCCTCGATCTGCCACCCCAATATTGCGCCTTTTTCCTTCACAGTAATATGCGTAATGACCCCTTCCGTCGATATGCTATCGCCGGGCCGCACCGGCTTCAGCCACTCGAATTCCTGCGAATAATGGACGACCATCATCATGTTCAGGCCTACCTCCTGGTCGAATACTATGTTCGCCGTCGGCACCGCAGAATACATAACGGCATACATCGGCGGGACAAGGATTCCGCCGGGGCGGCGCATATCAAAATAGGCGTCGTTATCCTCGTTGATTGCCAGCGCATAGTAAATGCTCTCATGCCTGGTCACCTCTATCGGCGGCGCAGCATATTTTTTTCCGATAACGCGTTCGTTCAATGCCATGAATATCACCCGGTTATATAGTATACACGTCACACGATATATCTGTATTACATAATAAAATATTATGCAATAAATTTTTATATATAACCGGGTGCGCGCCCCGTTGGGCGCACCATATGCAAAAGGCGGCGCCATCACGGCCCCGCCTTTTGCGAGTAACGCTGTCACCGGAATCCAGTGGCAGAACGGATGTTTCTTTTACTTATTGTGCGAAGCTCTCCTCGAGAATTTCCAGCGCCGACAAGTCTTCGTTCTTGATCGCCTTCGAAATCGCGAACGCCTCGGGAAGCACGTTCTTGATATAATACCGGGCGCTCAACACCTTGCCCTGGTAGAACGCGCCGTCTTTATGCTCCCTCAGGAACGCGCGAAGCGCCTTTTTGTCCGTCGCGTCAATGCCGCCATCTTTAAGAATCCCCTCAAGCTTAGTCTGCGCGATACCAGCCTGCCAGAAGAGGAGCCATGCAAGGCATATGGCGCCCATCATATTGAGGAACGGATACGAGTTGACGATCGGAACGAGGAACTTCCCTTCCTTGCTGCACTGCACAAAGAACATGCCCATCTCGCCAAGCAGATTGACAGCCTTCTGCACGTCTTCGGAGATGTCTTTCAGCTTCTCGTTATCCTTGTACTGCGCGACGGTCTTGTTCATTTCCGTCAGGAAATTCATGAAGTTCGCGCCCTTCTTCTGCGCCATCTTTCTTCCGACGAGGTCAAGCGACTGGATGCCGTTTGTGCCTTCATAGATCGAACCTATCTTCAAATCGCGGAGGAACTGCTGAACAGGATAGTCGTTGCAATACCCATAACCGCCGTAGATCTGAACGGCAAGCTCGCAAACCCTGAATCCCATGTCGGTGTTATACGCCTTGCATATGGGGATAAGAAGCTCCATAATGCCGTGCCATTTATCCGCTTCCTCGCCTTCCATCGCATGGTGCTGGTCGATCGCATACGCGCACAAATACACCAGCGCCCTCATGCCTTCAACATGCGACTTCATCCAGAGAAGCATGCGGCGAACGTCCGGGTGGTTGACAATCGCCGTGTTCGGGGCGTCGGGATTCGACATGTCTTTCAGGTTTTTACCCTGTACGCGTTCTTTTGCATAGTTGAGCGCGTGCAGATACGCGACCGATGCGGTGCCTGCGCCCTGGATACCCATACCGATACGCGCCTCGTTCATCATCTGGAACATGATCTTCATGCCCTGGCGCTCCTGGCCGAGCAGTTCGGCATAGCAGCCGCCGTTGTCGCCAAAACTCATCGCACATGTGGCGTTGCCCCTGAGGCCCATCTTGTGCTCTATGTTAACAATCGAATAATCCGTTCTCTCACCCAGCGAACCATCCTCATTTACCTTGTACTTGGGTACGAGGAAGATGGAGATACCGGAGGTGCCGGCAGGATCGCCCTCAATCCTCGCGAGAACCGGATGAACTATATTTTCAAAAAGATCGTTTTCTGCGGACGATATGAAAATCTTGGAGCCGTACAGTTTGAATGTGCCGTCGCTCTGGCGCACCGCTTTCGTTTTGAGATTGCCGACATCGGAACCGGCGTCTGGCTCGGTCAGCACCATGGTTCCGCCCCATTTGCCCTCGAACATTTTATACATGTATTTGTTCTTCTGTTCTTCGGTGCCGAAATTGTAAATCATGTGCGCCGCGCCGATAGCTGCTTCGGGATAAAGGAAAAATCCCATATTGTGTATAAAATATTCCCTGGAAGCGCATTCGACGATATACGGGAACCCCTGGCCGCCGGCATCGGGGGCGACAGCCATGGTAAAAAGACCCGCCTCATTTAACGCCTTGTGGGCCTTATGGTAGCATTTCGGAATGGTCACATTGCCGTTTTCAAGCTTGCATCCCTCGCGGTCGCCTTCCATGTATGTCGGGAACAATACTTCCTCGCCCATTTTTGCGGAAAGCTCGAGCGTCATATCGAACATATCGCGAGAAAAATCCTTATAACGTTCGGTTTTAAATAATTCTTCAATATTGAACATTTCATACAGTACGAATTCCTGATCACGCTGATCAACAATTAGATTGCTCATAAAACCCCTCTACACATATTAATTTGTATGCCAGAATTATACTATAATCTGCTTCGTCAATACTAATATCAATAGTAGCGCATAAAAAACATAATCTAAATTTTTGTTGTAGTTTTATATACAAAACAAATCAAATTACATATAGATCTTTTTTCCGCCGCCAATGCAATGAAAATGAAAGATTCACCGATCGCTCCGGACGGGCTGTCGTCAACGGAACTCATGCGATGTCCTTGAAATTAAATTCGGGTCATGCGGCTCAACACAAAAAAATATGTGCTTGATTTTTTACAAGCATAATAATATTAGGTGCTTCTAATATTAATAGGATACGGTTATGTCATCCCCTAAATATACTGAAAAACAGAATATGCGCCATAACGGCAACTCATTCGAAAACACTGAACTGTCTCCCAACATGGAAGACTATATGGAAACCATCTCCCGGCTCGCCACGAAGAACCGGGTGGTACGTGTAAGGGATATCGCACGCAGCCTCAACATAACCATGCCGAGCGTCACGGCGGCGCTGGGCAGGCTGAAGGAAAAAAAGCTTATACTGTACGAAAAATACGGCCATGTGGAGCTGACAACCGAAGGCCAGAAAATCGCCGACGCCGTCTACAGAAAGCATTCGTTTCTGAGAGAGTTCTTTCACGACGTTCTGCGGATGAGCCGTGATACCGCTGACAGTGAAGCCTGCCGCATGGAGCACCATCTTTCACCGGAGGCCTGCCGCCAGATGCAACGGTTTGTAAATTTCTACCGTACTAACCTGGACTCCGGCGAAAAATGGGCGGAAAACATACGGGATATCCTGGAAGAAAAAGCCCTCAGCGACCTCCAGGAGGGCGACGCAGGGGTGATCGTCCGCATTGCAGGTAAAAGCCCGTTTAGAAAACGCCTTATGGAAATGGGATTCCGCAAAGGCGAACAGCTCAGGGTGATAAAATACGCGCCGCTGCGCGACCCGATAGAGCTGAAAATCAAAGGGTACTACATTTCACTGAGAATTGAGGAAGCGCGGGACATTATCGTAAAGCTTCTACAGGACAAAAGCAATGGCGCACAAGAGGCGTGAGCTCGTTATAGGACTGGTAGGAAATCCCAACTGCGGCAAAACCACCATATTCAACGCCCTCACCGGGGCCAGGCAGAAGGTGGCGAACTGGAGCGGGGTCACCGTGGAAAAACGCGAAGGGCGTATACGGAGGGGTGATTACACAATCCGCGTAATCGATCTGCCCGGAATATACAGTCTTACCTCGTATAGTATGGAAGAGATCGTAACGCGGGATTTTATACTGAACGAGCGTCCCGACGCCATTATCAATGTGGTCGACGCCGGCAACCTGGAGCGCAACCTCTATCTTACCACGCAGCTTATCAACATCGGCGCCCGTGCGGTACTCGCGCTCAACATGATCGACGAAGCCGAGGCGCGCGGCATATCCATCGACACCGAACGCCTGGGAACGCTTCTGGGGATGCCGGTGGTGAAAACCATAGGGACAAAATCCGCAGGCATCAACGAAATGATCGATGCGGCAATCCAGGTTGTCGAACACACCGACGAAAAATCGCGCCAGATCTACATCCCGTATGGCCAGGACATCGAGGATGAAATCAGCGCAATCCGCCAGGTAATCCACAAAGAGCCGTCAATCGGCAGGCAGTCCTCGACACGCTGGCTCGCTGTACGGCTGCTCGAGCGCGACGCCGACGTGGAAAAAAAGCTCAGCGGCTATCCCACCTATGCCGAGATTGCGCGCCGTTCCGACGAAAGCCGGCAAACGCTCGAAAAAATGCTGAACGACGACATCGAGACTATCATCGCTGACAGGCGCTACGGATTTATCGCGGGCGCTATACGCGAATCGGTGCGGAAAGCGCCGCTTGACCGCATCGACCTTTCGGAACGCATCGACCGTGTCATCACCAACCGGTACCTGGGCTTTCCGATTCTCTTTTTTTTCATGTGGATTCTCTTTCACCTTACATTCGCGTTAGGCGAATCGCCAATGCGGCTGCTGCAGCAGGGCGTCGCGCTGCTCTCATCGTCGACGGAAAACCTGATGCCGCCGGGCCCCCTCAAATCGCTTATCATCGACGGCATTATCGGCGGCGTCGGCGGCGTTATCGTGTTTCTGCCGAACATCCTGATCCTTTTTATGGGCATCAGCTTCATGGAAGACACGGGGTACATGGCCAGGGCCGCATTCGTAATGGATAAAATAATGCATATTATGGGACTGCACGGCAAGTCGTTCATCCCGCTCGTGATGGGCTTCGGATGCAACGTGCCCGCGATCATGGCGACGCGATCGCTCGAAAACAGGCAGGACCGCATTCTCACCATTCTTATCAATCCCTTCATGAGTTGCTCGGCGCGCCTGCCCGTTTATCTGCTTTTCGCCGGTATCTTCTTCAGAGAACACGCGGGGACGGTGATACTGTCGCTCTATATAATCGGGTTATTGCTCGCATTGGCGTCGGCGCGGCTTTTCAAGCGGCTTTTCTTTAAAGGGATATCAACACCGTTCGTCATGGAGCTTCCACCGTACAGGATTCCCACGCTCAAATCCACGCTGCTGCACATGTGGGACAGGGCGTCGCAGTACCTCAGAAAGATGGGGGGCATCATCCTGGCGTTTTCAATTATAATCTGGGCGCTCGGCGAGTATCCAAAGTCGCCGGAGATGGAACGCAGCTACAACGCGCGCCTTGCACTTCTCGAATCCGCGCACGAACGAAACGTGAAAGACCGCAGCCACGCCCTGTCCGAACTGAAAATATTAGACGAGCGTTATACCGCCGAACGAAACGCCCTGCTGCACGAAAAAATGGCGCGCGAGAAAGAATCCACCTTTATCGTCAGATTCGGCAAAGCAATTCATCCTGTTCTCCAGCCGCTCGGTTTCAACTGGCAAATGGGGGTATCGCTGCTGACGGGCTT
>DHPI01000073.1:34845-38326 GCA_002407865.1 Spirochaetia bacterium UBA5368
CTGCTGACGGGCTTTGTCGCCAAAGAAATCGTGGTCAGCACCATGGGCGTCATTTACCATTCGACGGCCGAGGACGATCCCCATTACACGCAGCGGCCTATGGCCGGCGTATTGCGCCAGGCCGAATTCGGCATCACCCCGCTCGTCGCGTATACGTTTCTGCTGTTCGTACTCCTGTATGTGCCGTGCCTCGCAACGATCGTGGTGATCGGCAAGGAGGCCGGATGGGGATGGGCAGGATTTTCCATCGCATATCAGCTCGCGGTCGCGTGGGCGGTTTGCTTTCTTTTTTATACCGGGGGACGCCTGTTAGGGTTGTGATGGGGGGATTAAAAAAGGCGGCATTGAGTTGCCGCCTTTTTTGTTACGCCTTCTGCATTTTCTTTTCCTGCAGCGCCTTCAGCACCTTCTCCTGCACGTCCTTCGACAACGGCGTGTACTTTGAAAACTCCATCGAGTAGTTCGCGCGGCCGCTCGAAATGCTGCGAAGCTGCGTCGCATATCCGAACATCTCCATCAGCGGCACGAAACCGTTGACCTTTTGCGCGCCCTTGCGGAACCGGCGCATCGATTCGACGCGTCCGCGCCTGCGGTTCAGGTCGCCGATGATATCACCGATGTACTCATCGGGCGTATTGATTTCCACCTTCATCAAGGGTTCGAGCAGAATCGGAGCCGCCTTGCGGAACGCCTCCTTGAAGCACATGGAGCCGCAGATGCGGAACGCCATATCCGACGAATCCACCTCATGATAGCTGCCGTCAAGCAACACAACTTTGACGTCGACAACGGGAAATCCGCCGAGGATGCCATCCTCCATCGCCATCTCAATACCCTTCTTGATCGAGGGTATGTATTCCTGGGGTATGACCCCGCCTTTAATATAATCGACAAACTCGAAGCCCTTACCCGGATTCGGCTCGATCCGCATAACACAGTGCGCATACTGGCCATGACCACCCGACTGCTTGGCGTATTTCGTGTTATGCTCGGCCTCCGCGGTAATCGCTTCGCGGAACGCAACCGACGGCTCGCCGATGATCGTATCTACGTTGAACTCGGTTTTCAGCCTGTCTACAATAATTTCAAGATGAAGCTCTCCCATACCCGACATGATTGTTTCATTCGTTTCCTCGTCTACACGCACCTTGAACGACGGGTCCTCCATTGAAAGTTTTCGAAGCGCGGCGCCGAGTTTTTCTTCTTCTTTCTTGCTTGTCGGCGCCACCTTCAGGTCGATAACCGCCGGCGGCACAAAGATGGATTCGAGCAGCAACGGCTGGCCGTAGTCACAGAGCGTATCGCCGGTTTTCGTCGATTTCATGCCGATGAGCGCAACGATATCGCCGGGACCGGCGCTCGCAACTTCTTCGCGTTCCTTGGCGTAAATTTTCAGAATACGTCCTATGCGCTCAGTTTCTGTACGGGTCGCGTTTAAAACCTGCATGCCGCTCTCGAGCTTGCCAGAATAAATTCGGATAAAGGTCTGCTGGCCGACATACGGATCGTGTATCAACTTGAACGCCAGCGCGCAGAAAGGATCGTTTGGCGAAGGGTTCCTCGTATGGTTTTTTTCGGAGTCCTTTAAATCCATACCCACAATCGCCCCCTTCTCGATCGGCGACGGAAGATAATCGATAATGGAATCGAGCAGCACCTGCACACCCTTGTTCTTGTATGCAGCGCCACAAAACACCGGCGTAATAAGCATCTTGATGGTGGCGCAGCGGGCCGCCTTTTTAATTATTTCCTCAGGGACATCCTGTTCGTTAAGGTACATCTCCATGATCGTTTCATCAAAATCCGCGAGTTTTTCCACGAGACGCTTGCGCGCGTCTTCACAACGCTCTTTATAATCTTCGGGCACATCGGTGACGATGCGTTCGAATCCCTTAAACACGACAGCCTTTCGCCCTACGACATCGACAAATCCCTCGAAATTATCCTCCGCGCCTATAGGCACATGAAAGGCCACGGGGTTCGCGTCCAGGTATTTGTCCATCTGGTCAATACATTCGTAATAATCGGCGCCAACCCTGTCCATCTTGTTGACAAAGGCAATGCGCGGCACCTTGTACCGTACCGACTGGTTCCATACAGTTTCACTCTGCGGCTGTACGCCGCCGACAGCGCAAAATACGGCTATCATGCCGTCGATAACGCGCAACGAGCGCTCTACCTCGACGGTAAAATCCACGTGCCCGGGCGTATCGATTATATTAATATGGTGATCTTTCCAGGTGCATGAAATCGCGGCCGATGCGATGGTAATGCCACGCTCCTGCTCCTGCTTCATAAAATCCATGGTGGCCTGGCCGTCGTGGCTCTCGCCAAGTTTTCTTGTGGTGCCGGTAAAAAACAGCAGCCTCTCGGTGACAGTGGTCTTTCCCGCGTCAATGTGCGCCGCTATACCGATATTACGCAACTTCTGTAAAGGCATTTCAAACTCCCCCGAATACAATTTAATTGTGGTGTTTCAGAATATTCACTGTTTTTACGTCTATTTTCCGGAACGACTGCTTCACTCCACAGGAGGGACTGCCGCCCTGTCGCAGGCAAATTAAAAAGCACCCATCTGGAATATATCCATACAACACTACATGTTGTATCACACTCTATTCGAAAATATAAAAAAAATACAAAACCCGGCTATATTAATGGCTATTTTCTACCAAATAAAAAGCTCTGCCCTGTTCATGTACGTTTCTTTCAGTACTGTCAGTATATGTGTGCTTTTTCGCAGGGGGGATGTACGGAAAGGTACTGCCTTCTGCAATCACCACAACTATCAAAAAGCGGATACTGTGGCAAAATATGTTGCCACGTCAATACTATTTTTTTATTTTTCGATTATTTTCATCAAATTCATCTGAATTCTCGCCTGTGAAGCATAATCCGAATACGGGTACTGGTCGATTATCGCCCGGTAAACCTCCCGCGCGCGCGCATCGTCACCCATTTTCTGGTAACAAATTCCGGTTCTATAATACGCGTCGACGCCTTCTTCCGTATTGCTTGATTCTTCATATATCACCGTATATGCCCTGATTGATTGTTCGTATTCAAAGCGGTCGAAGTATATCCTTGCAATATGCCTGTAGGCGTCGTTGCGGTGTGTTCCATTGATGTAAATTTCAAGATACTCGTTGAACTCGCGCAGCGCCTTTCCGTATTCACGCATCTGGAAAAACTGTATCGCGTTTTCGTATTTAATAGTGTCAGCGAGCATTCGCAGGCTCACGCCCTCAGCGCCCTGCTGCGCCAGACAGCTGCCGCCGGGTATGATCAGCGCAATGACGGCAACTATAATGAAGACTGTAATTCTCCCGCCCATCGGGTCCCTCCGGACATATCCAGATTATGTCGCTATATTTCCCTCACTTTTCACTATCGGCATACTCACAGATAACTTTAGCGCCACAGCCGCAAACTTTTGACGATGAGAGCCTCTGTACACCGGTAGCAGTAGAACTTTAGGGGT
>DHPI01000007.1:0-768 GCA_002407865.1 Spirochaetia bacterium UBA5368
AACCCGCTCTTTCGAGCGGGTTTTTTTGTTATATGCCGTTTTGCAGCTTAAAGGCTTTCAGCGTATTTTTCAACAGCATTGTAATCGTCATGGGGCCGACGCCTCCCGGCACAGGCGTAATCGCGGAAGCGACTTCAAACGCCTCATCGAATTTCACATCGCCGACAAGTTTCGTTTTCGTCGGGTCTGACGGATCGGCGATCCTGTTGACACCGACATCAATTACCACGGCGCCGGATTTTATCATATCCCCCCGTACAACCTCCGGCCTGCCCACCGCGACCACAAGGATATCACCCTGCTTCGTATACACACTGATGTCGGGCGCGGCCGTATGGCATACGGTTACAACGCAATTCGCGTTTTTATTCTTTTGCAGCATCAGATTCGCGATCGGCTTACCGACAATATTGCTTCTGCCGACAACCACGAGGTGTTTTCCTTTTATATCCCCGGCAACGCTGTTGATAAGAACCTGGCAGCCATACGGCGTGCAGGGATAAAAACAATCGTCGTCGCCGATAACCATTTTTCCCACGTTAACGGGATGAAACCCATCAACGTCTTTTTTCGGATCGATGCTGTTGATTACCAGCGTTTCATTGATATGCGGCGGCAGCGGCAACTGCACAAGTATGCCATTCACCTGAGGATCGTTATTCAGGGTGTCTATTACCGCCAGTAATTCATTCTGGGTTATGTGCGATTCATAATTATACTGATACGACGTAATGCCGACTTCTTCGCATCCCCTGCCCTTCATACGTC
>DHPI01000007.1:915-5063 GCA_002407865.1 Spirochaetia bacterium UBA5368
GAGGACGCCGGATCGTTCCCGACAAGAATAACGGCAAGGCCCGGATTTTTACCATATTTCCCTGAAATCCCGGCAATCTCGTTCGTAATTTCTTTTCGGATTTCGGCGGCAACGGCCTTACCGTCAATTAATATAGCCATATGTTATGCGCTCCTGTTATTGTAGAGTAACTGCCCATACGGTGTATATACGTGGGAGTTTGCCCTGGATGTCAATAAAAAGTGTGTAATAGTTATACATCAAATACGACGACCGCCGACCACCTGTCCCCGCTGCGCGTTATGCTAAGCCGGTGCAATGTAACCGCCTTGATGTCAGTACCGAATATGTGCTTTCCCCTGTCTATCGGCTCACCATAAGCCGAGCACGTAAGAGTAAAACAATTATCCTTGCACGTAATGTCAACGTTATCTGGAACGAATATCGAACCGTGGGCGTCCTTGTAATAAATAAATTCCTGTAGATACTCGACCAGCAGTAAATCCAGCTGCGAATTTCTCAATGTAAACGTTATGTGTTTTTCCCGGGAGATATCGTCAGGATTGTCCATCAGCAGTGAACGTAATGCCCGGCACGCGGCAATAAACATGCCGTTACAATCTCCCGCATACGCGCGTATGGCGATATCGGCGCTGGTAATTCCATCTATAATCTCGAATCCGGAATTCATCGCACGCATCACCCCTTAATATTGCCAAGCGGTACGAGCTTCGCAACGGGAATGCTGATTCCCGCCGAGCTCACGGCGCCGATGACCTGGTCGATATTCTTGTATGCGGCCCCGGCTTCTTCAGCCAGCCCGGCATACGAGGCGGTGCGTATATATATCCCGCGCGATTCAAGCGCGCCCTGTAAATCCTTTCCGCGAAATCGGCTTTTCGCCTGGTGCCGCGACATCACCCGCCCGCTTCCGTGAACTGAAGAAAAAAACGTGTCTGCACCGCCACTGACTCCCGCGCACAGATACGATCCTGATTCCATGCTCCCGCCGACGATCACAGGCTGCCCGGTGCGGGCGTACCTTTGAGGAATGCCGTGCATTCCAGCGGCAAATGCGCGAGTTGCCCCCTTTCGGTGGACAAGGAGTTCGTTGGTTTTTCCATCCACGGTGTGGCGCTCGATCTTCGCCGTGTTATGGCAGACATCGTAGACCAGGCGTATGCCAAGCCGCTCGGGGTCCGATTTAAAACATTCGCACAGCACCTCGCGAACGCCGTGCATTATAAGCTGCCGGTTAAGAAACGCGATATTTATCGCACAATTCATCGCCTTGAAATAGGCCTGGCCTTCCGGTGAATCAAACGGCACGCACGCAAGCTCGCGATCGGGCATAACAAGCCCGTATTTTGTCTGCATCACCGACAGGAATTTCTGAAGATAGTCTGTCGCTATCTGGTGCCCGAAAGCCCTGCTGCCCGAATGGATCATGATAACAATCTGGTTATCGCCGGATATGCCAAACTCGCGCGCCCGCCCGGCGTCGAATATGTTTTCCTTTTTCGCAATCTGTATTTCAAGGAAATGGTTTCCCGATCCAAGCGTTCCCAGCTGGTTCATCCCGCGTTCTCTGGCACGCGATGAAACGGCCGACGGATCGGCGCCGGGCATGCAGCCGTTCTCCTCGCAGTTTTCGATATCATCGGGAACTGCAAACCCCTTGTCGAGCGCCCACCCGCATCCCTTCACCATCGCTTCGTCGAATCGATTCCCATGAAGCCGCACCGAACCGGTCGCACCCACGCCGCTCGGTATCCGTTTAAACAGCATGTCAACGAGCTTTTTAATGTTCGGTTTCACCTCGTCCAGGGTCAGCGACGTCGTCATAATCCGAACGCCGCAGTTAATATCGAAACCTATGCCGCCTGGTGAAATCACGCCGTCACTGACATCTATCGCGGCAACCCCGCCAATTGGAAACCCGTACCCGGAATGGCCGTCGGGCATGCACAGCGCGTATTTCTGTATCCCCGGCAGCATGGCAACATTCGTTATCTGGTCGAGCACGGCATTGTCCATTTGCTCTATCAGCGCGTCATTTGCATAAATCCGCGCCGGCACCCGCATGCCCCGCTTGTAGGTAACAGGCGCTTCAAATATACAATCGTTTATTTTTACAAGAGGCCCCCTGTCCATAGCCGTTTACTGCCGCACTGCGAGATCGTACCCGCACGATCCACATTTCCCGTTATTCAGATTCCTTATTTCAACAGCATATCCGCTTCGAGCGATAACCGTTGCTCTGCATGAAGGACATTTTGTATCGCTCGTTTCATGTCCGCTCGCGATATTTCCGCAGTACACGTAATCCAATTTTTGTATGGCTTTCTCATATACCCTGTACATGAATTGTATATCCGTCGAGGGCGCATCATAGTTGTAACTCGGATGATACCGTGAAATATGCCACGGAATTGCCCTGTCCAGCGCCGCTATCCAATCGATTATATCTGTCATCTCCTGCATGTCGTCATTCATGCCGGTTACGACAAGCGTTGTCAGCTCCACATGGCACCGAGCATGCGCCACTGTTGTTATCGTATCGAGCACCGGCGCCAGCCGCCCCTTTTGCTCCTTTTTGTAAGTCTCATCACGGAATGATTTCAAATCGATGTTCATCGCATCTATCAACTCCAGAAGTTCGGTAAGCGGTTCCCGATTCACATAGCCGTTTGTCACCAGTACATTTTTAAGGCCTTCCTTTTTCGCAAGCCGCGCACAATCCATCACATATTCAAACCAGATGAGCGGTTCCGAATATGTATAGGCAATGCCGATGGATTTGTTTTGGATTGCCGCGCGTACAATGTACTCCGGTGAATAATATTCCGATGGCACGTCTGTTTCCTGGGAAATGCGCCAGTTCTGGCAATACGGGCACGCGAAATTACACCCCTTCGTTCCGATCGAGAGAATACCGCTCCCGGGATAAAAATGATACAACGGCTTTTTTTCGATGGGGTCCATCGCGATCGACGTCACCTCGCCATAAATGGTCGTGTAAAGCTTCCCGCCGATATTTTTCCGGATACCGCAAATTCCGGCTTTACCCTCGTTGACACCGCACATATGCGGACAGAGGCGACAGCGCACCCGTTTCCCTTCAAAATCATAGTATCTGGCTTCAACCAGTTCTTTCATGATAAACCACCTGAATGCTGTATTCTATACGTGAGGTAACAAAAAACGGGGAATTTATCAAGAATTATATATTTATATATTCCAGGGGGTGGAAACACCAGCCACGTGTGAATGCTCTTGCCAGCCCGGAAGATCTTCCGAACCGCTCGAAAGGGTTCGTCGCCATGAGCATGTTTCGCGACATAAAGCAGATGTATGTATCAATGCGGATCCGCTACAAATCAGGCTGATTCCTGTTTTGTAGATTCTTCACCATCGGTGGATTTATTCGCGGATTTTATCATTTCGCATTTGCCTTCAAAAACCACACCATCGGCAATCTTCAGCTTGGATGTGCGGATATTGCCATAGAGCTTGCCGCTGGTCTGGATTTCAAGCTTGTCGACAGCTTCTATGTTCCCATGCACCGTGCCGTTTATTATCACGGTTTTCGCCCGGATATTGGCTTTGACCTCCGCACCCTCACCGACCACCAGGTACCCATCGGAGATAATTTCACCCTCAAAATATCCGTTAATCTGCAGAGACTTTTTAAACGTAAGATCGCCATAAAATTCCGTATCCTTACTGAACACGGTTGAAATCATACCAATTTCGTAAACAGGATTTTTGTTTACCTGGATTATCTTCTTTGACATTGAATCCCTCTTCGGCGCGCTATTTAGTCGTCATAACAAAAACACCGTCCCAGTCATCCGGAGGCGGGTTGTCCTTATATTTCCTTGAACGGTCCAGATAGACATTTGAGGGACCGTCGGCCGCATCGATCCGCAATGCCTTCTCAAACGCGTTTATGGCTTCGTCCCATTTTCTCTGCTTGTACGCCGTCAACCCGAGATTATAATTGCGCAAAAGCTCTTCTTTTTCTTTCGTAATCATGGCCGCTCCTATCATGAATGATAGTTGTTCCGCTAGTAATTTCTTTCAACCAGAAATTTCGATAAATCCCGAATTATATCTTTATAGCATGAGGCTGGCAGCGCATCAAGTAATTCATATACCTTCTGAGT
>DHPI01000007.1:5164-7260 GCA_002407865.1 Spirochaetia bacterium UBA5368
ATTCATATACCTTCTGAGTATAACGGTCTGCCACATCAAGGGAAAATCGTACAGCATCCATTTCCTCGACCTTCTTTTTAACAATTTTCCAGTTCTCTCTGTCCGGCTCTTTCATATATGCCATCAGTTTCCGGCGCTCGGCCGGTTCGACAGATTCGAGCATATGCAGCAACGGCAGGGTAATTTTACCCTCGATGAAATCGTTTCCCCCGTCTTTCCCTGTCGTCTCCCTGTCATCCATCACGTCCAGCGTATCGTCCACTATCTGGAAGGCAAAGCCGAGATTTAAACCGATAGAATACAATATCTCGCACTCATCGTCGCTCATCATACCCATCGAGCCGCCCATCTTCATGCACGCCGCCATGAATCTCGCGGTTTTCAATTCTATGATGGTAAAATAATGCGTCTTCGATATTTTATCGATATTTGAATACTCTATCTGATAGAGCTCTCCCTTTACCATGTCGGTTGCGGCGGAAACCAGTATCGGAAACATATTCCTTTTGCTTTCCCCCACCGAGATATTAAGAGCACGCGTATACATGTAATCGCCCACAAGGACGGCCACATTGTTGCCCCATTTCGCTGAAACCGTTGCAACACCCCGCCGCATCGATGAATTGTCGATTATATCGTCATGGATAAGCGAAGCACAATGCACTATTTCCGCAGCCGCGGCAATCTCGGTCACGTTGTCAGGGGGCTCGCTACGCAAACCACTGCTCAGCACTACCAGGGATGCACGTATTTTTTTGCCGCCCTTTTCGAAGAGATGAAACGCACTGTCATCAAGCACCGGAATACCCGTATGCAGTTGCAGTTTTATTTCCTCATCTACGCTCTTTAAATAACCCTCAATGGGTTTCAGGATGTCGGCAAGTCCAAGTTTTAATTTCTCTGACATATCAACTGTATCAATCAAATGCGCTCAGACATTCCCGCTGAGATTCGAATATCTCAAAGACCTTGTCAAGCATTGTTGTTTGAAAAAGTTTTATTAAATTTTCATTTACGATAACAAGTTTTATATCGCCGTCCCTGTCCTTCAGCTTGCGCTTGATTGCCACTAAAACGCCAAGCGCCGAACTGCACACATGTTTCACATTAATCATATCGATGCATATATGAAATTTATCATTACTGATGCAGCCTTCGAGGACTGTCTCCAGTTCCTCAGAAGCCTCCTGGTCAATCCTTCCATCCAGCGTGATCACTTCAATATTATCATGTGATGCCACTTTCATGAATCGAACCCCTCTTGTTGTTATAGGAATGCCTATAAAAAGTAATAGTACATCAAGTTGCCATGTTTTCAAGTTTTTTTATGCCTGCGCGCGCAACAGTCAGAGAATATATCCGCGCCGCACCCGACATCGCAAGAACACGGGCACACTCATTCAGGGTTGCCCCGGTCGTGAAAACATCGTCGACAATAAGAATGGCTCTTCCCTCAACACACTCGCGCCCGGTAAAGCCATATCTGTTCAATACGTTGATAAACCTGTCTTTTCTCCCAAGCCTTTTCTGAACATTCGCGCCGCCGTTCTCCCGTAAAAGTTCGGCATACTGTATACCGGTTTTTCTGGAAAGCATCCGGGCTATCAATTCTGACTGGTTAAAACCACGCTTCCATTTTTTCGACCTGCTGAGCGGCACAGCGGTAATGCAGTCGAAAGAAAGCATGGATTTCTCAATAGCACTGAAACACAACTGGCCAAGATAACGGCTCAGCCTTCGCCGCTTCATAAATTTATACTGCACGAGCGTCTTTTCCATAATACCAGAATATTCTGCAATTACAATGTTCCGCGCCAAATACAACATTCTATCGCCGCACACGCTGCACCGGCCGTCTACAACGATCCCTCCGCAACGCTCGCATCCGTTCGACACATACTGTATTCCATTACGGCATTTGCCGCATATCTCATCATCGGAATAATGTACTGGCGTTGCACAGCATACGCATTTCGAAGGAAACAGCGTATCAATCGCGAAGTCACGTATGCCGGCCGTATACGATCGAAATCGCCTTAGCATCTCTTCCTGTAACGGGTAGGATCCGGCACGCCAGCCTCCTTGAATCCCTGCTT
>DHPI01000007.1:7366-10768 GCA_002407865.1 Spirochaetia bacterium UBA5368
TAATCCCTGCTTTCTCAAGCGACAACTGTCGCACGCCCCGCAGGAAAGGCCTTCATCATCCGGGTCATAGCAACTGTGTGTGAGAGAATAATCCACGCCAAGTGAAACACCGAGACGTATAATATCTGATTTTTTCAAATTTACAAGGGGCGCCTGAATGGCAACCGGCGCCCCCTCCACCCCTGATTTTGTTCCTAAATCCGCAACACGCTGAAACGCAGCGATGAATTCAGGCCTGCAATCAGGATATCCACTGTAATCGATAGCATTTACCCCGATATAAATTGCGTTAATTGCAAACGACTCCGCATACACAAGGGCATACGACAGAAAAAGAATATTCCTCGCCGGAACGTATGTGGGAGGGATGATCCGATGGTCATCGATGTTCCTCCCCTTCGGCACTGTCTCCGGCGATTGTGAAGACAATGCCGATGAAGCAAAAATAGATGCGGGAATATCCACGACGACATGCTTTTCTATTTTGAAAGACTCGGCAAGCCGGCGTGCAAAACCGATCTCGACAGAATGTTTCTGGCCGTATGAAAACGTCATCGCATAACATTCACGGCTTTCCCTGACAGCAACAGCAGCGGCGGTCGCGGAATCAAGACCGCCGCTAAGGAGTATTAATGATGTACCTTTTTTCACGACAGTATATCAGCCATTTTCCTTCATTAATGCCTTCCGCATCGGGAAATATTCGTACGTCTTCATCCCGTACACCTTCTCAAAATCGGGCGCAAACGGACACATTGTGCATGTCGCCCTGTATATACCTTCAATTGTAACAAGCGCCTCATCATAGAGAACACTGTTTTTGTCGATATCCATATTCCTCATCTTCAAAAACGCGCAACGCTTGCATTTCTCAGCGTTTTCCTTAACCTTGTCGGTTATTAATGGCATATCCATCCTCCATGCTTTATTTATTTTATATACAATATATAATACATTGCCAAAATAAATCCACTAAATATTTATTCAACCGTCACTGAAAAAAATACCATCATGTGGTGTATCTTCAATCATGAAGCAGCGTAATTCGCAGTGCAATTTCACTACGATACGGCCATATACCGAAGATGGCGCACACACCGCTCTGCCTCAATCGGTTTTTTACAGGCTTTTGTATAAGAGTAAATTAACAAGTCGTGCGAAAAAATACGCGCCGCAAAAAAGAAAAAACGGTATCGTAAAAAGAAAAATATACACCTCCTCCTGAAGAACAACCTTGGAATGCAGAACTTTTTTCCCAAAATAATTAAAATGGTAATTCGCAGGATCTTTCGATCGTTTAAACATATTGCGCATAATCGTTATTTTAATCATCAGCATTATAAGCATTATCAGACCCGACATTATCCACAGCAAAAACTTGAGATTGACGTCCCGTATCAGGTCAGGCCTGAATATCACCAGAACGGTAAGGGTGCCCGCGAGCACAATATTGCTTATTGCGGTATTGATAAATCGCTTTAGATAGGCGTTCTCTTTTCGAAGTATGAACTGCACCAGAAAATATATATGCGCGGTAAACGATATCTGCAGAAACAATAGGAATATTCTGATGATCATATATATACATTCCTGCGTTGTTCGAAAACTACATTATGAATCAACACTCTATTCGTAACATGGTATTATAATCTTTTCAATCATTTTTTGATATAAAAATATGAATTATATACATTAATACAATATTACAAATAAGTATGCATCTGCGCACCGGAAATGTCATCACGGGCAAAAACGTCACGACAGGGAATTTCATATCCCATCGCAATGAGGGGAGGGGTACGACGCCGCATAACGCACGCGCCGGTTTGAAGCCATGAAAGACCGTCGCAGCTCGATGATAAAAAAATCGGCCTGGTACGGCTAATACACAAATTTACGCATACGTATATTGATAAGAATTCCGATGCTCAGCAAGCACATCATAAGATTGGACCCTCCGTACGAAACAAGGCACAGGGGGATCCCGGTTACGGGCATGATGCCAAGCACCATTCCTATATTAATAAGTATATGGAAAAAGAAAATACACGATATACCTGACGCAAGAAGGGCGCCGAATTTGTCTTTTGCCTCAAACGCGGTCTGAATGCCTTTATACACGATATACCCGAGCAATCCCAGCACGACAATTGCGCCGAAAAATCCCCATTCCTCGGCCACAACGGAGAATATAAAGTCAGATGTTTTTTCAGGGAGAAAGCCAAGTTGCGATTGCGATCCATTGAGAAAGCCCTTCCCGAAAAAACCTCCCGATCCGATCGCGATCTTCGATTGAATGACATTGTATCCCGAGCCGTGAGGATCGAGATCCGGGTTGAGAAAAACAAGTATCCGCTTTTTCTGATAATCCTTGAGAAAACGCTGTATTATCACTGAAAAGAAAAGCCCCATCGAAATAACGAGCGAAGGAATGTATATTTTACGGTACGTTTTTTTGAGAAAAATCAGATGAAGAATGAATGTTGCGACGGCTATCACCATCAGCACACCGGAAATTATAAAAAGCAGCCGGAAATCCTTGAATATACTCAGCACAGCATCAGCGCTTTCCGCCCCGATCCATTCACGGTACGTAAGCACCATGGGAAGCACCAGCGCAATTACCGCAATACTGATCGTCGCAACGAGGTGCGAAACATCCGCGCCTCCGACAAACAAAAGCGTAAACAGGATGGGAATAAACAATATCGCAGTCCCAAAATCCGGCTGGGCAAGAATGATAAGCATCGGAATAAGAGTCAGCACCGCCGGTATAACCAGCTCGCGTATATTGGTTATCTCCCTTTCGCGAATTTCGAGGTATTTCGCCAGCACTATTACAAGCGACAACTTCATAAACTCGGACGGCTGTAAAGAAAGAAATCCGAACGAGAGCCATGCCTTTGTGTTTCGTATAGGCTTCCCTATCACAAGCGTCAGTATCAGCAATAAAAGAAAAAACGAATATATGTGCAGGGAATAATCACCGAGAAATTTATAATTTATCAGCGTCATTGCCAGCATCAGAGCGAAACCGACGATGAACCACAGCATCTGTTTCTTGAATAATCCGCTGTTCACCTTGTCGATAGGATCGAATCCGGCACTGTATATCATCAGAATCCCGATGAATACAACGAGGATCACGACAAATACGAGAGGATAATCTATTTTATATATCTCAAGTTTCTTCCGCATCAGAAATATCCCTTCGCTATGAGTGTTGAGAAAATTCTCTCCGCAATCGGCACCGCGCCAACCGCACCCGCCACCCCGTACTCAACCAGTATCGCCATGGCGACCGTATTCTCGGGGGAACCGTCAAATGGCGCAAAGCCCACAAACCACGCATGCTGTGAATAATCATCTTTTCTTTTCGATCTGGTTTGCGCCGTCCCCGTC
>DHPI01000007.1:10864-15462 GCA_002407865.1 Spirochaetia bacterium UBA5368
TCTGGTTTGCGCCGTCCCCGTCTTTCCCGCGATCGGCACTTTTAAATACGCAAGTCGCCCCGCCGTACCGTTTGTAACAGCCAGGCGCATGCCCTGCCGCAGGGTATCCAACGTTAGCGGTGACAGTGGTATCTCCTTAATTTTCCGTGGCGAAGATCTTCGCAGCACCTTTCTGGCATCCTGCGAAAGAACCTCTTTCACAAAGTGCGGTTTCATTATGATTCCGTTGTTGACGATCCCCGACACGATGTTCGCCATTTCGGCCGGCGTTACCGCGACAAATCCCTGTCCGATCGCGAGGTTGACGGTATCTCCATCAAACCATTGCTGGCCGAAGGTTTTCAACTTCCATTTCTTTGACGGGACAAAACCCGGAATCTCTCCCGGAATATCGATGCCCGTTCTTTCATTAAGGCCAAAGTATTCGGCATATTTGAATATCATCGTGGGGCCTATCTTGTAGCCAAGCTGATAAAAATAGGTGCTGCACGACTTTGCAATGGCCCATTTCATATCAACCGCCCCATGGGCGTCATAGCAGTAAAAATCCCTGTCGATGAAGCCCTTCAGCGTATATTTTCCGGGACAGTAATTTATTGACGCTGGATTCCACTTCTCTTCTTCAAGGGCCGCTATGGTGGTAACCAGCTTGAACGTCGAGGCCGGCGGATATTTCGACTGGATTACCCTGTTGAGAAACGGCCGGCTGGTGTCCTTGCTTAATGCATCTATAATCCTGACATTGTTTTTTGATATTATCTCATTGGGATTAAAGTCCGGCTTGCTGACAAGCGCAAGAACTTCCCCGGTCGCAGGCTTCACAACAATAAGCCCGCCCATGCAATCCTTCATGGCATCGTACGCCGTTTTTTGCACATCGAAATCGATCGTAAGCACGAGGTTATTCCCCGATACCGGCTGCTGGCCGACCTCCTCTCCCTCTATTCTGTTGCGCACATTGACAATCCGTCTATAATATCCGTCAATACCGCGAAGGATGTTGTCATACTCCTTTTCCAGGCCAGATTTCCCTATTTTCTGATAATGCCGGTATCCCTCATTCCTCAATTTTCTATATTCATCCTGGCTGATGACGCCAGTATAGCCCACGACATGCGAGAACATGTTATCATGGTTATACACGCGGACCGGGGCGTCTTCCCAATCGATATTGTGGAAAATATGCTGATTTGATGCAATTATCACAACCGTGTCGAAGCCGATGTCTTCTTTTATAACGACACGTTCCCACGGATTCTTGCCTGAAAGATCCTTCAGCACATCATCGCACGAAATCCGCAGCAATTTGCACAGCGGCCGCAACGTTGCCTTCATTTCATCATCGCTTTTAAACGCAGCAGGAATGGTAGTAATATTGAACGACGGTCTGTTGGAGACAATCACAACGTTCTGACTTCCATTCCGAAAGTTTCTATCGTACATTCCACCCCGGGAGGCGATAATCGGAATATTGTTCTCCATGTTCATCTTCGATTTCAGCTTGTACACGCCCCCCTGCACAAGTTGAAGATTGACAAGCTGTATGAACAGAACACCAAAAACAACCAATACGAGCCCGAGGTAAAAATACATCCTGTACCTGAATGCCTCCAACATTCTGGTCCGCAGGGATGCATATGCCATTGATCAGTATCCCTCCCTCGTTAATTCCTTTTCGAATATCTTGTCGTACAGAAGGAAAAGAAGCGGAGCAAGAAGCGCATTATAGAAAGATTCGGGGAATATTATTGTAATAAAATCGGAAACTGCGGCGGTATGGAAAATATATGACAACACCAGTGTAAGGATGCCCTTTACCAGCGACGCGATAAACAGCAACAGGGAAATGGTGACGATATTTCCTTTGAGTACCGAACGCCCGAAATATCCAACAATGTAACCAATTACCATTTTCGGAAGCGCAAGCAATCCAAGCGGCGAATTAGATATTGCGTCGTGCAGCAGCCCGCCGATAAATCCGGTGACCTCACCGTAAAAAGAGCCGAAACTGTATCCGAAATACACTATTGTGATGAAAAGCAGGTCAGGCTTAACGCCCGCGATCCGCAACACATCAAACGACGCATGCCCCTGAATAATGAGGCATGCGAGCATCAAAGCGCCGCTTACAATATATGGTATGGCCATTATTCCTCTTTTACCAGCAAATCCAGCAAATCGTTTTCTGGCACCTTTTTTATAACATACACCTCTTCAACCTGGTTGTAGTCAATAAACGGCCGCACCGCGGCTTTTTGATAGGCGCCAGATTTGGTAATCAGCGGTTTCATTACTTTCCCGACAAGCAATCCCTGAGGAAATACTCCCCCCTGCCCTGACGTAACTATGACATCGCCGAATTTTATCGACGCGAACTTGCTAATGTAATCCACCATGGCAAGGCTTGAGTTTGATGAAAAGCCGGTAAGCAATCCCGGGAAACGACTTTCCTGAAACATAACGCCGACACGTAAATCCGTGGAAATTATCGGCAACACCCGCGAAACAGATTGCCGCACCTCTATGACTTTCCCGACAACGGCCTTTTCCTCTCCGCTGAACGCGATAACAGGCATGTTAACCTTTATTCCGTCTTTCACGCCCCTGTTAATTATTATCGTCCGAAACCAGTTATCTGGATCCTTGGAAATAATCGTTGCCGCGACAGACTCGTACGGCACACGTTGCTGCATATCCAGCAGGCGCCTGAGCCGTTCATTCTCTTTTCTTATTTCACCCAGCTCTTCCGCAATACCCTCGTAAGCCTGTAACTTTTCCCTCGTTTTCCTCAATTCATTGCGCACATCGCCGAGTTCTGTAAAACCGGCCCACAGCATATGTAAGCCCTCTTGAATACCGTCATATCCCTTTTGAAACGGCATGATCGTCATGCTGCCGACGCCTTCCACTGTCATCGTCAGGGACGATGACTGGATCGACAGCGAAATGACGCAGAAGAGGAAAAACACGATAAATGCGACAATCGATTTATGTCTTATTAGAAATTCCACGTGCCTGCCGCAATTCCCACATTAATAGCAAAATACAATCGCTCTGATTCCGATGCGTTGCTGCCGCACCCGGCGCACATCACCGCGCAAGCGCTATTTCAGATTCGCCCTGTAAAGATTCTTCAGTTCCTCGAGAAACTTTCCGGCGCCAAGCACCACACAGGTAATCGGATTTTCCGCCCGTATCACCGGAACGCCGGTTTCTTTCGAGATGAATTTATCGAGGCCCTTGAGTAATGAGCCACCGCCAGTCATTACGATACCGCGCTCCACTATATCGGCCGCCAGCTCAGGAGGGGTTTTTTCAAGAATTCGTTTAATCGCATCAAGTATCTGGTCCACCGGTTCTTTAATCGCTTTTCTCATTTCAGAAGAATCAATTTCAAGCGTTCGCGGCAGTCCGGATATTGCATCACGGCCTTTAAGCTCCATATTCTCCACTTTTTTTTCCGGGAAGGCGTTACCAAGCCTGAATTTCACTTCCTCCGCCATGCGCTCACCGATAACAAGATTGTATTGCGTACGCATATATTTTATTACCGCATCGTCGAATTCGTCGCCAGCAATCCTTACCGAATCGGAAATGACGAGACCGCCGAGAGAAATAACGGCAATTTCAGTTGTGCCCCCGCCAATATCCACAATCATATGACCCGCCGGCTCGTGAATCGGGATGTTCGCCCCGATCGCAGCCGCAAGCGCTTCCTCTATCAAAAATATTTCGCGCGCGCCGGCCTGCTCGGCCGATTCACGAACGGCGCGCTTTTCAACCTCGGTAATGCCGGAAGGTACTCCTATAACGACCCGCGGCCGTACAAGAGTTTTTCGTTTATGTACCCTGGTGATAAAATATCTTATCATTTTTTCAACGGTTTCAAAATCTGCGATAACACCGTCTTTCATGGGACGAATCGCGACAATATCACCTGGCGTTCTTCCAAGCATCCGTTTCGCTTCGTGCCCCACGGCAAGCACCTTTCCCGTTCCGCTCTGCACCGCAACCACCGACGGCTCGCTTAATACTATTCCCTGCCCCTTCACGTGTACCAGTGTATTCGCCGTACCCAGATCTATCCCCATATCATTTGAAAACATGCCATAAACTGAACTGAACAACATAATTATCTCCTATTAAATAACGAAATGTCTCTCCAACGACCTATTAACCAATGAAATATCCGGGCGCCACATGAAGAGCTTGCTTTTCAGAGTTTCAGGATTTCCAGCGACACCGAAGAAACTCGATTACCTTGGGGTTTTTCCTTATGCCAAACCTGAAATTTGTCAAGCGATAATACTGCACGTTGAAAATTCTACATAAATCCCAATAATTTTCTCACTTCCTCGTTATGATTATCCACAGCGAGCACTTCGCTCCATATCGCCTTCGCCCTGTTTTTATTCCCGAGCGCACTATAGCTCTTCCCTATCCATACCTTCAACTGCATATCCCTTTCATCGATTTGTAACGCGTTGGTAAAATGGTTAAGGGATTCATCATACAGGGACTGGCTGAAGTATATCTTGCCGAGATTCATGTGCGCCAGTTTCAGCACTTCGCTGTTAGAGCTCTTTTTCAATATGGCA
>DHPI01000007.1:15583-18244 GCA_002407865.1 Spirochaetia bacterium UBA5368
TTTTTCAATATGGCCTTATATTCCATGATCGCGTTTGTTGACCGGCTGGCCAGCGCATAGACCGCCGCCAGAAACAATTGTCCGTCGACGGTATCGTCAACGCCGCCATACCGGTTCAGTATATCGAGTCCCTTCTCGATTTTACCGTTAAGAACGCATTGAACGGCGATAAACCGTATATCATCGCTATTGCGGATTGTATTAAAAGAATCGATTTTGCTGATAATCTTCCAGACAGCATCATTGGGATAGTAGCCGGTGTAGAAAATGGCCCTCGCCAGCAGTATAGTGTACTGTGGATCAGTGTCGCCCCCGTCAGCAAGGACGATGCCTTTATTAATACATTTTATTGCATTCAGAAATTCTGCATGCGCTTTCTCGTTGAGTGAATACGAGAGGCCATTGTTGATAATCAATTCGGAAAACGAACGCGCCGCACAGCATTCGCCCATAAGATAGTGCGCCTTGCCGGCTATAAAAAAACCCTCGGGCGAAAGTTGATTTTCATTCTGATAATCATCGCATATCTTCAGCAGGCTCACAAGGTCCTTTTGCCGAGCAGTGCGGTCGGAAATGCGGCTGATACTGTCAACCCGCTGGAAAAGCCTCTGCGAAGTATATTTCCAGAAAAAAATGTACTGCCTGAATTCAACAAATACAAGCACACAACCCGCTATAAGGAAAAATATCCCGAGTAATTTATATACCTTCCTATTGGTTCTCTTTGATTTATACCTGTAATACATCCTTTTCTGTACCATCCAGTACGTCGCGAAATCCCTGCTTCAAATCAAGAGTGCGCGGATTCATTTCATCAAGCAAAAACAGCCGTGCCACCTTGCTGCCTTTTAAAAATAAGGCCACATAATTGTCGCCAATTGTAATGCGTTCAATTTTGTAAAAATCGATACGGTAAAACTTTTTCTGCATATAGAAATTCACGCCTTCCTTTTTCAGCTCTATTGCCCCGGCGCCAATTCTTTTAAGACCGCTGTAACCGCTGAAATCGGGATCGATGCGCTGCACCGTGGTGCCAAAATCGATTATATTCGCGGTATCCTCGTATAAGACCGCGATACACTCGTCCGCGGCAACCTCGCCGGCCGGCCCTTCGACGGCGCTGTCAAACTCTGACTCCAAATGGTCCATTTCGGCAAGGATGTCGGCCTCGTCGAACGCAACGTCTTCCAGCCGCGATTGGGTTTCAAACAGCGCACTATCGACATAGTCATCCACAGTGCCCGCGTCGGGCTCACCGGCATAGCTTTCATTGAAACGCGATCCAGAAGATACAGGCGGCGTCGTAACATCGGGCAGGTCTTCATTTTTATTGAAGTGTTCGGGTGCGTCCCCGAAGGAATCATCATCGGGAAGGTAACGGTCGCTGGCGGAAAAAACGCTTCGCGTATCTGAATCGATAAAAAGAGATGAGACAATTAACGCAAAACCCGTCGCCATTAACAGAACCGCGCAGTATACCATAGTAACATCATCCCTGAAAATAAGCTTACTGAGCATCGCCGACAAAAAACATGATGTCAAGAATTTTTCATCAGCGGCCCGGATATTCCTCGATTCTCCACAACCCCGCCTTGAGATAGGGCCTGTTTTTATATGCGAAATCAGATGATTCGTTGACATAAAAAATCCGCTTCCATCCACGCGGATGATACGCGACATAGTCGCCCTCCGTCGCGGATTCCGAGTTAATCGATGTGAACGCAAATCCATCGGGCGCAAGCGGCGTAAGCCGTTCGAGCGCTTCTCTGTAATTCTTTTTTATGGAAAATGTCTTCTTCTTGTTGCGGGAAAAGGTTGGCGGATCGAAAATAATCATGGAAAATTTCATTTTTTTCCTGACTGCATACGACATCCATCTGAACGAATCATCGCAAATAAAATCCCGCCCGACGGCCACAATACCGTTCAATTCGTAATTGTATTTCGCGCGATTAAGCGCCGGCCTTGAAATATCAACATTCAGTGCCGCCCCGCAGCCATGTGTTCGCGCGTGCACCGAAAAAGCACCCGTATAACAGAACATGTTGAGCAGTGATTCCATGCCGTCGTACAATCCTTTCAGACGATCACGCGCCTCCCTCATGTCCATGAAAAGACCTGTATTCTGGGATTCGACAAGATCGACGGCGATTTTGATGCCGTTCTGCATCACCGGATAGTCCCGTGGCGGCGGATCGCCTTCCAGCAATATGCTTCTGCGCAAATCCGTTATATCGTCACCATCGCCCGCCTTGCACCTGTTTTTCAGCAATATGCCCTTGATGCTGACCGGCAACGACAATGCTCCCCGCCTGACAGCATGCACAATAGCATTTTTCCGTTCGCTCCGAAACAGCTCATCATAAAAAAACTGAACCAGCAGATATTCACCGTAAAGGTCGATCGTGAGACCATCCAGCCCGTCGCCGGACGAATTGAAAAGCCTGAAGGAATCCAGGGATGAATCGTTAAAAAGATGTGCCCTTTTCTCGATTGCCATGGAAATGAGGTCAGCATCAGTCATAGAGAAACCTTTATCTCACGCACACGGGATTACGCCGGTACAAGCAATTGCCGCAAATGCCGAATCCGCCTGCCGATTTCATCGTATTCGTTTTTTTCCAGGAGGTCCGCTTCAACGGGATAGCTGAGGCCGCAGGG
>DHPI01000007.1:18375-18923 GCA_002407865.1 Spirochaetia bacterium UBA5368
GCTGAGGCCGCAGGCGATCACCCTTTTGCAGGTAAAGTATTCCTTTATATTGGATTCTTTTATGCCGCCAGTCGGCATTACATGAAAATCATACATTGCAAAGGGGGCGACAAGGGAATTGACAAACGCCACGCCCCCGAACGACGACGCGGGAAATACTTTTATAATATCAATGCCCTTTTTCAGCGCGTCATTGAGCTCGGAAGGCGTCGCAACTCCAGGGATATAGCGTATCCCCAGGGACAGCGCGCATTCCAGCACATCGCCGTCGATGCATGGCGCGACAATGAACTGCGCCCCCTCGTCATGCGCTTTTTCCAGCGCCTCCGGCGTCAGGACGCTTCCCGCCCCGACAACGAGATTGCTGTAACGTTTCGAGAGTTCGCGTATACACGCAAATGCCTCCGCGGTCCGCAACGTGATCTCGATAACCGGCAGGGAATTTTGCAAAAGCTCCTCGGCCGCCCTAAGCGCCCGCGAAACGTCGTTGAATACCGCCACGGGAACAACTTTCACTTTTTCCATTGTTTCATGAAACAACGTTTTCA
>DHPI01000007.1:19032-24766 GCA_002407865.1 Spirochaetia bacterium UBA5368
TGAAAACGTTGTTTCATGAAACAACGTTTTCACGGCGGGACCTCCCCACATTGTAGCTGCGGCCCGGCCGCTTTGCCTGTATGGCGAAAATGCGAATCTGGCCGCTTCGATGAATCCGCCCCGTTAAACCGGATTTTCAGAATAAATCGAATACGATAAACGATGTATGCCGCGCTTTCGCGCGACTCCACCGGTGCGTATCATCTTGTCTTTATTATCGATATTTTAACGAAGAAAAATTACATCGGAACGGCTGTGCGATTACACATTAACGCGGGGATAGCTCAACTCGATCTGGTTATCATCGGGATCGACAAAGATGACCGCTTTCCCGTTGCGGATGTTCTCGGGCCCGAACACAATCGGAATGTTCTTTTCGTGAAGCTCGTCAACCGCATCGTCGAAATCCTCTTCATCGACATAGAGGCTTATATGATTTTTCGTGCCTTTCTGGTTTTTATATCCTTCCACCTCATACAGGCCGATAACTATTTCGCCGACCTTGATAAATGCCTGTCCCGGATTGCTCATCTTTTCCACGACTTCAAAATCGAACAGTTCTTTATAAAACTCAATCGCGTTATCAAGATTGGATACGGTCAATCCTATATAATCTATGCTCTCAATAACTATCATTACAATTTCTCCTGGCCTTTCTTTATTAAGATTTGCCGCGTCTTTCAGTCACTTTCCGGATGCTCAGGAAATGCGCTCATGGTCTTTGCAGAAAAGTCACCGTGCGGATTGAATTAATAAAACCAGTAAAGTTTTATGTCAATCATTATCTCGTTCATGTTCATAAAAATAGCGTGTAAAAAATAATTGGGCGGACGGACTTTTTTTATTGCAAAATCACCTTCTGTTCCGCATATAATGGCTTGTATAATTTGTATAATACTGTAATATTTGCTCAATGATGTTCACAGGTAATCCATTTCGCTGCCATACTCGCGCGTCGAGGGAAGACAGCCATTGACAAAAGAGGCAGAGCACTGTGATGCATATACGCCATGCATCAGCGGGATTAGTGCATTCATTGTATTCTTATGGACAATAAAAGCATATTCGAAATAGCCGCTGAAAAAAGCATCACGATAGATCTTACAATCGTGAAGCCCGATACTTTCTACGAGCATGACATATTCGACGAGTACGGCAATAAAATACTCGTGGCACACAAGGCCCTTTCCAGCGAACTTATCAAGTCGTGCATCGATCGCGGCATCAGATATCTTTACTACAGCTCATCGTTTACCGAAAGCAAAAATCCCGCCGGATTGGCCCTGAAAAAGAACGCCGTTTCCTTCGAAGTACAGAATAAAATACGTGAAACATACCGCTCGATTCTGGATGAAATAACCGGGATGCTGGCGGTATCACCGGACGTCACCATCCCCGATGTCAATATCAGCAAGTCACGAGAGCTGATCGAAAACGTTATCGACGAAATCGCACATAACGACGACGCCGTCCTGGTGACGCTGAAGGAGCTTAAAAACAACGACGAGTACACGTTTTTACATTCTACAAATGTGGGGATTATTGCGACAACGCTCGGCGTACGCCTTGGCTATTCGAAAGATAAAATCATAGAGTTCGGCGTCGGCGCGTTATTGCATGACCTCGGCAAAGCGGTTGTCGGATATCATGTTGTCAACAAAAAGAAACCTCTCACAAACGATGAAATAAAACTATTGAAGGAGCATCCGTATTTCGGCTTTCGAATAACCGAAAACAACAGGAATATGTCGAAACTCCAGAAACAGATGATACTCTTTCACCATGAAAGGCCCGACGCGCTGGGATACCCCTTCGGATTAGACTACCAGGGCTTTATCGAGCACGTTCCAAAGGAAGTGCGGCTTTTAAGCCTCTGCGATGTTTTCAGCGCACTTACATCTGAACGCGCGTATAAACCGGCGTACACGCAGAAACGGGCGCTCAGAATACTCCAAAACGGCGTGTACTCGCCGTTTAAAAAGCAATCACAGTTTTTAAACGAAGATTTCAGGGACTTTATACGGGGAGTCGGGTTCATGATCAATCTGGGTGATTACATTTTCGACGTGGACGAAATAGTTCGCCTGAATACGGGCGAAGTCGCGAAGGTGGTCGAAATGCGCAAATCCCACTCGCTTCGTCCCGTCATCAAGGTAGTAACGGATAAAAAGCTTCAGCCCCTGAAACGGGAAATCGTAATCGACATGGTGCAGGATTATTCCCTTTATATCGCGGGTATCGTCGACGCGACATCGAGCGACGGGCACCTGCTCGCCGTACGGCAATAAGACGCCCAATTCCACCGTCACGCTCTTCGCGAGGTTTCTTGGCTGGTCAACATTGCATCCCCGCAGAACGGCCATGTGATACGCAAGCATCTGCAACGGTATCACGGTAACAAGCGGGGAAAGAATCTTCTCCACCTTTGGCACGTATATAACATGGTCTGAATACGACTGGATCATATCGTCGCCCTCGTACGCGATGCTGATGACCTTGCCCTTTCGCGCCCGTACCTCCTGGATATTGCTGATCACTTTATCATAGACGTCATCCTTCGGAGCGATGAAAACCACCGGCATATGATCGTCTATCAGCGCGATGGGACCGTGCTTCATTTCTGCGGCAGGATACCCCTCGGCGTGAACATACGAAATCTCCTTCAGCTTAAGCGCTCCCTCGAGCGCGACGGGAAACTGGATTCCCCTCCCCAGGTATATGAAATTCCTGTTATCCCTGTAAATTTCGGCGATTTCGGCAATAGCGTCGTTTGTTTTCAGTACACGTTCTACCAGTTCAGGAATCGTATCCAGCTCACTGAGTATGGCGCGGCCCTCTTCCGCGGTCATATCGCGCCTGCGCGCCAGAAGGATGGTGAGCAGGATGAGCACCGTAATCTGCGACGTAAACGCCTTGGTCGACGCAACGCCGATTTCCGGCCCGGCATGAATATACGAACCGCCGTCGCTCTCCCGCGCAATGGTGCTTCCCACAACATTCGTGATGCCGAGCACCCTGACACCGCGCGCCTTTGCCTCTCGCAGCGCCGCGAGCGTGTCGGCGGTTTCGCCGGACTGGCTGATAACGATGACAAGGTCGCCTTTCTTTAGTATGGGCTTTCTGTACCTGAACTCCGACGCGTATTCGACCTCGACCGGGATGCGTGCGTATTGCTCTATCAGATATTCACCCACCAGGCCGGCATGCCATGACGTGCCGCACGCAATAAAAATGATTTTTTGTATGCCGCTTATTTCCTCATCGGAAAGGCGCATACCGTCAAGGCGTGCGGTCCCATTCTCCAGCACGCTCCTTCCACGAAAGGCATTGCGTATCGTTTCGGGCTGTTCAAATATCTCCTTCAGCATGAAATGGGCGTATCCCCGTTTTTCGATCTTTTCGATGTCCCAGTCGATATCCTGCACATTCTTGGTGATATGGTTTTTTTTCAGGTCGTAGCTTTTGTAGCCGTCTTTGCGGATTTCAAGCATCTCATTGTCTTCTATGTAAATAACCTTTCGCGTATGCTCAACGATAGCGCTTGCGTCCGATGCGAGTATCATTTCATTGTGACCGATGCCGAGTATCAGCGGGCTTCCGCGCCGAGCCGCAATGATCGTTCCCGGTTCGTCTTTGGACACGACAGCGATTCCGAACGTGCCTTCCACCTTTGCAAGCGCCAGCATTACGGAATCGAGCAGGGAATTTTTTTCGTAAAAGTACTCAATCAAATGGACAACCATCTCCGTGTCGGTTTCACTGACAATACGGTGCCCTTTTTCAACGAGCATTTTTTTCAGCACTGCGAAGTTCTCAATTATGCCGTTATGAACAAGCGCGATTTTTCCATTGCAGCATGTATGCGGATGCGCGTTGACATCGGAGGGCACCCCGTGGGTGGCCCACCGCGTATGGCCTATGCCCGTATAATAACGGCCAAGGCCACTGTAATCGAGAAGGCGTTCAAGCTCCGCTATCTTTCCCTGGCGCTTTTTCAGGTACAGACCGCCGTCGACAAGCGCTATCCCTGCCGAATCGTAGCCACGATATTCAAGCCGCTTTAATCCGTTAACGATGATTTCGGCTGCGCTCCTTTCTCCCACATAACCTATAATTCCACACATGCTGTTTTATTCTCCTGATACGATTTCGATATATTTACCGCGCCAGAAAGCCGCGCACTTCGGATTTACAATATCTCCGGCTGCCAAAAAAAACGCCACTCCAGCGTCGATAAATCGATTCGAGCCTGCAATAATTCTCTCACACAGCGAAACTCTTGGACTCTTCGTTACACGATCCCGCCCGTACCGCGGTATCGCACTGGAGAAAGGCAACGGAGAACGTAAGAAGCAGGATTATACTACATACCGCACGCGGTCTCCCCTTTTTCACTATATCAACGCGCGCACCATATATACAAATTTATAAAAGGATGGCGTATCGCCATCCTTTTGCGCCTATTCCTCAACAATCGCTTCCGCGGGGCACACATCGACACATGTCCCGCATTCAGTGCATACGTCTTTGTCGATAACATAGGTTGTTTTGCCTTCTTTTATCGCCTCGGCTGGGCATTCACCGGCGCATGTTCCGCACATGGTGCAATCATCGGTAATTTTATACGCCATAACATCCTCCAAAAAATTTTCCACACTATAACCCATCGGGCAATTGTCAATTCAAAAAAGGTAAGTTCACAGCAGCCAGACGATTACGATGAGCGCCGCAAGCACGAGTATTCCCGCGATAATGCCGATTACCATACTGTTTTTTGCCTGATCAAGTGTTTCCTCCACAACGGGATCGCCCATCTTGATCCTGACATCCTGCTCTTCCTCCGCTTTCCCTAAAATGCCGTCGGCGATTTTCAGGTATATTTTATAGCCAGCCTTCTGCTGGTACTTTATCGAATACACCGTCGCCCCGATGGGCTTCACCCTGCTACCCACGACCAGGTTCAGCCCTCTGAGGATCTTCATCGCCAGCGGGCTTGACGGATCAAGCATGGCCTGCACATGATCTCCCGCTTTCAGGCTCGATATATTCTTGCCGCGCGTCGGGGCAAGAATAAGGTCCGCGTTGATGATCTGTACGCCGCTGAATTCGTCTTTTCCCGCGCCGGGCTCCATCTCATGCCGGGTTTTTTTACGTGGACTTATAAGGAGCGATAGCCTGAGCGAATTTATCATCGAGATACTGAGAGCGCATTCCACGTTACCACCGGCGGCATCGGCGATCTCTTTTTTGATAAGCGCGTTCAACGCATCGGCGTTATTGTTGTCGACCACCCCGGCGAGTTGATCGGTTCGCATCGTGCACAACGCAGATTCGATTTTCGCCGTCATCGCCCTGTCACCTGCCGCCGATGACGCCAACTCCGTAACGTGCGTATAAAAATCAACCACAGCAGCGGTGATATCGCCTTCCGCGAAATCAGCCGCACGCCCCGCGCACAAATACACGCCGGCCGGGATGTTCCCCATAGTGGAATAGATCAGCATTCCCGATCCAAACAACTCGGCATCGCGATGAAACCGAAATTTTACTACCGCGCAATCCTTTGGATTTTCCCGCAGTATTTTTTCCGCAACGTCCCGGTTATTGTTCGCATACGGCATCACCCTTTCCATTTTTTTTGCGAAGGTCATCTTCAATATTTCTTCCTCAGCCCTGACCTCAAGGTATTCGCCGTAGCTGAGGCGTTCGCATTCCAGGCGCACCATGGTTTTAG
>DHPI01000007.1:24881-30545 GCA_002407865.1 Spirochaetia bacterium UBA5368
CAGGCGCACCATGGTTTTATCGATTGCCAGCGCACCTTCGGCAAGCCGCTTGATGAGATTCTCCGCAGAGCCAAAATCTTTCTGATTGATAAATCCGGTCAACGTTTTTATTGCTTCCTGCGTCAGGCTTTTCGTGAGCCCGGCGTCCAGCTTGTACTGGAGATCGGAATTGATCTCAAACCTGTTCGGTCCAGACTCGATCAGCGACAACAGGTCGCTGTGGGGTTTTACAATCAGTTCGAACGGTGACTCCTGCCCTATCGCGACGAGGGAAAACATGCCGAGAAAGTTAAACCGCTGTGAATCGACATATATGACTGATACCGCAAACGACGTCTGCCGCGGGATTCGTATCGCGACTTTAAACGTAACAACGGGCTTTTCGATGCCTTTCGGGTCTTCCATATGCGTAGCATATCCGGATTGAATTTATTGCTGTTCTAATGTATCTATTGATACTTTCCGGTCAAGACAGAGTCAATCACTTTCATAAAAAATATCGCCTGTCTGATATCCTGCCGCCGGCGAGAATGGCGCTCTCGCCATGTGCCGCGCTTCCCAGTTTGCGCCGGAAAGCGCGGCCGAAAGCCCGATTTTTTTAAGAAACGGAGGGTAGCCGAAGGCCGAACCGGCAGGGGGCCGGGCCTTGTTACGTAAATTTTACCCACGGCAAATGGGGGACAATCACGAACATCCTGACAGCGCCCTGTCAGCCGTATTGCTTTTTTACAGCCTTAAACGCGTCATCGGCGATATTCCATGTTTTCTTTATGTCTGCGTCAGTATGCGCCGTCGAGACAAACCAGTTATGGTGCGATGTAAAGAACGCGCCGCGCCTGGTGGCCTCGCCGCACCAGTCCTGATGCAGCATAAGGCTTTCGTCGTCAGTTATGCGCAGGTAGGGCATCGACGGCATCCCGCTTACCTTCAGCGTATATCCGTGCGTCCGCGCAATGTCGACCAGTCCATCGAGCAGCTTTTTTCCTTTCTTATTCATCAGCGCAGGCGCGTTAATACGCTTCAGCTCTTTCAATGTCGCAAGCGCTGCGGCCATCGGCTCCGCGGAAAACCAGTAACTCCCCGTGTGGAAGACCTTGGCCGCGTATGTTTTCAGCGCTTCCGTGCCGACAAGCGCCGATATCGGATAGCCGTTCGCGATTGCCTTGCAGTAACATGCGAGGTCGGGCTTAAACCCGAAATATTTTGCCGAGCCCGCCATATCGATCCTGAATCCGCACCGAACATCATCGATGATCAATACAATCCCTTCTTTATTGCACAGCGCTTCTATTTTCTGCCAATACCCCTCCGCCGGAAACGCGCTATCGTCAAACGTCGGGTGATGATACGGCGTCGCCATGAATCCGGCTATCTGCCCCCGGTTTTCGCTGATCGCGCGCTCGAACGATTCGATATCGTTCCAATCGACATAGACGATATTCGCATGGTCTTCTTCAATGACGCCGGGATGGCCAGGAGCCTGCGCCCAGGGGGCCACCCCATGATAGCCTCCCCGCACAAGCACTATCTTCTTTCTGCCGGTCGCGGCGCGCGCCACCATGATAGCATACGAGGTCACGTCGCCGCCGTTTTTCGCGAAAAACGCCCAGTCGGCGATTTCTATCAGATCGACAAGATACTCCGCAAGCTCCACCATCACCGGCGCCGGCTCGGTTACACAGTTGCAGCTTTTTAATTGTTTTTGCGCGGCAGCGTCGACACCAGGGTGATTGTAGCCGAGCACCATGGGGCCATAGGCGCACATGTAGTCGATATATTCATTGCCATCCACATCCCAGAATTTCGCCCCCTTCGCCCGTGCGGCGTAAAACGGATAATTCATCGCGGGGACATACGGCGAGGGGCTCATGTGGCCGTAAATGCCGCACGGTATCACCTGCGCCGCCCTTTTGAATAATGCTGATGATTTTTTATAGGTATATGTTTTCATCGGTACACCCCCCTCACCCAAGATACGCCGGAACGCGGTCGAGCATCATATCGATTGATTCTATCATCCCTATCTGCCCCCTGGGCATAATAAGCCCGCTGGCAACGCCAGTAAAACTGTCAAGCTTCTGGTTGAGTACCTCGCTCGCGACCTTTATGTTCTTAAAAAAGATAGCGGACATCGGCTTTTCGGCATCGCCCTTTCTGGCAACGACAGCGCCATGACTAAATTCGAGGTGCGCCGCCGGCCCGCCGGGAAGCACCTTCATAAGCGCGACGCCATCGCGCATGTGGGATGTCGCGTTTTTGCACGCATCATCGTACTTACCAAGTTCACCGATGGCAAACACCGCGGTCGTAAGCGTAAAGCGCGTATTCAACGCAAGATAGGCGCTATTTTTCAGCAGTTCGGGCGTCGGCTTGAGGTAGTATTCAAGACGTTTCGTTAACTTTGGAAAGTCTTTCAACAGAAACCCGAGCCGCGTGAATCCCTTCAGTATAACCGGGTTGGCCTTTCCATCGAACATTTTGTTAAGATGCGCGGGAGAGAAAAAATAAAGAACAACCGAGGGATTTTTATATCTGCCGCGCCCAACCGTACAGCGCCCATCATGTATCGCGACATATGCGCGCGGACCATTCCTCACAATAAACTGCAACGATACATTCCAATTCTTTACAATCGCGGCAATTTCTTCATCGTAGAGAACAAGATCTTCGAGATTGACGAATACGGCGTGCAGATTAAGATGCGCCTTGATATATTCCCTGTCCATGGTAAACCCTCCTCCGATAAAAAATGAGTGAGCGCTTACTCATTCAATCACGCGTGCGGTATATGTCAATAATTAATTATTTTTGTCGTTATTATTTTAGCTCGCCGTTCTCGAACACGTTTTCACACGCCCCGCTCTGATAAACGCGGGTGCCCGGAGGCACGTCGTGCGTAAGCCATACGTTACCACCGATTTCGGCGCCTCTGCCGATGGTAATGCGTCCGAGTATCGTAGCGCCGGAATAGATGATAACGTCGTCTTCGACAATGGGATGACGCGGTATGCCTTTGATCGGCTTCCCGTGTTCATCGAGTGGAAAGCTTTTCGCGCCGAGGGTTACCCCCTGGTAGATACGCACGTTTCTACCGATAATCGTCGTTTCGCCGATCACAACACCGGTGCCATGATCGATAAAAAAACGCTCGCCTATCCGTGCTCCCGGATGGATATCGATACCGGTCGCGGAATGCGCCATCTCCGTAATAATGCGCGGGATGAGCGGCACTCCGAGAAGGTTAAGCTCGTGCGCAATTCTGAAATTCGACATCGCTGTGATGCTCGGATAGCAGAATATGGTTTCGCCGTGGCTTTTTGCCGCGGGATCGCCCTCGAAGGCAGCCTGCACGTCGGTCGCAAGCACCCGGCGTATATCCGGCAGCGTTTCGAGAAAACGCAGCGCAATATCGCGGGCGCGGATCTCGCAAATGCCACAATCCGGGATATCGCCGTCTTCGCACGAAAAACACAATCCCCTGTTGATCTGTTCCCGCAACAGGGAAAAGACGTTATCGATTGTCGATCCGATGTAATACCGCATTGTGCCCGGCTTCAACTCGGAATGTCCGTAAAATCCGGGAAACAGCACCGAACGCAAAAGCTCGACAATCTCGCCAAGCCGCTCCACCGACGGCATCGGCGCTTCCTGTGACGGCCGGTAGTATACCGATTCGTACGAATTCGGATCGCACAGGCGGTTGATCAGATTGTCAAAGGCGAAGGTATTATTTTTGTTGCGGTTGTTATTCTGCATGTGTCGTTTTCCCGGAACTGAATAGATTGCGTTTGCGCCATTTCAGCGGCACACGTCAAATATATGCCGCCGCGTAAAAAAGACAAATATAAATCACGTGAATTTCTTTTTCCGTTACGCTGATGTCACGCGTACCGCAGATACGGCTTTCTGTTTTCACTAAACTGTTCCTCGTCGGGCCGCCACGAATCGGCGATCGCGGCAAGAGTTTCGCCGCCGCATATCATTTCCCTGATCTTCGCGCTTCCCGCAAGCAGGTCAAACGCCGGATGCAGTGAATTGAACTCGTAGACGTCGTAAAGAAAACGGAAATCACCGCCATACCAGTCGTACAGCTTTTTAATAACGGCGGCTCCAGTAAGAAAGGGCCTGATCGCCGACGCATCGAGGACATGCAGATACGCGCCGCCGATCGCCTGCCCGGCGAATTTATTGAACACCGGCTTAAAACGCACGGGCCTGAAAAACACCCCCGGCAGATCGAGCAAATTGAGCTCGCCGGAAAACGCTTCCGGCTCGACAAAGGGAGCGCCGAATACGAGAAACGGATATGTGGTGCCCCTCCCCTCGGAAACGCACGTGCCCTCCAGCATGCACATGCCCGGATACACAAGCGCCGTTGTCGTCGTCGGCATGTTCGGCGACGGCGGTATCCATTGCAGGCCGGTATCGCGGTACATCATCGTTCGCCTCCATCCCCGCATCGCGACAACGTTCAGATTTACATCGAGACGATGGGCGTCCCGGTAGAGCAGCGCCAGTTCAGCGGCTGTCATTCCATGCCGCACCGGTATGTGAAACACGCCGACGAACGATTCGAAGCCATTTCTCAAAACCGGCCCCTCAACCGTTTCGCCGCCCAGGGGATTCGGGCGGTCGAGCACCATAAATTCAACATCGTTCCCCGCGATGCTTTCCATGAAGAGGGCCATCGTGTTTACATAGGTATAGTAGCGTGCACCGACATCCTGAATGTCGAAAACGACACAATCGATATCGTCCAGGCTTCCGGCGGGCGGCTTCAGTGACGAGTGCGAATCGCCGTACAGGCTCACAATCTCGCACCGCATGCCCTCCTGCGTTTGCACCGCCACCTGGTCCTGTTCGGTGCTGAATATGCCGTGCTCCGGCGAAAAAATACGCCGCAGGTCGATGCCGCCGCGCATGAACGCGTCCCAGCTATATTCGCGTCCGGCGGTTACCGACGTCTGGTTCGCGACGAGCGCCACGCGCCGTCCTCTGCACGCATCTCGTTGTTCGAGAAAAACATCAAGTCCCGTTTGAACCATGGCATCACACACCCCTTGAATAAATTCAGCGCATCGTATCAGATTATGACGACGCAAAAAGACCGCTCACGCCGGTATGATCGCATCCGCCCCGTTCACAATGGCGTTTTCCACAACCGCGTTATCGGGCACGGCGCTGCCCGGCAGCATGATGGAATTCCGCACCACGCTTCCCCGCCCCACGACACATCCCGCGCCGATGATCGACCCGCGCACATCGGCGCCGTGTTCAATGCGTGAATCGGCATGCACGGCGTCAAGTTTCACGCCGCACGCAGACGCCATACGTGGAGAAAACTCCCGTGCGTGCGCCATCACCAGCATGTTCGCCGCATGATACGAGACGGGAGACCCCGTATCGCACCAGATTCCGCGATGGTCGTAATAATTTAGCGTACAATCGCGTATCAGTCCGGTGTAGCCGGTATACACGACGCTTGTAAATTCATGAGAGAGATACGGGAATATGTCCGGGCTTATCACCGCCATGCCGGTATAGATATAGTTCGACATAACGCCGCTGCCAAGAAAGTTTTTGAAATCGACCACGCGCCCGTCACGCACTCCCACCGCACCGATGCTGTCCGCCTGCGGCGTTGCGCGCAATACGACAGTGGCG
>DHPI01000007.1:30706-34768 GCA_002407865.1 Spirochaetia bacterium UBA5368
CCCCGACGCCCGGTGGGCGGCGATCACATCGGCCGGACGCACGTCCATTATTACATCGCTGTTGACAAGCACAAACTCGCCATCGCGCAGGAGGCTCTCGCATTTCTTAACGCCGCCGCCGGTACCGAGTATTTCCTTTTCGATGGAGAACGTTATATGGATACCGAAATTTTCATGCCTGTGGAAATAGCTGATTACATCGTCGGGCCGGTAGTGCAGATTGATTATCACATCGCTGATTCCCGCCTCCTTCAGCAGCGTCACGGCATAGCATATGGTTGCCGTATTCATCACCGGAAGGAGCGGCTTCGGCGTGCGATCGGTCAGCGGCCTGAGACGCTCCCCATAACCGGCGGCAAGTATAAATCCCTTCACCAGTCATCCCCCAGATACGGCCGCAGCAGCGCACCGGCGGGTTTCAATTCATCGCGCCTGGATATATACCCGCCAAGATAGCGCGCCGTATTTTTAATGTAGTTTTCATAGTGCGCCCGTTTCAGGGCAGTCACCTGGTAGCCGAACGTGCCCAGCGCCTTCACGTTGCGCTGAAACGCCATGAGATCGAAGTAATATTCGTATTCGCCGAGCGCCATCGTGTGAATGCGCCCGTACGAAATATCGTAATAGCGGCGCTTCAGGCGCGCGAACAGGGGATCGTCAAGCCGCACGTACGAGTCGCGCAGCAACGATACCACATCGTACTGCGGCAGCCCCATGCGGCTGTCCTGAAAATCGATAATACAGGGTGAGCCGTTTACCAGCATCACATTTCTGCAATGATAATCCCTGTGGGCAAGCACGAAACTTTCCGGCTTTACCAGCAGCGCGGCAATTCGGCTGAACTCGCCCCGCAGCGCCGCGACCGCATCATCCGGCGGTACCTGGAAGTAGGCGCCAAGCGCGTGTGTGATAAAAAAATCGAACTCGAACATGAGCTTGTCCATGTCGAACGAAAGGCTAAACGGGATGCCGCCGGTTCCGCGGGGTATTGCCTGGATCGATACGATAATCTCGAGCAGGCGCTCATAGACGGATTGCAGTTCATCGCGAGACAGCCGGCAGACCGCGTCCTCCAGGGGCAAATCACCGAGATCACTCAACAGCAGAAACCCTTCGTCGGTATCGGCATCGACGATATCCGGTACGGGAATGCCGTGTTCTCGATACAGCTTCTGCACAACACAAAATGGATATGTATCGAGGCTCGCGCCCCGAAACGCCGCATCTATACAGAGAATAAGGCTGGCATCTCCCCGAAAAATCCTGAAATATTCGCGCATAGACGCATCGCCTGCAAGCGGCACAACCGCATCGAACGAACCGATGCATTTTCGTATACATTCTCTGGTGTGTAGCGATATCCGCATCGGTACACACACTACAGCACCGGTTTTATTATTCAAGTAATTTCAAGAGAGTATTATTCGACGCGAAAGAGTTCAATCAAGGGATGATCGCTCTCCGCATGCGCGGTTCGCCGACTTTGCGGCATCAGGCTTCATGCTTTCGCGGCCGCGTCAGCAGCATACATGTACGCGCGCTGACACGCCGCCGCGGGCGAGCTCCCGCGGCGGCACAGAGGGGGATGTTCAATCAATCCATGTGGCGGCGCAAAAACGCGGGAATCTCCAAATCTTCCGAAGAAAGCTCCCTGTTTGGTTCGCGCAATCGCCGTTTTTCATAATCGAGAGAAAATGTCTGCATTGCCACAGACGACTTTCGCTCGGCCTTCGCCTGGTTTTTTCCTTCTATCAGGGTAAGTGACGTACCGGTCTTCCTGTCCATTTCGCCGTCGGGCTTCCGTGAAAGCATGTTCTTTTTCCTGTCAAAGCCGGTCGCAATCACCGTGACGCGCACCTTTTCGTCGAGCGCCGGATCGATGGTAGTGCCAAAGATGATGTTCGCTTCGGGGTCCACCTGGCGGGTGATGATATCGGTCACCTCGTTGACCTCGTGCAGCGACAGGTCGTTGCCGCCCGCAATATTGATCAGCACCGCCTTGGCCCCCTCGATGCTTGTTTCTTCAAGGAGCGGGCTGTTGATCGCCATCTGCGTGGCCTCGATAGCCTTGTTTTCGCCGGTGCCAATGCCCACGCCCATGAGCGCATCGCCGGTTTCTTTCATCACCGTCCTGACGTCGGCAAAGTCAACATTCACCAGCCCCGTAATCATGATGAGATCGGAAATCCCTTGCACTCCCTGACGAAGTATATCATCCGCCAGTTTGAACGCCTCGTCGATAGGCGTTTTGCGATCGATGATCTTCAGCAGCAGATCGTTCGGAATGGTAATGAGCGTATCCACCTTTTCCTTGAGGTTTCGTATCCCCTCTTCCGCACGGTCGGTTCGGCGCTTACCCTCAACCCTGAACGGTTTTGTGACAACGCCGACAACCAGCGCGTTCTGCTCCTTCGCGACTTCCGCGACGACCGGCGCCGCGCCGGTACCGGTGCCGCCGCCCATGCCTGCAGTGACAAACACCATGTCGGCGCCCTTGAGCGCTTTGAGGATCTTGTCCCTGTCCTCATTGGCGGCCTCGCGCCCAACGTCCGGGTCCGCGCCCGCTCCAAGACCGCGCGTCAATTTCATCCCAATCTGGATCTTCACCTCCGCGAGCGACTCTCTGAGATGCTGCGCGTCGGTATTCACGACAATGAACTCGACGCCGTTCATTCCCGTGGCGATCATGCGGTTAATCGCGTTAGTGCCCGCCCCGCCGACACCGACAACCTTGATGATAGTTGTTAACGGCTTTTCTTCCTCCAGTTTGAACATCCTCCTCCCCCCTGTTTTTTGTCAAAATATTATGTCGCATTCAAGCTCGAAAAAACACTACAGATAATCCTCGAAAAACTTCCTTACGCGTTTGCCAAACGACAAGATACCGCCTTCTTTCGTATACTTCGATTTACTGCGAAACTGGCTCATCTTGACGCCATACTTCAAAAGCCCGACCCCGTTTGAATACAGCGGCGAAGCAACGACATCCTTCAGCCCGGCGATCTCACGCGCAACACCGACACGCACCGGCATATTGAACACGCGTTCCGCCGCCTCGACGCATCCCTCTATCATGCTGCCGCCGCCGGTGAGAACGATCCCGGCCGCAAGTATTTCCTTTTTGCCGCTTTTCATAAGCTCACGGTCTATCATTTCCATTATCTCCGTCATGCGGGGCTCGATGATCTGCGCAAGCTCCTGCCTGAATAGCCGCCGCGGGGCACGGCCGCCGACCGACGGCACCTCTATCGTCTCGGACGCATCCACGATATCGATGACCGAGCACCCGTATTTTTTCTTTATCACCTCGGCCGAATCAAGGGGCGTGCGAAGGCCGATGGAGATATCGTTTGTCACGTGAATGCCGCCGATGGAGAGCACCGACGAATACGCAACGCCGCCCTCGATGAACACAACGATATCGGTGGTGCCGCCGCCGATATCCACAAGCGCCACGCCGAGTTCCTTTTCGTCGCGGCTGAGCGTTGCTTCCGCCGAGGCAAGCGGCGCGAAGATGACATCATTACACTGATATCCAGCCCTGTTGATGGATTTCAACAGGTTCTGGATGCTTGTACTGGCTCCCGTGATGATGTGCACCTCCGCTTCGAGACGCACGCCGCTCATGCCGATAGGGTCTTTGATGCCGGTCTGGTCGTCAACGGCGAATTCCTTCGAGAGCACATGAACGATCTCCCGGTCGACAGGGATCACGATCGCCTGGGCCGCTTCGATAACGCGCTTTATCTCGAGCGGGGTGATGGTCCGCTGGCGGTTCGACACCGCGACGACGCCCTTCGAGTTTTCTCCCTTGATGTGCTGTCCCGTAACACCGACATAGACGGTATTTATTTCAGTGCCCGCCATAAGTTCGGCGTCTTCAACCGCTTTCACTATCGACGATACAGTATTGTCTATGTTCACAATGATGCCGTTTTTCAACCCCCTCGAGGGGGCCACGCCAACGCCGGCAACCTCGATGAGATTGTTCTCATTGACAAACCCGATCACCGCACAGGTTTTCGTTGTTCCTATGTCGAGGCCGACAACCGCATCATCCAT
>DHPI01000007.1:34920-35587 GCA_002407865.1 Spirochaetia bacterium UBA5368
ATCCATCGCGCATCTCCTTTTTCATTTCATCACAGCGCGTTCGCCGTAAATTTGCACGTCGCCGGGATACCGCCGTCTTTCATCACAGTATCCCGCCATGTAATTCAACGTGCGCAGGTTTTCCCTGTCAAGCCGCATCGTAAACCGTGTTAGTCTGCCGCGAAGGCGTATAACCGACACGGGATATGCCGTCGCATCAATTTCCGCGATTTCACGGTACACATCAAGCCCCCTGTGTTTCAGATCGCGCAGCATGCAAAGCAGATCGATCAGGCGCGTCGAGGGTTTTCCGCCCGCCATCATTTCGGCGTTACAGATCAGAATCGGTTTGTCATACGCATGCGCCCTGTACGCCGAAATCACCCTGAATTTTTCATCAAGTTCGACAGGAATCGTTTTCCCGTTCTGGACAAGCGCAACCAGGTACGCCGGCTCGTTTTCGATGACGATGACGGCCAGCCTGCCGTCGCGCTCGTCAAACTGGAACGCCCGCACCATCGGATTTTTTTTCAGCGAATTTTTCAGGCCATCCATATCGATGACAATATCGCCGTTATCGACGGCCGCATTCACACCGGCGAGCACCTCACCGCGGCCAAGATAATTGAGCCCGCGAAATTCCAGCGCCTTCACACGCCGCACATCACGCGACGCAAAGGCCGCATAC
>DHPI01000007.1:35740-37635 GCA_002407865.1 Spirochaetia bacterium UBA5368
GCCGCATACTGCGCCGCAAGCACGGCCACGGCCGTTAGCGCGGCGCAGTATGCGGTGACATATTTCATGGCGCCCTGCTTCATCGCTCTCTCACATCGTTTCCCGTATGCGTTCGAGTATCATCGGCCCCGCTTTATAGATATCGCCCGCACCGAGGGTAAGCACAACGTCGCCCCCGCGCAGATTTTTCACTATCGCCTCCGGAATATCCTGAAACCGGGAAATCACCGAAACATCCCTCGAATCGTATTTCTCTACCGCGTCCGCAATGAGCCGCGACGTCACGCCGTCAATGGGGTCCTCGCCCGCGGGATATATTTCGGTAAGATAAAGTTCGTCGGCACCGCTGAAACACTTGCCGAATTCCTCGAACAGCAACTGCGTACGCGTGTATCGGTGCGGCTGAAACACGACCACCAGTCTCCTGTCAAGATTTTTCAGCGCGTCGATCGTCGCCCGTATCTCGGTGGGATGGTGGCCGTAATCATCCATCACGACGACCCCCTTCTCCTCGCCGACGCGCTCCATTCTGCGCCCCACGCCTCTGAAGTCGGCGATGCCTTCCTGTATCACCCTGAAATTGAGTCCAAGATCGTAAGCGACCGCGACGACAGCAAGCGAATTGACGACATTGTGCCTTCCCAGAAGTCCCAGCCGTATCTCGCCAAGTTTTTCATTTTTATAATAGCAGGTGTACACTGTCGAGCCATTTATCATCCGCACGTCGGCGGCCCTGAAATCCGCGTGCTCGGAAAATCCGTACGTCACGTACGGGCGCTCGACTTTCGGCAGCAGTTCGGCCACAGTCCGGTCGTCAATGCAGAGCACCGAATAGCCATAGAAGGGCACATGGTTGATATACTGGAGAAATGCGTCCTTGAGCCCCTCGAAATACTTGTAGTGGTCGAGATGATCGGCGTCGATGTTGGTCACAACGGCGATACACGGAAGCAGCGTCAGAAACGATCCGTCTGATTCGTCGGCCTCGAAGACGATGTACTCGCCCTGCCCTATCTTTGCGTTCGAATTGAAATTGAGCACCTTGCCGCCGATAACCGCGGTCGGATTGACAGCACCGTAATACAGCACATACGCCAGCAGCGACGACGTGGTGGTCTTGCCGTGAGTGCCGGCCACACCGATACCGTGCTTCAGGCGCACAAGCTCCGCAAGCATTTCCGAGCGGTGTATTATGGGGATTTTGCGGTTGCGCGCCTCGGTCATCTCCGGGTTGTTGCGGCTGATGGCGCTGGATGTCACCACCACGTTGCAATTCTCTATATTCGACGAATAATGGCCGATGAATATCTTCGCGCCAAGCGCTTGCAGCCTCCGCGTCTGCTCGGATTCCCTGAGGTCGGAACCCGAGACCGAATAGCCAAGGTTGATGAGTATCTCTGCGATGCCGCTCATGCCGATGCCGCCGATTCCTATAAAATGCATTTTCTTCGATTTTCTGAACACAAATTTACTCCGCTGTTTTTCCGGATACTGAATCCAGAATGGATTGTACAATCGTCGCCGCCGCCGCCGGCCGCGCTATCGCGAGCGCCCTGTCCGACATCTTCTGCAACTGTGTCTGGTTATTTAAAAGCTCGCCGAGCATCGGCCCCACGACCTCGGGAACCGCTTTCTCGTTCGCTATCTTCACCGATGCCCCCGCATTCGCGAAGACATCCGCATTTCTTTCCTGGTGATCCATCGCCGCATGCGGAAACGGTATCAGCACCGATGGCACGCCCATCGCGGCCAACTCCACCATCACGCCGGAGCCTGCGCGGCTGATCGCGATATCGCTCGCCCGGTACGCGGGCCCCACATCGTCGATAAACGGCGAGAGATACATCGACCCGATGTCGCTGCGCTCCTGCATCGCGCCTTTAAAGCGCTGATAG